>NZ_NVEC01000060.1:25189-71740 GCF_002571225.1 Bacillus sp. AFS059628 | reverse complement strand
AATTGACATAAATTGTCCCCCTTCCCTAGACCATCCTATGTGATGGTCTATTTTGTTTTTTAAATAGATTATTTAACTTTCTCTGCTTACTTTAGTAAAAACAATCTATATGTAAATAGATAATTTTATGCAAAATATTCAGAAAATATTGTCAAAATAGGTAGTTTTTCGGTACAATTAATGTAGAAAGTAATTTCACAAAAATAAGGGGGGGTATATTGAAACAAACAAAAGCAATTTTAATTGCATTATTTCTCGGTTTAGTTGTCGGACTCACTTTAAATTTAGCTGCGCCATCCATTTTTGAACCATTAAATCAATATGTGTTCAATCCACTTGGTCAATTATTTATTCGCCTCATTAAAATGCTAGTTGTTCCCGTTGTATTTATATCTATCGTACTTGGAGCTGCTGGGCTTGGAGACCCGAAGCAACTTGGAAGAATCGGCTTAAAATCAATTTCATTCTTTCTTGTAACTACAGCTGTTGCGATTTCCATTGCAGTTACATTCGCACTTATTATACAACCAGGCTCTGGCGGAAACTTTAAAACCGAAGGGCTTAAATATGAAGGTGCAAAAACCGAAACATCTTTCGTCGATACATTGCTAAATATCGTACCAGATAACCCAGCAAAAGCGATGGCTGACGGAAACATGTTACAAATTATTGCCTTTGCCGTATTAATTGGACTTGGTATAGCTATTTTAGGAAAACGTGTCCAAGGTATTCATTCATTACTTGAACAGGGCAACGAATTAATGATGTATCTCGTGAATCTCGTTATGAAATTAGCTCCAATTGGAACATTCGGGTTGCTTGCTTCGTCCGTTGGTAAAATGGGTCTTGCTGGCGTCGCTGCGATGTTCAAGTATATGATTGTCGTTATGCTAGTACTTATTATTCACGGCGTCTTCGTCTATGGTGGATTATTAAAGGTATTAGCAAAAGAAAGTATTGTCCGTTTCTTTAAACATTTCGGACCGGTCATGGCAATCGGATTTAGTACATCTAGCTCTAACGCATCTCTTCCATTTGCAATGAAAACCGCACAAGAAAAACTTGGCGTTCCAAAAGCGATAAGTTCTTTTGTACAACCACTAGGTGCAACGATTAATATGGATGGTACTGCCATTATGCAAGGCGTAGCAACTGTGTTTATCGCTCAAGTATACGGGGTCGAGCTTACTATTTCCCAATTAGCTGTCGTCGTATTAACTGCTGTACTAGCTAGTATCGGCACTGCTGGTGTACCAGGTGTTGGACTCGTAATGCTGACGATGGTTTTAAATCAAGTAAATCTACCAGTAGAAGGCATTGCCTTAATTATCGGTATTGACCGTATTCTAGATATGTCACGAACAGCTGTAAACATTTCTGGTGATGCAATTTGCGCAATGATTGTTGCAAAATCAGAAGAAAAATATAATACAGATCAATCTGCAGCATCTTAAATCAAAAAAGGAGTGAATTATTTCACTCCTTTTTTGATTTACTTCCTTTTTTCGAACGATATTCTTTTCCTTTGTTATCATTACCAGTCTCAAATTCAGTGCTAAACTCTTGCTGAAATTGACCTGATTTCGGTGAGCCTTGATTTCCGCTTCCTTTACTACCATTTCGATTAGTCATATTTCTGCCCCCTTCCTTTACTAGTAGTATGTTACATATTTTCTTTTTTATAATCTTTTACATACGAAAGAAGCCCTTCCTCATATAAGGAAGGGCTTCTCCTTTAATACGTAAGCGTTTTCTTACTTATAATGAATTAAATAAGTTTTTTAGAAATAGATATCATTATATTCATTTCTTCTTCTGAAAGCATAGAGAATCTTTCTTGTAAATATTGTTTTTTCGCGCCTTCCATTTTCGCAACTAAATCTTTGCCTTGTTCTGTGATTTCTAAATATACAACTCGGCGATCTGACGTAGAACGTGAACGAGTTACAAAACCTTTATTAATTAATTTTTCTGTAACAGCTGTAATATGACTATTCGACACATTTAACTCATTCGCTACACGTGATACCATTTCTTTATTCGTGCGATTCAATATTCTAAGGACGATGAACTCATTCCATGGTATGTAACCACCAAATATTTTTCCAATATCATTACGCAACGTGCGGAACATAGCAAAAACATTTGTCGATAGTTCTTCCATTAATTGCTCTCGATTTTGAGACAACTTTGACAGCTCCTTTTATTTCATTTAGTTAAATAAAAACCTTATTAATAATCTTACATGAAATCTTACTTTTTGTCATCTTATTTCCCCATAATTCGTAGTTTTTTAATAGACATTTCATGATAAAATGAAGTTGATTCTCCAAAAAAAGGAGTTGGAATAGTGGGTGAAGAAGACAAATTTTCTAATTTCAATCTAAAAGATAAAACTTTGATTATTGGTTTTATTATTCTGTTCCTTATTATAATTTTTGCATTTATATTTTTTGTATATGTAGGAATCTTTCATATTACTGGTGTAGAGTATAGGTCGCGCACTGCCTTACTTCTATTTTTTTTATTAATTACTTTCTTAGACGGTATTATATTTTTCATCTTCAGTTTCTTCAAGGCACTGCTATATCCAATGAAACAAAACATGCCAAATTGGCTTTCTATTACCCTTTTCGCGATCATTGAAATTACGCTAGATTGGTTCGTCATTCATACCGCTGACGACTGGATAGAGAGCGTACAACTGTCCAACATAGCTGAATTATGTGTCGTACTATTCCTTTTCCTATTAAATAAATTATTAAGTGACAAGAAAGGGTAAGAATACAAGCTTTTCTATATAAAAATTGGTACAATGAAAACAAATCATACTAAAGAGGTGTTACTTATGAACTTACAACAATGGGCTGATAAAGGTATGTCCTTTGATACATATGTAAATGAAATGAAAGTAAATCAATACGAGCTACTGCACATTTACAATAACTTTTTAATTCCAAATGAATTACTTCCTGTATTAGAAGAACGTCAAAATGATGGTTGGCGTGTTATCGTATTAACAGCTGATTGGTGTGGTGACGCTCTTTTATGCGTACCTGTTATGAAACGAATTTCTGAAGTTGCAAATATTGATATGTCATTATTAATTCGCGATGAAAACTTAGAATTAATGGATCAATATTTAACAAATGGAACAGCACGTGCGATTCCAATCTTTATTTTCATTGATAAAGATGGAAATGAACAAGCTGTTTGGGGACCACGCGCTCCAAAAGTACAAGAATTAATAACTTCAATGCGCGCTACATTGCCTGAAAAAGAAGATCCAACATTCGAAGAGAAACAAAAAGAAATGTACGCTAATTTCCGTGCTACATTAGCGGATGATACCTCTCTTTGGGAACACGTAATGGAAAGCATGATGGAAAAAGTAGTAAAATAAAAAAAACTGCCGAACCCGGCAGTTTTTTTATTACATAATGAAGAAATAGAATACCGCAGCTAAAATGAAACGATAGTAAGCAAACGGTGTTAGTTTTACACGAGATAATAATTTTAAGAATGAAACAATTGCAAGCATCGCAACAACGAATGCTGTAATAAATCCTGTTGCAAATAACGGTAGATCAGCCGCACTTAATATATCCCAGCTTTTAATTAAATCTAAACCACTTGCAGCTACCATCATTGGTACTGCTAAAATGAATGTATATTCAGCTGCCGCTGTATGTGACACGCGAGCTAATAAACCACCACTTATTGTAGATCCAGAACGAGAAAATCCTGGCCAAAGTGCTAAACATTGGAACATTCCAATTGTAAATGCTTGCTTATATGTGATTTCATCTAATGTTCTTGCTGTACTTGGTTTCGAAAACTTCTCAGCAACAATCATTAAAATACCACCAGCCACTAAGCTAATAACAACTGGGCCTGGCCCAAATAAAACTTCTTTAATCGCACTATGGAATAATACGCCAAGTACGCCGGCAGGAATCATCCCGATAATAATATGTAATAAATTTAACGATGGTCCATCTGTTACTTTCCCTATACCTACTAAAGACCATAAACGTTTCCAAAATATAACGACAACTGCTAAAATCGATCCCAATTGAATAACAACTTCGAAAACTTTCGCTCTCTCGTCGTCAAATCCAAGTAAATGACCTGTTAAAATCATATGTCCTGTTGATGATACTGGTAAAAACTCTGTTAAACCTTCAACAGCACCCATGATTATTCCAATTAACCAATCAGCCACGAGTAGTGCCTCCTTAATAACTAATAATATGTAATTTTTTCATACCTTACCATAATACCTTATCCCCTTTCAAAGTGCATCCTTTTTTATAGTCAAACCGTAGTTTTAATAAGCTTATTCCTTTTCTATTTTTTGATTAAATTGTATGATAGTAAGAGTTTTCTTTTTTACGTAGAAAGGAGATTTTATGAAAGAAACTATTACATTCTCACAAAAATTAAAGCAATTTGTATTACTATTTTTTCCGATTTTCGTAACGCAAATGTCATTATTTGCAATGAGCTTTTTTGATACAACAATGTCAGGGCATGCAAGTCCTATTGATTTAGCAGGTGTCGCTATTGGAACGAGTATATGGATTCCAGTTAGTACCGGATTAACAGGAATTTTGATGGCTACTACTCCAATTGTTGCGCAGCTCGTTGGATCCAAGAAAAAAGAAGATGTTCCCCAAGTCGTCATACAGGCAGTCTATTTAGCAATTTGTGCTAGCTTCGTCGTTATCCTTATTGGATTCTTCGCTGTTACACCCATTTTAAATGGCATGCGATTAGAAGAACCGGTAGAACGTATTGCAGCACAATTTTTAAGTATTATCGCAATTGGAATTATTCCTTTATTTACTTACACTGTTTTACGTGGATTTATTGATGCATTAGGAAAAACTCGCACAACGATGATTATTACGTTACTGTCATTACCTATTAACGTAGTATTAAACTATGTATTAATTTTCGGTCATTTCGGTTTTCCAAAACTCGGTGGTGTCGGAGCAGCAATTGCTTCTGCAGCAACTTATTGGTGCATTTTAATTATTACCGTTATGATTATTCGTACGAAAGAGCCTTTTGCATCTTTCCATATCTTTAAACAATTATATCGCCCTTCTCTTTCTAGTTGGAAAGAATTCTTAAAACTTGGCGTCCCTATCGGATTTGCTATCTTTTTTGAAACGAGTATTTTTGCTGCAGTAACACTTATGATGAGTAATTTTAGCACAACAACAATCGCAGCTCATCAAGCAGCTATGAATTTCGCTTCCTTGCTCTATATGACTCCTTTAAGTTTAGCAATGGCAATGACTATTGCTGTTGGATTCGAAGTTGGAGCGAAACGATATAATAACGCAAAACAATATGGGTTTATTGGGATTGGCTTAGCACTTGCATTCGCCCTATTATATTCCATTCTTCTTTACTTCTTTGATGATGAAATTGCTTCTATTTATACGACAGATGTACAAGTTCATCATTTAGCAAAAGAATTTCTTATATTTGCGATTTTATTTCAAATTTCAGATGCGATTGCAACTCCTGTACAAGGGGCACTACGTGGTTATAAAGACGTAAACGTTTCCTTAATTATGACATTAATCGCTTATTGGGTAATTGGTCTCCCTCTAGGTTATGTATTAGCAACGTATACGGACTGGGCAGCAAAAGGATATTGGATTGGTCTTATTATCGGTCTAGCATTTGGCGCCATCTTCCTTCTTATCCGTCTCTTTCAAGTGCAAAGAAAATATACAATAGAAAACCGCCGCTCACGATAGAGGGCGGTTTTCTTTATGCATATTTTTTCTTTAAACGTATAACATAATGAAAAAGAAAGGTGGATACATATGGACGAACAAGAAAAAAAGCGAGCATTCGATGAAGAATTCGCCCCTGAAATTTCACCTGGATATCGGCAAGATGTACATAAGCCACCTAAATATAAAAACACTTCGTTTTTAATGGGTATTACCATTTTTGCTGCTGTATTACTCGTACTTATCATTTTCGTTTATTTTTGATGGAAGGTGATTTATTATATGAAGAAACAAGATTCCAATCGTTCAAAAAGAACTGTAAAAACAGAAAAAGGGTATGCAGGTGATTCTGTTCTTACTCAGAAACAAGTCGAGCAAGGAAATTTATATATTGCTCAAAAAGAAATTGGTCAACAAAATGAAAACCTTTAGAATCCCTCAAAGAACTGGGGGATTTTTTTATACCGCTATTTATGGTACTGGTTCATGTTTCCCTTTATTGTACGTACTGTTTTTGTTCTAACACTTTAAATATATTATTAACCTTTACGATTTCCATTTCATAATTCAATTTCATTTCGCTTCTCTTACCATTTTCAGTACCCGCAACGTATGCTACAGTTTTATAGAGAAAACCTTCATCCATCACTTCACGTATCTCCTCGTTTATAAATTTATACTCTAAATCCTGAAAACGATTTGGATAATAATTTTTCATTAATTGCTCATACCCTCTATTTACAAATATTTCTTCACCTTTTCGTTTCACATCTTCTTTATTATGAAACGAAAACACTGATAGTTGCTCTGTCACAAAATGTTCTCCTACCTTTTTCATTTCATTATGAGTTAAAGTTCCTATACTTTTGTTCTGTAACCCCTTATTTAATCCGTACTGATCAATCGGTTTATAGCTAGCGAAAACCGCCTCTTTATATGACCAAAACAATCCAAAAGCGATACATAGAGAAGTGATTAATAGTCTTTTCTTCGTAATACTCCCGCCCTCCTTTATAATGATAGTTATATTTTAACATATAGAAAGAAAATTCTGATATCATAAATTAGAATAACTTAACTTAGAAACGAGGAATAATTATGGACTCTTACAAACAATATATAAAAGAAGCTTTTCCTAATCTTTCTATACATTTCTATAAACAAAATGAAGAAGGATGGGATAATGTAGCGATTATAGTAAATGATGAGCTACTGTTTCGTTTCCCGCGAAAACAAGAATATGCAATGCGCATTCCGGTAGAAAAAGAACTATGCACGCTTCTCTCTTATTCACTACATGACATTAAGGTTCCACACTATCACCTATTATATAGAAATGATGCTGATGCGGTTCCACTTTGTAGTTACTACACACTCATTCATGGTGAACCATTAAAAACAGACACAGTTACCAAGCTTGAGGATAAAGAACTGAAAACTATTATTACACAATTAGCTGTCTTCCTTGCAACTCTACATAGTATTCCTGTAAAACAAGGCACAACGTTAGGGTTCCCTGTTGAAAAAACACTTACCTACTGGAAAGAGCTACAAACTAAGTTAAATCAGTATGTTACTAACAGTCTTACTTCGTTACAGCATTCATCTTTAAATCGGTTATTTGAAAATTTCTTTACATGTATCGATACATCCACTTTTCAAAATACTATTATTCATGCTGACTTTACACATCATCACATTTTATTTGATAAACAAAATAAAACCATTTCAGGGATTATCGATTTTGGTGATGCTCAAATGGGAGATCCCGCCTTTGACTTTGCTGGGCTATATTATGATTTCGGACATGAATTTACTACATCAGTATATGAACAATATAGCACGCTTATTTCACACCATGATCCATTACTCATTCACCGCATCACTACCTTTTATCAATACAGCCCTTTACTACATAATATAATTTATAACTTTGAAAATAAGAATGAACTTGCATTCATATCGGGTATAGAACAACTGAAAATAATACTGCAGGGATGAGATTACATTCTCTCCCTCTGCTCTCTCTCCTCATACAACATTAACCTTTTATCCATTTCAACAATGACTTTATACAGTTGAAATGCCTGTAAAATTTGCAGTTGAATTCCAAAAGGGGCATTCTGTTCTTTTAACCATTGAAATACTTGCGTTTCATCTTTCATTGATTATTCCTCCCTTTATTAAAATCTGCTACAAATATACGGTAAGTGATGAAAAGCTTTTCATGTCAATACAAAAAAAGGATGCAACATTGCATCCTTTAATGTACGATATTTTTCTTCTGCTCCGCTTCTTTCTTTACTTCTTCCCCTTGGCATTCGCTACGAAATGCACAACTTATACACTCAGAACGAAACTGACGCTCTGTATAATGCTCAGGTTGCTGCAACATTTCTTTCATTCTAGATAAATCAGCCATTCCTGTTATAATATCTTCCTGTTTCGGAATGTACTCATACTTGGTTCCTTCTATTAAATTAATTACTTCAATTTTTCCTGGAAGAATGCCGAAAGCTTTATAACTGAATACTGTCATTAACTTTTGGCAAAGAGCAAGCATTTCCTCATCTGCATCGACAACATACTTTTTAATTACAAACGACTCAGTACTCCACTCACCAACTTCTAATGTCAATGACATATGGACACCTAACTCTTCCATATATGTTTGAAATTTTTCATACAAAAATAACGGCGGTGTCTGACTATCATCTCTTTCAACAAACTGTAATAAGTGATCTGTTAGCTTCGCTAACACAATATAATACTCCGCCTTCGAAGCAAACATATTAACCCTTACTTTTTTCCAATACTTTTCTATTAATATTAAAAGTACAATTTTCGTTTGTTGGCCCGCAGGTAGTGTGTAATATTCGTTAATAATTCGATTCACAATCATTTGTGCGATTTGTTGCCATTCAAACGAAGAAGGCTCTCTTCTTTTTATATGACGAAAATAAAATTTATGCGGACAACGCATAAAATCATACAAATGATAATCTGTCATCGTTTTGATTGCGATTTTCTCGTGCACTTGCTCTTCATCTCCCTTCTGCCATTAAGAAAGGTGTTTTACAAATTCAGCTCCAAACTGTAAACATTTTTCTATATCTTCATCTTCTGGCGTTAATTCTACTTTTAGTCCTTCTAACACAACTGTGGCTCCACGTTCTTGTAGCTTTTCTATTAAAATGTCAACCGCTACGCCGTACTTCGGATAAGCCGAATCACATGATCCGAAGACTGCCGCTTTTTTCCCAGTTAAATCAATAGAATCCATTGCGTCATAAAAATCTAAGAAATCATCAGGAAGGTCACCATCTCCCCAAGTGTATGCACCTAAAATAATTCCATCATACTGTTCTAGTATAGAAGCTTCTGGTGAATCCATAATATCAATCACTTCAATTTCATTTTCTGTTTCACGAATCACGCCGGCAATATGATCAGCCATTTCCTCTGTATTTCCACTCATACTTGCAAAAATCATTACTAACTTACTCAACTGAACCTCTCCCTTTACTTTGTATCTCTTTTTCTGTTTGAATGCTCTTCTTCTCATCTACATATTCTGAACGAATTACATTTCGTTGCCATTCCATATGCTGATCAACTTCTTTATTTTTATCTTTTAATCCCCTCCGCAGAAGGTGAAATTTTTTTCTCATTAACATGTCGCATCCATCCCATTGATAATAATTATCAATTTCAACTACTTTTAGATTAATTGACATTGATTATCACTGTCAACAACTATTTTTTTAAAAATGATTAAAATGTACAAGCTTGTCCGTTAGCTATTCATATACTATAAATGAGCATAGTTCTTTCTCAGCCCTCTCTGACGGAAAGAAATAAAAGCAACTGCGATAGAGCGCAGTTGCCTTTTTTTATACTTTTCTATGACTTTAGTAGTCTTATCGCTGTCTCTAAAAATAGTTCCACTCCATAAATTAGCGCTGATTCATCTACATCAAATTTTGGATGATGATGCGGGTAGCAAGTATCTATCGTTTTATTACCAGTCCCTAATTTAATGAAACAACCAGGTGCTTTTCTTAAATATGCTGAAAAATCCTCTCCTCCCATAGAAGGTTCAAGCTTCACAACACGCTCATTCCCAAACAAATGTAGTGCACTTTCTTCTACTACTTTCGTCATATATTCATCATTAATGACCGGATCATATCCATATCGATACGAATATGTATACTCCCCTCCATGTGCTCTTGTAATTCCTTTCACGATTTTCTCAATTTTCTCTTCTGCTTCCACCCTTAATGCTTGACTAAATGAACGAACAGTTCCCATTAAAGTTGCTGCACTAGGGATGATATTATCAGCCATTCCCCCATGAAACTGCGTAACTGAAACGACTCTTTGCATGAAAGCACTTGTATTTCTTGATACGATATGTTGTAAATTTGTAATAATCTGTGCTCCGATAGCAATAGGATCTATCGTTTCTTCTGGCCTCGCCGCATGTCCCCCTTTCCCTTGAATTTCAACTGTAAATACGTCTGGTGCCGCCATCATCGGACCGTACGCAATTCCAATCTTCCCGCTCTCAAGTCCTGACATAACATGTAAACCTATTACATAATCAACACCGTCCATCACGCCTGCCTCAACCATTTCTTTTCCCCCGCCAGGATACACCTCTTCCGCGTGCTGAAAGAATAGACGAATTTCACCTGCAAAATCTTCCTTTATATTTGCTAGTGCCTCTGCTGTACTTAACAAAATAGCGGCGTGAGCATCATGCCCACATGCATGCATCACCCCTTTATTTACAGACGTATAAGATTTACTTGTCTCCTCTTGAATTGGCAAAGCATCTATATCAGCTCGAATCGCAATCACTTTCCCTTGTTCGGTTCCTCTTTTAATTGCTAGTACACTATACTTCGTCGGTCTCGTTACTTCATAAGAAGAAAACGAGCATAACGTGTCATATATAAATTGCGAAGTTTCTTTTTCATGAAATGATAATTCCGGATACTTGTGGAAATGTCGTCTCCATTTCACAATATTTTCTTCCGAAATTAGATTTTTCCACACTCTATTCATAATAATTTCCCCCTTTTCAAAAGAATTAGAACTGTAAAAGTTTATTTCGTCTCGAATGACTAATAAGCACTAATACTATATTTTTACGTATTCTTATAGTCCACTTTTATGTATTCACACAATCCACTTTCTATTTACATGTCAAACCCATTACAAATTGATGCTGAATGTAATATAATTGCTAAGTTAGGGATTTTCTTTTTTAGTATTTAGTGCTAATATCAGAAAAGAGCCTTTTGACTTATTTTTACCTAAAATGTGGAATTTTGTTTTTTTCACAATAATGTAGGACATGATACCTACAAAGAGCTATTATTTCATTAAGAGAGGGAAAGACATGGAAAGATTAAAAGAGATATGGTCTCGACCACTCACACAATGGGTTGCAAAGACGGTTTATTACCTTGCAATTTTATTTGCATTACTTTGGTTGTATGGATTCCATGATACAAACACAAGTACATTTATTTACAATGAATTCTAGGGTGGGAACGTTATGAAGTTATTAGAACAAATTGAAAAGTGGGCTATTGAAACGCCTGATCAAACTGCTTTTGTTTGGCGAGATGCGAAAATTACGTACAAACAATTAAAGGAAGATTCTGATGCGTTAGCACATTGGATTTCTTCTGAGTATCCAGATGATCGTTCACCAATTATGGTGTATGGCCATATGCAACCGGAAATGATTATTAACTTTTTAGGATGTGTAAAAGCTGGACATGCTTATATTCCTGTAGATTTATCTATCCCAGCTGATCGTGTACAACGTATCGCTGAAAATTCTGGTGCGAAACTACTTTTATCAGCAACAGCAGTAACTGTAACTGATTTACCAGTTCGCATTGTAAGTGAGGACAACTTAAAAGATATTTTCTTTACTCATAAAGGGAACACTCCAAATCCTGAACATGCGGTAAAAGATGATGAGAACTTCTACATTATTTACACTTCAGGAAGCACAGGTAATCCGAAAGGGGTTCAGATTACTTATAACTGCCTTGTAAGCTTTACAAAATGGGCTGTAGAAGATTTCAACTTACAAACAGGGCAAGTATTCTTAAACCAAGCACCTTTCTCATTCGATTTATCTGTCATGGATATTTACCCATCATTAGTAACAGGTGGTACACTTTGGGCAATCGATAAAGATATGATTGCACGTCCAAAAGACTTGTTTGCTTCTTTAGAGCAATCGGATATACAAGTATGGACTTCCACACCATCTTTCGCAGAGATGTGTTTAATGGAAGCATCTTTCTCTGAGAGTATGCTACCAAACATGAAAACATTCTTATTCTGCGGTGAAGTGTTACCAAATGAAGTAGCTAGAAAATTAATTGAGCGTTTCCCAAAAGCAACAATTATGAATACGTACGGTCCAACAGAAGCTACTGTCGCTGTAACAGGTATTCACGTTACAGAAGAAGTGCTTGATCAATACAAATCACTTCCAGTTGGCTACTGTAAATCAGACTGCCGCCTTCTTATTATGAAAGAAGATGGAACGATTGCACCTGATGGTGAAAAAGGTGAAATCGTAATTGTCGGTCCAAGCGTAAGCGTTGGATATTTAGGAAGCCCTGAATTAACAGAAAAAGCATTTACTATGATTGACGGTGAGCGCGCCTATAAAACAGGCGATGCTGGCTATGTTGAAAATGGTCTTCTATTCTATAATGGTCGTCTTGATTTCCAAATTAAGCTGCATGGTTATCGAATGGAATTAGAAGAAATTGAGCATCACCTTCGTGCGTGTTCTTACGTAGAAGGTGCAGTTATCGTTCCAATTAAAAAAGGTGAAAAATACGATTATTTATTAGCGGTTGTTGTTCCTGGAGAACATTCATTTGAAAAAGAATTCAAATTAACATCTGCAATCAAAAAAGAACTCAATGAGCGATTACCAAACTACATGATTCCACGTAAATTCATGTATCAATCTTCTATTCCAATGACACCAAATGGAAAGGTAGATCGCAAAAAATTATTGAGTGAGGTTACAGCATGACCGCATATGGATCATTTTATTTTTTCGCTATAGTGGGCATTTTATTAATACCTACTATCATAGCTGGATTAAAAGGTAAAATGTTGCGCAAATATAATGCCGTTTTAACATTAGTCATGCTTGCTATTATCTTCTCAGATAAACCGAAGCAAGCGATTATGTTAGCCGCATTTATTATTTGGCAATATGCCCTAATTAAAGGCTATTTACTTTTAAGAAAACAAAATAATAGTACATTCACGTTTTGTATAGCTGTTATTTTATCAATTTTGCCACTTATTTTGGCAAAAATCGCACCATTTGCACCAGATCTAAAATTCATTGTATTTTTAGGTATGTCTTATGTAACATTTAGAGCAGTACAAATGGTATTTGAAGTTCGTGATGGTTTAATTAAAGAACTATCCTTCTTTAATTTTTGGGAATTCGTTTTATTCTTCCCAGCTATTTCAACGGGACCTATCGATCGTTACCGTAGATTCCAAAAAGATATTCAAAAGCCACCTAGTGCAGAAGAATATCAAAATTTACTATATACAGGATTAAACCGTATTTTCCAAGGTTTCTTGTATAAATTTATTATCGCTTACTTAATAAAGCAATATTTTATGGATCCGGCATTTGCACAGCAGGATACAATTCTATCTAATATGATTTACATGTATAGCTATAGCTTATATTTATTCTTCGACTTTGCTGGTTATAGCTCATTTGTAATTGGTGTAAGTTATATGATGGGAATTAAGACGCCAGAAAACTTTAATAAGCCATTCATTAGCCGTAATATTAAAGACTTCTGGAACCGCTGGCACATGAGTTTATCATTCTGGTTCCGTGATTTTATTTACATGCGTTTCGTCTTTTTTGCAACGAAGAAAAAGTTAATTAAGAACCGTTACACTATTTCGTATATCGGTGCATTTTTGAACTTTTTCATCATGGGAATTTGGCATATTACTGGTGAGCATGTGTATCAATACATTATTTATGGTCTATATCATGCCGCACTGTTCATTTTATTCGATATTTTCGAACGAAAAAACAAGAAGCATAAGTTTTGGCCAAACAATAAATTTACACACGTCCTTGCGATTGTAATTACGTTCCACGTTGTATGTTTCGGTTTCCTAATTTTCTCTGGACACCTTAACAGATACTTTTAATGCACCCTTCTTATAACTAGTAAGAAGTTGCACATATAATATATTTCGGATATAAAGGAGATTTTAAAAATGGCAGAATTCAAAGAGCAAGTATTAGATATTTTAGAAGAAGTATGTGAAAACGATATTGTGAAAGAAAACTTAGATGTTCAATTATTTGAAGAAGGTATTCTTGATTCTTTCGCTGTAGTATCTTTATTAGTTGAATTCCAAGAGCGTTTAGATATTGAAGTTTCTATTTCTGATTTTGACCGTGACGAGTGGGCTACTCCAAACATGGTTATTAAGAAGTTGGAAGAAATCCGATGAACAAAGCAAAATTTGGTCCGATGCTTTTAGCATTGGCCCTTTTTGCTGTATTCTTACTTATTCCAACGCGCTTCCTACTTCCACTTTTAAGTGATGAAAAAGTAGAACAAGCTGCCACTTCTTTAAAAGAAGAAAAGATTCAAAGTATGATTTTACAGCAAAAGATGTTAGCAGACTCGAAATACCTTCCGATGTATGGATCATCGGAATTCGCACGTATGGATGCCTACCATCCATCAAACTATTTCAAAGTAAAGCCTGAAGGCTTCACACCATTCCTACTTGGACGCGGTGGAACACAAGATCTTGTACATGTATTAAACTTTGCATCTACAATGGATCAATTGAAGGATAAGAAAATGGTATTCGTTCTTTCTCCGCAATGGTTTGTGCCACAAGGTATTGATGAAACACACTTTGCACCTAATTTTTCAAAACAACAAGGTTACCACTTCATTTTCAACGATGATGTAAAACCTGAAATGAAAAAGCAAATTGCAAAACGTTTATTAAACTTTGAGATTGTTAAGAAAGAAACTTTACTTAAAATTTCGCTTGAAGGTATCGTTTACGATGATACAAAGCACAAAGTAAAAGCACTTGCTGCTAAACCTTTCGCTTATATTTATCGTAACATTTTAGATCGCAAAGATTTATTTACAGCAATGTTTGATATTAAACCGCATAAAGAAAAACTTGACCCTTCATTAAAACAAATGAACTGGGATGAAGCTCGTAAACATGCAGATCAAACAGGTGCAGCGGAATCTGGATCTAACGAATATGGTATCGAAGATGGTTACTTCAACAGCAAAATCAAAAAGAAATTAAAGCAACGTGAAGGCTACTTAAAAAATGATGCTTATGATCAATCGCCAGAATATGAAGATTTACAAATTGTACTTGATTTATTAAAACAATCTGGTGCAAAACCACTCTTCATTTCTGTTCCTGTAAAAGGTCCTTGGTACGATTACGCTGGCTTCCCGAAAGAACGCCGAGAATTGTACTATAAGAAAGTTCATGAGCAAATTGAGAAAGCTGGCTATCCAATTGCCGACTTCTCAAATCATGAGTATGATAAATACTTCTTAAAAGATCACATGCACTTAGGTTGGAAAGGCTGGGTTTATATCGATGAAGCCATCCAACAATTTTATAAAGCAAACTAAAGAAAAGACCACTTGAATTATTCAAGTGGTCTTTTTCTATATACATTTTGCAATTGTTCGATTACGTTATCTGCTTCTTTCATCACGCGCTCCACTACATGCTGAGCTGATTCTATTCGTGCTAATGATGACGCTTGTCCTGCCCAAAGCGACATATATTCTCCTTTATTACGTTTTGCTGCTTCTTGGCGTATTTTAGAGGTTAATACATTTTGCACTGGATACATCGGAAGCCCTTCTTCTTTCCCTTCATGCTTCTCTATAAATTCATTACGAATACCCCGTGCATATTTCCCGGAAAACGCACGAGTCACAGTTGTACTTGTATCTGTACTACGTAAAACCGCTTGTTTATATACATCATGCGTAATACTTTCTTCACTCGTTAAAAAGGCTGATCCCATTTGAACAGCTTCTGCTCCCAGTGTAAATGCCGCAACAAGCCCTTGTCCGTTCATTACACCACCTGCTGCAACAATCGGGATGTGAGGGACAGCTGCTACTAACTGCGGAATTAATGCGAACGTCCCAATCATAGCGTCCTGTTCTTTCCCAATAAACGTTCCTCTATGCCCTCCTGCCTCGCTACCTTGACCGACAATAATGTCTACTCCTAATTCAGCAAGTACTTTCGCCTCTGCCACATGAGTAGCTGTTCCGATGACTTTAATTCCTCTTCTTTTCAATTCATCTATTTCTTCTTTTTCTAACGTTTGAAATGCAAAGCTAACGACTGGCACGTTTTCTTCTACTAACACTTGTAATTGTTCTTTATAACTTTTTGGAAGCTTTAACTGCTCTTCTTCCTCTATACCGAATTCTCTATTCACTCCGCTAAGTAATCCCTTGGCCAAGTTTATCTTCTCTTCTTCTATTTGTATCTCTTTCGTTAACAGTAAATTCACACCGAAAGGCTTATCCGTTTGTTGCCTTATTTTATAAATTGCATCACGAATTTGTTCAGGGCTCATATAGCCCGCTCCAAGCGTTCCTAATCCTCCGCTATTACTTACAGCTACAACAAGCTCAGGCGTCGTAATTGCACCTGCCATACCCGCTTGAATGATTGGATACTTAATTTGTAATGTATCTATAACTCGACTTGTAAACATCATTTCTCCTCCTATTCCCCTTATATCTTCTTTATTTGACAAACTTTCCCCTTCTTTTACAAGGGTTGAACTTCCTATGAAGCGAATATATTGAAAGTGAAGGAGGCTGAAAACAATGATATATCCAAATGCGTTACAACAAGGTGATACAGTAATGATTATTGCACCGTCCGGCCCACCAACAATTGAAAATGTATTAAAAGGTGTAAACGTACTACAAGAAATAGGTTTATCTGTAGTAATCGGGAAGAGTGTTTATGAGAAGTACGGATATTTAGCTGGAAGTGATCAAGTTCGGCTCGATGATATACATGAAGCTTTTTCAAATCATGAAGTAAAGGCCATTTTCTGTGCACGAGGTGGTTATGGAAGTGCCCGTCTCCTCCCTCACATTCAATATGAAATCATTAGGCAACATCCTAAAATCTTTTGGGGATATAGCGATATTACAGCTTTACATACTGCCTTTTCACGTTATGCAAAGCTCGTTACTTTTCATGGCCCAATGGTTGAAGAGTTAGGAAAAGGTGTAGATTCTCTTTCTTTATCTTCTTTCAATCAACTATTCCATCCGTATTCCACCTTCTTATCTGCTTCAGAATGTATCGTGCCCACCTCTTCCTGTGCAGTTACAGGCACGTTAGTGGGAGGGAATTTAACTGTATTAACGAGTATAATTGGCTCATCCTATGAGATAATTACAGCTAATAAACTTCTTTTGCTTGAAGACATTGGGGAAGAACCATATCGCATTGACCGTATGTTAAATCAGCTACTTTTATCTGGAAAGTTTAATGAATGTAGTGGTGTTATTTTTACAAGTTGTCACGACTGCACTCCTTCTAAACCATCTCAATCGTTGCAAACAATACTATATGAATATTTCGCACCCTATCATATACCTGTTCTATTCGGTTTGCCGATCGGTCATATAAGCCCAAACATCGGGATTCCTCTTGGAGCTACAGCGACAATAAATACAAATAATAAAACACTCTCTATTTCCTCTGGCGTAGCCACTCCGTTTTCAAATTAAAAAAGGAAAAGCGATTCAGCTTTTCCTTTTATTTATAATAATTAAAAATTCGTCCAGATGCGATATCTGCAATTTCTTCTGGAATAAATGTTTTACTAATATCAGTGCCAACATTTAATACTGCTGTGGCATCTTTCTCAATGCTACTAAATAATTCTTTCCCACGTATCGTAATAAGGGGTGTTCCTTCTGGCAACACGTCTTTTACAAATTCCATTTGTGTAAAGAACGGAACGATCCATCTACCCTCTCCTTGGAAATGACGCAAGCGAAGTGTTCCTTCTGTTGCCCCTTCCTCTGCTTCTAGTGAGCCAGCAACATAAAACTCAGTAGATAAGAGCAATTCATAAAATTCCTTTTGCTTTTGTTTGTTATCCCCTGCTACAACAAGTACTTCTTCTATTCTCTTTACCGGAACTTGCTCCATATGATGCCACCCCTATTTTCAAAATGATTGTACTTAGATTATACGAAATATTCTTATTTTTTTCTACACAATTCGCAATTATTTTCTTAAAATAATTTTAATAGTTCTTTTGTCGTTAAAATCGTAGCAAACTCTTCATGTAAATTTACAAGTGTCATATTGTGAATATCCTCTGCATTATACTCTTTACCATCTAGACCTTTACGGTTAAAAGTAGCCGTTGCATCACTCACTAAATACGTTGTAAACCCTAAATTTCCTGCCATTCGTGTCGTAGTCTCTACACAATGATTTGTCGTTAATCCTACAACCACTACTGCATTACATTTGTTCTCTCTTAATTGATATTCTAAATTTGTTCCAATGAACGCGCTGTTAACAGATTTCTGAATAACCACTTCACCTTGTAGTGGTTTCACTTCTTCTTTAAAGTTGACCGTTTCTGCTCCCTCATAAAACATCGAATGATCATTTTCTTTATTTACATGTTGAATATGAAAAACTGGTCGTTTCCTTTTTCTCCATTCTGCTAACAAAATTCTCATATTTTCTTCAGCAAAAGGATTATTTCTCTCACCCCAGTATGGTAATTGAAACGCCTTTTGTACATCAATTATGATAAGTGCTATTTGATTCATTATCATTTTCTCCTTCATTTGGCTGTAATTGAAATAGAAAACCAAGTTGTTGCGACGCAGTAATAAAACAAATATAAGCGCAAAGCTCTACAATTTCTTTTTCCGTCCAATATTGTTTCAATACATGGAACATATTATCATCTATCGCCTTTTTGTCATGAACAAATGTATGCGCAAAAGTAACTGCTACCCCAATTTCTTCTACCTTTTGCATATCATCAGGCCTTCCCTTTGCCATACAGTACGGACATTCATTCCCGTACGCTAATGTTCTTCTTACTTGCTCCTTCAGCTCTGCCGAGAGAGTTCCTTTACTATACAATGTATTCTCTACCGTACTCCATGAATGTAATAACTCTGGATTATGCCCTAATAACTTTTGAAACTTTGTATCTCCTATATTTGATAATGAAATTCTCTCCATCATTTCCCCTCCTATTTCCTTCTGTTTTATTGTAAAATAAATAAAGTTCATTTTACATTTCATATGAATCTTAATTTATATTTTTTCTTTACAAAAATCATCATTTTACTGGAGGTATATTTACAAATGCAACTAGACCGTGTTGATCGAAAGATTTTAAATGAATTATATAATGATAGTCGCCTTTCCATGCGTGAATTGGCGAAACGAGTAAACTTATCTGCTCCGTCTACTGCAGAACGTGTTCGTAAACTCGAAAGTGAAGGCGTGATCCAAAAGTACACAATCGATATCGATTATAAAAAAGCAGGACTTGTTTTAGATTGTATTTTAGAAATCACTTTAAAAAATGGGGACACAGTACGTATGCAACAATTTATTCAGTCCTATCCATCTGCAAGTTTTTGTTACCGAGTAACAGGAAGCTTATGCTACATTGTAAAAATTTCTGTTCCTTCACTCGTTGAACTTGAAGAATTTATCAATGATGTTTCCTCATATGCAACGACTGTTTCTCATATCGTATTATCAGAAGTATCTCTTACTCCTGATATTGAACATATCTTCCCAGAAGATTAATTAATTTTTATTCATAAAATATACAAAAACCCCTTACAATAAGAATAAAAATAATATATTATGTATTAAAATACATAAAGTTCAAGAAAGGGGCTTTACATTGAAAATCTGGTTTTATGAAAAAACGGCACAATTAGATGGCTTGCTTGGCATTTGGGATAATGTTCCGACTATCCCTCGAATTGGTGAAAAAGTTGAGATTTTAAAAACAGTCCGCACTGTTACAGATATTAAATATGTAAAGAACGGTAATAATTTTCGTGTAGAAATTATTACAAATTAAAAAGTAGCTCTTAAGGAGCTACTTTTTAATTATCTATCATGTGCTTTCTTTATTACAATTTTATCCTCTTCTACAGATACTGTTACATAATCATTTTCTTCTAACCGAAGCTTATTCACAGCCTCATCTGGTAGCTCTACAGCCATCAGTCTATCTGTTACGAACACTTGACTATACTCTTCATTTTCTTGTAATGCACTCACTACTTTTTCCTCATTTATAAAGCGCACTGGTGGCACACCCACTTCTTTTACTGTACGCCATTGTTTCCAAACGTAAGGAATTAACCAAAGTAATCCAACAACTGTAAGACCGATACCGATCCATAAATTACTTTGCGCTTGTAATTCAGGAATTGAAATGGCACTACCCTCTTCTCCACCGACAAATTGCATACTTGTTGCAATGAAATTATTTAGAGCGTGCACAGCGATATTCGTCCATATATTTTTTGTCTTTATGTATAAAAGACACATTACAACACCAAACATGAACGCACCAATAACATCAAAATGTCCTAGGCCAAAAATAAGTGAAGATATAATGACAGCTTTTTTAATTCCCCACTTATAAGCCATTCGCTGTAAAAAGAAACCTCTAAAAATAACCTCTTCCATAATCGGTGCTAATACACATGCTGAAATGAAAGTAAATATCATCATAAATACGTTACTCGTGTTAATAACATTTCCGTCTTCTAACATAGTAACTAAGAAATTCGGTAACGTGTGTGCTAATATGTAAAATTGAATATGAGATATACCAACTGAAAAAATCATTCCCATTATCGTTGCTAATACAATTAATCCCCACGGTAAACGTCCTGGTTTATCAAAAAAACTATTAAATACAATATTATTTTTATTTGTTTTTACGTATAACCAAAATAACGGAAATAGAAAAAATAAAGTTATTTGTGAAATAACCTCCATCGTATTCTCAGAAACATTGGCTAGACTTAATGGGATCATCGTAAGGAACAATCCTATAATCATCCATCCAAAAAAGCTACGTAGTCTTATACGTGAAAATGCATAGTGCACATAGAACACCTCCAAAGGTAGTAAAAGTAAATGGTGTGATAACTAAATTATAATATGAATATAGTTGAAGTTCTTCCTATTTTTCTCAAATACTTTCGAACAATATATATAGTAATCATTCTTTTCTTCCAGTTGAAATATACAAGAAAGTTATGTAATAAAAATCCCCGTTTTTACAAGCGGGGATTTCTTTTATTATAATACGTCACGTTTCTGGAATAATGCACCTGATGCTACAAGTAATACAACAAAGTATGCAGCTACAAGTAATAATGAAGTTGTAAATGTAAACTCTGTAAATGTAGGTTCTACTCCGCCGCTAATTAATTTATTGCTGTCGTAAGCTCTTAAATCCAAATGGAAGAATACCACAAACTTCGCAACACCTTTTGCAAACATCATCAGTACCATATTAATTGGTCCTTGTAAAAAGAAGAGGAACATCGTGATAATTAATGGTAATACAGACTTTCTAAATACGTTTGCTAAGAAAAATGCAAGCGTCGCAAAGAAGAACGGTGATAAAAACTGATATAATATTGTTTTTAAAACAATTCCTAACGTTAATTCAGTTTTACTACCGTCCATTACAATTAATCCAATAATCATAGCAATTAACGTACTAGCAAATACAATAAATACCATCGTTAACAACACTGTAATATATTTAGAAAATAAAACTGTCATTCGTTTTCTTGGACGGATTAATAATTGCTTAATTGTACCTTTTTGGAACTCATCTGTAATCATACGAGCAGCAATCGTAATGCCAAAAATTGTTGCAAACAAAGTAATTAAACCAATCTCTGAACTTGCAAAATCTAAATATGATCCTTTAAATTCAGTTCCGTCTCCCCATTTCAGCATCACTAAAACTCCCAAAATCTCCAATACTGCAATAACACCAATTAAAATATACATACCCTTTTTCGCATGCAACTTTAAAAATTCATTTTGAATTAATTTAAACATTACGCTTTCACTCCCCCTGTAATCGCTAAGAACTCATCCTCTAACGTTTTATTTTGAACAGTAACTCCATATATAAGCACATCGTCATTTACTAATTTCTTTACAAGTTGTGGAATTGCTTCTTTCGTTACAGATACTACAATGATATTTCCTTGCGCCTTACCTTTCATAATTTCATTTGCTTTCTGAACTTCATCTACTTCAAACGCTACAACGACTGTCTCATCATGTTTTGTTTGTTCATGCAAGTTATACTCTTGTACAAACTCACCTTGCTTAATAATAACGACGCGATCACACATGAGTTCAATTTCACTTAATAAGTGACTTGATACGATTACAGCAATATTCTCTTCTTTCGCTAAACGTTGTAAATAATCTCGAATTTGGCGAATACCAGCTGGATCTAATCCATTTGTTGGCTCATCTAAAATTAAGATTTTCGGCTGATGAAGTAATGCCTGTGCAATTCCTAAACGTTGTTTCATACCAAGTGAATATGTTTTCACCTTTTTATGAATCGCATGCTCTAACTCAACTAGCTTTACAATTTCAGCAATGCGCTCTTTACTAATTGGTGTAATTGCCATGTTCGCAAAATGCTTTAAGTTTTGCATTCCAGTCATATAATCATATAATTCAGGATTTTCTACAATCGCTCCAATTTGCTCTAGTGCCTTTTCACGCTCCGTGCGAATGCTATGGCCACAAATTGTAATATCGCCCTCTGTCATTGATATAAGACCTGTCATCATACGGATCGTTGTTGTCTTACCACTACCGTTCGGTCCAAGGAACCCGTACACTTCCCCTTCACGAACTTCAAATGATAAACCGCGAATAATTTCCGTTCCACCAATCTTTTTTCGAACATTCTCTAACTTTACTACTACGTTTCCCAATGCCGATTCCTCCTTTAGACTTCTAGTTTTTTATCAATAATGCAACCTGTTATATAAACAAGTAAAACAAATATACTGATTGAAAAAGCAATACTATATAAATTTATAAAACTTTCTGGATATAGTATAAGATTCATATCCATTGTTTCATCTATATAAACGATTTTTTTAATAAAATTAGGTATAGGCGCAAGTCGACCCAGCATTTCATATATCAGATTGATTACTTTCGTTACTAGTAAAAATAGGAAGAAAATAATTACATACTCCATTTTTTTCTTTTTCAAAGAAAATACTTTCACACCAGCTACTGTAAAAAGTAAAACTAACAATATACTTGATAAATTAAATACATATAACACACTACTAAATAATTGTTTTACTATATCTAGCTCAATTGTACTTTCCGTAAATAACATTTCATAGAGTTCTGTACCTTTTATTACTTTCATCGAAATACTATAGACAAACATAGTACCTATTACTTCAAAACACATAAAGCTAATTGCCGCATATGACAATATTGCTAAAACAATTTTTTTACCAGATATCGGTGTTAATCGAAATAATGTACTTTCGGTCATTTTCCCGAACGCAGATATCGCCTGCAGAAATACTAATACTGCAAAAATCATATAAACTAAGAATACTAAAGCAATAATAATCATTTGCCTTACTTCTCCTGATTCTTGTTTAATATAATTCCCCATACTTACAAAAGCGACAGCTACAATAAATATGAATGACAATAACGAAATAAAAATTTGTTTTTTATTCGCATTGTACATATATATTAAACTGGCCTTCATCTACTAAACACCTCCTTAAACAAATCCGTAACAGCTTTTCCTCGTTGGAAGCGTAACTCCTCTACATTTTCATGAAGTATACTTTCACCATCTTTTAAAAAGATTACTTCATCAAAAATGTTTTCCACTTCTCCAATTAAATGTGTTGCAATTAAGATCGTACAATCTTCGCGATAAAACTGTAAAATAAGTTCCAGTACGTGTTCCCTAGAAACGAGATCAATTCCGCCAAGCGGTTCATCTAATACGTATAACTTCGCTTTCCGAGAAAACGTTAAAATAATTTGTAGTTTTTCAACCATACCTTTTGATAAAGCTGTAATTTTTTCTTCTAGCGGTATTTTAAATTCGGCGATTGTATCTACCGCTTTTTGCATATCAAAGTCTTTATAAAAGTCTCTATAGAAAAATAAAGAATCTTTTACCGTCATCCAATCATCAAATACTGGTTTATCCGACATAAAAGAAACAATTTCTTTCGTTTCTAATCCTATCTTTTTACCAGCGATTGTAATACTCCCTTCGGAAGGATGCTGCAGACCGGCAATCATTTTCAATAACGTCGTTTTTCCGCTTCCGTTATCTCCAGCGAGCCCTATAATTTTCCCTTCCGTAATCTCTATGTTTAATTCACGGATCACTGCTTTTAACCCATATCTCTTCCATAAGTTTTCTATTTTTAATAACTCTGTCATTCGCTCTCCTCCCTCTTCTCATGTAATGAAGAACGAAGGATTGTAAGAATTTCTTCTTCTGAAAAACCTAAATTGTCCATTCCATCTATAAAAGAATGAAGTAATTCTTTCGCCATCTCTTTTCGCAGCTCCATAATTTTCTCCCCTTCATTCGTTACATATCGTCCCATTCCTCTACGCGTTACAACAACTCCATCCCGTTCTAGCTCTTGAAATGTACGCTGAATCGTATTTGGATTTACTTGTAATTCACTTGCTAATTCACGTACAGAGGGAATTTTATCACCAGGCAATAAATGTCCTGTTACGATTTCTTTTTTTATGTATTCCATTACCTGAATGTAAATTGGTGTATTTGGAGAAAACTCTATTTTCATTTCTTCCCTCCTTTTGTATCGGTGTACTAGTTAAATAATACACTGATACAAAAGGATTGTAAATACCCATTTACTTACAAAAAAATTCTATCCGTTAGCTGGATAGAATTTTTCAAACAGAAATCGTTATATGAAAATAATAGTGTTATGTAAACAAAATCATAAAGAAAAGCTGTCTNNAGACAGCTTTTCTTTATGATCATATATTAAAAATTAAACACGAAGTCATCATCAGATAACTTTTCAACATTCGTCGCTTTTACGTAACCATTTCCTTTTACAGAGAAGAAATCATGGTTTTTCGTATCTGTACGCAAACCATTTAAAACGATTGGGTTAATTTCTTCTTCTTCAAACTTCGGCTCAAGTCCTAAGTTCATAAGTCCTTTATTCGCATTGTAACGAACGAAACGATTTACATCCTCTACAAGACCGATAGAAGTGTAAATTTCTTCTGTGTATGCCATTTCAATTTCATATAGTTCCATTAATAACTCTTGCGTTTCTTTTTGCACTTCTTGTTGATCTTCTGCAGAAAGTTCCGCGAAGATTTGTTGTGCTAAAATACCGACGAATACGCCGTGAATTGACTCATCACGAATTATTAAGTTAATAATCTCACCACTTGCTGTTAGTTTTCCTTGACCAGCTAAGTAAAGCGGATAGAAGAATCCACTATAGAATAAGTAACTTTCTAGGAACACACTTGCTACCATTGCCATATATAACTCTTTTTTCGTTACTTCAGGCTTTAATAAACGACGATAGTAACTCGTAATAATACCAGCCTTTTTCTCAAGTAACGGATGATTATCTACCCAGTCAAAAATATCATCGATTTCTTCTTCAGTAGCTAACGTTGTGAAAATATGACTGTAACTCTTTGCATGTACTTCTTCCATAGCACCCATGAAAGCTAATACACTTTTCGCTTGTAAATTTTCAAGATGAACAAGTACAAGAGGCATCCCTTCGCCGCCTTGTTTCGTATCTAACAGTGTTAAACCACCTAATACACGCTTATAAGCAATTTGCTCTTCTTTTGATAATTGCACCCAAGTATTTTTGTCAGAAGACACTGCGATTTCTTCTTCTGTCCAAAACTGAGCGATGTTTTGCTTCCAAAACATTAAACTAAAATCATCTTCTTTTTTGTTCCAGTTTACCGCACGCATTCAATCGCCCCTTCTCTAAATAAACATGAAAAATTAATAACTGAGCATGAGCAGGGTTCAGAAAAACCCTGCTCATCATGTCTTACTTTTTATATTAAACGGTACAAGCCACACACTCTTCCACGCTTAACTTACGTGTTCTCGTATAATACAGACTCTTTAAGCCTTTTTTATGTGCATAGATGTAGTAACGTGCTAATTCACGCGTTGAAATATCACTATTAACGTAAAGAATTGTACTAATTCCTTGGTCAATATGTTCTTGAATTTCTGCAATTAAATCAATTAATTTAAACTGATTCATATCGTAAGAAGATTTATAGTACCAGAACGTATCTTTTGATAAATACGGCATTGGATAATATGTTGTCGCATTTGCATATGTTCTTGATTCGATTTGACTTACGATTGGCATTACGCTTGAAGTTGCATTTTGAACGTAACTGATTGATTGCGTAGGAGCGATAGCAAGACGATATGAGTTGTATAAACCATTCTTCTGTACTTGCTCTTTTAAACTTGTCCAATCTTCTTTTGTTGGAATATGAATTCCTTCAAATAATTCCTGAACTTTTTCAGTTACTGGGCTATAATCTGTCGTTTCATACTTTTCAAAGTATGTGCCGTTCGCATAATCAGACTTATCAAAGTCTTTAAATGTTTCGCCTTTTTCTTTAGCGATTTCCATACTTTTCTCAATAGAGTAGTAATTTAACATCATAAAGAATGTACGAGCAAACTCTTTCGCTTCTGCACTTTCATAAGCGATTTTATTTTTTGCTAAGTATCCGTGTAAGTTCATTGCGCCAAGTCCAACTGAATGAAGCTCATCATTAGCTTTTTTTACAGTTGGTGCATTCGGAATAATCGTCATATCAGAAACAGCTGTTAAAGCTTCCATTCCCGCATGAACGGCTTCACGAATTTCTTTGTTTTCCATTACATTTACGATATTTAACGATCCTAAGTTACAGTTAATATCACGACGGATAATGTCATCTGTACCGTAATCATTTATTTCAGAAGTTTCTTGTAGCTGGAAGATTTCTGTACACAAGTTCGACATCTTCACAGTTCCAATATCCTTCAGTGGATGTTGGTTATTTGCATTTGATTTAAACATTAAGTACGGATAACCTGACTCAAGCTGAATCATAGCAATTTTAATAAGCATATCACGCGCACTAATATCTAGCGGCTTCTTCTTCACTTTCGGATTGCTCATTAATTCATCGTACATTTCATCGATATCAATATCATCTAAATGCTTGCCATATTCTTTATACACCGTATAAGGCGCGAAAACATGGAAAGGTTCGTTTTTCTCAGCAAGCTCAAAGAACTTACTTGGAACGATAATTCCGATTGATAGAGACTGAATACGGCTCTTCTCGTCGGCATTTATTTTTTTGGTCAACTCGTCTTCATATTTCTATGAAGGTTGGACTATATCATCAACCTGTAACTGGTTGCCTTGCACTTCGACTGGTACCTATTTCCAGCCTACTCTACTAGCTTTCGTCTAATGACGTGCGTTCGATAGTCTCTACACCTTCTTGAAAGTATTGATAATTAGGAAGATTATTAGAACTGCCAATATAAAACTTCCTATTTTCCTTATTAATTATCAAATAAATTCCACAATTCATGGAATCTCGCCTCCGGTGAATATAAGATTCCACTTCACCCAAATAGCATTTCTTTCAAGCTTGGCACGGTATTACCTGCTATCCACATACATGGACCGTAGGCTCTCTTAGTCAGCTTCTTCGCGGGTTCTTTTTCTTTTACCCCTTATTCAACTGATACCGTTAGCCGCTAATGCGACACCCTATTGGTTAGGTTCACAAGGTTTTCTCATACACATTACTGTATAGAGGGACTACCAATTAATCCAAGAATTCAATAATATCCCAATGGAAAATGTTTAAATATACTGCGCCGGCACCTTTTCGTTGGCCAAGCTGATTTGCATATGAAAACGAATCTTCAAGTAATTTCATAACAGGTACTACACCACTTGCTGCATTATCGATACCTTTAATTTGCTCACCGCGTGCGCGTAGCTTAGATAAGTTTAAAGCTACTCCACCGCCGATTTTCGATAATTGCATTGCAGTATTAATGTTAAAGCCGATTGAATTTAAGCTATCATCCATCTCTAACAAGAAACAAGACACCATTTCTCCTCTTCTGCTTCTTCCCGCATTTAAAAAGGTTGGTGTCGCTGGTTGGTAGTTTTGTTTGACAATCATGCTTGCGAATTGTTTTGCCTTCGCAACATCACCGCGTCCTAAGTATAATGACACAATTGCTACACGATCTTCATAGCTTTCTAAGTATTGTTTTTGATCATTTGTTTTTAACGCATAATCTTTGTAGAACTTAGATGCTGCCATATAAGATTGGAACTCGAAGTTTTCACCATAAGCGATGTTATATACCTCTTCTACTTCCTCCAAGTTATACTCGTCCAGAACGTTGTAATAGTAATCATGTTCTTTCATATACTCCATTCGCTCTGCCACGCTATTAAAATGAACGGTATTCTCTCTAGCTTCTTCCATAAAGACTTCTAATGCCTCTTTATCTTTATGAAGCTGATAAAAACCGTCCTGCATTTGCGTGATTTCATTATTCAGTTCAATGTGTCGCAATCTCCCGCACCCTTTCCTTAAAATATTCTACATCGTTATTTGTTCCTGATAACTCAAATTTTGATACAATAGGCACTTCATATTTAGCAGAAATTTTGTCAGCACTTGCACCGAACATGTCTCCCCAGTTACGATTGCCGCTTGCAGATACGCCTTTTAATTTTTCATTATTGCGCTCTAAAAATTCTAAAACACGTTCTGGTACATTGCCAAAACCTGTTGTATACGTAATTAAAATAAAGTCTTCATCTATTACTAGATCTTCACCAATTTGAACGGCCGGCATATTTAATTTGTGAATGAAACGCTTCACGTTTCCTGTCATAGAATCATATGCAACTAACATTTCCGACCCTCCCTTTTCAATCTATACTCTCTGTATGTTGTTTCTTGATTTCTCTATATATTGTATTACGTTTCAAAATAAGACACAAGATATATGTATAAATTCTTTCTTTTTTTAACTTTTACTTTTCGACAAGACAGTCGTTTTTTTTCAATACAATGACTATGAAACAACATTCTAAAACTCATGTCAATAAAGTGCTTTTCAAAAAAGTTGTCAACGAATTTAACCTTATTTTAAAAAAAGTTAACAATATATTTTGTCATAAAACGGCAAATGCTGGAGGAATATATTTCTCCAGCATCACGCAAAAAAGAACAGACATGAAACGATAATCTGTTCTAAAAAACGATTACATTTATCAGTTTTACTTTATTAAATATTATACATATGCTTTCGGTTCGCGTTACATACTAAAAGATAATTATTATAGAAAAAGATTATTATTATGGAAATTCAACTTATTTATGAAAAGATTATGCAGAGTGCTCAATACGCAAAATATCTTTTACAAATATATGATGCGGATTTTCATCTTTATCAATCATTGTACATACTGGAGCTTCTTCATCAAAGTATACAATCATTCCTTCTACGTACTGATATGTATGTTGGACTTGTACCGTTACTTTAATTTCTACAGCCTCTTCATATGCTCTTTTTATTTTCTGAAGCATTTTTGCCGAACACTTTCGTTTCTCTGGATACATGACCATCCCCATAAACCTATTACCGGCTCTATCTTTCCACATATAATCCCAATGCGGTAATATGCCTTGTTTAAAATCGCCCATAATTCTCCTCCCTATATTCTTCTAGTTACGAACGTGGCGTTTCTGAATATGTATAAATTACTTGTCCGCCGCGCTGTGCGTTACCAATGAAATGTTTAAAGTCTTCTCGACTTACTAAAACTTCTCTGAACGTATAAAATACATCTTTCGTAACAACATACTCCTTTATTTCACCATTTTTCAGCTGATCCAAAATTGTATTTGCTAATTCTTTATCCATGTATTTCACCTCTATGCAATATTTTATTTTATCGTATATTTTATAAGTCAACAACTGTAAAATTATCCAGGTACTATACCTTTATTTCATTTTCATTATTTTTCAAAAAAGATCTCTTTAGTATATGTCCACTAAATATCATATACTAACATAGCTACTTCTCTATATCAATCATTTCATCATTCCATTATGCAAAGTTCCATAACACTATGCTACAATATATAAATAGAACTAGGAGGGATACTATGATTCGGAAAGCAAAAAAGACAGACGCGAAGCTAGTAGCGCCTTTATTATATAACGCTCTGCACGAAATTGCTGAAAAAATTACAGGTAGCACAGTTGAGACAGAAGTATTACTAGGACTTGAAACATGGTTCTCAAAAGAGAGAAATCGACTGAGCTATGAAAACTGTTTTGTATATGAGCAAGACGGGGGTGCAGTTGGAGTTATTGTCGCTTATCACGGTAGCGAAGCAACAAAGCTTGATGAACCAATTGTACGTCACTTAAGAGAATTACATAAAGATGAATCGATTACGTTAGAAAAAGAAGCCGAGCTTGATGAATATTACATTGATACTTTATCCGTTTCAAGTGCACATGGGGGAAAAGGAATTGGTTCTAAATTAATTGAAGCTGCTGAAATCCATGCAACTGAAAAGGAGTATGAAAAAATCGCATTACTTGTTAATTTAGAAAACAAACGCGCCTATTCACTATACGAAAAACTAGGTTATAAAAAAGATCAAATCGTCATGCTTGTAGGCGAACCTTATGCACATCTCATAAAGCCATTAAACATCAAAATTTCTATATCTTAAAAAAAGCACACGATTTATATAAATCGTGTGCTTTTATGTTAAATTCGTATTCAATACATTTCCATTCATCGCTTCGTGGAACGTATATGTTGTACATCCCCATGGCTCTCTGTGCAAAATAGGCGTACCAGACCATCCTATCGCTCTCAGTTCCGCGCCAATCATTACATTCACATAATTATGACCTACAAGAGCAACACTTCCATGTACGAGAGCGTAACGGTGTAATACGTAAGCCGCTTGCTTTGCCCTCTCTCTTGCTTCCTTATAAGACTCAACATCTTTATGGTAACCAAGTATCCATACTGTTCGTCCGATAAACATCCATACGTTAGGTTTACACTTCAACCATTTTGGAGCATAAAAACTCGTCGGAATTTCAGCTTCCCTAAAAAGAGAATTTTGGATAAAAGATAAAGAATCCACTAATTCAGCTGCTGATTGTATAGCACACCTTTGATCACTTGATACAATCAATTTTGCTGCCTCAACCGCTTCTCTTGTTTCCATTGGTATAGGTGCTTTTTCTGTTATAGTATGTAAGTCATATCCTTTCATCCATTCATGAAAGGATGTAACCGTCATTGGTTCTATAGTACGATTTAAGCGACCATGACGAATAAAAGAAATCTTCATTCTTTCCACTCTCCATTCATCACTTATGAACTCTATTATGTACTATTTTTTAATATCATACCACGCAAAAAAGAAAGGTGTACACCTTTACATATCCCCGTCAATCTCATGTGAAATCGAAGCATGCATCCCATCAAAATATGTAGTCGTTTCATGATGACGAATCTTTTTTAAATTTATATAAGAAAATACAAATAAAGTTAATGCTATAACACTCCCCACAAATTCAAACATCATTTTACCGCCTCTAATTTCTCCTACTTTAGTAGGTTATTGTCCATTTTTATTATACCCCTATATAAAGATGTCTGCATTTAAACCTTTTTTTCTAATAACATGACATTTTTTCATATTTTCTTACAAAAAGTGAATATTTTTCGATTTTTTACTTTGGAAACATTTACAAAGTGGACAATATGGTTCAAAATAAGAGGAAATAAAAAAACCAAAATTATTCTTTTTTGGGAAAACTGTAACAAGGAGAGTTGCTTATGCAGATCGCAGAAACTGGAGATATCATTGAATTTAAAGGTGGAATGCAAGGCCGTGTTCAAAAAGTAAATCAAAACTCCGTTATTGTAGATATAACAATTATGGAAAATTTTAGAGAACTAGATATGGAACCTCTTACAGTTGTAAGTCATAAAAACTATACTGTCATTAATCAAAATGCATAATATAATAGAAAGAAAGGATNNATCCTTTCTTTCTATTATATATTAACGATTATCAATTGTTTCTGGATATAGATCATGGTTCATCATGCGGTAGTCCGCCATTTGTTCATACTTCGTTCCTGGGCGACCGTAGTTGCAGTAAGGATCAATTGAAATCCCTCCACGTGGTGTGAATTTACCCCATACCTCAATGTAACGTGGATCCATTAATTTAATTAAGTCATTCATAATAACGTTCATGCAATCTTCGTGGAAGTCACCATGATTGCGGAAACTAAATAAATATAGCTTTAAAGATTTACTTTCTACCATTCTTTGTTCTGGAATGTAGCTAATATAAATTGTCGCAAAATCTGGTTGGCCTGTTTTCGGACATAAGCTTGTAAATTCAGGACAATTGAATTTTACAAAATAATCACGGTTTGGATGATTATTATCAAAAACCTCTAAAATTTCTGGGCTATATTCAAATAAATATTTTGTATTTTGATTTCCTAATAATGTTACATCTTTTAAATCTTCATCTAATCTTCCTGCCATTTTAAACATCCCTTCTCATTATACTCCGCGTTTATTTCCCCATACTAACGCATGAAGCTGCGGCAATACTTTTGCATTATTCATTTCTTTGCAGTTAACCGCTTTTTCAATAAGCCATTCATACTTATCTAATAGCTTTTTAATCAACATCGCATCATCCACAGTTTTTGTATCATCATTTCCTACTTGTAAGAAAAATGGTACATCTGGATAACGTTCGTGCATCTTAACTGCATACTCAAAGTCATAATCGTCAAATACTACTACCTTTAAGCTAATGTCTTTTCCTGCTAGCTTCTGAATCACATCATCTAACTTCTGAAAATCAGTATTCATCGTCGAACTCGGTGGTTTTGGAGAAATCGTTATTTCATCAATTTCAAGTAACCAATCTTGCCATTTGCTCCCTTGCGTTTCGATTGCCGTTCGCATTCCATTCTCTTTTAATATAGAAAGAAGAAACTCAATATTTTTCAGCAATGCCGGATTTCCACCTGAAATCGTAACATGAGAAAAATTTTCGCCACCAATTTCTACAAGCTCATTCCAAACGTCTTCTGCTGTCATCTGTCTAATTTGATCTTTAGCAGATCCATCCCACGTAAAAGCAGAATCACACCAAGCGCAGCTATAATCACAACCAGCTGTACGGATAAACATCGTCTTTTGTCCTACAACCATTCCTTCACCTTGAATAGTCGGACCAAATATTTCTAAGACAGGGATTTTACTCATCGAGCATCCACTCCCGTCTTACTTCTGCATAACTAGTCGGAGTCTCAAATAGACGAACAAATTCAACACGAGCTCCTTTATATTCGTTCACACGATTATCTTTTGTTAACGCTTCTGCCATCTTTTCATAAATCCAAACGACCATATTTTCAGCAGTTGTATTCATCGCTGGTAACGTTTCGTTTAAATAACGATGGTCTAAATAAATTTCTATTTCATTCTTCCAAATTTCTTTTATATCTCCAAAGTCAATTGCAAGACCTATTTCATTTACATATCCACTAATCCCAAATACCACTTTATATGTGTGACCATGTAAGTTTTTACATTTTCCTTCATAACAGTGTAAATGGTGTGCTGCATCAAAAGTAAATTCCTTGCTGACCATTACTCGTTTATTATGATATTTGAGCTGTTTACGCTGAATATCCTTGTCCATTTTTTGCAAATTTTCTACGATGCGAAATCCAAAGAAATTCTCCATTAGTTACTCGCTCCTTCGCGTTCTTGTAGATACGTATCTAATCCTGCTTTACGAAGTTGGCATGCTGGACATTCACCGCAACCATCACCAATGATTCCGTTATAACATGTTAATGTTTTTTCTCGAACAAACTCGAATGCTCCAAGTTCATCTGATAATTTCCATGTTTCCGCTTTATCAATCCACATAAGTGGTGTATGAATTACAAACGGATAATCCATAGATAAATTTAAAGTAACGTTTAACGATTTCACAAACACGTCACGGCAATCTGGATAACCACTAAAATCAGTTTCACATACACCCGTTACAATATGACGTGCTCCAACTTGTTTTGCTAATACAGCAGCAAATGATAAGAATAGTAAATTTCGTCCATCTACAAACGTCGATGGCAATTCACCTTCTTCATGTGTAATCTCCATATCCGTTCTCGTTAACGCATTTGGAGCAAGTTGATTTAATAGACTCATATCTAGTACTGTATGTTTAATTCCTAGCTCTTTTGCAATTTCCGCTGCACAATCAATTTCTAGCTTATGACGTTGATTGTAATTAAACGTTACAGCCTCTACTTCTGCAAACTGCTCTATTGCCCAAAATAAACATGTCGTACTATCTTGTCCTCCACTAAAAACAACAACTGCCTTTTCTTTTTTCATTTCACTCATTCTCCTTCTCTACTACGAATAAGAAGAAAGAACGTTCTTGAACTGTCACAATAAAAAAACAAAACAATACCTAAAGATATTGTTGTTTCCATAGTTTTTTATAGAGGGAGTTCGCGAACCTCTCCCGCGCATTGCACGGAATTCCTTCTTTCATTGACAAAGCTTATTGTAACATATTGTATACTACCAGAAAAAATTTCTGATTTTTCCGCTATTTCTCATTTCATTTCTTTCATTTTATAGTATGATTAATTTAATATAAGAAGAGAGGAGGCATCCCCCTGAAATCCTTTATTATTTATCTCTTTCTAAATATATTATTCATCCTTGTTACAATGCTCGTATACCATTTATTTTGGAATCAAAAAGGGAAACGCTCTCCTAAATTAAATTCAGCTATATTTATTGTATTATGCTGCCTCGTTACTATACTATGTATCACTTTCGCAGCAAAAACAAATTATGGATTTCAATTTGATATGCGCCATATCGTATTAGTTGTCGGTACATTAACCGGAGGTCCTATTGCTGGTGGATCAATATTAGTTGTATTAAATATATATCGCTTCTTATTAGGAGGAATAGGTGTTTTCCCATCGCTTATCGGTTCTATCCTTCTATTTATTGTTCTACTATTTACATACAAATTTTTCAATCGAACTTCTAATCGTATAAAAATAATACTCGCTATTATCTACAGTCTGACATACGGATTTAGTTGGATACCTTTCTTCCTTTCAATGGTTACAAATAAGACTGATTATATACCACATATTGTTGTGTATGAGTTATGTACGATTCTTGGTACGATTCTTATTTTATATTTACTACACATATTACAAACTCAAATTCGTCTCCAAAACGAACTTATGAATGCTGAAAAATTTCATTTAATTGGCGAAATGGCAGCATCTATCTCTCATGAAATTCGCAATCCATTAACTTCAACAAAAGGATTTTTACAACTTTTACAATCAGATACATGCACTGAGCAAGAGCGAAAATTATATATCGACATAGCCATCAACGGAATCGAACAAGCAAATCACGTTCTTACAGATTATTTAACCTTTGCAAAACCAAGTATTGAAAAAGTACAAACATTACAGTTAGAAGAAGAACTACTGCATGCATTATCGTTAATTACACCGCTTGCTAATTTAACAAATGTGCGTACACATTATATAAAGCAAAGCACTTCTTTTTTTATCGCGGGAGAAAAACAAAAACTAAATCAATGTTTGTTAAATATTTTAAAAAACTGCATTGAGGCCATGCCAAAAGGCGGTGATCTTTATTTCACATTAGTTCCTGATCATAAGCATATTCAATTATATATAAAAGATACAGGAGTTGGCATGGATCAAGAACAAGTAAAACGCCTTGGATCCCCTTTCTATTCAACAAAAGAAAAAGGTACTGGTCTTGGAATGATGGTCGTATTCAGTGTTGTGCAAGCTATGAACGGAAAAATTGATATTATAAGTGAAAAAGGTACAGGTACAACTTTCTTATTAACTTTTCCACTCATACAAAAAACGTGATGAAATACTCATCACGTTTTTTCTGTTCCTTCAACTAATTCAGCAAAAGCTTTCACTTTTCCATGTGGTTTTTGATTTTCTTTACGTGCTTTCCAAGCGCGCTCTTCTTCTTTCTTTTTCTTGGACATACTTTTCAACTCCTTCTTTTCTTTCTCTCTGTAGTATTCCAAAATAAGAAGAAAAACTATGCACATATGAAAAAGAAGTGGTCTCCCACTTCTTCCTAATTATCGCTGTAAAATTGCATGTTTCGCCTCTTTTAACTGCGTAAGATGTCTTTGTTCATGCAAATCAAGAAATTGAACCCACTGATACAAATTCAAATCATTAAAAATAGGATGCTTTAATCCATTTTCAAATAAATCTTTTTCATCTATCACACTATGAAGCGCATGTAATAGTTCTTGTCGTGAATGTTCTAGTAATTGAATTCCTTGCTGTTTTTTCATTAACGTTTCTGTTGGTTTCATCTGCTGAGGAGCTTCTCGTTTATGTGTGCGATCAAGTGTAAGTTGGAGGTCTTTAAATGGAGTCGTGTTTCTTTCGTTTTTTTGTAAAGCATATACAAGGGCAGACGTGACAGATTGTTCAACTAAATGCAAGTGATGCAAAATTTGAATAATACTCCATTTATCACGGCGTGGCTTTACATTCACTTCTGTATCATTTAACATTTCAATTTCTGATAATAGCGTGCTTCGGGTAGACTGTAATGAGTTCACCAAACTTTCTAAACTCACATCCATATTAGATTGAAGCATACTTCTTTCCCCCCTTTTTGTTGGTGAAAAGAGGTGCTCCTTATTAGAAACACCTCTTTAGTATTCTGAATTTTCTTTTATTATCTCATTATTTTCTCTTTATGTCGATGTTAAACATGTGAAAAAAAGCGCATGTTTTTTACAATTTTGTGTCGTCAATTGCATGTAGCCATGCTTCAATTTCTGTAATAACACTTTTCACACAGCCTTCAGCAAATGGAGATGTTAAATTTGCAACTTCTACTAATTCCAAGAATGATTTACTTCCACCTTGTTGGCACAGGTTCACATAATCTTCCCACGCCTCTTGTCTATTATCTCTTGCACGTTTCCAAAATTGCAGTGCACAGATTTGAGCTAACGTGTAGTCGATATAGTAGAACGGTGAGCTATATATATGCCCTTGACGTTGCCAGAATCCACCGCGCTCTAAATAATCATTATCTTCATAATCGCGATGCGGTAAATACTTTTTCTCTATATTACGCCATGCGGTCTTACGCTCTTCTGGTGTTGCTTCAGGATTTTCATATACATAATGTTGATACTCATCAACAGATACACCATACGGTAAAAACAGAAGTGCTGAACTTAAGTGAGAGAAGTAATATTTATCTGCATCTTCTTCAAAGAATAGCTTCATCCATGGCCATGTGAAGAATTCCATACTCATAGAGTGAATTTCACACGCTTCATATGTTGGCCAATTATATTCTGGAATTTCAAATTTACGACTTTCGTATACTTGGAAAGCGTGGCCCGCTTCATGTGTTAATACGTCAATATCACCAGACGTTCCGTTAAAATTCGAGAAGATAAACGGCGCTTTATAATTCTCAATATATGTACAATATCCACCGCCAGCTTTTCCTTTTTTCGCAACTAAATCTAATAAATCATTATCTAACATGAAATTGAAAAATTCATCTGTTTCAGCCGATAACTCTTTATACATCGTTTTTCCATGATTAACAATCCAATCCGCATCTCCTTTTGGAGTTGGATTACCTGTAGGGAATTCAAAGTTTTCGTCGTAATATGCTAACTTCTCTACACCGATACGTGCTTGTTGTCGTTTTCTTAATTCCGTTGTAACAGGAACGATATAATCTAGTACTTGCTGACGATAATTCGCCACCATTTCCGCATTATAATCTGTACGGTACATTCGTGCATATCCAAGTTCAACAAAGTTTTTGAAACCTAAAGATTTTGCGATTTTCGTTCTCACTTTAACAAGCTCGTCATAAATACGATCTAATTCTTCTTCATTCTCAGCTAAAAATCCGTAATATGCTTCACTCGCTGCTTTACGTTCACTTCTTTCTTTTCCTTGCATAAATGGAATAAGCTGTGATAATGTTCTTTCTTCCCCTGCAAAGTCAATCTTTGCAGATGCTAATAATTGTGTATATTGTGAAGACAATTTATTCTCTAATTGTAAATCTTTCATGACTTCATCAGAATATGTTTTTAAATCACACTCCGCAAGAGCAAATAATTGCTTCCCATAATACGCCTCTAATTCTTCACGGAATGGAGAATGAATTAACGCATTATAATACTTTGTACCATACCCTTGTACAACTGGAGAGAATTCATCAAAGAAATCTTGTTCTTCCTTATAAAAAGCATCTGTCGTATCGACAGAATGACGAATGTAACAAAGATTCCCCATTGTACCAAAATCGTTGCGAATTTCGTTAATTGAATGAATAACTTGTTTTTGTTCTTCCGCAGTTTTCGCGTTATCAAACTTCTCTAAAGCAACAGTAAACTTCTCTTTTAATTCTTCAATATTTGGCCGTTTATATTCATAGTCTTTAAATGACATGAACGAGCCTCCTCTCCATTATATGCATCCTTACTATAATTCAATGCTTACTTACAAATCTCCTCTTATTCTTCAGCAAAATACGGCATATACTGCCATCATTACATGTAAACAAAAAAGCTTTGGATTTCTTTATCCAAAGCTCCTTTGGAACATATTATTACTTTTCATACTTTCCAATCTTTTTTAATAGATCCAGTAATTCGTCCTTTTCCTCTTTCGTTAACATTTCAAAAGACTGATGTATAACTTGTTCATGCCCTGGAAAAATAGAAGCAATAAAGTTCTCTCCAGCCTCAGTTAATTGTGCATAAATAACACGTCTGTCATTCGGGCACGGAATTCTTTTTACTAGTCCCTTTTTCTCTAGCTTATCCACAACATATGTAATGCTGCCACTAGCTATTAAAATACGCTCACCAATTTGCTGAAGTGGTTGACCGCCTTTATGATATAGCAGTTCTAATACAGCAAATTCAGTTGGATTTAACCCGTTACTTTGTATAGATTTGTTTGTAGTATCCATAACAGAACGATGTACACGAGATAATGCAATAAATACTTTTAAAGATTGAGAAATTTCTTCTCGTCCATTATTTGATGTCATACAACTTTCAACCCTTCACTTAAATTCTCAGTAATAAAAAGAAAAAAATAGTACTTCATGTGAATTCCGAATGAGTATTCACTCATTCATTACCTTTCCCCAAATATATTATGAATGATTCTTGAATAAAAACATGACAATTTTAACATAGTTTATATATAATGATAATAAAAAAGAAGGAGTACCAAATTTGAAAGTCAAATTCCACAGCATAGTTTTATATATATTACTTGTTATCCTACCAACGATAGGGATTGGCGCTACATTTTATTCATATCATTCGTATAAAATGAAACAGGAAAACAAACTATCTGCTCACACGGTTCTCTTCCTATATAGAGACTATTTAGATCATCACCTTGGCGAAGCAATTTCTGCATTAGAAATGCTCTCAAAGGTCGTAGGAACCGAGACTGGAAATATAAATGGAGTTAAAGAAATTGTACATGATACAGATGGAAACGATGCACGTTTTTCTGGTCTATATTACACTACACCAAAAGGCATCATTACGATCGCATCCGAAGGTGACCGCCCACCTGTTGATGTCTCTGATCGTAAATATATTCAAGAGGCGTTACAAACAAAGAAGACAACTGTATCATCAGTCATTACAGATCGTGTTCTTGGACATCAAGCTATTATGATTGCTTCTCCCATCTTTAATAAACAGAAGGAGCTATCAGGCTTATTGTTAGCAAGTTTACGCTTTGATTACATTTCATCATCTTTAAATTCCATTAAACCACAATACCATTTTGAAGTAACTGATAAACATGATGTAGTTTTTTTAAGTGATGATAATAACGAAACAAGTGATGCGCATTCTAATATGCTTACTACCCCACTCCAAAGGTTAAATTGGAAGGTCTCTGTTTCTCCATTACCTATCCATCAAAAAACTTTATACCAGTGGGTTGCAATAGAGTGTATAGCTACTTTATTTTTAATATCTATTTTATTTTTACTGGCTCAATATATATTGTTAAAACGGCAAACAAAACTGGAAAGACAACAAAATGAACTACAAAAAATTGAATTAGTTGGAACTTTTGCAGCTAGTACAGCCCACGAAATCCGTAATCCTCTTACTGGAATTAAAGGGCTTGTCGCTCTATTAAAAGAGAAATATAAAGATGAACAAGATCAGTTCTATTTTTCCATCATTGAACAAGAAGTAGAACGGATTAATGAAATTGTCAGCGAATTTCTTATTCTTGGAAAGCCAACTGCTATCATTGAACAAACATATGATGTGAGAACTATTCTAAATGAGGTAGCATTAATTATTCAATCTGAGGCGAATCTACATAACATTATATTCAATTTACATTTGCCAGACCATCCTGTTCATATCCGTTGCTCAAAAGACCATATGAAACAAGTGGTTTTAAACATTACAAAAAATGCAATTGAAGCCATGGCTTCTGGTGATGCACTAACTATTTTCGTAACAAACAATGACACACATGCACAATTGCGAATCACAGATACTGGTAAAGGGATTCCAAAACATATTCAAAAACACCTCTTTCATCCGTTCTTTACTAATAAAGATACTGGAACAGGTCTTGGACTTGTCATATGTAAACGAATTGTAGAGATGTACAATGGGCATATTTTTATCGACAGTCTAGAAAATGAAGGAACGACAGTTCATATCGAAATTCCGTTACACATAGTATAATTATCCTTTTCCCAAAAGGGTAATTATACTTATTTCATAAAACCAGCCACAAGCATTCGCCAAAAATTACTCGATTTCCCTTCATACCCAATTTGAAAAATAGGTACCTTTATAATAGATAACCATTTTGGTGTTTGTTTTTCTTTATAACATTGGTACTGTAAAATAAGCTTGTCCAATTCTTGACTCACTTGAATTGTCTCCATACTATTTAATCCGCTCGTTAAACCTAATTGAATCATCTCTTCACGTTTCATATGAATATCACGTGAAAGCTTTTCTAATGTGTACTTCCTTTTTACAGTAAACATTCATATCCCCCTTATTATACTTCCATGCTCTCTACTTCACTTCTCCATTGGCCTTTTAACTACTTAATCATATTTGAATTTGAAGAATCAGAAAATTTAACATTTTCTCCCTGTAATTTACAAATCTTTACCCTCACTTTGAGAATTATTACAAATTATTCTATCTTTGTAAATACATTCGCAATAATAGACATTTTTTTCATCTTCTTTTTTTACAAACACCAATTAAATAGCGGATTCTCTATTTTCTCTATACTTTTCTTCGACATTTTTTGTTTAATTTATACAAAAACGCAAAACATAATGGTGATTGATAATATAGAAAGGAAATATTTATATGCGCAAATATACGATTGCATTGCTTATGTTTACTATGTTCTTACCATCCTTGTTGTTTCCTGTTCAAGCAAAGGCTCATACAAACAAAGTAGCTATTGTCATTGATGACTTCGGCAATAATATGAAGGGGACTGATAAAATGTTATCACTTCCTATTCCACTTACTGTTGCCGTTATGCCTTTTCTCCCTTCCACAAAGGAAGATGCAATAGCAGCTCATAAGAAAGGGCACGAAGTTATTATACATATGCCAATGGAACCTATTAAAGGTAAAAAAGAATGGCTTGGACCAAAAGCAATTACAACTGATTTAAGCGACGAAGAAATAAATAACCGACTCGAACAAGCGATTCAAGAAGTACCACATGCAATTGGGATGAACAATCATATGGGATCGAAAGTGACCGCGGACGAAAGGATTGTACGACTTATACTTGCAGCTTGTAAAAAACATGGTTTATTTTATTTAGATAGCAAAACAAATCCTAAAAGTGTTGTTCCAAAAATCGGGAAAGAATTAGGAGTACCAATTATTGAAAATCAATTATTTTTCGATGACGTATACACAGCGGCACATATTTCAAAACAAGCCCAATTACTCATTAAAAAACTTCAAGAAAAACCGATTATGGTAGCTATCGGACATGTTGGGCCTCCTGGTAAAATTACATCCCGTGTTATAGAAACTTCTATTCCTAAAATTCGCCAACATGCAGATTTTATCTTTTTATCCGATTTAGCATTATCTCCGCCTCCTGTTTCAAAATAAGATTCATTACTCTAACTAAAAAAGGAGCAATCTGCATATAGCAAATTGCTCCCTTTCCTTTTCACCTTAAATATAATCTACATGACTCACCCTGAATCCTTTTTTCTCTATTTTTTCGATTAATTGCTTTAATCTTTTTTCATTTAACTCATCTGTTATATTTACAATAACGCGGCGAATATATTGATCGCCATTATCTAGCGTAAATAGTCCACCGATATGAAATGCTTTCAACAGTGTTCCAAGTTCTTTAATCGTTCCCTTACAATCTTGTGTTGCAATTGTTAATATATACCCCCCCGTCCGCATACCGAATGAATCTTCAATAACATCAAATATATTGGAATGGGTTAAGATACCAACAAATTCATTATAATCATTTAGCACAGCTAAAAATGGAAGGCGACGAATAGCATAAAATGCCCTAAAAAAAGAATCCTTTTCAAAAATAAAAGCAGAGGAATCTTCCAGCATATGATCCATACTTAATTTCTCTAATCCGCCATTACACTTCTTTTCTAGAAGATCTACTTTATAAATAATCCCTTTGAATTTCTTTTCATCTTCTGCTAATACTGGGATTGCTCGATATCCCGTTTCATTCATAATTTGCAGAGCCTTTTCACCTGAATCGTTCATTTTGCAAAACGTTACTTGCGGTTTTGGCAGAAAATGATATTTAACTCGCAAAATATGTTCCTCCTTACATGTCAACATGTAATCTATATATAATAAGGAGACCTATATTTTATGAGTAAATTTATTTTTAAAACGCTTTCATTTATTTATTAACTCGTAACAACATTACAAGCATTTTATATAACAGAGCTCTTAGCACCTTTTATCATTAACAATTTCACATGATAATTCATTAAATACTCTATACCCTCTAGCCATTTTTTCGCTTCTTCTGGCGTTTTCCCCCACACGATCATGCCATAATTATGAACGAGAACTACGCCTCCGCCTTCAATAAAATTAGGTACATTATTTTCTAATAAATTAGCGAATTTTTTCTCGTCTTCTACAATAGGAATGGTCATTTCTGTTATACCTTCTTTTCCAAAAACACGTTCCACGCTACGCTTATCAAATGTTACTTCCCCAGTTTCTCCATACAACTCTGATATTAAATGACTATCTACAGTTTGCACTTGTAAAATACATTCTGCACTACTTTTTTTATAAATATCCGCATGCATAAATGATTCGGCAGCTGGTTTTTCTTCATTTTCAAATACTGGCTCACACATACAATTTACAACAATAAAGTCCTCTTCTGAAAATAACCCTTTATCTCTTCCCTCAACGTTCACTAAAAAAGTTAACGGCTCTTTTGACGTACAGAGTGATAAACTAATTTTTGTACCATAAAACCAATCACGAAGTGCCAATTCAGATTTCACATCTTTTAATTCATTCCATTTCTTTAGAAAAAATAACATTTCGTCACCCCCGGCGTAATATTCATATAATGTTCGAATCCTTTCTATGTAAAAGGAATATTTTTTGATTATTCTAAAAATTTAATTGAATTATCACATGAGAACGCTTTTTTGTCAATATGGTTTCATCATTCCTCTTTAAAATAGGCTATTCATATGTCAATACTCCTATCTATTCTTTACTTGATTTCGCAATAAAAAATACGTTATTCTCCTTATGGAAAATAACGTATTTTTTCACTAATTATTTAGTTATTGCATTATATAAAAACTGCGCATATTGTTCACGTGTTACGAAATCATCACCTAAAAACTTTCCGTTTCCATCACCTTTTGATATATTATGATCCGCTAACGCTTTCACATATCCTTCTGCCCAATGGCCAGTTGGTACATCTTTAAAGCTCTCTTTATTATTTCCATCTTCTTTTAACTGAAATGCTTTATATAATACTACAGACATTTCGTATCGAGTTAATATTCCATCTGGACGAAACTCCCCAGTACCATCCCCTTGCATAATTCCAGCTTGCGCAACTGTAGCAATATCTTGCTCAAACATATGCCCTTTCGTATCTGTAAATCGTTCTTTCTGCTCTACTTTATTTTCTAATTTCAAGTACCTTTGTACTAAAGCCGCAACTTGTCCGCGCGTAATATTGTCACCAAATCCAAATTTCCCATTTCCATATCCCTTAAAAATATTCTCTTTCGCTAAATAATGAATTGCTTCTTCTGACCAATGTCCTTTTGGTACATCTTTGAATGCTACTACTTCTATTTTTTCATCCTCTTTAGTAGTATTCCCCTCTTTACCTTCTACCACATTTTGAATTACCGATCCTGTAAAGAAGATTCCTGTATCCGCAAATGGGTCTTTCACTCCAAATTCATATACTTTCTCACCTGGTGTACTCCACGTAACTGCATCGTTACTATACGTACCCCCTTCGCTCTTCAAACGAATTTTTGTAGAAATTTTACCATTTTTTTCATATACAGGTACTTTCACTTCTTTATTTACTTCTGTATCCTCTAGAAAGACTTTTTGGTTTTGAACATTAATATACGCTTTCTTACTTAACTCTATTACTGGTCTAACATCGCGGATTTCATTTGCAACAAAACTTAAATATACTAACTTATTCAACTTACTAACTGGCGATAAGTCTGAAATATAATTTGCTTCTAAATCAAGCTTTTGTAAGTTTACTAGACTTGCTAATGGCGTAATATCCTTTAACTCATTATTAGGCAAATCTAATTCTGTAAGCTGAGCCATTTTAGCAAGTGGTGTCACATCTTCTATTTTGTTTTTCCCGATAAATAATTTATTTAATTGATTCATTTGTTCAATACCCGATAAATCTTTAACTTTATTACGCGTTAATACTAAGTCCTTTAAAGGTAATGAATATAACGGTTTAATATCTTCAATTTGATTACCCGCTAAAGTTAAGTATGTTACATTTTTCAACGCGCTTAATGGAACAATATTTGTAATTTTATTATTTGCTAAATTCAAGTAATCTAGTTGTTCCATTTTCGATAATGCTGTTACATCTTCTATTTGGTTGCCTGATAGATATAAACTTTTTACATTTTTCATTTCAACTAATGGTGCAACGTTTGTAATTTTATTATTACTTAAATCAAGAGATTCTAAATTCTCCATCTTAACAAGTGGCGTTACATCTGAAAATTCATTACCACGCAAAGCTAAATGATTTAATTGCTTTAAGTTTGCAAAGAACGACGGATCTTTTATCTTCGCATTCGCAACTGTTAAAGATTTTAAATTTGGCATATATTTTAATGCACTATAATCAAGAATCTCATTCGTATTTAAAAACAAATTCTTTACTTGTAATAACTCTTCTTTCGTAATAGGTGTATTTAAATCTTTTCTATTAAATACTTTTTTATTAACAAGTTCTCTTAATTTGTTATCTGTTATCATATTTTGATTATCAACTGGATTATCCGTTTCCGTATTGCCTGAATTAGAGTTATCACCTGGTTTCTCTGTTTCTTTGTCACCTACAGTTGGATCTTTCATTTCAAATTGAACTTGATATTTGTGATCATATCCAATAGCCGGAATAAGTATATGCATTTGCATATTGTGCTTCTTCTCAAACTCGCCAATTTCAAATTGAACTACTTTCGTTCCATTCTTCCTCTTATCTTCTGACAAAACTTTCACATCATGAAATACACCCGGCTGGCTTCTATCTTCTATTCTAAGATATTGAAAATAATCGCTATCTTGCATTGTTACAGTAACAATTTTTTTCCCGTCTGCAATCGTTACTTTAGGATCCTTTATATATTGAGAAACCATAGATGGCTCGTCTTTTTGGTCCTTATATATTTTAATCTCAGTATCGTATGAACGTTCACTCGCTGCTACGACCGACTGATTTGCTTCAGCTTTTAGTGCTGCTAATGCTGGAGTAGAGTATGCAGCAAATGGAATCGCTAATGTTGTTGCTACTACTAACGCCTTCATATATTTTTTTTTCAAAATAATGTCCCCTATCATATATAATTTTCATAATTGATAACATTTATCAATTAATCACAAATAAATGATAATGAATATCATTATCATTGTCAATGAGAATATTACATTAAATTTATATTTCCAAAGATAAAGTGAAACTTTAATCAGTGGGGGGGGTGTTCATCCCCACTGATTATCAGCCCTCACC
>NZ_NVEC01000060.1:0-25176 GCF_002571225.1 Bacillus sp. AFS059628 | reverse complement strand
CGTTAATGCGGGATAAAAAATAAAAAGGCCCTTTATTCAGAGGGCCTTTTTACTTATCGTATGCAGAATTTCACTTTTTTCTTTTTCATTAATAACACCAATTTTTTGCAAAATATTTGCATACAATACAAGTTTATTATATATCCGTTCTGACATACTTTCCCTTCTTTCCTTCGACCAACTTTTTTTGTATTGGTAAATTATATGAAAGAGATGCGAAAATGTGTCCACTTTTTTTGCATAAATACAAATCTTTTATCCCGCTATTTGTAGGCAGTAAAACTCCCACCTCACAATCAGGTGGGAGTACCATGTATTTAGCAAATTGTCCATTGAATATTATGCCTTTTAACTTCCTCTTCAAAACTATAGGGCATTTTCTTATCACAAATTACATGTTGAATGCGCGAAAACGCTGCTATTCGGTAATTTCCTTTTACGCCTACCTTTGTATGATCACATAAAATATATGTTTTCTCTGCTAATTTCATCATCGCTTCCGACAGTTTTGCCTTTTCTAATTCAAAACTAGAAACCCCAAAACCAGGTAACAATCCATCGATCGAAACGAATGCTTTATGAAAATGAAATTGCTGGATTACTTGCTGCGAAATAGACCCAGATACACGTGAATGCTTTGGAGATACTTTTCCACCAATAAATAAAACTTCACCGTGAAACATCTTTTTATTAATAGAAGAAATTAATTGTGTCGCTACTGGAAATGAACTTGTTACAATCGTTAAATTTTTACGATGAACAAGATATGGCACCATTTGAAGTGGTGTACTTCCGTCATCAATCGTAATAACATCTCCATCTTCCACAAATGTTGCTGCTTTATACCCAATTCGCTTCTTCTCTTCTATATGCAGCATCTCTCGTTCTAACATTGGTGCCTCTATTCCAGCTCCAGGAAGCTGGACGGCTCCACCATACACTTTCTTCAACTTCTTTTCACGATCCAATTCTTCTAAATAACGGCGTATCGTCTCTGTTGATACAGCAAACTCTCTCGCTAACTCTGAAACTTTTACTTTCCCTTTAAATTCTACCTTCTCAAGAATGGTTCGCTTTCTTTCTTCACCTACTACAGACATAACCTCACCCCATTGCTTTCTACCTCATAAACTGCCTTGCTTATACAAAGTTATAACTTTCTTTGTAAGTAGAAACTTCTTCATGAATATGAATACCACGCTTTTTTAGTTCGTCAAAAATAATTTGTGGATTTAGAAAAGCTTCCTCAGGTGTCACAACACCAACTTGATTTACATTTCCTTTTGCAATTAACTCTGTAGCAATCCCAAATGGAATACCAACGTTTCTCGTATAAGCTCTTAAGTTTTCCCATCCTACAACAGATCCATCGGATAACGGGTGTGTATGATATAAGACGTGCCTTTGTTTTTCATTATTTTTCGTACCTATTACTTCTACATGAAGTGCATAACCGTAAACCTCTGTTTCTTGTCCTTCTTTCGATTGTAATAAATACTTCGAAATACAATCCATAATGCCGATTTCTTCCCCATTTATTTCAACTTGATCATTACGCAATATACCGTAATCATATAATGCACGTACGAGCTGCATATTCTGCTTTGGCCAAGTTCCTCTCGTCTCTATCAATTTGACGCCTTTATGTTCTAGTGCTTTTGCTAACGTAATCGTTTCAGAATGCGGGATTATATATTGCGTTGCTTTACCATAAGGCGCCGGTAATTCAATTTCTCTCGGACGCGCAAACGGAGGTACTTGCTTAAACTCACCATCTTCATACACTGTACGCGATGGTAAATGTGGATCATATTCATATGTCGTCGTTTCTGTAATGGATGCAGAAAATGCAATGGGACGATACGAACCGTGACTTACACGAACTGATTCTACAGTATGTAGCTGATTTGCTGCATGCATTGCCATCATTTGCGTTACACCTGGCGTCATACCAAAACCAGGTAAACACGTTTTTCCATTTTGAACAAATATAGAATGCGAATCATTTTCTTCACCAAATCCATTCAAGTTCACGCCGTGACAACCTGCTTCTGCAATACATCGAGTAGACAAGCCATTTAGCTTAATTGTCGTACCGTCCATTACAATGTCATAGCCCTTCATTTTGGCAACCGTATCCTCGTGATTCGTTACGTCTACTTTCACAAAGTCTACTCGAGGATCGTTGAGCCATTCTACTACTTTCAAGCCCTCTTCTTCATTAAAATCCGCTACTGTAATCGTCTCAAAAGATGAAAATTGCACTACATCTAAAATTGCTTCACGACAAATTTTACCTGCTCCACCTAAGCAAAATACTTTCAACCGATTACAACCCCTTTAGCGATACTATCAACTAAGCGATGAATATCTGCCTCATGTACATCACCGATATTTCCAATGCGGAATGTATCTACTTTTGAAATTTTACCCGGATATATAACAAATCCATCATGCTTTAATTCATTATATAATTGCTCAAAATCGAACCATTCTTCTGGATAAATGAAGGATGTAATAATAGGTGATTGATATTTTCCCTCTACTAGTGGCTTAAATCCGATTTCTCTCATTCGATTCACTAATAGTTTTTGATTGTTATCATATCGATTGTAACGCGCTTTTACTCCTCCCTCTTTTTCTAATTCAAGTAGTGCTTGGTAAAAAGCGTGTACAACATGTGTAGGTGACGTAAAACGCCATTTCCCATTTTGATTTTCCATCGTCTCCCACTGATCATATAAATCTAATGATAATGAACGTGCCTGCCCTTTACATTTCAATAATTCATCGCGCTTTGCAATAACAAATCCGAATCCCGGAACACCTTGAATACATTTATTCGCACTACTAATTAGAAAGTCAATTTGCAACTCAGCGATATCTATTTCAATACCACCAAAACTACTCATCGCATCAACTAGTGTTACTTTTCCATATTGCTTCCCTAATTTACATACATCTACAATCGGATTGATAATACCTGTTGTTGTTTCACAATGAACAACCGCAATGTGTGTAATCTCTTTATCTTGTTGTAATATCTTTTCTACTTCTGCAATATTAGTAGGCTCCCATTCTTCCGTTTGACTAACTACCACATCTATATGTAACATCTCTGCCATTTGTACAATTCGCTTACCATACGCACCATTTGTACAAACAAGTAACTTTCCATTTTTAGGAATAACAGAACCAATTACTGCTTCAACTGAAAACGTACCGCTTCCTTGCATAAGAACAGTCGTATATTTCTCTTCTTCCTTCGTTGCTAACGACACAAGTTTAGCTCTTACATCTTGCACCATCGTGTTATATTCAACATCCCACGTACACCAATCGTATAGCATAACTTCTTTTACCGTTTTTGTTGTCGTTAATGGTCCTGGCGTTAATAATAAATAGTGATTTTCAGTCATGATCCTCTTCCCCTTTTATGAAATAATAAGTTGTTCTTTCTCAATATGTTCCATTACGGTTTCAAGTTCTTTCATCGTTTCAATCGTAAAGTGCGCTCCATTTTCAACAAAGCGATTACGAACTACTTCTATTTTTTCACGAAGCTCTACTGAATCCATATTATCCACTTCCTCTTCAGTTAACCCGAGTTCACTACTGCCGAGAATTACACCCACTGTCCACATGCCAGCATTTCTTCCCTCTTTCATATCTGATACTGTGTCCCCAACTTTTATCATATGATTCATTGGATAGACGCCTAGTTCCATCGCATTTTTATAGCACATCCACGGATATGGACGACCCGCAGGAACATCATCTGGCGTTACAAGGAAATCAGGTTTATACCCTTGTAGAGCTGCTTCTTTAGCTACAATGTTCATCATTTCTCTCGTATATCCAGTCGTTGAACCAATTTTAATTCCTCTTTCACGTAAAGAAGCAATGACTTCTTTTACTCCATTAATAGGCGACGCATAGCGCGGTAAAATAGCGAAGAGAATCTCTTCGAATTCTTCATACATCTCTTGAATGTCTGATTCTGTTGGTAATTGTCCAAAAACACGATTCCATTCACTCGCAATACGAGGCAGCTTGGTAAGTGCCCTTACATGATCTATTTTTAATAATCCCATTGGTTTACGAGCTTCTTCTGCTGTAATTTCAACACCGCGTTTATGGAAGATCTCCATAAATACTTCCAGTGGTGCAAAACATCCGTAATCAACTGTCGTACCTGCCCAATCAAAAATAACTGCTTCTATTTTCATTTAATCCATCACCCTTCTTATTTATCCCGCGTTAACGGGCAGTAAGACTTCCCCCTCAAAATTCGGCTGGAGCAAAAAAGTCAAGTGGGAGATCAACTGCCCGTNNGATTGGTTCAACTAATAATCAGTGGGGGAGGACCCCCCCCCACTGATTAAAGTTTCACTTTATCTTTTTTGCCATTGTGACGTTCGGTTACGAAGTGCTTTTGTTCCCCATTCATATACAACTCTTACTACAATATTTGTAACAACAATAAGCACACTCATTGCAGCTGCTGGCGCTACATTTCCTGCATCATCCATATTTACAATTGATACGGCGGCTAGTTTAAAATCAGCCGAGTATAGGAATACAACTGCCGAGACAGTTACCATTGAATTTACGAAGTAGTACATTACCATTTCTAAAATTGCTGGTAAACACATCGGCACTGTTACTCGAAAGAATGTTTTATAAAATGGGATGCCCATTGACTGTGAAACAAGTTCAAACTCTCGGTCCAATTTCTTTAATGCTGTCGTTGCCGTAACAAATGTTACAGAATAAAAATGAATGATATTAACTAGTACTAACACAGCGATTGTTCCGTATAGAGAATGGAACGGGTTCGTTACAGAAAATCCAAAGATTTGTATTGTTGGTTGACTAAAGAAGAAGACATAGCCTAACCCAAGTACTAAACCTGGTATCGCTAAAGGGACGATAGAGAAAAAGTAACCTGCTTTTCGGAAAAATTGTAGCTGATTTATTTTTTCTATCGCATAAGCGAACATAAATGTTAAAACTGCTCCAATAACCGCTGTGATTGCTGAAACAATTACGCTATTTTTAAACGCTTCAAGTCCATCTCCTGTTAAACTAGAAAAATTAAAATGTTCAAACGTAAAGCTCATATTATACGGCCATACTTTCACACTTGCAGCAATACCAACAGCCACAAATAATAGAATGATCATAAGCGTTACTACGCTACAATATACGAATGAAATAACATCCCGTTTCTTATTATTTATTATTCTATAAGGTACCGCTTTAGAAGATAAGAGATTTGCCTGCTTTCTTTGCGTAATGCGATCAACTGCAAATGCAAATATAGCTGGGATTAATAAAATCATTCCGACGGTTGCACCCATCGGCATATTTTGCTGCCCAATTACTTGCTTATATACGTCAGTAGCAAGTACATTATATTGCCCACCAACAATTTTTGGTGCCCCAAAATCAGTGAAACTAAGTGTGAATACAACGAACATCGCACTAATTAATCCATACTTTACACTAGGTAAAGTAACAGTGAAAAATTGCTTTGTTTTACTCGCTCCTAACATATTAGAAGCTTCATATAAACGATAATCAGAACCTTGAAAAGCAATTAATAATATAAGAAATGCTTGCGGAAATGTATACATGACCTCAGCCATTACAATTCCTACCGGTCCATACAAAGGGATTTGTATCCCTTCAAACAAACCAAACATTCCTTTCGTTACTAACCCTTGATTACCAAATAAATATGTAAGTGCAATACCATGCATCATTGTTGGTGCGAATAATGGTAACAACGCAATATATTGAAATACACGCTTCCCAAACACATTCGTACGAGCAATTGCATAGGCGTAAGCGAAAGCAAGTGTCACTGCAATAACTGTTGTCGCACCCGAAATCCATACCGTATTTTGTAACGATTGTACTAGCGTTGGAGTTGTGAAATATTTACTGAAATTCGCTACTCCAATGAACGCTCCATCTTTATCGTAAAAAGCTTGTGTAAACAATTGTAATAGGGGGAATACAAGCATAATTAAAAATGTAAGAAGCATACCAATAATTAATAGTCTTTGCATCCACTCTTCTTTACCGATACGTCTCTTAACCTTTTTTTTCGTACTTTCTACCTCGAAATTTTCTAACATCTCCATCTATACAATGACCTTCTTTCCATATGACAACATATGATTTTCTGAGAAAGAGATTTGAATCGGCTTTCCTTTTCTAATAGCGGTTTCTTCTACTTCTGATGCCAATATATCCACTACAATTTTCTCGTTATACAGATGTGTTTTTTCTTCTACAACTCTCACTTCTGCCCGATATACAGATCCGCGAAATTCTATACTTTCCACAACTGTTTTAATACCACCGTGTTGTACAACTGTTACATGTTCGGGACGAATGGCATGTTCTTCATTATTTTCCGAAAAGAAATTAATAGAACCAATAAAATCTGCCACAAACGGATTGGCTGGTCTTTGATAAATTTCCTCTGGTGTGCCAATCTGCATGATTTCCGCATGATTCATTACAACAATTTTATCAGCCATCGTTAATGCCTCTTCTTGATCATGCGTGACCATAATAGTTGTTACCCCTACTTTTTCTTGCAAATCACGCATTTCTCTACGTAACTTTTCACGTACTTTTGCATCTAAAGCAGATAACGGCTCATCAAGTAATAGAATATCCGGAGACAGAGCGAGCGCACGTGCAAGTGCTACTCGCTGCTGCTGTCCACCAGACATTTGAGCAGGATATTTATCTTTTACATTCAGCAAATCTACAAGTTCTAACGCCTCTAGCGCCTTCTCTTTTACTTCTGCTTTTCCATATTTTTTTGTCTTTAAGCCATATTCAATATTTTCAAGTGCTGTTAAATTCGGAAATAATGCATAGGATTGAAACACCATTCCGAAATTCCTCTTTCCAGGAGGTAATGCTGTAATATCTTTTCCATCCACAGCTATACTACCTGTTGTTGCCTCTTCTAGCCCTGCTAAAATTCGAAGCAATGTTGTTTTCCCACAGCCACTTGGACCTAATAAACATACAAACTCATTTTTTTTCACAGTAAAAGAAATATCTTTTAACGCTGTAAATGCATCAAACTGTTTTTGAATGTGTTGAATTGATAAATATTCGCTCATTTTTTCTCTCTCCCACTCACTTACTTTTTCGGTTCTGCTTTTTGACCAAACTCTTTTTCCCATTTTTCTAAAATTTTGTCGCGATTTTCTGCTGCCCACTTAAAGTCATTCTTTTTGTATAACTTTTCTGTCACATCTTTAGGGAATCCATCTGGAAGTTTATAATCATTTTTAATTGTCGCAAATCCATTTTTCTCGAAGTATAACTTCATTACATCATCAGTAATTGCCCAATCTAAAAATGCTTGCGCTAATTTTTCATTTTTTGCATTATCTTTTTTAATAAGTGCGTTTGCTTCTACTTCCCAACCTAATCCTTCTTTCGGCAATACAACTTCAACTGGTGCACCTTTTTGTTTCTCTTTCAAAGCACTATAAACCATTGATACGCCAACTGGATATTCGCCTGCACCTGCTAATTTCGCTGGCTTTGAACCTGAATGAGTATAAGTTGCCATATTATCATGAAGTTTCTTCATGTAATCCCAGCCCTTATCTTCCCCCATAATTTGTAACCATGCAGAAACTGTTAAAAATCCTGTTCCAGAAGAAGCCGGATGTGGCATAACAAGCGTTCCTTTATATTCTGGTTTCGTTAAGTCTTCGTATGATTCTGGCATCGGTAAATTTTTCTTCTTTAATTCTTCTTTATTTATAGCAATCCCCGTCATAAATGCAGTATTCCCTACCCATTTTTCTGGTTGTTTATCATCTTTAAATTGCGATAGAACACGATCTGCTCCTTTTGGAGAGTATCCTTTTAACATATCTTTTTTATCTAAAGCCAATAGACTTGATGCAGCAGTTCCCCATACAACATCTGCTTGTGTATTTTTTCCTTCAGCTAGCAATTTCGCTGTAATAACTCCAGTTGAATCACGAACAATGTTCAGTTTTACATCTGGATATTTCTTTTTAAAAGAATCAAGATAAACTGGTACAAGTTCTTCTTCAATCGCTGTGTAGACAGTTAATGATCCAGATAGTTTATCATCTTTTACTTTTGCCCCAGCACTTTCTTCTTTCTTAGCACCACACCCCATTAATAACGAAAATACCATTCCAGTTGCTACAGCTTTAAAGATTGTTTTTTTCACTGTCTCTCTCTCCTTTTACAAATCTTATGTACAACTCAAATATAAACAACTAGTGTAAAAGCAGTATTAAACCAACATTAATATTTTGTTTGTTGTTTGTTTTTGTGTAATACGTTGCTACTTCTATATTTTTTCTCATTTTTCTGCTAATAATGAACACTAAATTTACAAATAATTAAAAAAACTTTATAATCCCACAAAAAAATGAGGCGTTTGTAAAAAACGCCTCATTTTTGTTTACCTTTTTTTGAATTACGATTTGCATACTTCGCACTATTTTCTCCTTCATACTCTAATGCAAATTCTGCATCTGGTAAGCTTTCTTTCGGAGTTTTATTATTATTAATTGCGGCATTTTGTTTTACTTTTCTTTTTACCAATACATTCACCTGCTCTCAAGAATTCACTTTCTACTCTAGTTTGAAGCAAGCCGAAATAATTATTACTGGCAAGTGTTAACAAGTACATAAGAGCCGCTAGATGGCAATACTACCTATGAAGAAATTATTATAAAAAGGAGCGATTATTTTGAAGAAGAAAGATAAAATTCAGTCACCAAATTTAGACGAAACGCTCCCGCATCAAATGAATTTTCCATCTTTTAAAGGAACAGGAAAGAAGATGCAACAACCTTTCATCAATCAATATGACGTCGTAATCGGAGACAGTAAATATGATTCTGAGAACAGTCCACTTCACAATTGGAGTGATGAAATAGATCCCGCCATTATGGCTGGAGAAGAATGGATCCATCCTACAAATGATATTGGTTGGATTTCAGAAGAGAATCAAGAGTTGCTAAAAAAAGAAGCAGATAGTAAAAATGAAGCTTTTATGCATCCGCAATTTGGCATTAACGACTAAAAAACCATTCTACCTAATATAGGTAGAATGGTTTCATACTATCCAATAATAATTCTCTCTTTCGGGTATTTATAGCGAGGTGGCTGTTCTCTTCCACCACTTGCTAATATAAATGTTAAAATACCGACACGCCCAATAAACATAAGTACAATGAGTACAAGCTTACCAACAGTTGTTAAATCAGGCGTAATACCTGTCGATAGTCCTGTCGTCCCAAAAGCAGAACACACTTCAACAATTAAACTCATAAGCGGTACATTTTCCGTAATAGATAAGATAAATAGTGCTGTGGCACATAATAAAATCCCCATCGTCATAACGACAGATGCTTTTAGCACGTCCTCTTCATGCAGCTGACGTTTGAAGACTCTAACCGTTCTCCCACCTCTTGCAAAAGTGTATAGCGATAATATACTAACAGCAAATGTTGTGGTACGTATTCCGCCCCCAACCGAACTTGGGGATGCTCCTATAAACATTAATATACTCATAAATAAAAGCGTCGGTTGTGACAATTCAAGTATATCCATTGTAGCAAGACCACCGCTTCGCGTCGTCACCGATTGGAATAATGTATAGAAAACTGTTTCATGCCATGACTTTCCTACTAAAAAATGATTTCGTTCTAGTAAAAAAATCATAATCGTTCCAACGACAACGAGCGCAAAAAATGTTGTTGTCGTCAATTTTGTAAATAACGAAAAACGAAATAGTTGCTGTCTCCTTTTACTAAGAAATTGTTTTACTTCCATTAGCACAGGAAAACCGATCGCTCCTAAAATAATAAGTAACATATGAATCATTTGAACAATGTAATCTTTTTTATACGGAATTAGCGATTGTCCGGTTAAATCAAATCCGCCATTCGTAGTTGCACTAACAGCCGCAAAGAAACCGTGAAAATAAGCTTCTTGCCAAGTTGGAAAATAAAGCAGGAATCTTGTACCTAATAATATCGCTCCAATAAGTTCTATCGAAATAATTACAATTAAAATAGAACGCATCAATTCTACAAGGCCTGATAAATTCCCTTGATTATGGTCTGCCATAATGAGTCTTCTTCTCTGCAAACCAATCTTTTTCCCCGTTATAATCCAAACGAATGTACCAAGTGCCATAATTCCTAAACCGCCTAATTGTAAAATAAGGGCTAAAATAATAATTCCTACCGTAGTAAACGTATCTGAAATCGTAACAACAGACAGTCCCGTAACACTTACCGCACTAACAGCTGTAAAGAGAGCATCGATAAATGTCCATTTTACACCAGACTTCGTAACAAACGGGAAACTAAGCAATATCACCGATACAACTACTGCTAATAAATAAAACAAAACAATGAGTTGAACAGGTCGTAATTTTTGTAAAAACTTTTTTATATCTTTCATTCCATCACTTCGCTACCTTTTTCTATCGATTAAATAAAGAAAAATCTTTACTTTCTTTATTTGTAAATAACCGCTCAAATATTTTGGCAAATACCATTCCATACACAGTTCCATTACCTCCAAAGGGCAATGCGTAAAATAAATTATGTATCTTTTTATCTTCTTTTAAAATTGGGAGACCGTCTTGACTACTGCCAAATGCTGCTGCCCAATAGTACTCTGCCTGTATATTCTTATACTGGGGGAACATCTCTTTTACAATGTTAATAAGGATATCACGCTTATGCAATAATTTCGTATCACCGATTGTTTGAATTTGCATCGCTTCATCTAATCCGCCTACAATAATACGGTTTCTATACGTACGAAAATATAAATAAGGCCTTGCTGTTTCCCAAATTAATGATCGTTCGTGCCAACCTTCAAATGAATCTACCTTATTTGTCACAACTGCATATGATGTTTCCACTGTTGTATTTTTCTCTTTCTTTCCGAAAACTTTTTCATAACCTGTCGCCATAATAATATTCTTTGCTACAATTTGATTTCCTGTTTTCGTATAACAAATTAAATCATTTTGACATTTTTTTATATGTATGGCCTCTGTACGTTCATATATAGTAGCCCCCATTTGATTCGCTTTATGCAAAAGGCTATGTGTTAATAAATACGGATTCACCTCGGCATCACCGTGTGTGTATAATGCCGCTTGTTTTGTAAAAGGATAACGTTCTTTCACATCAGATTCTGTAAAATACTCCACCGGAAATCCATAATTCTGTAACGTATTATACTCCTTTTGTAAAAATGAGACATCCTCACTTTTACTTGCATAATATAAACTATTTCGCGGAATAAACTGGGGATTAATATCGAGAGTCGGTACAACTTTCTCCATCGTTCGTAACGCTTCGTAACAAAGCTTATATGCTCGTACCCCTTTTTCTTCACCAAATGTATGGATAAGTGAGGTTAACGATTTATCATGCGAAAATTGTAGTAAACCTGTATTAGCAGCTGTACTGCCGCAAGCAATTTCTCGTTTTTCAATGAGCGTAACGTGCATTCCAATTTTAGCTAACGAATATGCTATATGAGCACCTGCTTCACCGCTTCCGACTACAAGCACATTACATATCATATCATTTTCTAACGACGGATAACAAGGTATAGAAACTCCTGTATTCCAAAACAACTTACCAGTCATAAGTTTCATAATTATACTCCTAAAATATAAATTTCTCCTTTCTATGTTTTGTTATTTTCCATAAAAAAATCCAACTAACATATGCTAGTTGGATTTTTTATGTTTACTTCGAACGCTCGTCAAGCCAATCTCCAATCGTCGGATACGTTTGTTTTACCGCTGTTCCACCGTAAACAATCGACATATGTCCCGTTGGTAAACATACATATTGTTTATCTGTGCTAGAAATATGATCTAGCAACGCTTCTACTTGGCATGGCAGGGCAATATGATCACGTTTCCCTGAAATATTTAAGACATTCGCCTTAATATTTGCAAGGTCTACCTTTTGTCCGCGAATAACGAGTTCACCCTTAACCAGTTTATTGTTTTGATAAAAATCACGAATCCACTGTCTGTATGATTCACCTGGGAACGGAATGCCATCGCCAACCCACTTTTGAACTAACCTCCAGCTTTCAACGAAACGCTCATTCTCTGAACGATCTACTAAAGCAACATATGGACCAACAAAGTTCGTAATTGGTTTTAACATTTTGTTTCCGAAATCAATCATTTCTGGCGGAATATTTCCAAATGTATCAACCGCTTTATCTAGATTGAAGTATTTCTCATCTAATAAAGGACCATATAATCCTGTTTCAGAGAAATCAAAAGGACTTGTCATAAAGATTAGGTTACGAATTGGCATGTGCGGATGAAGTGCCGCATAAATAGAAGTTAGCGTTCCACCCATACAATAACCAAGTAAAGAAATCTCGTCCGATTTTGCAGTTCGCATTACTTTTTTCACTGCTTTTGCAATATAATCAAACACGAAATCATCAAATTTCAAATGACTATCTTCTAAACCAAATGTGCCCCAATCAAGCATATACACATCAAAACCACGGTCCACTAGATATTCCACTAAACTATTTCCAGGAGTTAAATCCATAATATAGGGTTTATTAATAAGAGCATATATTAATAGAATTGGAACTCTTTGTGTTTTTTCTTGTTTTGGAATGTAGCGATAAAGCTTCGTCTTATTCTTCGTCCAAATAACCTCTTTCGGCGTTAATCCTACTTGTGGTTCTGGTTCACGTAATAAAATTTCACTCGCCCTTTTCACACGGCGGTACGCTTTTCGGTACTCTTCTGGGTATAGCTCTAATTGCTTTTCCCATTCTGTTACGAATGTAGTCATTTTTCTATCTCCTTTTTGGTCGATTTCCTTCTAAAAAAAGAAGTGCATTCCTGCTATGGATATGCACTTTTTTCTTACTTCATTACATATATAATCCGCCGTTAATGTTTAATTGCTGACCAGTGATATAAGCACCGTCACGGCATAGGTATACTACACCTTTTGCAATTTCATCAGCTTGACCAAAACGTTTTTTCGGGATTTTCGCAACGATTTTTTGGCGTACTTCTTCTGGTACTTCTGCTACCATTTCAGTATCAATAAATCCTGGGCAAATAGCATTTACAGTTACATTTGTTTTTGCAAGCTCTAATGCTAATGATTTTGTAAATCCTAGCATACCTGCTTTCGCTGCTGAATAGTTTGTTTGTCCAAATCCACCAGCTTGTCCAATGATAGAAGAAATGCTAATAATTCTTCCTTCTTCTGCTTCCGTTATGTATGGAAGTACCGCGCTTGTCGTATTAAACACACTGCTTAAGTTCACATCAATTACGCGTTCCCAATCTTCACGATTTAATTTTTTGAATGTACGATCTCTTGTAATACCAGCATTATTAACAAGAATATCAACTTTACCAAAATGATTCACTGCTTCTTCTACAAGTCGGTTTGCATCTTCTACTTTAGAAACATCCGCTTGAACTGCATAAACGTCATGTCCTTCTTTTCCTAATTCATTTACTAAGTTTTCAGCTGCTTCTTTGCTGCTGTTATAGTTAATAACAACTTTTGCTCCCTCTTGTGCTAACGCTACTGTAATCGCTTTTCCAATTCCTTTTGCTCCACCTGTTACGATTGCTACTTTGCCATTTAATTGAACCATTTCTTTTCCCCCTTAAATGAATTTGTGAACGATTATTATGAATCATTTTGGTACTCATACTATGGAGTCCCTATATAATTATGTTTCGCTGTTTATACACGTAAAAGAGATTCTCCCCCTCTCTTTTACCTGTTATAAACAAGCGCCATTATCACTTTTTGTTTTCTGGTTTATTCGTAGGTTTTACTTCTTCTTTTACAGGTTCTTGTAGTTTTGCTAGTACTGCATTTTGCTTTTCTAGCAATTGTAAAATTTGATCAACTTTCGTTTCTAGCGTGCGAATATCTTGTTTTACTTTCGTAACATCACGCTTTAATGTAGGAGCTTGTCCTACTGACTCTACCTTCTCTTCTAGAAACTCCTCAATGTTATCCACTTTATTTTCTAAGTTAATAACAAGCGTAGCCACTCTAGCGATATCCTCTTTCGTAGGCACATTCACCTGCTCTAAATAATTTTTTGTCGTATCATTTAATGCTTTTTGATAAAACAAATTCAAATCTAGAACGCTGCCCATCCAAGCAGAATATTCTTCTGTTTTAATTGTTTCATTGAGCGCTTTTCCCCAAAATGTTTCGGTTTGTTCATAAGCATTTTTCCATGCTTGTAGTGGATCGAATTTTTGATCAATCACTTTACCTACACTCCCTTTTTTGTTTTTGAAACAATTCAACCTATTCATTATTTTCTAATATTCTGAATAAAACTTCAAGTCTATATTTTATTTTTTTCTATTTTCTAACAAATGTATTGACTTTAAAAACAGATAGGTGTAAATTGCACTTATAAGCAAAAAATCCCATCTAACTGATTCATGAGGTGATGCACAATCATGCTACATAATGAACCAGAACAACGCGAAAGTTTGGAGAACAACCAAGCAAAACAACCAAACTCCATGCCAAAAAACTTCTTAGTTCCCTTCTTACTTCTATGTCTAAAAGACTGGAGTCTTCATGGTTACAAACTTATTCAAATGCTAATGGATATCGGCTTTTCTTCTGTTGACCAAGGTAATGTCTATAGAACACTACGCAAATTAGAAAAAGAAAACCTCATTTCTTCTACTTGGGATACAAGCGAAGGAGGGCCAGCAAAAAGAATTTATTCTTTAACTGAATATGGAGAGAAATATTTAGCAACATGTGCAACTTCTTTTGAGCATTACCAAAATATGCTGCGAACGTTTTTCACGTTATATACGAACGCATTCTTTCCATTTGCCACTTCTCCAGAAAAGGATGAAAAGGATTCTTCATCTTCACCTGGTGGTACAGCAGAGTAATCTGCGTTCACAATATGCAAAAAAACATTTGGGGGTCAAACAATGGAAACTAAACCATACGAATTGGTCGATGCATTTTGGAAAAACTGGTCTCAATCTCTTTCCCTTTTCTCTTCAGCTGGGAAACAATTAGAGCAACTTACTTTAGAAACATTAAAACAACAACAAGACGCTTTGCATAAATTAACATCAGGAGTAGATGAACTAGAAAAAGAACTGCAACAATTCACTAATCAATTCAATAATCAATATACAGATTACGTGAAGCAATTAACTGGAAACTCCTTAAATGATCAAATTAACGAGTGGCAAGACAAGTGGAAAGAACTTTCTGCTCATATGCAACAGTTAACTGTTTCTCCTACAAAAACATCTTTGTCTATCCTTACTCAAACAAGCGGTCAATTTGAAGAAACAACTAAGCAATTTATTGAACAACAACAATTACAACGTGAAGAGGCTCAAAAACAGTTAGAAGGTTTTTTGGAAGATTTCAAGACAAAACAGTTGGAACTCGCAAAAAAGTTCGAGGAAAACTCAAAAAATCTATTTACTTCCATCAAGTAAGAAAAATGTGGGAGCTAACTGCAGCACAAACAAAACTCTTTCTTCCTCCTACTACATCAAGATGGCTAGCATTTTTCGATATGGAAAAGAAGGAGGACAAAATGAATCCATTTCAAGAAGCACAAACCGTCCCGGAGCTTCGTTATGATGAGATTCAAGTCGGTGATCAAGCATCACTTACAAAAACGATTACGGATGAGGACGTTATCAATTTTGCAAAATTGACTGGAGATGTGAATCCTATTCATATTTTAGACTCTTTTGCAAAAACGACAATGTTTAAAGAACGTATTGCCCATGGTATGCTCGTTTCGAGTTTTATTTCTACCATCCTTGGTACGAAACTTCCAGGAAAAAATACGATTTATCTATCTCAAAACGTTTCATTCCGTGCTCCTGTCAAAATTGGCGATACACTTCGCGTTGTGGCAGAAGTCATCAAAAAACGTGACGATAAAAAAATCATTACGTTGCAAACAAATATATATAATCAATCGGATGATATTGTCGTGGAAGGTACAGCGACAATACTAAAAAAAGAGTAGCAAATTTGATTTGCTACTCTTTTTTCTATCCAATAACTTCTAATCACACCGATTACTTCCGCGTATGAGCACGCCGGTTCCACATAAAATAACAGTACCAGTTCAGATAAGTACTTAGCTGGACTGGACTACTTATAAGGATGTGTATCATCATGGCAAAAACAAACAAATTACTAGTTCCAGGTGCTGAACAAGCACTTGATCAATTTAAATATGAAATTGCACAAGAATTCGGCGTAAGCTTAGGGTCTAATACTGCATCACGTTCTAACGGATCAGTTGGCGGTGAAGTAACAAAACGTCTTGTTTCTTTAGCTCAACAACAATTACGCGGATAACACTATAACATATGGCTTAGAGGCAGATATTCTCTGCCTCTTTCTATTTTTAACATACAAAAACGTACTTTTTCACATACTAGTAAGAGCAAACAGAAAGGAACGGTATGTAACATGAAACGGATTAACATTCGCATGAGTCCTCCCCGCGTTCTTACTTTGTCTTTTATCATGTTATCAATTATAGGTACATGCTTATTAAAACTACCAATTGCTACAACAACATCTATTTCATGGCTCGATGCTTTATTTACAACAGTTTCTGCTTGTACGGTTACAGGGCTTGGTGTTGTGGACACTGGAAAAGTATTTACTTTATTTGGTCAATGTGTCATTTTAACGCTTATACAAGTGGGCGGGCTTGGCATTATGAGCTTTGCCGTTTTAATTGCGATTATGCTCGGCAGAAAAATTGGCCTTCAAAACCGAATTTTACTGCAACAAGCGTTAAATCAAACGAATATAGGCGGTGTCATCCGTCTTGCCAAAGCATTATTTTTATTCTCCTTTACAGTCGAATGTATCGCTACTTTCATTCTTTCTTTTGAATGGGTACCGAAATATGGGATTGCTAAAGGGGTCTATTATAGCTTTTTTCATTCCATCTCTGCTTTTAACAATGCTGGTTTTTCTGTTTGGAGCGATAATTTAATGTCCCATTCTCATAGCATTCTTGTCAATCTCGTCATTTCCTCCCTCATTATTTTAGGTGGGATTGGTTTTACAGTAATCGTAGATATAAAAAGAAAGAAAAATTTTAAAAACCTTACATTACACTCAAAACTTATGCTCTCTTCTACTCTAATCGTCAATATTATTGCGACTATTTTTATTTTTATATTCGAGTTCCACAATTCTCTCTCTATGAGAGGATTTACTCCATTTGAAGAAGGCATGGCTGCTTATTTCCAAGCTATTTCAACGCGTACTGCCGGGTTTAATACAGTTGATATTTCTGCATTATCAAAGCCTTCTCTTTTATTAATGATGCTTCTAATGTTTATCGGCGCCGGTAGTGCTTCAACTGGCGGTGGGATTAAATTAACAACCTTTTTAATCATGTTTTTTGGAGTATTTAAATTTTTACAAGAACAAGATGATATTGTCGTGTTTAAAAAATCTATTAAAGATACTCTTATTGTCAAATCATTGACCATCACTATTATTTCTATTTCATTTATCTTTTTTGCTATTTTAATTTTGAGTATTACTGAGCGAGTTCCTCTATTGATGAGTGCTTTCGAAGTATTTTCAGCATTTGGAACTGTCGGTCTCAGTATGAATTTCACACCGCACTTAACGATGATTGGAAAAACTATTATTATCTTTATGATGTTTTTCGGCAAAATGGGCCCTTTAACCCTTGCTTTTTCATTTGCACGTAAAAAGAACCGAAAAATAAAATATCCGAACGAAGATATTTTAACAGGTTGACAACCGTATAAATTATCCATATAATGAGAGTACAATAGCATATCTCCAAAGGGGAGTAGCGTCCAAGAATATTTCTTGGAAACAAAGTCGTCATTACGTAGAACTTAGTTCTTCCGGCTTTGTTGGCATTTTCATTACATATGTCTAGCAAGACCTTTGCCTATTAACGGCAGAGGTCTTTTTTGCATCCATTTCCAAATTCTTCCAAAGTTAATAGGCAGGAGTATGGGGAAACTAAATAGTGGGGAAATTCTTCACTTATTTAGTACTTATAGAAATGAGAGGAGAATGTACATGGATGTATCATTATTATTGGAGTATGGTTGGGTATTACTTATCCTAATTGCACTAGAGGGGATTTTAGCAGCTGATAACGCTCTTGTTCTTGCAATTATGGTAAAACATTTACCAGAAGAAAAACGAAAGAAAGCACTATTTTACGGATTAGCGGGGGCATTTGTTTTCCGTTTCGGATCGTTATTTATGATTTCGTTCCTAGTCGACGTATGGCAAGTGCAAGCAATCGGTGCCATTTACCTTATGTTTATCGCTGGTAATCACTTATTTAAAACGTATGTTAAAAAGAATACGGATGAAGAAACAGAAGAAAAAGAAGCAAAGAAAAAACAAGAGAACTTTTGGTGGACTGTATTTAAAGTTGAAGTTGCAGATATCGCCTTCGCAGTTGATTCAATCTTAGCTGCCGTTGCATTAGCAATGACTTTACCGAAAACAGGATTAGGTACAATTGGCAGTCTTGATACTGGGCAATTCGTTGTTATCTTTGTAGGTGGACTTATCGGATTAATCATTATGCGATTTGCGGCAACTGCTTTCGTACAAATCTTAAAACGTAAGCCAGGACTTGAAACTGCAGCATTCTTAATTGTAGGTTGGGTTGGTGTGAAACTAGCAGTTTATACATTAGCACACCCTGCATTAAATGTAATTCCACATTCATTCCCAGAATCTACACCTTGGAAACTTACATTCTGGATTGTATTAGTTGGAATCGCAGTTGGCGGCTGGTTTTTCTCGAAAGAAGTAGAAACAAAAGTCGAAAAGAATTTAGACGAAAAAGCGCTGTAATTACAGCGCTTTTTCTTTTTCCTTTCTCCCTCTCAATGTCCAGAAAAATTTCTATTATACTACTTTTCGAAAACGTTTTCTTTATGTATGTATGTCCTTTTTGTGAAACATTGCACAAACTTATTGAAACTATGATCAAATCCATGTACTTTATTCATATAAGGAGCATTTATACATGATGTACTAAAGGAGCGTATTACTCATGCTAGAACAAGGATTAGATTATGTTGTCAAACTGGCTAAGAGCAAAAAACAAATGCTAGATATAAACCCGATGCAATATTTCATTCGTGCCGCACTTGCGGGTATTTATATCGGTTTTATTATCGTACTATGTTTTAAATTAGGTAACTTCTTTCACATTGCAGATTCACCAGCCACTTATTTAGCGGCTTCTATGTTTTTCGGAATTGCCCTCGTCCTTATTATATATGGCGGTGCTGAATTGTTTACTGGAAACACAATGTACTTCACTGTAGCAACTTTAAGAAAAGAAACAACGATTTCTGATACACTTCGTAACTGGGTCGCTTGTTATGCAGGAAATTTAGCTGGTGCTTTATTCTTTGCTTTACTATTTTATGCAACTGGAATTTTCGAAGCAATTGATCACGGTCATTTCATGAATAAAGTGGTAGAAGGAAAAATGAATACACCTACAATTCAATTATTCTTTAAAGCGATTTTATGTAACTGGCTCGTATGTCTTGCTTGTTTCTTACCTTCTCAAGTGAAAGGTGATACAGCAAAAATTATGGTGATGATGCTACTCGTTTTTACATTCTTCTTATCTGGTTACGAGCATAGCATTGCAAACTTATCACTATTTGCTTTATCTTTAGTTTCACCGCATCCGGAGACAATTTCTTTTACAGGTGCTGTTCATAACTTAATTCCAGTTACAATCGGTAACATTATTGGCGGGTCTGTATTTGTTGGTATGGTATACCATTACTTAACAAAGAAAGCACCTGACGTGAAACAAGAAGAAGCCGAATTAGTAGTAGCTCAACAAGAAGAGATTATTCCGTTGCAAGCGCATTTGAAACATTAAAAACTCCAAAGTTTTTTACTTTGGAGTTTTTAGCTCCCCACATATTTAACAACAAGATGAGGATTAATTTCTCCTTCTTCCTTTCCCTTTTCAATTCTCTGTTTCATCTTGTACATACCGATGATATCATTCGTATGAAGGTGCATTTCATTTACGTATAAACCCTCTTTACAAAAAGCCTCTACAAAATCTAATCCACTTTTTTCTCCCCATCCCATGTTAAAGTCAAGGGAAAGAATATTCACATCATAATCCCGAACCATTTGCAAAGCGCGTTCTACTGTAGTTGCGGGCACATATCCGTACGGACAACTTCTTTGATCGTCCATATATACATTCATGTTCCATCCCCTCTCTATTTCGCATATGTGATCAACATGTAACATATTGCCCCAAGGCTAATAAAGGGACCAAACGGAATTGGAGTCCTCATTTTTATACGTTTTAATACAAGACCAACTCCAAAGAAACATAAACTAAAACAAGATGCTAAAAATAAAACGATAAAAATCCCTTTCAGTCCCACTATAAATCCAAGTAACGAAAGTAATTTTATATCCCCTCCCCCAAGCCCTTCTGGATATATCTTTTGCATGCAATATAACAAAATGAATATAATGCCACTACCAACTATACTATCTGGCCAAGTGACTAACGGTACAAAAATACATTCTAAAATAAGTAAACAGGAGAACCAAGCTAAAATACGATTTGGGATTAACATATATATGTAATCTGTAACTGAAATAATAAGAAGTAATGAAAAAAGCGATAAAATAATAATAAGTTCTTGTTCCATTCCAATCATATTTACAGTAAGAAAAAATATCATTCCGGTTACAAGTTCAAATACTACGTACAAAATTGAAATTTCTCTCTTACAATTCGTACACCGTCCCCTTTGTATACAAAATGAAATGATTGGAATCAATTCTTTTGGCTTTAGCACATACTTACAATAATGACAATGTGAACGCGGGGCAATGATAGACTCACCTAGCGGAACTCTCATCGCAATTACCATAAAAAAAGAACCAAACACCATCCCCACTAACAATGCATATACATAAGTGAACATCCCTTCCTCTCCTTTCCAGAAGAACATAGCAAAAAAAGGAGAGAACTTCTACTTCATATTATCTCTATTCTATTAAAAAAGCAGGCCTTTTTCTGGCCTGCTTTCCCCTCTTTTATACGATGAAATATACTGCTTTTAATGGTCCGTGTACCCCGACAACAAGGTTCATTTCAATATCTGCCGAGTTACTAGGTCCTGTAATAAAGTTAATACAAGATGCCACTTTCTCACCATTTTCTATACGCGAATTCATATCCTCAACTGCTTGTGTAATACGAGGCACAAGTGTTTCACGTGGAATAATAGCAAAGTATACAGTCGGTAAAAAGTGTAAAGAACGACCTTGGCCTTTATGACTTTGTACAACGATTGTACCAGATTCAGCTAAAGTATAATCACTAAATGCAATTCCAATATTCGCTCTTTCCGCGATACGCATATTCTCTTCTTTTTTCTCAGGATCCCATACATTCACTTCAACATTTTGATTTGGAAGCTCTTCTTTAAATAAAGACGTCAATCCATAGGAATCAAAACGTTCATCTGCTGATAACATAATAGGTCCCCCGCCGTTTTCGACGATTACTTTTTGAATATCTTCACGTAAACGGTCATTTGTCGTTTCCACAACAGTTGTATGAATGTTTGTACATTGATTTTTAAATACTTCTAACAATTCTTCTTGTGAATAATCTTTTAACGTTTCTTTATTCACATTATTTTTCCACACTGGACGTTTTACACCATCCGTTTTACGCGTGCGTCCAAGTTCTTTTGCAATATTATCTAGAAAGGACTCACGGTTTTGAATTAATCCTGTCATTATTTGTCCCCGCCTTTCTTATGATCTTTATACCAATCACGGAATCTTTCTTTACTTGGAGCCGGGAATTCACGAATATCTGTCCAGTTTTTAAGTGGCCCAACACCCTTTGATACACGGTTACCAGATGTAAATGGACTCATTGCTGCTGGCGCCATTTTTGATCCCATTTTATATAAAGCTGCTGAAGATGCACCCATACTAAACATTTTCATTGCTAATTTTTCTGCAAGTGGAGCACGTCCTTCTTGCTCAACGATAACTTGGCGATGTTTTAATAATAAATCATGCAATGGAATTTTTACTGGACAAGCTTCTGTACACGCCCCGCATAAACTAGAGGCATAAGGAAGCTCTTTGTAATCATCATATCCACCTAAAAGTGGTGTTAATACCGCACCAATTGGTCCTGAGTATATAGAGCCATATGAATGTCCACCAACATGACGATATACAGGGCATACGTTGACACAAGCAGCACAACGAATACATTGCAACACTTGACGGAATTCAGATCCAAGAATTTGAGAACGACCATTATCGACAATAACTAAGTGGAATTCTTCTGGTCCATCTACTTCCTCTTCTTGAATTGGTCCCGCTACAGTTACATAACTTGTTAACTTTTGACCTACTGCACTACGACATAGTAAACCAACTAAAACATCTAATTCTTCCATTGTCGGAACCATGCGTTCCATACCCATTACTGCAATTTGTGTTTTCGGAATCGACATAACAAGATCGGCATTACCTTCATTCGTTACTAAACAAAGAGAACCAGTATTTGCAACAGCGAAGTTACAACCTGTCACACCAATTTCTGCATCCATAAATTTTTCTCGAAGTTGTTTACGAACAAACTTTGTCATTTCGTATGGATCATCAGAATTTTCATAGCCAAGCTTTTCTTTAAATACATCACGAATTTGCGTTCTATTTTTATGAAGAGCAGGCGCAATAATATGTGAAGGTGGATCGTTATCTACTTGCAGAATATACTCTCCTAGATCACTTTCTAACACTTCACAACCGATTTCTTCAAGCGCATGGTTCATACTAATTTCTTCTGTTACCATCGATTTTGATTTTACTACCTTTTTTGCCTGCTTCTTTTTTGCAACGTCTTGAATATACTTTGCTGCTTCCTCTTTCGTTTTCGCAAAGTACACATGTCCGCCTCTTTTTGATACATTTTCACTTAACTGCATTAAGTAATAATCAAGATTTTCTAACGTATGTTGACGAATTTCTTCACCGAGTTCGCGCCATTCTTCCCAGTTTCCTAATTCATCTGCTGCTTTTAAACGATTCGTATATAAGCGTGTTTGTGCAGAAGATACTGCTCCGCGCATAAACGAATCTTGAATTCCATCGCCAACGCGATCATTAAATTTTTTCTCACTGATTTTCATAGACATAGCTTATGTTCCCCCTTCATGAGCGACTATTCAGTACCTCAGCAATATGCATTACTTTTATTTCTTTTCCTAAACGCTCAATACGTCCGCCAATGTTTAACAAACACCCACAATCTGCACCGATTAAATAATCAGCGCCTGTTTCCATTGCACTATCTACCTTTTCATCTACCATTTGCTCAGAAATCGGAGTCATCTTCACTGAAAACGTTCCCCCAAATCCGCAACAATTTTGCACATTTGGTAACTCTCTCACAGTTAATCCTTTTACATTTGATAATAAAATTCCTGGTGCCTCTTTTACTCCAAGCATACGTGTCATATGACATGATTTATGAATAGTAGCGACCCCCGGTAAACTTGCACCAACATCAGTAACCTTTAAAACATCTACAATAAATTGTGTAAATTCATATGTTTTATCAGCAACTTTTTGTGCACGTTTAGCCCACTTCGGATCATCTTTAAAAACATGCGGATACTCATGAAACATTGTCGCACAAGAACCAGATGGCGTAACGATATATTCTGCATCTTCGAAAGTTTCAATCATATGTTTCATCGCTTCTTTTGCTGCTTCTACATGGCCGCTATTATAAGCAGGCTGACCACAACAAACTTGTGCTTCTGGAAATTCAATTTCACAACCTAAATGCTCCAACACTTCAACTGTTGCTTTGCCGACGTTTGTTTCAAACATATCGACTAAACAAGTAACAAATAAAGTAACTTTCATAATTATTACTCCCCCTTTTTACAACTCCACCAACAAACATATGGTCATCAGATGACTGAAAAAAGAAGAAGTAGGCTCAACCATGACCTATCCTCTCCCTCTTCTAAAGAAAACGCTTACTTAATCTCTCTCTATTTTATCAAAAAATTTGATTTTTAAAAGATTAAATTACGAATTTATATCGTTTATACCTGTGACAATATGTTCTACATTTGTTAAATGATCTAGCATTGCTTGTTGCGCTAATTCTACATCTTGCTTTAACACTGCATCATATATAACTTGATGCTCTTCTATAAGTCGTTCTGATGTTGTTTGTTCACCATATAAAATAATGCGTCTTGATTCACCAATTGTTTCAGCAATCATCTCTGAGACATGATTCATGAGTTCAAGCAAAATGTTGTTATGCGAAGACTCCGCAATTCCCATATGGAACTGAAAATCTGCTTTTTCACCAGCTTTTTCATCTCCAATGCTCTTTGCCATTTCATCTAACCAATGTTTCATATTTTTCAAATTCTCTTCCGTACGTTTTGCCGCAGCTGCTCGAACTGCCCCCACTTCAAGCACCTTTCGCACTTCTAATAAATTCAAAATATCTTCTTTCTTCATTAATAATCTATTGTTTAATGATTTAGTCAATGAAGAAGAATCGAAATTCTTCACATATGTACCTTCTCCTTGTTTCATCTCAATTAAGCCCATCGCTCTTAGCGCACTTAGCGCTTCACGAACAGCAGATCTGCCAACTTGAAACTGCTCAGCTAATTGATGCACAGGAAGTAGTTTGTCACCAGGTTTTAACGTACCATTTTTAATCATTGTTAAAATAGCTTCAGATACTTCTTCGTAAATTTTTTTCGGTTTAATCGATTTGTACTCCAGTTAAATCACCTCAGTATCTTCCAAACAACAATTGAAACGATTTATAAAAACTTTGCATCATAACTATTTTAGAACGAATTAGTAAGAAGTACAAATGTTTTGTTCATAAAATCGTCAAATTTTCGATATTTATTACATATTAATTTATATCTTTCTGTATAACTATTATCTCCCATATAAAGTGAAACTTTAA
>NZ_NVEC01000005.1 GCF_002571225.1 Bacillus sp. AFS059628 | reverse complement strand
ACAATTGGGGTGCAGTTCAAGAGTGCTCTTTATTATTATTTTTTAGGCGTTAATCCTAATTTCTTTAAAATATCTGCCAGTGTACCACTTTTAGATTTTTCAACAGGTGTTTGTGATTTAGATGCATCCGGACCTTTTTTCAAAAAGTTCTTTTCAACGAAGCGAATATCTTTTTCGTCGACAATGCCATCTTTGTTAAGGTCACCGTCTGTTACAGATAGTCCTTTTTTACCGTAATTGCTAGCGATAATTTCAGCATCTTTTATATCAATTACTTTATCGCCATTTACATCACCTGCAAGGTTTTCATCAAGGCGTGCATAATAATATTGGCCAAGTAGCTTACCGTCTTTTTCAGTACTTAAACTCGTTGTTGGACAGCTTGAAATGAGTTACTAGCTGTTTCAGAATCACTGAAATAGGCGAATACACCGCCGAATGTAAGGAATAAGCCAAGTGAAGCTGTGACTGTGACAACTCCCATCCCAACCTTTTGTTTTAATGACATAAGAAAGCCCCCTAATTTAACTTTTATCAAACTTTCGCCTAGAGCATGGATAGAGTAAACATAGTGTTTCAGTATGAATTATATTTGCGAAGGTTCACTGTTCTTTATTGGGAACGAGTATATGCTTATGAATTTTCCATTTCAATAAATTTATGACAAAAATGTTGAGAAATATTTTTTATAACAGATTATTTTGTTACGATTTTAAGTGATACTTGACATGTAAAATAGGATAAAACAAATGAAATAAAGATTGAGAAATAAATGGTAGGGTGAAAGGCTAGTAAAAAATGAAGCGTTTTCAATGAATATTCGTCAAAATTCGATATTTTATATGGAAATGTGAAAAAAAACCAACATTTTTAAGAAAAAAACGTATATTTTTTATAAATTAACAAGGATATTTCAGTTTTTTGCAGAATTGGTAAAGTATAAAAAATTCTGTCATCTTAGTGAGGTGAGCATATTGAGTGTAGTAAATTGTGAAGAAGTGAAACGAGATGAGTTTCATACAGAAAAGTACTATGAAAGTTATAACATCTTTGGCGCACATGTTGTGACGGAAGATGAGATGCGAGGTGTACGTTTTACAGTATGGGCTCCTCATGCGAAAGCAATGAGTGTTGTGGGAGATTTTAATGAATGGGATTATGAGCAACATAAGATGCTGCAAGTGACAGAAGAGGGGATTTGGTCCCTATTTATACCGCATATTGAAGAAAGAGAAATATATAAATATGCGATTGAAACGATGGCTGGTGACGTCATCTTTAAGGCGGATCCGTATGCTGTATATGCAGAAGTAAGACCGAATACGGCATCTGTAGTTTTTGATATAAAGGGGTACGAATGGAATGATAAAAACTGGAGTCGTAAGAAAAAGAAAAAATTGATTTATAAAGAAGCGATGACAGTTTATGAATTACATTTCGGTTCTTGGAAAAAGAAAGAAGACGGAACACTGTATTCTTACAGGGAAATGGCAGAAGAACTCATTCCTTATGTGGTGGAACATCAATTTACACATATTGAAATTATGCCGCTTGTTGAGCATCCATATGATCGTTCTTGGGGATACCAAGGGACGGGATATTATGCAGCAACGAGTAGATTCGGCACGCCACATGATTTGATGTATTTTGTCGATGAATGTCATAAATATGGAATCGGTGTCATTTTAGATTGGGTGCCGGGGCATTTTTGTAAAGATGCTCACGGTTTATATTTGTTTGATGGGACACCGACTTATGAATATAAAGATAAAGATGTGCAAGAAAATGCAGTATGGGGAACTGTCAATTTTGATTTAGGAAAGAGAGAAGTACGTAATTTCTTAATTTCAAATGCGTTATTTTGGATGAGATATTTCCATATTGATGGTTTCAGGGTGGATGCAGTTGCAAACATGCTGTACTGGAATAAAGAAGGACAGGAGCAAAGTAATGAGCATGCTGTTTCATTTTTACGAGAGTTAAATGAAGCGGTGTTTGCAGAAGATGAAGATTTTCTTATGACAGCAGAAGATTCGACAGCTTGGCCACTTGTAACAGCCCCAACGTATGAAGGTGGGCTTGGGTTCAATTACAAATGGAATATGGGCTGGATGAATGATGTACTGAAGTATATGGAATGTGCACCTGAGTACAGGAAGTATATTCATGAAAAAATGACGTTTTCTTTAATATACGCTTACTCTGAAAATTTCATATTACCGCTTTCTCATGATGAAGTCGTTCATGGGAAAAAGTCGTTATTAAATAAAATGCCAGGAGAGTATTGGGATAAGTTTGCTCAACTTCGTTTATTATATGGATACTTCTTTACTCACCCAGGAAAGAAATTACTTTTCATGGGAGGAGAATTTGGGCAGTTTGATGAGTGGAAAGACCTTGAAGATTTAGATTGGAATTTACATGATTTTGAAATGCATCGTTATATGCATGATTACTTTAAAGAGCTCATAGCATTGTATAAGCGCTCTAAACCACTTTGGCAGCTTGATCATTCGCCTGAAGGATTTCAGTGGATAGATGCTAATAATCATGAGCAAAGTATTTTCTCATTTATTCGCCAAGGGGATAAACAAGAAGATGCGTTAGTTGTCCTATGTAATTTTACGAAAGCTACATATGAAAACTATAAAGTAGGTGTACCAGATTTTGAGTATTATAACGAGATTTTAAATAGTGATGCTGAGCAATATGGCGGGTCAGGGCAAGTAAATAAGAAACGTCTGAAGGCGATTCAAGAACCGTTTCATAATCAAGCAGCACATGTAGAAATTACAATTCCACCATTTGGCGTATCCATATTACGACCAGTGAAGACGAGAAAGGGGAGCAAAAAACAAGATGGCTCAAAAACAAAAGTGCGTAGCAATGTTACTAGCAGGGGGAAAAGGTAGTCGATTAAGTGCATTAACAAAAAATTTAGCCAAGCCAGCTGTTCCATTTGGTGGTAAATATCGCATTATCGATTTTACGCTAAGTAACTGTGCGAATTCTGGTATTGAAACGGTTGGGATTTTAACGCAATATCAACCACTTGAACTTCATAATTATATCGGAATTGGCAATGCGTGGGATTTAGACCGAGTAAGCGGTGGAGTCACAGTGTTACCTCCTTATGCGGAGTCTTCAGGTGTGAAGTGGTACACAGGTACGGCAAGTGCTATTTATCAAAACTTAAACTATTTAAGTCAGTACGAACCAGAGTACGTTCTTATTTTATCAGGCGACCATATTTATAAGATGGATTACAGTAAAATGCTAGATTACCATATTGAGAAGGAAGCGGATGTTTCCATTTCTGTTATTGAAGTACCTTGGGATGAGGCGAGTCGTTTCGGTATTATGAATACGAACGAAGAGATGGAGATTGTTGAATTTGAAGAGAAACCACAATTTCCAAGAAGTAATCTTGCATCAATGGGAATTTACATTTTTAACTGGGCAATTTTGAAAGAGTATTTAGAGATGGATGCAAGAAATCCTGAATCTAGTAATGATTTCGGAAAAGATGTACTTCCGCTTTTATTAGATGAAGGGAAGAAGTTGATGGCGTATCCGTTTGAAGGATATTGGAAAGATGTTGGAACGGTGAAGAGCTTATGGGAAGCGAATATGGATTTACTGCGTGATGAAACATCACTGAATTTAAACGATCGTAATTGGCGTATTTATTCTGTAAATCCAAATGAGCCACCTCAATATATTGCAGAGCAGGCAAAAGTAGAAGAATCACTTATTAACGAAGGATGCGTCATTGAAGGGGACGTGAAGCATTCTGTATTATTCCAAGGGGTGACGGTAGAAGAAGGTAGTATGGTTATTGATTCTGTCGTTATGCCAGGAGCAAAGATTGGAAAAAATGTTGTGATTGAAAGAGCAATTGTTGGATCGGAAATGGTTATTGAAGATGGAACAATTATTCGTCCGGAAAAAAATGTTGACGATGTAGTACTCATTGCTGAAGGGAAATAGAAAAGGGGGATGAAATGAATGGGAGAAAAAATGTTAGGAATTATTAATGCAACGGGAAGTTTTCCTTCCTTAAAGAAAGTAACAGGGCATCGTTCACTAGCGGCGTTACCGTTTGGGGGCCGTTATCGACTCATTGATTTCATGCTTTCAAATATGGTGAATTCTAACATTCATAGTGTAGCGGTTTTTACAAGTCATAAAAACCGCTCGTTAATGGACCATGTTGGTTCAGGAAAACAGTGGGATTTAGATAGAAAAAGAGACGGACTGTTTTTATTCCCGCCAAATTGCCAATGTGATCAAGATGAATTTGGATCTTTTGCGCATTTTAGAAGACATATTGATTATTTTCTAAGAGCTAGAGAAGAATACGTCGTTATTACGAATAGCCATCTCGTAACAGCATTAAATTTCCAGGTGGTGTTAGAGCGACATATACATACGGCAGCTGATATTACGGAAGTTTGCCATGAAGGGGTTTCGCTTCAAACATACGTGTTAAAGAAAAAATTATTGTTAGATTTATTTGAGTCATATAAAGATTTGGAGCAATATAGCTTATTCGATGTGGTGAGAGAAAAGCGCGGAAAATCACTGCATATTGTTACGTATGAGCATACAGGATATGTAGCTATTATTGATTCGATTGAAAGTTACTATAAACATAGCTTAGAAATTTTGCAGCCTGCTATTTGGAAGCAAGTATTTAAGAAAGAAGCACCGATCTTTACGAAAGTAAAAGATGAACCACCAACTCGTTACTTAAAGGGTGCAGCCGTGAAAAATACAATGATTGCAAACGGCAGTATTATTGAAGGTGAAGTAGAAAATAGTGTTATCTCCCGTTCTGTTAAAATCGGAAAAGGTTCAATTGTTCGTAATAGCATTATTATGCAAAAGAGCCAAATTGGAGATAACTGTATAATAGACGGTGTTATTATTGATAAAGACGTGAAAATTGGTGACGGTGTTGTACTAAAAGGAAACGCTGATGAGCCATACGTTGTAGAAAAAGGAAGCGTTCAAAACAGTACGATTAATAGTTATTCTTAAAAGAATCAGTGGGGGGCTTCCTCCACTGATTAAAGTTTTAATTCAAATGAAAACTCGAAGGGAGGAAGCTGCAAGGGAAGTAGTATAAGCTTTTCGTGCAGTGGGACAACAAGTGAATATTTTATTTGCAGTATCAGAATGTGTACCATTTGCTAAATCGGGGGGGTTAGCTGATGTAGCAGGTGCGCTCCCAAAAGAGCTAAAAAAATTAGGTGTGGACGTTCGCATTATACTCCCGAATTATAGCCTTATTCCGCAAAAATTAAGGGATGGATGTACGCTACATAAAGTGATTAACGTCCCACTTGGGTGGAGAAATCAATATTGCGGAATTTTAAAAGGTGAGCAAGACGGGATTACGTATTACTTAATAGATAATGAGTATTATTTTAAGAGGGATTCTCTGTATGGTCATTATGATGATGGAGAGCGTTTTTCTTATTTTTCGAAAGCAGTTTTAGAGTGTATTCCTCATCTTGATTTCGAAGTGGATGTTCTTCATAGTCACGATTGGCATACAGCTATGGTTAATTTCTTACTACGTGAAAAGTATCAAGATAACCCATTATATGAGCATATTAAAACGGTATATACAATTCATAACTTACAGTTCCAAGGTGTATTTCCTCCTGAAGTGATGTACGACTTGTTAGAACTTGGTGATGAATATTTCCACAGTGAGCAGTTAGAGTTTTATGGGAATGTGAATTTTATGAAGGGCGGTATTATCGCTTCTGATCAAATTACAGCAGTTAGCCCGACATATAAAGAAGAAATTCAATATGAGTTTTTCGGTGAGAAGTTAGATGGGTTGTTACGCAAATATAATGATAAGCTTAGCGGCATTGTAAATGGAATTGATACGAGCGTATATAATCCAGAAACGGATTCGTATATTACTGCTCAGTATGATGCAGATTCATTATATGAAAAGAGTGAAAATAAACGCGCCTTGCAGCGTTATTTTGGTTTGCCAGAAAAAGAAGATACGCCGATTATTTCAATGGTAACGAGATTAACGAAGCAAAAGGGTCTTGATTTAGTACGTACTGTATTCCGTGAAATAATGGAGGAAGATGTACAATGTATTATTTTAGGATCAGGTGATTCGGAATATGAGCAATTCTTTGAGTGGATGGCATACGAGTATCCTGAGAAGGTAAAAGTGTACATCGGATTTAATGAAGAATTAGCTCACCAAGTATATGCGGGAAGTGATTTATTCTTAATGCCATCACTGTTTGAACCGTGTGGACTTGGACAACTTATCGCATTAGCGTATGGTACGATTCCAATTGTAAGGGAAACAGGCGGATTAAATGATACGGTACAATCTTATGATGAAAAAACTGGAGAAGGAAATGGTTTCAGTTTCACGAACTTTAATGCACATGACATGTTGCACACAGTTCTTCGTGCAATTGAATTTTATCATGATAAACCGATATGGGAGCAGCTTGTAAAGCAAGCGATGACGGAAGATTATAGCTGGGAGAAGTCAGCTCTTGCTTATAAGAAATTGTATAAAAGTCTCATGGAATAACATGTAGGTGGTGAAGAAATGTTTACTCATGTTGAAGGTTTCAAATCAGCTTTTCTAGAAAAGTTAGAGACGATGTATGGTAAAAGTTTCAAAGAATCTACAACACGTGATCAATACAATACGCTTGGGTACATGGTGCGTGAGTATATGAATAGTCAATGGATTGCAACGAATGAAAGCTATCGGTCTGGAGAGCGAAAGCAAATGTATTACCTATCCATTGAGTTTTTACTTGGGCGTTTGCTTGGAAGTAACATATTAAATTTAGGCATCAGGGATGTATGTGAGCAAGGACTTTCTGAACTTGGGATTTCGTTGCAAGAATTAGAAGAGGTGGAAGCAGATGCAGGTCTTGGAAATGGTGGACTTGGGCGATTAGCAGCCTGTTTCCTTGATTCACTTGCATCGTTAAACTTACCAGGTCATGGGTGTGGCATTCGTTACAAACACGGCTTATTTGATCAAAAGATTGTTGATGGTTACCAAGTTGAATTTCCAGAACAGTGGCTTCTTCATGAAAACGTATGGGAAGTAAGAAGGCATGATCAAGCTGTAGAAGTAAGTTATTTCGGCAATGTGGAACCGCTATACATTGATGGACGTTTAGAGTTTAGGCATACGAATGCAGAAGTGATTATGGCAGTACCATATGACGTTCCAGTAGTAGGTTATGAGACGAGCACTGTAAATACACTGAGACTTTGGAATGCTGAACCAGTTCCTTTCCCACAAAATTGCAAAGATATTTTGAAATATAAGCGTGAAACAGAGGCGGTATCGGAGTTTTTATATCCAGATGATACGCATGATGAGGGGAAAATACTTCGTTTGAAACAACAGTATTTCCTCGTATCAGCAAGTTTGCAAAATATCGTTCGTATGCATAGAGAAAGATATGGTGATCTTCGTCAATTACATGAGAAAATTGCGATTCATATTAATGATACACATCCAGTTTTGGCGATTCCAGAACTGATGCGTATTTTATTAGATGAAGAAAAACTAGCATGGGAAGAAGCTTGGCACATAACGACGCAAACGATTTCTTATACGAATCATACGACGTTATCAGAAGCGCTTGAGAAGTGGCCAATTCATATTTTTAAACCGTTATTACCGAGAATTTATATGATTATTGAAGAGATTAATGAACGTTTCTGTCATGAACTTTGGGAACGTTATCCGTATGAATGGCATCGTATTGAAGAGATGGCGATTATTGCGCATAATCTTGTGAAAATGGCTCATTTAGCAATTGTCGGTAGCCATAGCGTAAACGGTGTAGCAAAAATTCATACAGAAATTTTAAAGCAACGTGAAATGCGATTGTTTTATGAGTTTTATCCAGATAAGTTTAATAATAAAACGAACGGAATCGCTCATAGACGCTGGTTAATGAAGGCGAATCCGCAGCTGACAAACCTTATTTCAGAGGCGATTGGAACAGAGTGGAAGAAAGAACCGATTAAGCTTCAAGAGCTACAATTAGTTCAATACGATGCGAGTTTCCAAGAGAAATTTGCAGAGGTAAAACAAGAGCGTAAAGAAATTTTAGCGGCGCGCATTCATAATAAAATGGGGATTACAATCGATCCTAATTCTATTTTTGATGTGCAAGTAAAAAGGCTGCATGCTTACAAAAGACAATTGTTAAACGTTCTTCATATTTTATATTTGTATAACCGTTTGAAAGAGGATGCTAGTTTTACATTTTATCCGCGTACTTTTATCTTTGGCGCAAAAGCATCACCTGGCTATTACTATGCGAAAAAAATTATTAAATTAATTAATGAACTCGCAAGAAAAGTGAATAATGATCCGTACGTCAGTCAATATATGAAAGTTATCTTTCTAGAAAACTATCGAGTGTCTGTAGCGGAGGATATATTCCCAGCGGCCGATGTAAGTGAACAAATTTCAACTGCGAGTAAAGAAGCATCGGGAACAGGGAATATGAAATTTATGATGAATGGTGCGATTACACTCGGCACGTTAGACGGAGCGAATATTGAAATAAAAGACAGGGTCGGTGATGATAACTGTTTCATTTTCGGTTTAACGGCCGAAGAGGTTCTTCATTACTATCAAAATGGTGGATATCGTGCAAGTGATTATTATCATCACAATGGGCACATTAAAAAGGTAGTAGATCAGTTAACGAATGGTTTCTTTGCACAGTCGGGAGCTGAATTTGAAGCGATTTACGATTCTCTCGTTATTCAAAATGATGAATATTTCGTTCTGCGAGATTTCGGTCCATATGCGGAAAGACAGGAAGCTGTTGGTAGAGCTTATGAAAATCGAACGAAGTGGCTAGAAATGTCGATTTTAAATATTGCACAATCTGGTCATTTTGCGAGCGATCGAACGATTTTACAGTATAGTAATGAGATTTGGGGTATTGGTAATGCGGTTACGCAGTATTAAAGAGGTCGCTACGTTGGAAAAGACAATATGAAAATATATCAGCGATTTTTAAGAGATATCGATTTACCGAAAAAAATTGACACTAATAAATAAACCGAGCTTAATCTCATTAAGCTCGGTTTTCCTTTTTTGCTTAAGAAAGAAATGGGATAGCGGTATAGATTATACCTGTTCCACCATATTCTCCTGTCGCAAAGTATGAAAATGTAAAGAAACCTGTAAACGTAAAAATTACAATGAGAAAAAGTGCAAAGATAAATTTTAGCATGTAAGGTCCCCTCATCCAAAAATAACTTCATATATTATTATAGTATAAGGATATTTTATTTCCAATTGTTTACTGGTTAAAAATGAGAAGTCAGACATGTTTTGTATGTTGTCATGGCATGGTTATTTGTAATAGATTTTGTATTTTTTGTAAATGTCATGTTGTGATGAACGTGTGCATATTCCCAGTCTTGTTCATTAAAATGGACATTACGAGGAGGGAGAAGAGGGACGACATCAAATAGATTAACGAAGCGAAAGCTACTAGCTACTTGTAGTTTATAATAATTCCGAAAGGCGATATCTCCTACTTTTGGAGAAGCAAATGTGTAAAGACCGTACTGCGCAAATGCGGTGTTTATACGCGCATCGAGTATATGTAGTGTAGCGAGTGCACCGCCTAAGCTATGACCGGTTGCAAGAAGTTTTTTATGGGCTGGCAATGATACGAGCATATCCATAATAGAATCTCGGCAAGATTCATAAATGGAAAGAAAGCCGTTATGGACATTTCCGCTGTTCAAAGCATATGGATATGGTTTTTGATTAACGAGTGAATCGATAATCCAGTCTGTATCTGTTTGTGTCCCGCGAAAAGCTACAATAATCGTATCCTCAGATTCTAGTATGAATCCGAACCATTCTGTCGTTTGAATGGTTTTTCCTTGAAAGCCTTGTACATATTGAAAACCATCTGGTATTTCAAAAATCCCATTTTGTTTATATTGTTCATACGTTAACTCACAACAAGTAGCTAACAGTATGGCAGTATCTTTATCAAAGGATAAAGGAGTACGCATTAAGGGAGCCTCCTTAAGAAAAAGTATAATTTAATATATGCAGTGAGGAACTTGATTCATTCTTTTGAAAAAAGGCTTGAACCTACAGTTACGTGAGGGAGTATGATTTTTGTAAACATATTGCTAGGAGGAGTGTAAGATGAGCAAAAGGGAAGGTTATTCAATTGGTGAGTTTTCAAAGAGAACAGGCACATCAATACGGACGCTACAATATTACGATGAAATTGGACTACTTAAACCTGAAAAGAATGTTTGCTCTGGTCATCGTGTGTACAAAGGAAAAGATATATTAGAGCTACAGAAAATAGTGAGTCTTAAAGTATTAGGATATAGTTTAGAAGAAATACGCGTCATGCTGAAAATGCCAAGTTTGAATGTAAGTTTAAAAGAAACATTGGAACAACAAAGAAAAGCCTTTGAAGAAAAAAGAAAACAAATTGAAGTTTCGATAAAGGCGCTTGAACGAACAATGGTATGTCTTGAGGAAGATGAAGAGTTGGATAGTGACATATTAATGAGTTTAATTAACAGCATTCAAAAAGAAACTGAACAACGTTTATGGCTTGAAGAATATGTATCAAAAGAAACAGTTGATGGATTATATAATAAGCCAGAAGAAGAGAGCCTGACACTTGATAAAGAGTTTGTTCGTTTAGCGAAAGAAGTGAAAAGGTTATTTGGAAGAAAAACTGATGATGTAGAAGTGCAAAAACTAGTTGACCAACATATGAAAGCGACTCTTAAGTATGTGGGCGAAGAGACAGTGTATGCTTTAGGGAAATTAGAGAATGCAGAAGAACAATATAATAATATGATGCCTTCTCCTTATACGGAAGAAGAAGAGGCGTGGCTTAACGAAGCGATGGAGTATTATATGATTCGAAATGGTTTATATAGTCCACCTAAATAAAAAGAGCCCTATAAGGGCCCTTTTTACTCTTTCCCATCTAATAAACGACCAAGTCCACCTAATACACTACCTTCACCGCTGCTTTGCGCTGCTGGGCTTGTCAGGCGTGCTGCTAAGCGGCTCAGTGTTAAGGACTGGATCCAAACTGTTCCAGGTCCTTCTAACGTTGCAAAGAATAAACCTTCGCCGCCAAATAGAGCTGTTTTTACCTTTCCAACGAACTCGACATCGTAGTTAACGTCTTTTGTCATGGCAACGAGACAACCTGTATCAATGCGAAGCTTTTCGCCAGGTTTTAATTCACGCTTATATACAGTTCCGCCTGCGTGCATGAAAGCAAGTCCATCACCTTCGAGTTTCTGCATGATGAAACCTTCACCGCCGAAGAAACCAGTTCCGATTTTTTTCGTAAACTCGATTCCGATAGAAACACCTTTTGCTGCACAAAGAAACGCGTCTTTTTGACAAACTACTTTTCCTTGATATTCTGTTAAATCTACAGGAATAATTTTACCTGGATAAGGGGCAGCAAATGATACGTGGCGCTTGCCGTGACCTGTATTTGTAAATACAGTCATAAACATGCTTTCACCTGTAACGAGACGCTTGCCAGCGCCCATTAGTTTTCCGAATAAACCTCCAGATGGACCAGAACCATCACCGAAGATTGTTTCCATTTCTATGTAATCTTCCATCATCATCATTGCGCCAGCTTCTGCGATTACGCTTTCTTCTGGATCTAACTCAATTTCAACAAACTGCATATCATCTCCGTATAACTTATACTCGATTTCGTGTGCTCTCATTTTTTTCACCTCGTATGTAATAGATACTTATATTGTACAGAATTTAATAGGATTAGAATACTTTAGTTTTGTTAATTTTCAAATAAAGTAGGGCAACCCAAAATGAATTAGCAGTTCCCGCCAATCAAGCTGCCCGTAAATGGTGGGATAAAATATGAATATGGAAATTCAACACTATATTAAAATTATAAAAAAATGGTGGAATGAAAGTGTTCTCATTTGACGTTTTGGATATAGCGTGATATAGTGAAATCACTATTGAGCTACATAATGTGGTACGGAAATAAAGCACGTTGAATTAAAGGCTGTAAGCTTGTTATACATTCATGTCCTTTATATCCACCTTTTCATGTGGATTCATAGTTTCATTTTTATTTAGGAGGTACATGACATGCAAACAGGTAAAGTTAAATGGTTCAACAGCGAAAAAGGTTTCGGTTTCATCGAAGTTGAAGGTGGAGACGATGTATTCGTTCACTTCTCAGCTATCCAAGGTGACGGATTCAAAACTTTAGAAGAAGGTCAAGAAGTTTCTTTCGAAATCGTTGAAGGTAACCGTGGACCACAAGCTGCTAACGTTACAAAAAACTAATTAGCTAGCGATAAAAAGCATTCCGATTTTCGGAATGCTTTTTTTTATCCCGCTTTAATGGGCAGTAAGACCCCACCTCAAAATGCAGCGACAGCAAAGAACTTAGGCGGGGGCCGGGCTGCCCATAAAAGACCGATTGGCGAGGGC
>NZ_NVEC01000059.1 GCF_002571225.1 Bacillus sp. AFS059628 | reverse complement strand
TTAAAGTTTCACTTTATGCGACGTTGCAAAGTTAGTTTGACACAAATAGACTTTTTTATACAAAGAGGAATTGGAAAGTAAAAAGCCGAAATATACAGTATAAGTAATAGAAATGGGGGATAGGGATGGAGTTTTTAAATGGGAAAACAGCTGTTGTAACAGGAGCTGCACAGGGAATTGGAAAAGAGATTGCAAAGGTTTATGCAAAACTAGGGGCGAAAGTATTAATCAGTGATGTAAATGAAGAGAAGTTACAAAAAACGACACGGGAGTTATCGGATGAAGGATACGAAGTGAGCCTATATCGATGTGATGTGAGTAATCAAAATGAAGCGAAGTCGTTAATTGAATATGCGGTTCAAAAATTCGGAACATTACATATTTTAGTGAATAACGCTGGGATTACAAGAGATGCAATGTTACATAAAATGGAGAAATCTGCTTGGGAACAAGTAATGCAAGTAAACTTAACTGGTGTTTTTTATTGTATGCAACCAGCTCTCCTTTACATGAGACAACAAGGGTATGGACGCATTATTAATATATCTTCAATTAGTAGAGAAGGAAACATAGGTCAAGCAAACTATGCGGCTACGAAGGCAGGCGTTGTAGGTTTAACGAAAACGGCAGCGAAAGAAGTTGGAAGTTTCGGTATTACGTGTAATGCGATTTGTCCAGGATTTATGGATACAGATATGACAAAAACGATACCAGATAAAGTGAAAGAAAAGATGGTCGGGGCAATTCCAGTTGGTAGAATCGGAACGCCAGAAGATATTGCGAACGCAGCTGCCTTTTTAGCATCAGAATACGCATCCTATATTACAGGAGAAGTATTGAATGTGAGCGGGGGACTGCAAGTTTAAAGGCATACATAATGAAAAGAACCTGACCGGATAGGTCAGGTTCTTTTTCCGTTAGTTTAAGTTGAGCCAAACGCTCTTCACTTCTGTATAGTTATTTAATGCGTAAGATCCCATTTCACGGCCAAGACCGGATTGTTTAAATCCTCCAAATGGAGATGCTGCATCAAAGACGTTATAACAGTTTACCCATACAGTACCAGCACGTACTTTACTTGCAACATAGTGAGCTGTTTTAACATTTTCTGTCCACACACCAGCCGCTAAGCCGAATTGTGATTTATTTGCACGTTCAATTACTTCATCAATATCATTAAAAGGTATTGCAGAAATAACTGGACCGAAAATTTCTTCTTTTGCGATCGTCATTTCATCATTAACGTCAGCGAATACAGTAGGGGAAACGAAGTAGCCTTGATCGAATGGATTACTTCCTCCGCAAAGTACTTCAGCACCTTCTTCAATCCCTTTTTCAATGTAGCCCATTACACGTTTTTGTTGTTCTTCAGAAACGAGAGGACCGATTATAGTTTCTGGGCTTAAGCCAGCACCTTGATTTAATTTTTTAGAGTAAAGGACAAGGTCAGCCATGACATTATCATACATTTTCTTCGGAACAAATAAGCGTGATCCAGCAGAGCATACTTGTCCTTGGTTAAACATAACACCAGAAAGTGCACCAGGAATCGCGCGAGATAAGTCGGCGTCTGGCAAGATAATATTTGGTGATTTTCCGCCTAACTCAAGTGTAACGCGTTTTAATGATTCAGATGCTTGTCGCATAATTTGTTTACCGACTGGAGTAGAACCAGTAAATGCAATTTTATCAACGAGTGGATGATTAACAAGTGCTTGTCCAGCTGATTCACCGAATCCAGGAACGATATTAATAACACCTTTCGGGAATCCAGCTTCTTCAATTAATTCAGCTAAATATAGAGCGGATAGTGGAGTTTGTTCTGCAGGTTTTAAAACGATTGTACATCCTGTAGCAAGCGCTGCTCCCATTTTCCACATTGCCATAAGAAGTGGGAAGTTCCAAGGGATAATTTGACCAACGACACCAACAGCTTCATGGCGTGTATAGTTAAAGAAATCACCAGAAACAGGGATTGTTTGACCAACGATTTTCGTCGCCCAGCCAGCATAATAGCGCATATGCTCAATTGCAAGTGGTATGTCTGCTGCCATTGTTTCACGGATTGGCTTTCCGTTATCTAACGTTTCGAGCTGTGCAAGCTCTTCTTTATGTTCCTCCATTAAATCAGCTAATTTGTACATAAGACGACTGCGCTCGGCAGTGCTCATACATGACCAAGGACCTTCGTCAAAAGCCATGCGAGCTGCAACGACAGCTTTATGAATATCTTCGCGACCAGCTTCAGAAACGACGGCAAGTGTTTCACCAGTTGCTGGGTTAGGTGTTTTAAATGTTTTACCGGAAGCGCTTTCAATGAAAGATCCATTCACATATAACTTTTTTGTACCTTGAAGAAACTTTTCTACTTTTTCATGAAGATTTACAGCTAGTTGACTCATTGTATAACCCCCTTGAAAATATAATGTAAACGCAGTACGAGACGGCGTTTATTCCGAAGTCAAGGATGTGGGAACTAGATGGAAAGCCTCTAATTTAAATCATAATTAACAAATACTGAAAATTCAAATTTCATTTGTGTTACAATTGTAAAAAATATGTAATGTAAGAGAAACTTCTATATAATTATAAAAAATCCTGCTTGTTTTTGCTTTCTAGTAGGAAAAACTAGAAGAACAATGGTACAATAATACATCGTGAGAGGAGGGAGAAAATGAAGAATTATCATGATGATCCACGCTTTCGAATTGCCCATAGAGAAGCGTTAATTGGTCTTGGACTTGCTATTATTAATTTTATAATATGGTACGGATTTGCTTATGGGCTTGGTAGTAAAAATCCAAGTGAATATACATATGTATTCGGTTTTCCAGCATGGTTTTTTTATAGCTGTATCGTTGGATTTATTGTTATGGTTATTTTACTTAGTTTAGTTGTTCGTTTTGTATTTCAAGATATTTCACTCGATGAGGAAGAAAAAAGTGAGGAATAATAGATGAATTGGTATGTAATCATTCCAATGATAATTTCATTTATCGTTGTATTTTTAATTGGTGTATATGCTTCAAGACGCGTGCAAGCAACGGCTCATAATAAATTTTTGCAAGAATATTTTCTTGGTGGGCGTGAGCTTGGCGGTTTATTATTAGCGATGACAATGATCGCTACGTATGGTAGTGCAAGCAGCTTTATTGGTGGTCCTGGTATTGCATACAATATGGGTCTTGGATGGGTACTACTATCTGCGATTCAAGTTGTAACAGGGTACATCGTTTTAACGGTTATCGGTAAAAAGTTTGCAATTATCGCTAGGAAGATGGAAGCCATTACTCTTATCGATTATTTAAAGGGAAGATATAATAATAAAGCAGTTGTTATACTTTCTGCATTATGTATTATTATTTTCTTATTTTCAGCAACAGTAGCTCAGTGGGTCGGCGGTGGTCGATTAATTGAGTCGTTAACGGGTCTTTCTTATACAACAGCACTATTTTTATTTACTTTTTCTGTACTTGTGTACGTATTAATTGGTGGATTCCGTGCCGTTGCTTTATCAGATACGTTATTAGGTATTATTATGTTAGTTGGAACGACAATCATTTTAATTGCTACTGTCATTGCCGGTGGTGGAATTGAAAAGATTATGCAGGAACTTGTTCAAATCAATCCGAATTTAATTACACCATTCGGAGCAGATGGCAGTTTAACGAAATCATATGTAACATCATTTTGGATTTTAATTGGAATTGGTGTAGTTGGTTTACCGCAAATAAGCGTGCGTGCCATGTCTTATAAAAATTCAAAAGCGATGCACCAAGCTTTAATAATTGGGACGATTGTTGTAGGTACAATTATGATTGGTATGCATTTAACGGGTGTGTTCGCAAGAGTCGTACTTCCAGGTATAACGGTACCAGATAAAGTAATGCCGCTACTCGCGATGGAAGTATTGCCACCTTGGTTAGCTGGAGTTTTCTTAGCTGCACCAATGGCAGCAATTATGTCTACAGTAAACTCGTTATTGTTACTTGTAAGCTCATCAATTATTAAAGACATATACGTAAATTACATAAATAAAGATGCCGCAGACAGTACGATTAGAAAAGGAAGTTTATGGATTACTGCTATGGTAGGACTGCTCGTTTATGCAGCAGCGATTAAACCACCAGATTTTTTAATATGGTTAAATTTATTTTCTTTCGGTGGATTAGAAGCAGCATTCATTTGGCCAATCGTATTAGGATTATATTGGAGGAAAGGAAATGCAACAGGGGCACTCGCTTCTATTTTAGTTGGAGTAGGCTCATATATGTGTATTCATCTTTTCTACCCAAATCCGTTCGGTATACATACAGTGGTCTTCCCAATTTGCTTAGCGTTTATCGCTTATATCATTGGAAGTATGAGTGCTGTGAAAAAAACAGTATAGGTTATATGAAGAACGTAGTCCTTATAGGACTGCGTTTTTTCGTATGAATTTGTTCTTTTTTATTCTGTATATCAATGACTATTCATAAATTAATAACAATTGAGGGGGATGGAGTTGAGGTCGATGAAAAAAGTATTATTTTTAGGAGACCCGGGAATTGATGACTCTTTAGCAATTATGTATGGATTGTTGCATCCTGATATTGACATTGTTGGCGTAGTAACTGGATACGGAAATGTAACGCAAGAAAAGGCGACGAGTAATGCAGCATATTTATTACAATTAGCAGGCAGGGAAGATATACCGATTATTAATGGTGCGAAGATTCCTTTATCTGGAGATATTACAACATACTATCCGGAAATTCACGGGGCAGAAGGTTTAGGACCAATTCGTCCTCCGAAAAATCTTTCTCCGAATATAAAGCCTTTTTGTGTGTTTTTTGATATTCTTGAAAAATATAAAGGAGAATTAATCATTGTTGATGCTGGCAGGTCAACGACACTTGCGACAGCGTTTATTTTAGAAAAGCCGATGATGAAGTATGTGAAAGAATATTATATAATGGGCGGTTCTTTCTTAATGCCTGGAAATGTTACACCAGTTGCAGAGGCAAATTTTCATGGTGATCCCATTGCTTCACAATTAGTGATGCAAAACGCCAAGAATGTGACATTAGTGCCACTTAACGTTACATCTGAAGCAATTATTACACCAGAGATGGTGAAATACATTACGAAACATTCTAAAACGAATTTTAATAAATTAATTGAACCGATTTTTACGTATTATTATAAAGCTTATAGAAAGCTTAATCCGAAAATAAAAGGGAGTCCAGTGCATGACGTTGTCACAATGATGGTTGCGGCGAATCCGTCTATTTTGGACTATGTATACCGCCGTGTCGATGTAGATACAGTAGGGATTGCCAAAGGAGAAAGTATTGCTGACTTTCGTCCTCAACCTGATGCAAAAGCTTTAAAGAATTGGGTTCGAATTGGTTGGTCATTGCATTATAAAAAATTTCTCGAAGACTTCGTAAAAATTATGACGTAGACATAATAAGAGGATACAAGTTAAAATAGTGGAGATGATTATTAAAATAAGCATCTCCACTATTTTGTTTGTAAGAGATAAATAGACAAGAGTTACACAATAGGAGAGGAATTTTACTTGAAAAAAACTATAGTATGCGCAGTAATTGTGGGTATTTTCGTTTTGCTAATATCGGGTAATTTTTTAGTGAAAAAAGTATGGAGTTCAAATAATGATGATGCGCAGTATATCGCATCCTTTATTGAAGAACACAAAGATGAAAAAAATAGCGCGCTTCTAGTAAAAAGAAATGATAAAGTCGTTTATTCTGTAAATCCGAATGTTGTATTGCCAGTTGCTAGTACGATGAAGTTAATTGTGGCGCTTGAATATACGAAACAAGTTACGGAAGGGAAAATTGATCCGTCTAGTTTCGTTTCCATAAATGATGTGAATCGTTATTACGTACCGAATACAGATGGCGGTGCACAAGATAGATGGCAAAGGTATTTGCAAAAGACAGATAAGATAACAGAAGGGGCAGTTTCTTTAGAAGAAGTGGCAAAAGGAATGGTTAAATTTAGTTCGAATGCGAATGCTGAATATTTAATGGAAGTGTTAGGGTTAGATAATATTAATAGAAATTTACAAAGTTTATCCCTTCCAGCACATCAGCCGCTATTTCCGATTGTTTCATCTTTATACATCCCTGGATATTTGCATAAAGAACTACATGTTCCGAAATATAAAATAGAGAAAAAGTTAAAAGAAATGTCTCAAGAGCAATATCGTGAATATGCAATGATTATTCATGAACGCTTAAAAAAGAAGGGACCATTATTACAAAAGGAAATTCCTCTTTATTTAGAGGAACGTTACGATAAAATTTGGTCTGATCGATTACCAGCAGCTTCTGCAAACGATTATATGGTACTGCTTCAAAAGGCAAATCATAAAGGTGGCCTGACAGACGCAGAAGAAAAAGTGTGGGCGAATATCGTTGAAACAGATATGAGCGCTAAGAAATACCGTAAAACATTTAGACATGCAGGGCAAAAAAATGGCTATACACCATGGACAGTTACAAAAGCAGTTTATGCAATGGATAAACGCGGGAACTGTACAGAAATCGTGTTTTTAGCAAATAATTTAAATGAGGAAGACAGTGCAGAAATACGTAAACATTTAGCAAACTTACATTTCCAAGTGTTGCAAAGTGATAAGTATGATGCAACTTTTATTAAATAAACTCGGTGCAGGGAGCACCGAGTTTTTTATATACAAGCACTTTTTTCCTATCACTGGGTATGATGGGTAGTAATACTTAGGTGAGAGGGGAAAAGGTGATGAAACAAAGTAAAGAAGAGTTTATAAAGAGTGAAGGCGCTGATTTCCCTGGGAAAACATATGTGGATTGTGTATTACAACATGTATTTCATTTTCAGCGAAATTACTTATTAAAAGATATGTTTCAAGTGCATAAAGCGCATATTACAATGCTGACTGAAGAAAAGTTAATGAAAAAGGAAGAAGCTAAAGTTATATTACACGCCCTAAAAAAGATAGAGGGAATTCCGAAAGAGCAATTGCTATATACAAAGCAGCATGAAGATCTCTTTTTTTTAGTCGAACATTTAATTTCTCAAGAAGCAAAATGCGATTATGTAAGTAATATGCATATTGGTAGAAGTAGAAATGATATGGGTGTAACGATGTATCGTATGAGTTTAAGGCGATATGTACTACGATTAATGGAGCATCATTTGTTATTGCAAGAAAGTATGTTGCAACTTGCCGATGAGCATAAGGAAACGATTATGCCAGCTTATACACATACACAACCAGCACAGCCAACTACATTTGGTCATTATACGTTAGCGATTTATGATACGATGCAAAGAGATTTAGAAAGGATGAAAAAAACGTACAAACTTTTAAATCAATCTCCAATGGGGGCTGCGGCTCTTTCCACAACAAGTTTTCCAATTAAACGGGAGCGAGTTGCCTATTTACTTGGATTTACAAATGTAATTGAGAATTCATATGATGCTGTTGCTGGAGCCGATTATTTATTAGAAGTTAGCTTGTTACTGATGGTAATGATGACGAATACGAGTAGATGGATTCATGACTTCTTACTATTAGCGACGAAAGAATATGGTGGTATTACTGTTGCAAAGCCATATGTACAAATTAGTAGCATTATGCCGCAAAAGCGAAATCCTGTTTCCATTGAACATGCCCGTGCGATTACGAGTAGTGCTTTAGGAGAAGCATTTACAGTATTTCAAATGATTCATAATACACCATTTGGTGATATTGTCGATACAGAAGATGATTTGCAGCCGTATTTATATAAAGGAATTGAAAAGACTATTCGTGTTTTTTGTATTATGAATGCGGTCATTCGAACGATGAAAGTAGAAAAAGAAACGTTAAAAAGCCGTTCTTATAAACATGCAATTACGATAACTGATTTCGCAGATGTTTTAACGAAAAACTATGACATTCCATTTCGACATGCGCATCAGGCAGCGAGTGTTATTGCGAATATATCATTGGAGCAGAAAAAAGAGCTGCATGAATTACATGTAAAAGATGTAAATATATACTTACAAGAAAAATTAAAAATAAAATTATTAGAAAAAGAGTGGGAAGAAATTGTATCACCAGAAGCTTTTATACAAAAAAGAAATGTATACGGTGGACCGAGTAAAAAAGAAATGGAGCGTATGATTAACAATCGAAAAGAATCATTTCAAAAAGAAGAAAAGGTATTTGAAAAAGAAAAACAGAGAATTTTACAAGCGGAAAATGATTTGAATACGTTAGTTTCGAATATTATTGAATCGTAAAAGAGGAATTTAGGGAATTAATCGCCAATACTTAATGAAACTATAAATAGAGAGAAGAGATTGTCGATGATTCAATTACATGTATATGAAGAGATTCTTACTTTTAAAGAAGAGGTTACACCATTTTTAGAAAAGAATGAGCAGGAAAATAATCTCATATTAGGTATATTACAAATGATCCAACAACCGATATTTATGGGGCTAGCAAAACAAGAGGAAGAAATTGCAGTTGTATTTCTTCAAACAGAAGAAAAGAAACAAATCATTGTTGCTACGTCTGAAATGCCGGAAGAGGACATCGTGGAACTTGCAAAAAAATTAACGAAAGTATATCCAAATGTTCCTGGATTGATTGGTAATAAGAAAATTGTACAGAGATTAGCAGAAGAGATTGCTGTGTTAGAAAATAAGAAAACTACTATTGCAATGGAGCAAGGTGTATATGAATTAAAACAAGTGAAGAAAAAGTGGAAAGGAGATGGAGTTTTTAGAGAAGTAAGTAGTGATGAGCTACCATTAATAGAACAGTGGATATATCAATTTTGCGAAGATGTGAATTTGCCTACTACGAAAGAAGAAGCGACCCAAACCGCTCATACATTAATTACTAACCGTCGTCTATTTGGTTTAGAAGTAGATGGGAAGCTTGTGTCTGTAGCTGCAAAAACGAGACCAACTACAAACAATATAACAGTTAATTTTGTATATACACCGAAAGAAGCGCGGAAAAAAGGGCACGCATCTAGTTGTGTCGCTGCACTTAGTCAACGTATGTTAGATGAAGGTTACAAAACAACGACTTTATATACAGATCTGGCAAATCCGACATCAAATAAAATTTATCAAGAGATTGGTTATGAACAAATTGCGGAGTCTGTACTTATATTTTTAGAGAAATAAAATGAAAAGGCACGCTATTAGAGCGTGTCTTTTGTTATTCATCAATTCGAATGACTTCACCTTGCGGGAAATTCTCGGTTTCTAGTAAGCTACGAATTGCTTTCGCAACGTATTCAGGTGACAGTAGTTGTCCTTCTTCTTTTAGTGCGATGAAGCGGTCTAAATTGATGAAATCTTCTTTATTTGTTTCACGAATTTGTGCTTGCATACTTGTGTCAACAACACCAGGTGCAAAAGCGACGATTTTTACTGGATATTCTTTTTCTGCTTCTTCGGTTGCTACACACTGTGTAAACATATTTATACCAGCTTTCGTCGTGCAATAAGCGCCCCATCCGAAATAAGGATTTTTCCCTGCACCAGATGAAATATTTATAACACGTTTATCTACTTTCCAGTCTTTCGTATGTTTCATGAAAGTGGAGGTAAGGATCATCGGTGCAAGTAAATTAATTTGAACGTTCGTAATGAGCAGTTCACTTTCAGCTTTTTCTATTGGTTTCATCGGTGCGAGTGTACCAGCATTATTAATTAAATGAATAGATGATACAGTGTCTTCTTGAATAGATGAAATGATGTCGTTAAAGTTCGTTTCTAAATTATGTACATCTTGAAGATCTAAGGAGTGGAAAACACAATTGCTGTTATATTGCTGTGCAAGTTTCGTAAGCTCTTTATTTTCTCTTCTAGAAATAGAGATGATACTCGTGTTTTCTTCTAACAATTGCGCGGCGATTGCCTCACCTAAACCTTGTGAAGTTCCTGTTACGATAATATAGCGCATAGTGTAGTAATCTCCTCTCGTATGTGCGGAATTTTGTTGGACAAAGTACATTGCATAGTTTGTCTACATTTTATAGTATAGAGCACTTTTTACTATAATTGAAATGAGATGATTGTGTGCCTTTTATAAATCGTTTTACAACAACAGTACCTGGTGCCGTCACTTTTACGGGGAATACGTTAGGGCTTAGCCCTACATCGCCTGCGCCAGGCAATATTTTTGGTACACTTGCTGTGTTTACGACAGTAAATACAGCGCTGCAAGTACCAGGATTCCCAGCAGGGACAACAGATGAATGGCAATTGAATTCTTCAAGTGCAATTTTAAACCTTCCAGCGGGAAGCAGTGTGTTATATGCAGAATTAGTTTGGGCTGGTACTTTCCGGACTGATACGGAAGATGTTTTACCATTTTTAAATGATAACATTACATTTACAACGCCAGCAGGGACGTTTTCTGTTACGCCAGATCCTGCTACTGCACAGCAAGGTTCAGTAGGAAATCAGTTTTATTATGCACGCTCTGCCAATGTAACGAATCTTGTTAGTGCAGGTGGGGCAGGAACTTATACTACAGGTGCAGTGCCAGCTGCAAGAACTTCATTTGATCCAACTATTAGTCGTTCGGCTGGTTGGACACTTGAGGTTGTGTATCAAAACGCAAGTTTGCCGCTGCGGAATTTGTCAGTTTATGCAGGTCAAGAAATTATCGATGCTTCATCACCACCAGTTGATGCTACTATTTCAGGATTTGCTACTCCGGGGACAGGAGCAGTTACAGGAAGAGTGCTCGTAACTGCTCAAGAAGGTGATTCCAACATTGTTGGAGATCAACTTCGCTTTGGACCAAATGCGAATGCTACAGTTGCATTATCTGGCCCGAGAAACCCCGCAAATAATTTCTTTCAATCACAAATTTGTAACGACATTGGAGAGTTAGATACAACTGGAACGTTTGGAGATTTGAATCAGCCTTTAGGGATAGCTTTGGCTGTCCGAAGACAAGGGTGGGATATTACAAATGTAAATGCCTCTGCATCATTAGTAAATAATCAAACGTCAGCAACGGTTCGATTCGTTACAAATGGAGATGGATATGCTGCGGCTGGCTTTGGTGTTCAAATTGATGCAACGGGGCCAATTATTAATCCTGTTAAATCGGTTAATAGAACAGTCGCAGGGGTAGGGGATACTCTCACTTATACGATTACGGTCCCAAATACAGGGACAGGAAGTGCAGAAAACGTTGTATTACGTGATAGTATTCCGAACGGAACGACGTTTGTTGCAGGTAGTGTAACGGTAGGAGGAGTAACACAGCCGAATGCGAACCCTGCTAATGGAATTAATTTAGGAACAATCCCAAATAACACGCAAAGAATTGTTACTTTTCAAGTGCGAATAACATCGTTTCCGAACCCGAATCCCATTCCAAATCGCGCAATGGTGTCATATCAATTCCGTCCTTTCGTCGGTAGTCCACCTATTACAAGTACGTCTACTTCAAATACAGTACAAACGACAGTGAATCAAGCAACTATAAGTATGCAAAAATCTGTAGATTTACAGACTGCAACACTTAATGATGTATTAACATACACGGTTAATGTGACGAATAATGGGAATGTCACTGCAAATAATGTTATTTTTGTCGATAGTATCCCTGGTGGAACAACATTTGTTCCAAATAGTGTTACAGTGAATGGAGTAGCACGTCCAGGAGCAAATCCAGCAAGTAGTATTAATCTAGGAAGTATTAATGCTTCGCAAACGACTGTAGTGCGTTTTCAAGTTCGAGTAACATCTAATCCACTTGTCAATCCAATTCAGAACCGTGCGAGTGCAACCTTTAACTTTACTCCAGTACCTGGCCAACAACCAGTTTCAGGGCAAGCGACAAGTAATACTGTAGTTACTACTATTAATATAGCTGATATAAGAACGAGAAAAACAGTGGATAAAGCTTTTGCGACAGTGAATGACGTTCTTACGTACACTATTACAATTGAGAATATCGGAAATGTACTTGCGACAAATGTTATTTTTCAAGATCCGATTCCAGTTGGAACGACTTTTATCGCAAATAGTGTGACTGTAGATGGGGTTTCACAACCTGGAGCAAATCCTTCGACTGGGTTTGCGGTAGCAAATATTTCTCCAAGCGGAAGTAGGGCGGTTACATTTCAAGTACGGGTTACATCTACTCCATCAGGAGGCACGATTGCGAATCGTGGAAATGTATCTGCTAATTTCGTCGTTATTCCGAATCAACCACCAATGACGATTAATAGACAAACGAATACAGTTGTGACACAAGTGAATACAGGCGGTTTAAATGTAATAAAAGAAGTGAATACGACACAAGCGGCAGTAGGGGACACTTTAAATTGTCGATAGGTAAGTCTTTGAGGTTATCTCCAACTTTTCCCCCGATCCGCACGGTACGTGCCACTTTCACGGCATACCGCGGTCCACCTATATTGTAGTTTTCTTTTCATCTAATAATGATAAATTCTAAGCAAACAACGCTAGTTGTTCATCTTTCATATCCACTTCATTTTGTGATTACATACAGATTTCCTCGTTTTTGACTAATTTCCGCAATTTATTAAGTTTGCATAACTGTTCCTCGTTGAGTTTTAGTTGATTGAGGAATTGGTTTATGGTTTCTTTATTGGTTGCGTGTATTAGTGTATGGACACTTGGCTTGATGATGATAAGGTTTTTGTAGCTGTCATCCCTTGTTTCACTCCATAATCGCTTATGGTGACAGTGAATGTCCCAAGGCGAGAGTTTCTCACCTGTTACACTGCATCTTCCTTTTTGTGCAATATAAAGAGAAATTCGATTATCATTGTACTCTATGGTTGCCCGTTCATTTATAACTGGATTTTCTCTTAACCATTTCAGTTCCGCTTCAGTTATTTCTGCCAAGTTTTTGTGTATCAGGGCTCGTCCTTCTGCGGTGTATCTGTTAATGGATTGCTTTTTCATCATCGGTCTTTTGTGTTGAATATAGGAGATTGGTAAAATAGGACATTTCATGAGAAATCTCATCATTTTTGACTTTAGGTATGGTTGAATACCTTTGTCTTTCCCTTTATATTTCCCTATATTCGTGTATCCGTTTGTATTGCTTTTTCCTCTAATTTTTGACTTGGGGAATCTGTTATACATCATGTGACCAAGACTATGACTCATTTTACTGAAATCCAGGGAAGCATGCGTTGCTATTTTATAATAGTTGTGCTTACCAATGACCATGCTGTTGTATATACTGATTCTCTTAATTGTTTCATTAGAGTTTGGGGTTCTCTGTATCCTTTTCACTTGTTTTGCTAAATCTTGTTTTGTTTTTTCCAGTGCTTTGGGAGAGACATGTGTTACTGCAATGTGTCGTGTGTCACCGTTCTTCTTCTTACCTTTCTTTACAGCCTTAAGAGTGAAACCTAAGAATTCGCTCTGTTGCTTTTTCAGATTGGTTACTTTAGACTTTTCGGTTGAAATAGGCAGTTTTAGACGTTCTTTTAACCACATTTGAGTTGCTTCGAAAATTTTCTCTGCATTCCTACGTGTATTTGTAAAGATTTTAAAGTCATCTGCGTATCTTACGATATACATTGGTTTCATCTTGGATGTTTTGGATAGACAGTATGTTACAGTGTCATTACTCCAAATCCCATCTTTCAATCTCGGCTTTACCTTCTTGGCTTTGAAAGTTTCCCATTGATTACTGACCCACCAGTCGAATTCGTTAAGATTAATATTGGCGAGGAGTGGACTAAGGATACCGCCTTGTGGGGTACCTTTGGTTGGAAATATCGTTTTGCCGTTAGGTAGTTGCACTGGCGCTTTCAATATCTTACGGATAATGACTAGTAGTTGTTTGTCACGAATTCCCAGTGTCCATAGTTGGCGCATGAGTTTAACGTGACTTACTTCGTCAAAGAAACCCTGAATGTCTACATCCACCACATATGTAAGGTTTTGCTGATTTACTCGTTTTGTTGCGTCTGCTATAGCATTTTCAGCACTTCTGTTTGGGCGAAATCCATGACTTCGGTTACAGAAGTGTGCTTCACAGATAGGCTCCATTACTTGTAAGATGCATTGTTGGATAATCCTATCCCACATACTTGGTATTCCCAGAGGTCTGGTTTTTCCATTGGGTTTCGGTATTTCCTTGCGCCTTACTTTCTGCGGTTGGTAGTTTTGAAAGCGTCTTTTTACTTCATTCAAGAAATAGCTTTGTTCCATCCTCTCAATATCATTAATGTTTACATTGTCACAGGCTGCTGTTTTACTCCCTTTGTTTCCTTTAATGTTACGAAACGCGAGAAGTATATTTTCATCTGATATAATGATAGGCATTAGATTTTTGAAAGAATTTTTCTTTGTTGCTCTTCGGTATAAGTCGTCTAGGACAGGTTGAATACCGTAGTACTCGCTGTGTCGTAGTTTCTTATCCTTTAGAGTGGACTTAGTTTTATCATTCATGGTCTATCACCTACTCTCATGTTGATTTGTGGTGACCTTTTGTGTCTTACCAGAATCCATGCAAGATTAGATGAAATTTCAGTTCCTACAAATAGGCTTGTGGCTGTTCCTCCAATTCCATTACAGAATCTTCAACGGTCGTGCCACTACTCTCACCACTATTAAGAATACTTCCCTCGGTTACCCGTTTCGTATTCAACTATATCCGCCGATAGAGTCATAGACCCAACGTTAGTGGCTTTCGACGTTCCGTTCAGACTATCGTTGTTTTAAAGATCTTTCGATCTCCGATTTAGGTGCTTGCTTTACCCCGTGTCTAGCTCCGTTGCCTGTAACAACGTTAGGATTGGTCACTATGCGATGTTTCCAATCCATTAGACAAGTCTTATTTTCAGACTCCGAATCATTTCTGACCCGTAAACCTATCGAGGTGTACATTCGCAAGTTCGTCAGTGTTTACACATTCTCACCTTGTCGGTTGACAGCATACGGTACTTAGTTAGTTCCAGCCGGTTTATTATTCCTGCTGGCTTTCGGTTATCCATATAGATACTACGAACCGTAACCGCATGTTTTACCCTGCTTCCAACATCTCACTCTGCCGAGTGTATGCAGTTGGGAATCTCACTGGGAGAGTTTCGGGGCGTTACTCCTTCATTCCTCTCACTCGCCTGAACAGTTATCCTACTCTTTATTGTTTTCGATATTTCTACAATTAAGAATAGTCCTCGTTGTCGCCTATACTTCCGCATTACTTACTCGAGAACGTCTCGCACCATATACGATTGCCGTCCAAAATACAGGAAACGTTCCGTTAACAAACGTGTTTTTCCAAGACACTATTTCTTCCGCTGTCTCATTTGTTGCAAATTCTGTAACAATTAATGGAGTACCACAAAGTGGATTGAATCCAAATACAGGATTTTCTCTTCCGAATATTCCTGCGGCTCAAACAGTTGTAGTCACATTTGACGTATTAATTGTACAGGATCCAGAAAATGAAGATATTTTAAATCAAGCAAATGTAACAGCAAGTTTTCAAGTGAATCCGAGTGAACCCCCCGTAACAATCAATGTTCCGAGTAACATTGTGAATACAACTGTACAATCAGGGAACTTTGAAGTTGTGAAATCAGTGAATACGGATGTTGCAACGGTAGGGGATGTTTTAGTATATACAATCGAAATCATAAACGCAGGTAGTGTACCAGCAACAAATGTATTTTTCCAAGATTCAATTCCACAAGGTACATTATTTATTGAAAACAGTGTCTTTGTGAATGGGGTCTTACAAGAAGGGGCAGATCCAGAATTCGGATTCCCATTAAATAATTTACCCGTTGGTGCGAGTGTAATTGTTACGTTTGAAGTATTAATTGATGAAATTCCACAGGGAAATAATGTCGTAAATAATGCGAATGTAACTGGAGATTTTCTTGTAAATCCCACAGAACCACCAATTACTGTAACGGTGCCAAGTAATACTGTTATGACAGTGGTGAATTCTTCAGGGTTAAATGTAAGGAAGAGTGTAAGTGCTACTGAAGCAGGAGTAGGAGATACGTTAACATATACAGTTCGTATACAAAATAGTGGAACGGTAGCAGCGACAAATGTATCATTTCTTGATCGAATTCCAGTTGGAACAACGTTTGTAGCAAATAGTGTAATAATAAATGGAACGCCTCAACCAGGTTTAAACCCAACAACTGGATTTCCACTTGCTAATATTCCAGTAGGAGGGACGGTAACAGTTACTTTTCAAGTGACAATTACGAGTGTACCATCAAATAGAGTTCTTCCGAATAATGCGAATGTCACTGCTGATTTCCAAGTAAGTCCTCTCCAGCCACCGATTACAGTTGTAACGATTAGTAATATTGTAGTGACGCGAGTGAATGTAGGATCACTTAATATAATGAAGAGTGTAAATACAACGCAAACAGGAGTAGGAGATACGTTAACGTATACGATTCTTATTCAAAATACAGGAACTGTTCCTGCAACGAATATTATTTTTCAAGATCCGATTCCGTCTGGTACTGCGTTTGTAGCAAATAGTGTGACGATAAACGGAGTCGTACAGCAAGGCGCGGATCCTATGGCAGGTTTCCCAGTACCAAATATTCCGGTCGGGCAAACGGCTACGATTACGTTTCAAGTTACAGTGACGAGTGTTCCGAGTGGTGGGAATATAAGAAATCAATCGAATGTTACTGCCAGTTTCCTTATAAATCCAACTGGTCCTCCTATAACGACTATTACAAATAGTAATTTTGTAGTGACACAAGTAAATACAGCTCGATTAAATATACAAAAATCTTCATCTGTACAACAAGCAACACTTGGAGAAACTTACACGTATTCTGTTGTTATTCGAAACAACGGAACAGTGACAGCAACGAATGTCTCTTTTATTGATCCAATTGCTCCAGAAACAACGTTTGTAGCAAATAGTGTAACGATAAATGGAACGCCTCAACCTGGATTTGATCCAAATGTAGGTTTTCCGCTTCCTAATATTGCAGCTGGCACATCATTGACAGTAACGTTCCAAGTGATAGTTGTTGCACCATCCACGCGCGGAGCTGTACTAAACACGGCATCTGCTACAGCCACTTTTTTATTAAATCCTTTACAGCCTCCTGTAACAACGACAAATTCAAGTAATACGACAGTAGTTACGATACCGTTGCCGCCTCCTGGTGAAGTAACAGCAACAAAAACAGTTGATATTGCCGCTGGTGCTGTTGGAGATGTATTAACGTATACAGTGTTAATAACAAATGTAGGAATTATCCCTGTTACAGATGTGCTCTTCCAAGATGTCATTCCAGAAGGGACAGCGTTTGTAGCAAATAGTGTAACGATAGGCGGGGTACAGCAACCTGGTTTAAATCCGGAAATAGGCTTTACAGTTAGTCCACTATTGAATGCTGGAGCGAGTATTTCTGTGACGTTCCAAGTGACGATTACGGAGATTCCAGATAATGAAGTCATATTAAATGATGCAGATGTTACATTTACTTCACAACCAAATCCGCAGGAGCCACCTATTACAGAAACGATATTAACGAATTTAGTCGTTACGACAATTAATATAGCGTCTATATTTCCATTAAAACTAGTCGATAAAGAGGTAGCGACGGTTGGAGAAATATTAACGTATGATGTATTAATCTTTAATTTTGGTACAGTGGCAGCGACGAATGTTGAATTTATAGATACAACTTCTGCCGGTGTAGCATTTGTACCGGGAAGTGTGAGCATAAATGGGGTGCCGGCACCAGGATTAGATCCTTTCATTGGTTTTCCAGTTCCAGATATCCCTGTAGATGATTTTGTACTTGTCACATATCAGGAAGTGGTTACAAGCATACCAGAAGGTGGAACGATTGTTAACTTTGTAGACGTTACAGCTACATTTGCTGTAAGTGAAACGGAGCCGCCTATTACCGAAACAACAACAAGTAATACGACATTAACAGAAATTAATGAACTTGGTTTGAATGTTTTAAAATCAGTAAGTCAGCCGGTTGTTGCAGTAGGTGATACAATCACATATACAACAGTAGTTCAAAATACAGGTACAGTGGTAGCGACGAATGTTCAATATAGTGATGTATTACCGTCCTCAATCACATTTATACCAGATAGTGTAACGATAGATGGTGTGCTACAACCTGGATTCAATCCTAATAATGGATTCCCGCTTCCAGATATAAGCCCAGGTGAAAGTGTAGAAGTTACGTTCCAAGTAACAGTTGTCAGTGTCCCATCAAACGGAACAATTGCTAATACCGCGAATGTTACGGGAAGCTTTATACTAATACCAGGAGAACCACCAGTTATAGTAAACCAACCGAGCAACACAACACTTACAACTGTAAACAGAGGAAGATTTAATGTTATTAAACAAGTAAATAGGGCTGCTACTCTCGTTGGAGATGTATTAACGTATACAGTTCAAATAACGAATACAGGAACGGTAACAGCTAATGATGTTCAGTTTATTGATACGATTTCAGCAGGAGCGTCATTTATACCAAATAGTGTAACGATAGATGGAACCCCGCAACCAAACTTAAATCCGATTACTGGTTTTGGAGTTGGAGATATACCAGTTGGTGAAACAGTTATCGTGACGTTCCAAGCGACAGTTACAAACATCCCGTCATCAGGAACCATTACGAACGTTGCAAATATAACAGGAAGATTTACTTTAGTACCAGGAGAGCCGCCGGTTGTAGTAACTGAACCGAGTAATACGACAATAACAAGGGTAAATAGAGGAAGATTTAATGTTATAAAAACCGTAAATAAGCAAGCAACACGATTAGGGGATACGTTAACTTATAGTGTGCAAGTTACAAATACGGGAACGGTAATAGCGACGAATGTTCAGTTTATCGATGTTCCGTCACCTAGTTTAGAATTTGTTCCTGGAAGTGTACAAATAAATGGAATTCCACAAGTAGGTTTAGATCCATTTGTAGGCTTTTCATTACCAGATGTTGCAGTAGGGGACAGTATAGTAATTACATTTGAAGTAAATGTAATCGCAATTCCACCTTCTAGTAGCATTATGAATACGGCGAGAGTAACTGGTGATTTCGAATTGATTCCAGGAGAACCACCGTTTACAATTACGAACTCAAGCAATACGACAGTCACACCAGTAAATCGAGGTAGTTTAGATATGTTGAAAGAAGTAGATCATTCGGTTGTTGGAGTGGGAGAAACGGTAACGTATACAGTTCGTATATTAAATACTGGTACGGCTGATGCGATGAATGTTCAATTTATAGACGTGTTATCTCAGGAAGCTGAATTTGTTCCAAATAGTGTAACGATAAATGGAGTTCCGCAGCCAGGAGTAAATCCACAGGTTGGATTTACGATACCAGACATTCCAGTCGGTGAGACGGCACTTGTAACATATGAAGCTATGATTATAAGTTTTCCAGATGGTGGTACAGTAGTGAACCTTGCTGGGGCGTTAGCCGAATATATTTTAGTACCAGGAGAACCGCCAGTTACAGTGATGGATACGAGCAATACAGTTATCGTGACGGTAAATACGGCAATCTTATTTGTTGCAAAAGGAGCGGATTTTGAAGTAGCGATGGTAGGAGATGTTGTCACTTATGGAATTGCTGTTATAAATGATGTACCTTTCCCATTTGCCAACCCGAATACAGGTATTCCGTTAGGTGATTTTCAGCCAAATGATGCAACAATTATTAATTTCCAAGTCGTCATAACAGGAGGACAAATAAATAATTTAGTTACAAATACTGCTTACAGCGAATGGGTTTGCAACTGTGAATCCAAATGAAGCGCCTGTAGTAGTTGAAGGCGATAGCAATACAGTTGTTATTCCGTTTATTCCTCAAAATGTTTCAACGACAGTTGTAAAAACCGCAGATCATCAAACAGCAACGATAGGCGATGTTATTACGTTTACGACAGTTATCACGAATACGGGGGATACTATCATACAAAATATTCGTTTTCAAGATATGTTAGATAGTAGTGTTCGATTTATCCTTGGAAGTGTAAAGGTTGATAATACGCTAGTGCCAAATATAAATCCAGTATCAGGATTTCTTATAGGTAGTTTAAATCCGGGTGAGGCACGGACAGTTTCATTCCAAGTAGTAGTGGAGAGAGCACCAAGCGGTTCAGGGAATTATATAAATCAAGCGAGTATTCGCTTCGAACATCAAGCAGGCACAGTATTACCACCTGTTACGCAAATAATGGAAAGTAATATTGTGGTCATACCGTTCGTTCCAACGATTGAACAAATTTGTGAAACGAACTTTAATTGTCTAGATAAAATTCCGTTTTCATGTTCTCCGTGTAATCAGTTGCACGGACATAAAAAATAAAACCCAAAAGAGCATCNNGATGCTCTTTTGGGTTTTATCATATAGATTCATTTTCCGATGAGGTAAAAAACTCGTTGATTTTGTTGGAGAGTAGAAATGGAATAGCTCCTTTTATAACAGAAATATCCCAGTCCCACCATGCGAGATTCTCTAGTTTGTCAATCGTTTCTTGCGGGAAACGATATCGAACAAATTTTGCAGGATTACCAGCTACAATTGCATATGGAGGTACGTCTTTTGTAACAACGCTCTTTGCTCCAATGATGGCCCCGTTACCAATTGTAACACCAGATAAAATGCAGGATTGATAACCAATCCATACATCATTGCCGACTACGATATCACCTTTTGAAGAAGGGTGACCAGTAATATGTGCTCCTTCATTGAAGAGAGCGTTAAATGGATAAGTCGTTATCCAGTCTGCGCGATGTTCGCCGCCAAGTATGAAAACGACTTCTTCTCCTAACGAACAAAATTTTCCTATTTTTAATTTTGTTTCATCGTTCCAAGAAAAAATGGTTGGCCCTACTTTACTATAAGTATAATCACCAATATCATATTTATTATATTCAGGTTTTTGATTTAAATATAACATAACGAATTTAGCATCCTCTCTAAAGCAAGTAATGGATATGGAACATTATATGCAACTTGGAATAAGGTGAACTGTGTTGTATGAATTGGTAATGCACAAATATAGTAGTAAGCGCAACGAATAAAAGGGAGTGGAATGAATGATATACGAAATGGGGTTATATAATAAACCTTTTCAGTCAATTCAATTAGGAAAAAAAGTATATGAAGTACGTTTATACGATGCGAAACGTCAACTTATAAAACGAGGCGATCATATTGTATTTACGAATCTTACGACAGAGGAAACGATCACTGTAAAAGTAACGGAAATAAAACGATACGAAAGCTTTAAAGGAATGTACGAACAAATTGATAAAAAATTATTGGGTTGTGAAAATGATAGTTTAGAGGAAATGTTAGAAAGTACATACAAAATATATACGAAAGAACAAGAAGAAAAGTGGGGAACAGTTGCGATTCGTATTGAGGTAATAAAATGATAAGAAATCGCGGCGTGGCTATCATTGTGCAGGAAGGGAAAATCGCACTTATAAAACGTATCCGAGACGGGGAAACATATTATGTTTTTCCAGGGGGAGGAATTGAAGAAGGAGAAACACCCGAAGAAGCAACGAAGCGAGAGGCTTATGAAGAGTTAGGGGTACATATAGAAGTGGAGCATCTAATTGCAAAGGTGGAGTATAAGGGTACGGAGTATTATTTTAATGCCCATATTATAGGTGGAGTTTTCGGAAGTGGTAAAGCTGAAGAATTCGAAATAAAAGATAGAGGGAGTTATATTCCGTTATGGTTGCCGATACAAGAGTTGGAAAAAGTGAATATAAAACCGTATGAAGTGGTCGGAAGTATATGTAATCATTATAAAAAGTAAGGTCTGACAACATACAAAAAAAACCATTGACATAGCCTTCTGATTTAAGTATTGTATTCGAGTATGTTTATAATCAGGAGGTTTATATGAGCAATCAAACAACTACACATCATGTGAAAATGACAACAGCAGATCCATCTGGAATTGGTCTATTTGGATTAGCGATGGTAACACTTGTAGCATCATCTCAAAAGTTAGGCTTAACGGATGGCGTTTCTCTTGTATTACCATGGGCAATCTTTTTAGGAGGATTTGCACAAATCTTTGCGTGCATTCACGATGCAAAGCATAACAATACGTTCGGTACAACAGCATTCGGTGCGTATGGCCTATTTTGGTTAGGTGTTGGAATGACTTGGTTAATTCAACTTGGAGTATTTGGCGAAAAATTAGCACAAGCTGCAGATTCAAAACAGCTTGGGGTAGCCTTTATCGGATATTTGATTTTCACAATCTTTATGACAATTGGTGCAATGGAAACACATAAAGTATTATTTATGATTTTCGTTCTTATTGATTTCTTATTTATTGGTCTTTCATTAAGTACTTTAGGTGTTATGCCGCATGCAATGCATAATTTAGCAGCATATTCTGAACTTCTTATTTCATTATTATCTTTCTATGGTTCAGCAGCAGCAGTGTTAAATACACACTTTGGAAAAGTTGTTTTACCAGTCGGAAAGCCGTTCGGTATTTTTAAAAAGTAATAAAAAAGCACAGATGATTGTATAGTCATCTGTGCTTTTTTTGTGGGATAAAAAAATATAATTGAAATTGATTCTCATTATTAATATAATGATAATGAGAATCATTTATTGTAAGAGGGGGATGCCGAAGTGGCGAAAATTTTAATAGCTTATGCAAGTATGTCAGGAAATACAGAGAGTATTGCTGATTTAATTAAAGTTAGTTTAGATGCTTTTGATCATGAAGTAGTCTTGCAAGAAATGGAAGGCATGGATGCTGAAGAATTATTGGCTTATGATGGAATTATTTTAGGGTCTTATACGTGGGGCGATGGTGAACTACCATTTGAAGCGGAAGATTTCCATGATGACTTAGAAAATATAGATTTATCAGGGAAAAAAGTAGCGGTATTCGGATCAGGAGATACGGCGTATGAACTGTTTTGTGAAGCGGTAACGATATTTGAAGAGAAACTTGTAGAACGCGGTGCAGAGCTTGTACAAGATGGATTGAAAATCGAATTAGCTCCAGAAGATGAAGAGGATGTTGAAAAATGTAGTAATTTTGCCATTGCATTTGCTGAGAAGTTCTAAGAATGGGAGTGTCAACATGGAGACAATGTTAAGTGCGACCGCTATTACAAAGTTAAGAGATGGAAAGCTTATGTTAGCTACTACATATAATGGCTTATTTATTGAACAAGACGGAGAATGGAAACAAATTTTAAATGGTTTTCAAAAACGAATTAGGGATTTACATAGCGAAGGTAATATAGTGTATGGTGTAGGTGACGAAGGAATTTTTATTCGTAGTATGAATGGTGGAGAGAACTGGACAGTTCAGCGTTTTCCAACAAAAGCAACGAGTTGGAATGTGTGTAGTAATGAAAAAGGAACTGTCATTGCTCATGGAGATAAAACGTTGTATCATTCTAATGATTTTGGTTCGACATGGGAAACTATTCATCCATTTCTTGAGTATGGTAGCGGGGCACCATCTATTCGATCGTTATTTTTATATAAACATTACCTATTTATCGGCACAAAAATACATGCTAAATATGGTGGCGTTTGGCTCTTTAATTTGGAGACACATAAATTAAAGAGGATTAAAATGGTGATGAATCAGATGATTTCAGCGTTGACTTTACACAATTCTTATTTAGTAGCAGCAAGTGGATCGTGCAAGGGAATTAGCGGGAATATTTCTTTTTGTAAAATAGATGAAAGTATTGCGTGTGAAAAAACATATTGGCACACATGCCAAAGCGAGCAAAAAGCAAGTAGCTATTTAGACTTAAGTGTAGATCAGCATGTGCTATATACAACGTCAACGCAAAATAAGGCGGGGATTAGTAATGTCTGTCGTGTACTTCTAGAAGAAGGAATTGTTACAGTATGTGACTCAGTTAAAGGGCATGGCTGGCGCATTGTGAACGAAAAAGAAGGCTATGTTGTAGCTGGATCAGGTGAATCAAAAGCAATGCAATGGAAGAAAAAAGTTGTATAGCAAAAAAAACTTTGCTTTTATTATATTGATATGATATATTATATTTAAACCATTTTACTTTTAATAATATAGAGATTTAAATGAGCTGTAACTTCCGAGGAGGATAGCAATGTTAAATCTCCTCAGAGTTGCAGTTTTTTTAATGTCTGACTTATTTTTGTAAAGTGGTTGAAAATGAATATGTACATATAGGTACATTGTAGGAGGATTTTTTACATGCAAAACGGTAAAGTAAAATGGTTTAACTCAGAAAAAGGTTTCGGATTCATCGAAGTTGAAGGCGGAGAAGACGTATTCGTACATTTCTCAGCTATCCAAGGCGAAGGCTTCAAAACTTTAGAAGAAGGTCAAGAAGTTACTTTCGAAGTAGAACAAGGTAACCGTGGACCTCAAGCTACTAACGTTAACAAGAAGTAATTATGGAAAAAAGAAGGGCTTGCCCTTCTTTTTTTTTTGTATTTTTCATTGAATAACCTCCTATGTACATAGCATAATGAGATTGAATTTTCGTTTTTTGACGAAGTATTACATGCATAAAGTGTATGAATAAATGAATACTGAAAATAAAGAGAAACTTTAATCAGTGGGGGGTTCTTCATCCCCCATTGATTATTAGTCCTCACCAATCGGACTTTTATGGGCAGCCCAACTCTCACCTAAATTCTTTGCTTTCGCTGAATTTTGAGGTGGGGGTCTTACTGCCCATTAAAGCAGGATAAAGTATGTTTGTGAAAAGGAATGTAGAAAGAGGTAAATAAATTGGAAAACGCTACACATTTTATTGTGTTTGATATAGAGAGAAATTTCAGGCCGTATAAATCAGACGATCCGTCAGAGATAGTTGATATCGGGGCTGTAAAAATAGAAGCGAGTACAATGAAGGTAATTGGAGAATTTTCGGAGTTAGTAAAACCAGGTGCACGACTTACTCGCCATACGACAAAATTAACAGGAATTACAAAGAAAGATTTAATGGGTATAGAGAAATTTCCGCAAATTATAGAGAAATTTATTCAGTTTATCGGAGAAGATTCTATATTTGTTTCATGGGGAAGAGAAGATTATCGCTTTCTATCTCATGATTGTACGTTACACGGTGTAGAATGCCCAACTATGGAAAAAGAGAGCAAATTTGATTTGCAGAAATTTGTTTTCCAAGCGTATGAAGAATTATTTGAGCATACACCAAGTTTACAATTTGCAGTAGAACAGCTCGGTTTAACATGGGAAGGAAAGCAACACAGAGCTTTGGCAGACGCTGAGAATACAGCAAACATATTTTTGAAAGTATATAGCGAGAGAGATATTCATAAACGGTACAAAAGACATGGTGAACTTGAACTAGTAGAGAACGGAAAACTAACAGAAAAAGCGAAAAAAAAGATGCGAAAATGGGTATTTAAAGAAATGAGAAAAAATACTGAGCGTCCTTTCGTTTGGAGTATATTTGAAAGTAGTGACACGTGGGAAAGTATTACGGAAAGATATTATATAGGTGAACCTACAGTAGAACTTCTGAAAAAGCATTTTCGTACGGCGGTTAGAAAAGCGGAAAGGCAGATTAGGTATTTGGCTGAGATGGAGAAGAATGCAGAGGTTAAATGATATTCTTCTTTATTTCTAGCTACATAAATGTAACGTCATTGTTTTTATAGGTGAATAAAATATTCATATTAAATAGCAATTGATTTGTTGTGCTACTTTGAAATTTAAGGTGTGGTAAGAAATTTTTTAATATATTCATAAAATTAGAGCCCATAGAAATGAAAGAGGGTAAAGTTGAATGGAAGCAATCTTTAACATTGTAACAGTTTTAGTTTTTGGGATAATATTTACCACGCTATTAGCGGTAATTATACTTCCTTTCATAGCAAAGAAGAAGAATTGGAAAAAGGTTAATATATCTTTAAAGCGTGGTGTATTAAAGATTAAAGTTGAAGAGTAAAATATGAGTTTTATACAAGGGAGGTGTGATAGTGATAGACTTAGATATTAAAGACGTCAACGTACAGATGGAATTAAACGGAGTCTTTTGGAATGAGGATGGGATTGCTGAAATGACGGTGACTACAAAAAAAGAGCATTCTCTTCTTCTTCGTTTAGTAGTTGACTTAGAAAGTAAAACGATTAGGGCAACGAGTGTCGAAATAGTGAATGGATTTTGTCCTCTGTGCAAACAGGAAAAGGATGAATGTAGTGAACTGAATGACTTACAAAACAAAATGGATATTTTAGAAGAAGTTTACGATTGGGTGAGAGAGCATCCGGAATATCGTTTTCAATTATCTTTTTACGAGTACAATAAGTTAGAGGTAGTGAAGTGAAATTTTCATTTTACTAATATACATAGTGACTACTCTAATGGAAATACACTTGTACAACAAAAAACGAATCTACTGAATCCTGTGACAAATGTCCTTTTGGATTAAAAATAAGCATATTTTGTTATAAAGCAGAAAAACCGATTCTTAGTAGAATCGGTTTTTAATATAAACGTCAACTAAGTTCAAAATAAAAGAGGTTGTCCCAAAAG
>NZ_NVEC01000058.1:112670-113591 GCF_002571225.1 Bacillus sp. AFS059628 | reverse complement strand
AATATATGGTGGTGCTTTTTATTTCCTTTACTTCTTAAAGTACGTCCAACCTTCTTCTTGGTAAACCTTTTCTTCTTTCATCAACTTACCAAGCGCACGCTTAAAGGCAGCTTTACTCATATTGAAACGTTCTTTAATGTCTTCTGGGTAACTCTTATCCCAAAACGGCATTGCTCCGCCTCGTTCTTCCATATATGCATAAATTACTGCAGCATCATCTTCCATTCCTTCTTCTTTACGAGGAAGAAGTGAAATGTTAATTGTACCGTCATCTTTCACATCAATAATACGTCCTGTTACGCGCTGACCAATACGGACTTGTTCTTTTCTTTCCGTATGGTGTAAGAAAGCACGGAAATGCTCATCTGTTAAGATGAATGAACCAACTTGAAGTGAACGATACACACGTCCATTTACGTTTTTATTACGCATAGATGGCGTCGCATCTACGATAATTTCTTGCATATCACTGTCTCTTGCCGGAAGAGCGATAAGGCGATCACGATTCGTTAATTTTAACGTACAATATAATTCGTCTCCAACTTCTGGCCATACTGGCATATAAATCGGGAACTCATCAGCCGGGATTAGTATATCTTTTGATACACCAATATCAACAAACACACCTAAACTAGGAATAACTTCTACAACCTTTACCCAGTTCCAATCATACGTTGTAATAATTGGCTCTTTCATTGTTGCTGAAATACGATTTTGGTGATCAAGGTATAAGAATACATTAATCGTATCACCTTCTTCAATTTCTCCAGCTACTTCGTTTTTATGTAGGAAAATCTCTTCTTCTTCATTCCCAACCATATATCCGATTTCCGTTTCACGTAAAACAGTTACCTGTTCAATCGATCCTATTTGTAAGTACATATTTTTTAATTCCCTTCTCTATATATAAAGTGAAACTTT
>NZ_NVEC01000058.1:0-112637 GCF_002571225.1 Bacillus sp. AFS059628 | reverse complement strand
TTTACGGGCAGTTGATCTCCCGCCTCCCTTCTTTGATACAGTCGAATTTTGAGGTGGGAGTCTTACTGCCCGTTAATGCGGGGTAAAATGAACTTTTTTATATTTTTATCATTCCAAACAAAAGTTAATTATAACACGATTTTTCCTTTATTTGTCCAACTGCCCAAAATTCACTATAATAAAATGAGGTTACATGAATATAAGTATGAAAACACTTAAGTCTAAGCTCGTTTTCAGCTATACTTTAGTATGTACAGTACATAAAAAGATTAGAAATTTATTTGGAGGTGCTAACTATGGCAAAAGATAGTTCTTTTGACATCGTTTCGAAAGTAGAATTACCTGAAGTAACAAACGCAATTAACACTGCATTAAAGGAAATCCAAAACCGATATGACTTTAAAGGAAGCAAAAGTGATATTAAATTAGAAAAAGAAGTACTTGTTTTAACTTCTGACGACGAGTTTAAATTAGAACAAGTAAAAGACGTTCTTATTTCTAAACTTGTAAAACGTAACGTTCCAATTAAGAACTTAGATTATGGAAAAATTGAAGCGGCAGCTGGTAACACTGTTCGCCAACGTGCAACACTTCAACAAGGTATCGATAAAGATAACGCAAAAAAAATTAACAACATCATTAAAGAAATGAAGTTAAAGGTAAAAACACAAGTACAAGATGACCAAGTACGTGTTACAGCGAAAAGCCGTGATGACTTACAAGCAGTTATCGCTGCAGTTCGTAGTGCTGATTTACCGATTGACGTACAATTCATTAACTACCGCTAAAAAGAAAAACATCNNGGATGTTTTTCTTTTTAGCGTGTAAAAGTCTAAGCTTACGGGCAATCGGATAATTAGAATAAGGGTTTAATTATTATGCATAAATGAAGAAGGCCTTTTTAAAAATCGAGGCAACAGCCTCCTCCCCAATCAAATGTAACAAATTATGAGTATAAGAATATTTTCCACCCTTTCCTGTAATGTAAAATTAGTAAAGAATTTGTTTTATGAAAAATGTTAATTAAAAAGAGTTAGAAGTGGTTATTTGAAGAAATTAATACTATGTTTTTTATTAACTACATTCTGTCTATATATTACAGGGTGTTCTAATAATATAACTACACCTGAGGATACATCTAAAACTTCAACACCTGCGAATTGTAAATACATCAACAAAGCTTGGTATAAGAAACCTACGAACTGTAATAATTGATGATATAAGTCATAAAAAAAGACACCATAAGGTGTTTTTTTTATAGAAAATAATAAGATGTTCATCAGAAATTATGAGTGATTTTTTTATTTTGTTGTTCAAAATATTTTTCTTTAACTATTTTTATCAGATCTTCTTTTTCTGTTAGTTCAAAGATAAATAATGCTTTTTTCATATTATCAGCTATATCTTCTTCATTACATTGTTTCAGCTTTAGCATGTTCCAAGCTTTCCCATAGTATAATTCGCCTAATAAATATAAAGTATTTAGATTAATAGCTAATTTAATACCCATATCATTGTATTTTATTGCCTCTTCATGTTGATTTACATGACCTAACATTTTCCCTAAATTAAAAATGATTTTTAATTTAACCTCTTTATCTCTAGGGAAATCTAACGTATTAAAATTAGTTAAACATCTTCTTAATATAGTAATACTCTTTTCATATTCTTTATTTGCCCAATGAAATATAGCCATCGACTGCATAATATCTATTTCTCTTTCTGATAAAAAATCACCATTCGTTACAGTTAGTTTTAGTGCATTATTTAAAAGATTTAAAGCAGTTTTTATTGATTTATTCACATAAAATATAGCAATCGCTTCATGCCATATTAGAAATTGTTTATCTTCTTTTAACTGGAAATTATTTTCGTTTTTCTCTTGTTTCACTATTTCATAAAGTTCATTATATTGTTTTTGTTTTGTACAATCTCTCATTACACATTTTACATTTTCTACATATTTTAGTTTTTTGTTTTGAGTTAGTGCGAAAATATGATTTGGTTCAATACCAAGTCTTTCAGATAATTGATATAACAATATGCTAGATGGATAAATCATACCTTTTTCTATTTTGCTTATTTGACTTTGCGAACATATTCCATGACACAATTCAGATTGTGATATATTCTTTTTCATTCTAAGTTCTTTAATGGTAATACCCAAATCGTAAAATTCCATTTTTCCTCCTCAAATATAGCCCTCAATGAGTAACAGAATATTTTTCACCCTTTAATGTAATGTAAAATTAGTATATTTACAATTATTGTTTCCCCTATCGGTCTTTTCACTTTTTTACTCAGCTGCCTTTCGAGGTGTGAGCCTTACTTCACAGAAAAACAAGCTAGGGAGAAAGTTTTCTCCTTAGCCTGTTTCCCTCGAGATTTCGCACTTATTAAGAGCAACACCAAATTGCTTTATCAAATGATTTTTTAGGAATGTATACTTGATCATTTTCGATTTTATATTTTATATCGTTTCTCTTCAGAACTGCCGTATCAACAGAATGAACACTATCGCCCCACCGAACAAATTCCCCATCATCACGGTTGTCCCAAAAATAAAGTGAAACTTTAATCAGCCCTCACCAATCGGACNNATGGGCAGCCCGACCCCCACCTAACGTCTTTGCTTTCGCTGCATTTGGAGGCGGGGGTCTTACTGCCCATTAAAGTGGGATAAAAACACATAAGCATATAGCGAACCACTTCTTTTTTCGCAAATACCTCACCACCTTAAACTAAAGAAGAACTACTAAAAAAATGCTACTCATTTCCGTCTCTTTTTAACCGCAAGTAAAAATGCAATAAACAATACGTTCACACCGACGATTAAAGAAATAAATAGCCAATTCACACCTGTTTCTCCGTTAACTTTATACACATTTGACTCTTCACGTTTTAAAACAAGATAAAACTTTCCTTTTTCTTCTCTTATAATTTCATCTTCTAACAATCCTCTTAACTCTTGTTTTTCGCCAATTGCACTTACAGGTAAAGCAACTTTTTGTGTTTCTTTCGTATTATTAATCGCTACTACTGTCACTTCATCTTTATACTTTCTCTTTAGTACACTCATTCCATCTTTATCGTATAGAAGCTCAAACGTACCGCGGCGTAAAGATGGTCTCGCTTGTCTAAGCTCACCGAGTTTCGTTATGTGTTGCATAAACTTTTCATCTGATTTAAAGTCCATTAATCGTCTATTATCTGGCGTACCTCCTCCATCCAATGCAATTTCAGTTCCGTAATAAAAATTCGGAATACCTGGTGTTGTTAATAAATATGTAAGAGCTAGTTTCAAACGAGATGGTGGATAATTCATATTCTCTTTTGCAATACGAGCAAATCTTTTTGTATCTTGATCATCTAAAAATGTAGCGGCTGCTCCGTCTTTTTTACTCACATCATATAAAGGTTTCACCGATACGTCCGCTTTAGAAAACGCTCCTACTATTTTTTCGTTGTATTCACTATCTTCTTTTATCATAATACGAAAATCTTTCTTTATCGCTTGCATATCTTTTTGCGCATTATCCCAAAAGGAACGCGGCTTTTTTTCATTATGTATTACATAACTTGCATCTAAATCAACTTCTTTTATCCACCATTTCATTGCATCAATTACCTGTTGTTCATTCTCTCCAAGCGGAAATTGAAGTACAACTTTTATTCCTTTTGCGTGAGCTGCTTGTACAAGTTCTTTCACATCATTTTCTGTTCCGAAATGTTCATTTACCTTTTGAAAATTGCGTACGTCTAATCCATCGTACTTTCCACTTTCAAAAAGCGGAGAAAGCATAACAGCGGTAAAGCCCATTTCTTTTATGTAATCCAGTCTTTTTATAATCCCTCTTATATCTCCGCCCTGATATCCTTCTAAATTACCAACTTCTAACTGTTTGTCATTTTTCGGTTCTCCATTATTAAAGCGATCAATCATAATAGAATATATAACTTCGTCTCGCCACTCTCTTTTTTCATTTGCAAACGTATGTATTGGTACAAATAAAACGACAGCTAAACAAAAACAAATGAACAGTTTCCTAGTATGTATTTTCCCCACACGCATCCCCCATGTTTTTTAATTGTAAGAATATTATACCAATTATCCAAACGAATCGCATACGTTGATTTCATTCTTCTCAAATTATCACATGTTAGATTTTCTAACATTAATCAAGAAATTTTCTGAATTTTTAGTTGATTTTTCTTTTTATTTCGAATATGATATGAAACATAACGAATAGATGTTATTTTTTCTAACATTATAGGAGGAGAGAAAATGAATACGGGAGATACTGTTTTTATGTTTGTAACGACGGTAATGGTCATGTTAATGACACCAGGATTGGCACTTTTTTATGGGGGCATGGTTCGCAGTAAAAACGTACTTAGTACGACAATGCATAGTTACAGCGCAATGGCTATCGTTTCGATTCAATGGATTGTAATTGGTTATTCTTTATCATTTGGACCAGATTTACACGGACTAATTGGCACACTCGATTGGTTCGGTTTAAACGGAGTTACCTACGCACCAAATCCAGACTACTCATCCACTATTCCTCACAATTTATTTATGATGTTCCAGCTTATGTTTGCTATTTTAACTCCCGCTTTAATTTCAGGTGCATTCGCCGAAAGAATGCGATTTTCAGCTTTCCTTATCTTCATCCTTCTATGGACAACAATCGTATACAATCCTGTCGCTCATTGGGTATGGGGCGTTGGCGGATGGCTAAGAGAACTTGGCGCGTTAGACTTCGCTGGTGGTAATGTCGTTCATATTACATCTGGTGTCGCTGGCCTTGTATTAGCTATTTTCCTCGGAAAACGAAAAAATATAAACGGTCCTTCTCCTCACCATTTACCATTTACGATGCTAGGTGCAGGTTTACTATGGTTCGGCTGGTTCGGTTTTAACGTCGGTAGCGCATTATCTTTAAATGACGTAGCTTTAACCGCATTTATTAATACAAATATAGCCGCTGCTGCCTCCGCATTAACTTGGATGCTTTCAGAATGGTTCTTCCAATCAAAGCCGACTGCGATGGGAGCTGCTTGCGGAGTCGTTTCCGGTTTAGTCGCTATTACGCCAGCTTGCGGGTTTGTTACACCTTTCTCCGCTCTTCTTATCGGAGCAATCGGCGGCGTATTATGCTTCGGAGCGGTCTTTTTCTTAAAAACAAAATTCGGATACGACGACACACTCGATGCATTCGGATGCCACGGCATCGGCGGAACTTGGGGCGGCATTGCGACAGGACTATTTGCAACTACTACTGTAAATGCTGATGGCGCGAACGGATTATTTTACGGAAACGCCGCTTTACTGTTTAAACAAGTTGTAGCAATCGGCGCAACATATGCATTCACGATCATCATGACGTACGCCATTATTAAAGCGATCAACGTCTTCCTCCCTGTTCGGGTTGATGAGCATGAAGAACATATGGGACTTGATATTTCGATGCACGGGGAGAAAGCTTATGAATATACGGAGCGAGCGAACTAAAAAAGAGATGCAATCTATTAGTAGTAGATTGCATCTCTTTTTATTGTAGTTGTCGCCTCAACATACCCTATCTGGTATTCCGGCGATTATTCGGATATATCGACGATTTTTCAAATATATCGATTTACCAACGAATTACGACATGACGAAAATGAAAAATACCCCGGCGTGATTTTACATAAAAAAGACGACCGGTTCACAGTCGTCTTTTCCTATTTATTTCGGAGCATTTCCCACATATTGCGTAATATCAACATTTAACGCTTGCGCTAAACGCATACCGTATTCTTGATCCGCACGGAAAAAGTTACAAACAGCTAGTAATTTCGTACGTTCATTTACGTCTTTTAAGTCATTTGTTAAGTTTGCAATTAAGTTGTCTTGCTCTTCTTTAGAGAATGAACGGTAACGCTCACCTGCTTGTTTAAAGTCATTTGGTTTGTCAATTTTTTCACGAGATACGTAGCCTTCTACTTTCATAGTTGAATCGCGGTAAGCTTTGTCTTCAACTGGATTTTCAGCATGACGGCTCGGTTCGTAGTTGATTGTAGATGGGTTTTGATTGATTTGCATGGCACCATCACGTTGTTGGTTATGAACAGCTGCGTATGGGCAATTTACAGGAATTTGTAAATAGTTCGCACCAAGACGGTAACGCTGCGTATCTGGGTAAGAGAATAAACGACCTTGTAATAATTTATCTTCAGATGGTTCAATACCATTTACAGTTGCACTTGGAGAGAATGCCACTTGCTCTACTTCCGCGAAGAAGTTTTTCGGATTACGATTCAACGTCATTGTCCCTACTTCAATTAATGGGAAGCGATCTTCTGGCCATACTTTCGTTGGGTCTAATGGATCGAAATCTAAAGAATCCGTTTCTTCTAGTTGCATCACTTGTACGTGTAAATCCCACTTTGGATAATTTCCTTTTTCGATTGCATCGAACAAGTCACGAGTTGCATGGTTGAAGTCTTTTCCTTGTACTTCTTGCACTTCTTTTGCACTTAAGTTACGTACACCTTGCTGTGGTTTCCAGTGATATTTAATATAGACGATTTTACCTTCTGCATTAATCCATTTAAATGAATGGACACCGAAACCTTCCATTTCACGATAACTCGCTGGTGTACCGTAATCAGAAAATACCCACGTCATCATATGTGTAGATTCCGGACTTAACGTCATGAAATCCCAATAACGATCTGGCGTTTGAATGTTTGTATCAGGTGCTGGTTTTAAAGAATGCACCATATCAGGGAATTTAATTGCATCACGAATGAAGAAGACGGGTAAATGGTTCCCTACGATATCGTAATTTCCTTCTTCTGTATAAAATTTAACAGCGAACCCACGTGGGTCACGAGCTGTTTCTGGAGAACCTTGACCATGAATAACCGTTGAGAAACGAACAAATACAGGCGTTTCAGTTCCTTCATTTTGTAAAAATGCTGCTTTCGTATATTGCTTCATGCTGTTTTTCGTTACGAATACACCGTGAGCACCTGCACCACGCGCATGCACAACACGCTCCGGAATACGTTCACGATCAAAGTGCGCAAGTTTTTCTACTAAATGATAGTCTTCTAATAATACCGGTCCACGGCGACCAGCTGCACGAGAGTTTTGGTTATCTCCAACTGGAGCACCTTGATTTGTTGTTAAGCGATTATTTGGATTCATTTAGGGGGATCCTCCTCTTTATCTCATAGTAATTATTATTTATTTAAAATTATTATAAATTAATTATTATTCAAAACTAGTTTCTTGTCAACTATTTCTTTCATTTTTTTGGAAACAATTTCAGTTAAGCAATCAATAAATACAGATTGCGAATTTGGCATATTTGGTCTGAAATATGATACGTTTAATTCATCAGTTACAACTTTACACTCGTAATCATTGTCATATAAAACTTCTAAATGCTCTGCGACAAAGCCAACTGGGCAATATACGAAAGATTCATATCCACGGTCTTCAAATAAATCTCTCGTTAAATCTTGCACATCCGGACCAATCCATGGATCAGGTGTATTTCCGGCACTTTGCCAACCAATTGTATAGTTTTGAATCTTTGCAGCTGCTGCAATTAAATCCGCTGTATGCTGTAATTGTTCTACATAAGGGTCACCTGCCGCAATAATTTTTTCTGGCAAACTATGTGCTGAAAAAATTACGACTGCTTTCTCTTTATCTTCAATCTTTGTAAATGTTTCTTTTATTTGATCTGCCCAATACGAAATAAATTTCGGCTCATCGTACCATCGTTCAATTGGTTCAATAACTGGACCACCGATTTCTTCCGAGAGACGAATCGCACGGTCATTATACGCTTTAATGCTAAATGTAGAATAGTGCGGTGCTAATACGATACTAATCGCCTGCTCAATTCCGTCTTTCTTCATTTCTTCTACCGCATCTTCTATAAATGGGGCAATATGTTTTAAGCCTAAGTAACAAGTAAATTCATACTCTGTAAATATATTATTCATAGAATCTGTTAATTTATGCGCTTGCTCTTTCGTAATTTTTGCAAGTGGTGAAATTCCGCCAATCGCTTTATAGCGCCCGATTAAGTCTTGGAGTGCCTCTTCAGAAGGTTTACGACCGTGGCGAATATGTGTGTAGTACGCTTCTACATCATCTAATGATTCTGGCGTTCCATACGCCATTACGAGTAAACCTATTTTTTTCTTTGTCATCTATATAACACCTCAATTTTATAAATGAGAATCTTTTTCAAGAACATTTGTTTCCAATTATAACAACTAATAATAAGTACGTCAAAATAATTATTCTAAATAAGTATTTTTTCTAATATGATTTTGAATTTTATTTGACAATTTATTTAATAAAAAGCGACTTACGTAAAAGTAAGTCGCTTTTGTCCTATTCTTTAATGTTTACTCCATACTCTTTAAACCAAACATGAATTTGCGCTAAATGAGCTAAAAGTTGAGGGCCTGTCATTAATTGACCGAACCAAGGTGATTGAAATGCACTGCCGCCTGACTCAATTAATCCGCTTAGCTGCTCTTTATCAAACAGTTCGTGTAAAATTGATCCTTTATCCGTTAATAAATCTTGCAGCCATACTGTTACTGCTTTCGTATAGTGCGGATTATGTGTTTTCGGATACGGGCTCTTCTTTCTATATAAGATGTCATCTGGAAGTAATCCTTCTAACGCTTTACGCAATAGACCTTTTTCGCGATTTTTATACATTTTCATTTCCCAAGGAATATTCCACGCATATTCGACAAGTCGGTGATCCGCAAATGGAACGCGTACCTCTAAGCTTGCCCCCATGCTCATACGGTCTTTTCTGTCTAATAATGTTGTCATAAACCATACCATGTTCAAGTAAAATAACTGTCGTCTCTTTGCTTCAATTGGGCTTTCTCCCTCTAAAATAGGAACTTCTTGAATGGATTCTTCATAGCGCTGCTGTACATATTGTTGTAGGTTTAATTTATTTCTCCACTCTTTCTTTAACAGTTGTTCACGTGCTTTTGTAGAGCGCATCCACGGAAATGCACTCGATTGCAAATCATCTTCTCTATAAAACCACGGATAACCACCAAATATTTCATCTGCACATTCCCCCGATAAACCGACGACAAAATCTTGTTTAATTTCACGACAAAACCATAATAATGACGAATCAATATCTGCCATACCAGGCAAATCACGAACGAGTACAGCTTCTGTTAAATACTGTGCTAATTGTTCATTTGAAATGACGCATCGATGATGAATCGTTTGAAACGTCTCCGTCATCAAATGAATAAATGGTGCATCTGAATTTGGCTGGAACGCATTCGCTTTAAAGTATTTGTCATTATCTTCATAATCAACAGAGTATGTGTGTAATTGTCCTTTTCCTGACTTTGCGTATTCTTTCGCAGCTATCGCTGTAATGGCGCTCGAATCTACACCACCTGATAGAAAAGTGCACAGTGGTACATCAGAAACGAGCTGCCTTGTAATCGCATCTTGTAATAAAAAGCGTGTTTTCTCTACGGTTTCTTCAAAGGAGTCTTCGTGCTTTTTGCTTTCTACATTCCAATATCTCCATATGCATAAACCGTTCTTTGAAAATGTCATCGCATGACCTGGACGTAACTCTTTTATACCGGCATAAATACCGTGACCAGGGGTTCTAGATGGTCCAAGTCCAAATATTTCGGATAACCCTTCTAACGTTACTTCCGCCTTCACATCTGGATGCGCCAGTATCGCTTTTAATTCTGAACCAAATAGTAATCGCCTACTATCGTATTTATAAAATAGCGGTTTTACACCTAATCGATCTCGCGCGATAAACACTTGTTCTTTCTGTTCATCCCATACGGCAAACGCATATATACCGTTTAAATGATCGACACATTCTTCTTTCCATTCCATATACGACGCTAATAATACTTCCGTATCAGAATGACCTTTGAACGTATATCCTCTTCTTAATAATTCCTTTCGAATATCTTCCGTATTATACAGTTCACCGTTATAGCAAATTGCATAATTCGTTTCATCTTTTAAACAAGTCATCGGTTGTTTCCCACCCTCAGGATCAACAACGATTAACCGTTTATGTCCAAATGCAACATTACCTTTAATCCAAACTTTATTATCATCTGGACCACGCTTCGCTAACGTCTCAGCCATTTTTGTAACGACGTCCCGTTCTCCTTCTAATGAGCGTTTATAATCCACCCATCCTGTAATCCCGCACATATAAATCATCCTTCCATCTTATTTCTTTTCTTGAACGTGCAGTAATCTCCACCCTAAGAGTGCGGATTAAAAAATGAAAAACTTAACGATAACCTACTATCCTCATACGGAATAGCATTTTCACTCAGTAAAACGTGTTTTATTGTATGCCCACCTATGTCTAGATGTGTCTAGTTATAAAGAACGCATGAACTGTCTATAACAGAAATAACTACTTTTCATAAAGGAGAAATCATGTATGATACAACGTAACCATATTTTATATAACCAGCCCCGCGCTCATACAGTCGGTAATGTAGAATATATAAACAATGAATGGGTATTCTTTGATGATGAAAATGATGAAGCATTTTTATTAGAAGATATTGCCGGTGATGGCTTTGAAATTTTATATAACAACAACTGGCTACCAGCTCGTTTCTATGAACAAGATGTATTACAAATCGCCAACGAACAGCACCACCTGCAAAACGGGGAAATGATACGCATTCGAAAAAAATTACTTCTTAGTTATACGGAATGGCTTGAGGAGTTACCTGACTCTGTCTTTACATTATTAACGGAATCATTGCAATCCCTTCATTACTCTTTATATGATTGCATGTATTGTCATAATTATTTATCTTTCTTACCGAAAGAGGAGGCATGCGAAGGAGTAAATATTCTTTTATTTGATAACGAAGAGATGATTTGTACATTGCAGCACCATTTCGTTCGTCACGCTACGTCAAATAAAAATATGTTTCGTTTTACGAAAGTAAACGGAGAAGAGTTGCATATTGATGCGCCATAAAGTGAAACTTTAATTAGCAAGGCAATCCCACTGATTATTAGTCTTCAACAATCGGGTATTTACGGGATAAAGTAAAAAACCACCTTATCTCCCAAGTCTTTGAGATTATAAGGTGGTTTTATTTATTATTAGAACACTTTCCAACCAATTGGTAATTTTAATCCAAGGTAAAATACTGCTACTAGTGCAACAATAAATAATCCCCAAAATGCCCCTGTTGCTTTGTTCTTGCTCATTTTCACAAGAACCATTTCCATTCCAGCGATAACTAAAATACCAGCTAGCATTTTTAGACCGTACCACATGTGCATGCTACCTGTTGCTGTCTTCATAATACTCATGTACAACATGAAACCTGTCACAATAATGATAATGTACATAAGACGAAGCCCCATATGTACACCCTTACCTTTTCTTCCTGCTGAATAAAGTGAATACGCAACAAAGAATAAAATTAAACCTAACGCCCATGCTGTAATATGCATATGTACCATCGTATCCCTTACCTCCTCTTTTCACACTTTTTCACTCTATATGATAACATGTTCATTTATTTTCAGGAAATGTTTCGCTTTTTTACATTTAAATGATATAATATTTAGAGTATTTACAAACTTCTTGTAATAACAAAAGGGGGAACAATCATGATTCAAACTAAGGATATTATCGAACTTACAGACACATACGGAGCAAATAACTATCACCCACTTCCGATCGTTATTTCTAAAGCAGAAGGCGTTTGGGTAGAAGATCCTGAAGGAAACCGCTATATGGACTTATTAAGTGCATATTCTGCAGTAAACCAAGGTCATCGTCACCCAAAAATTATTAACGCTTTAATTGACCAAGCTAATCGTGTTACGTTAACTTCTCGTGCTTTCCATAGCGATCAATTAGGTCCTTGGTACGAAAAAGTTGCGAAACTAACTAATAAAGAAATGGTACTTCCAATGAATACAGGTGCAGAGGCTGTTGAGACTGCAATTAAAACAGCTCGCCGCTGGGCTTATGATGTGAAGAAAGTAGAAGCAAACCGTGCTGAAATTATCGTTTGTGAAGATAACTTCCACGGACGTACAATGGGTGCTGTTTCTATGTCTTCAAACGAAGAGTACAAGCGTGGATTCGGTCCAATGCTTCCTGGTATCGTTGTAATTCCTTACGGTGATTTAGAAGCGTTAAAAGCTGCTATTACACCAAACACAGCTGCATTCATTTTAGAGCCTATTCAAGGTGAAGCAGGAATTAACATCCCACCAGCTGGTTTCTTAAAAGAAGCTCTTGAAGTATGTAAAAAAGAAAACGTTTTATTTGTAGCAGATGAAATCCAAACTGGCTTAGGTCGTACTGGTAAAGTATTTGCTTGTGACTGGGACGGTGTAACTCCTGACATGTACATACTTGGTAAAGCGCTTGGTGGCGGCGTATTCCCAATCTCTTGCGTAGCAGCAAACCGCGACATTTTAGGCGTATTCGAGCCAGGTTCTCACGGTTCTACATTCGGTGGTAACCCACTTGCATGTGCTGTTTCTATCGCAGCTCTTGAAGTGTTAGAAGAAGAGAAATTAACAGAGCGTTCTCTTCAATTAGGAGAAAAATTAGTTGGGCAATTAAAAGAGATTGATAACCCAATGATTACTGAGGTTCGCGGTAAAGGTTTATTTATCGGTATCGAATTAAACGAACCAGCTCGTCCTTACTGTGAACAACTAAAAGCAGCTGGTCTGTTATGTAAAGAAACACACGAAAACGTAATTCGTATCGCACCACCTCTAGTAATCTCTGAAGAAGATTTAGAGTGGGCATTCCAAAAAATTAAAGCTGTATTATCGTAATAATAGAGAGGTTGTCCTACACGTTAGGACAACCTCTTTCTTTTTATATTGATTTATATTAAAATAAGTTTGTAATTTTCTGTATTTTAATTCCACAAAGGAGGTACGATATGTTATTGAGATATGGCAAACATATTAACTATTTAGCTACATCTTTTCTTTTAGTTACATTCTTTGGCTTCCTACTTTCCGTAACATCGCTTAGTCACTACTCAACTCCCACTACATTCACACTACTGAAAGCATCATTTTGGACTACTGTTATTCTTACTATCATTGGTTTTGGACGAGAAAAAAGCGCACTTACGGTTATACTATTTGGCATTTGTACACTTGCATTAATTGGTCTTTATACCTTTTCCGTTATCGATTACCTCTATCACCCAAGACCATAGAAAAGAGCTATCTATTAATAAGATAGCCCTTTTCTTCATTTCACTACATTTCGCAAAGTACCAATTCCTTCTACTGTAACGACCACTTCATCACCCGCATGCAAAAACTTCGGTGGTGTGAAACCTTTGCCGACTCCAGCCGGCGTTCCTGTTGCGATAATATCTCCTGGTTCTAACGTCATACCTTTACTTATCGTTGAAATAATTTCTTCTAGTGAAAAAATCATTTTATTTGTATTTGAAGTTTGTCTTATCTCTCCATTTACTACCGTTTCAATGTGTAACGCATTTGGCGTTTCAACCATTGATTTATGAATTAAATACGGTCCCATCGGACAAAATGTATCGAAACTTTTTCCAAGGAAAAATTGTTTATGCTTCCTTTGAATGTCGCGAGCAGTTATGTCATTTATAATGGTGTAACCAAAAACATGCTCAAGCGCTTTTTCTTTTTTTATTTGTTTCCCTCGCTTACCGATGATGATAGCTAGTTCGCCTTCATAGTCTAGTTCATTCGTTGCGTGGGGATGACTATTAATTTTTTCATCCATTCCAATAACTGTCGTTGGCGCTTTCGTGAAGATCATTATATTTTCTGGAATTGACTCTTCTCCGCCCATTTCTATCGCATGCTCACGATAATTTTTTCCAACGCACAAAATATTCTTCCTTGGCCTTGGAATTGGTGCTAATATTTTCACCTCAGTTAACGGGTAATACGCCGTTCCTTCATTTTCCTTTGCCCAATTTACAATATCACATATTTTTTCAAAACATTCGGTTCCTTTTTCAATACACTCTAACATTGTGATTGGAACTGTAACCTTTTCCCCTTTTTGCCTTTGCGCTTCTCTTAAGTGCAATACCTTCTCTTCCTCTTCATCCACAATACCTACAAATACCTTTTCATCTTTTTTCGCCGTTACAAAACGCAATATTTCCACTCTCCATCCTAAAACTCATACCCTTTAATTGTATTCGCATCCGTAAGAAAAAAACCTTCTCATACACGCTAATTTTTACAATATTCTTCTCATATCCTATTCGTTACTCCTATGCATTTGGCATAAAATGTAGAAATTTTACTTTTTTTAGCGAAGGCATTTCTTTTTTATGGTTTTTTTGTATAATATGTACTACATATATACTAAAAATTTCATTTAGAGATGGAGCCGATTTCAATGTTTGAGCAAGCGATTGAAAAAAAACGTGAAAAAATGATTTATTTTGCTGAACGCTATGGAATGACTTCTCAAAAAACAGTGGATTGTAGCCAGGAACTGGACAAGCTCTTAAATGTAATTTGGCATGTACATACGGATTTTCACCCTAATCAAACACTCGAAACACACACGCAATAACGTGTGTGTTTCTTTTATTTCAAAAAAACACACATTTTATTGAAAACGCCCATACAATAGTAGAAAAGAAAATTTTAAAAACGAAAGGTGTTTTGTATGCCAGCTATGGTCGGACATATTCGTATCGTCAATATTGGATCAAGTGGTATTTTTCATATTGGAGATGTATTTGCGATTAGGCCTATTAGTTATTCACGCGCTTTCGCTGGGGCCGGCTCTTTTAATGTTGGAGATAACGTTTCTGTCTACAATTATCAAAGTGCAACGACTGTTAATGATTCAGATGTCGTTGATCAAGCGATAATTGGTTCAACTTAAAGGGGGCGATTGTATTGAATTTTTATGTAAACCAAAGCATCATCATTAACAGCATTAAAATTGATAGCATTACAACCTCTTCTGTATTTCAAATTGGTACTGCTGGAAGTATTAAAGCTCTATCTAAATTCTCGAATACTGGCGGATTTACAGAGCCCCTTCGTCCATTGCAGGCGAAAGGACAAATTATTTCTATCAAACCATCAACTAGTTCTTCTTAAGACATCCTTGTCATAAATATATAGCAGGAATGTATTTACCCTCCCTATTGAAAAGGAGGTTTCACAAAATGAATCAAGATATATATACTTACTTACACCAACTTCAACAAGCTCTTCAAATACAACAAGCATCCATCCTGAATTTAGAGGATCAAGTGCGCCAACTACAAGAAGAGCTTAACGAATTAAAAAATCGCCCCTCCTCTTCTGTAGGAAAAGTGGAATACAAATTCGATCAATTAAAAGTAGAAAATTTAAATGGTACTTTAAATATTGGTTTAAACCCATTTTCAGCAAAAGGGCAACAAATCGAGGATTTTCAAGTTGATACAGAAACTTTGAAGGTCAATCCTGAAACTGAAACAAACCCAGACTTTTACCAAGGCATCCTTCAAGAAATGCATCGTTACTTAGATGAAGAAGCATATAGCCGAATTCTCCATTTTGAACAAGAAGAGAGAACACCGCTCGATGAAATGTATCGACAAATGATGGTGGATGACATAAAAAAACAAATGGAGCATAGACTTCCTTATTATTTATCACAAGCGCAGTCATATGAAGGGATTTCAACAGATCCAGATTACTTACGAGATATCATTATTCAAGCAATGAAACAAGATATCGATAAAGCCTTTCTATCTTTTATTCAACACATACCGGGCAATTTCCGAAAGGAGTAAGTATGTATGAATGTTAACGTTGTAAATCGTGAATTGAAAGTCGGACAGATTAAAATGAACGGTGTATCGTCGTCCGCACTCTTTTTAATTGGAGATGCAAATCTCCTCATACTATCTTCTATTCTTGATACACCATTTGAAACTGTTACAGAGGGTCCGTTTGTACCGTTAGTTACAGATGTCCCTCCTACTCCAGGTTAAGGAGACTGAGAAATTATGTTACATCATGTATCTATTGTCGAAAATGTTTCTATTATTTCTTTAGGTATTGCTGCCGTATTTCAAGTTGGAGACGCAAATCAAATGGAATTAAAAAGTAGAGCTCTTGCTGTTCACCGAGAAATTCCTTGTTATATAAAAGACGAAGGTCGCTTAGATGCATTTGAAATCTTTACCGATGAATACATTACAATCCCGAAACGAACGACAGATGTAAAATTAAACATTATAAATGAGTGTCCTTTTATTGAAGTGAATAACGTTGAATTGCGCACACTTTTAAACTCTGGTGGATTTCAAATTGGAAATGTTGATTATGTTTTTAATAACTCTCGTATTATGCAAATTCGCCAATATATTACGGATGAACCTTCCGCTCAATAATTCATATAGTAATTACAAAGTTTAGTAAAGTAGGTGGATGGTATGCCTTCTGTTGTTGGAAATCTCGTCGTTCAAAACAGTAATGGTTCTTTCAATTTAGGAGATTTTTATAACGTGTCTCCGAAAGAAAATACGAAAGCTTATAATGGTTCCGGAGCTTCCAATGTTGGATTTGTCGTGAATACGTTTAACGGTGTTAGTGCAACAAATACGTTTGATTCTGATGTGGCCGATCAAGATCAAATTGGAACAGCGTAAAAAAAGTAGGAGAATATCTCCTACTTTTTTCTTTTACCTCATTCAAGTTTATCAAAAACTCCACTGTTTACTGTTTCATTTTATTTAAATGATAACCCATTCTCCTCCAAAGCCTTTCTAAGCTTCGGCATAGACGCAGGTCCCATACCATGTAGTTTTAAAATTTCTTTTTCACTATACTTTGAGAGTTCTTCTATCGTGTGAATTCCATGGTGCTCTAGCGCATTTCGTGCTGGTGATGAAAGAAGTGAAAGAAATCCTGTTTTTGGTTTCTTTTCTTTCTCACAAGTTGGGCAAGTTGGACAATCGCTACTTTTGTAGTATTCATGTCCTTTTTCACACGTTCTTAACGTTTTTTCCGTCACCATTTTCAAATCCCTCTATTCTTCAATTTTTACAACATGGTTGCCATCAAAGAAGTATAAGCATTTCTCTTTCACAGGATGTTGCAAGCTTTTTTCAAGTGCCTTTGCATATAAAGAAAGCTGCACTTTATATCGATCTTCTAAAATTGGTTTCGCCTGATCGAATCCGCCTGGGAACTTCCCTTCAATCGTATCCGTTTTAAAATCGATTAAAGTGATGCCGTCTTCCTCTTCAATCATGCAGTCAATAACCCCTTGGACAAGAATCGATTCTCCGCTCTTCCCTTGCCAATCTTGATATGCTTCGTCTGCTGCAAGCATCATCGTAAATGGCACTTCACGCTCAACGCTTTTCGCCGCTAATACCCTTTTACCTAAGTCACTGTCAAAGAATGAAATTACTTTTTCAATCGCTATTTCTTCCGCCTGCTCGAATGTTAATAATTCCTTATTTACCATTCCAGCAATTTGCTCTTGAAGAACTTCAATCGTAATCGGCTTCTTCAAATCAACATGCTGCATAACAGCGTGAACTGCGGTTCCACGCTCTGCGTACGTTAATCCCTTTTTCTCCATAAAACGAGGACGCGTTTTAATTGGTGCACGTAATTTTTTAATAAAGGCATTATCGCTACCTTCTTCAGATTGATAATTTCTCTTTATTTCTGTAACAGACTGTTTCGCACGATGAGATGTTGCTTCCTCATATCCGTACTTCCACATTAATCTGTCATACACTTCTTCTTTTCGTTCACTTTGCAGGGGAACAGCTTTTTTCTCACGAAGCGCTTCTAATAATTCTTGTTTCTCTTCTTGAACCGGTTCTGGCGCGAGTAACGTGTTACCGTCAACAACTTCTACTTTCCAGCTCGTGTCGTACCCATAAATTTCAGCCGGAATACTACCTTGTCCTAATTCAAGAAGCATCTCACTATCACGATGTCTATATAATGAAGGTGCAATCCAGTCTAAATAACAAGACGCTCCGGCACGTATATGGTCTGGTAATAACCATTCACTATGCTCTCTCGCATCAAGCCATTTTTCCATTTCCTTATTTGCATCCTTTACTGTACCGATTAAAATTAACTTTTCTTTTGCACGAGTTAACGCTACGTATAATACGCGCATTTCTTCCGCAATTAATTCCATCTTCATTTTACGTTTAATCGCAAGTTGCGATAATGTCGTATATTTAATACGTTTACGAGGATCAATAAATTGTGAACCGAAACCGAAGTCTTTATGCAGTAAGAAACGTTTCATTAAGTCTTGTGTATTAAAACGACGACCTAGCCCAGCTACGAATACGACTGGGAACTCTAGTCCTTTACTTTTATGAATCGTCATAATACGAACGACGTCTTCTTGTTCACCTAAAGCTCTCGCTGTACCCATATCATCACCGCGTTCTAAAATACGTTCAATAAAACGCAAGAAGCGGAATAATCCTCTAAACGATGTTGCTTCATATTGTCTTGCACGGTCATATAGTACGCGTAAATTTGCCTGTCTTTGCTTTCCAGCTGGTAAACCGCCAACGAAATCGTAATAACCTGTCTCACCGTACACTTTCCAAATTAAATCAGAAAGTGACTGTTGGCGTGCAAATTCACGCCATCCTTGTAGTAAGTTATAGAACCACTCTAATTTATCATGTAGTTCTCGTTCTTCTTCAAGCGGTGCTCCTTTTAAGAATGAGCTCATCACTTCATAAAACGAGCCTTTTTTCCCGTGAGCACGAAGCGTTGCAAGTTCTTCATCATTTAATCCAACGATTGGTGAACGAAGCACTGCTGCAAGCGGAATATCTTGCATCGGATTATCGATCACGCGGAATACGTTCATCATTATATTTACTTCTGTCGCTTCAAAGTAACCAGTCGCAAGATCAGCGTATACTGGAATTCCTTGCAACTTTAACTCTTCCATAATTTGCGGCGCCCACGGCATAGAGCGAAGCAAAATAACGAAGTCACGGTATTGTACAGGGCGCATACTATCCGTTTTACGGTCATACACTTCATAACCTGAATCAACCATCGCTTTAATACGCTGCGCCATAAGTCGAGCTTCCAGCTGTGCTTTTTCTACTTCGGCACCTTCTTCACCTTCTGGCACTTCTTCTTCCGTTTGCTGAATACATAGTAGTTCAGCCGCTACATCTTCACCTTCTGGATAGCTAGCACCTAACTTTAATTCAGCGTCAGCATCGTAGTCAATTTCTCCGACTTCTTCGCCCATAATTTGTTTGAAGATAAAGTTCGTACCTGCTAATACTTCATGACGACTACGGAAGTTTTTCGCTAAATCAATCTTCATTCCGCCGCCTAATCCTTCTTGTGTGAAGCGTTTATACTTTCCTAAGAATAATCCTGGTTCTGCTAGTCGGAAACGATAAATCGACTGCTTTACGTCACCTACCATGAATAAGTTTCCTTCACTCTCAGAATCTTTCGTTACGAATTTAATAATCGATTCTTGCACGAAATTCGTATCTTGATATTCATCAACTAATACTTCAGCAAATTTATTACGATATTGAAGCGCTACTGCAGATGGCTTCATTTCACCATTTTCACTTTGTTCACTTAAAATTTGTAAACAGAAATGCTCTAAATCTGTGAAATCGACCATTCCTTTATCTCGCTTCATTGCTTGGAAACGCTCGGTAAATACTTTTACAAGTTGAACAAGCTTCTCTAATACAGGATGCATATCTTGAAAATCTCGTAAGAAACTTTCAGGTTTGCGGCTAAATAGCTCTTCTTGTAATTTCTTCACTTCATCTTTCGCTTTATTACGAAGAGAATCTACTTGTTTTACAACATCTTCATTGTAATCACTTTTCTTAATACGCTTTAACGTTTGCCACGATACGTTTTGCATCGCTTCATACACACTTGTCCACGATTCACGAGCAGCTGATGATAGCGTTCCAAGTAAGGCTAAATCTGCTTGCAGTGTTTCAACGCGAGGCGCTGGACCGTCAGGAAGCATTGCGAGGTCCGTCGCTTTACGAATATGCTGTTCCGCTGTTTCAAGCTGGAATCTTACATCTTCTAATAAATAAGAAGCGTACACTAAATCTTCAATTGTCTTTCCTTCCACGTCGTATGCTTCTACTAATTTATCGAGCCATTTTTCCGGATTTGGATGTGCCCTTGATTCTGTATGAAGTGCTAAAATCATACGCTGTAAATCATCATCGCTACGGTCACTCGTATAACGGTCAACGAGTTCAAAGAATATCGTATTATCTTCAATTCCATACTCTTCTTCTAATATGTCATCTAGCACTTCTTCTTTTAACAATTCATTTTCCGTTTGATTCGCAATGCGGAAACGAGGATCAACATCAAGCATGTAATAGTATCCTCTAATTACTTGTAAACAAAAGGAATGGATCGTCGAAATAGAAGCTTTATTTAATAGGCTCAGCTGCTTTCTAATATGCTGAGAGCCTGGCTCATCAATTAATACTTTTTCTAACGCTTCCCCAATTCTGTTTTTCATCTCTTGCGCCGCTGCATTCGTAAATGTTACAACGAGCAGGCGGTCGACATCGACTGGATTTTCTTCATTTATAATCTTTTTAATAATACGTTCAACCAATACTGCTGTTTTCCCTGAACCAGCTGCTGCCGCGACTAAAATATCACGTCCGTTCGCTACAACGGCTTTCCACTGGTCATCTGTCCACTGACTACCTTCTGGTTTTTTAGGCCAATTTTCTATCATTCTCCGCCAACCTCCTCTCTAATTTTCTCCATCGCTTCGCTATCTTTCATATCTTTTAGCGTACGGAATTGGTTATCTTCAAGTGATTCATCGAACTGACAAACAGATTTGAAGTTACAGAACGTACACGCCGCTTTATTCCCTTTTTTATAAGGAGCAATATCGATCACGCCTTCTGTAATATCTTTTCCGATGTTTTCAAACGTATGGTGTACATATTTTTGCAGTACGTTAAACTCTTGTTCACTTGCAATGCTCGAACGCGCACTAAAGCTACCGTCTTTTTTCAGACCAGCAGAAATAATATCAGAGCTTCCTGTTGAAAGTTTGTTATCCATTAAACGAACAACGTCAGTGTCTCCTAGTACGAGTCCTTTCATTTTAAATTTCTTTAAAATCTCTTTCTCAATTTCCGCTTCAGATGCGTCACCTTTCACCTCAACGATCGGGTTATGAATATGGAAGTACAGCACACCAGCCGGTGATGCCGTGCCGCCTTTTTTCATCCACGTATGTGCATTTGAAGTAACAACATCTAAATACGTTAACATTTGAAGTGCTAATCCGTAGTACACTTCCGTTAAATCTAACGCTTTTGAGCTCGATTTATAATCAATAATACGGAGGTATGTCCCGTTTGCATCTTCTGCCTTATCAACACGGTCAATACGGCCAACTACTTCCATCTTCACACCATTTGGTAATGAGAATTCCATCGGCGGAAGCGATCCTGTACCGCCCATACCGAACGGTACTTCTAAATCAACTGGTACGAAACCACTTGATTTCGCGTGCTCACGAAGAATGATTGACGTACGGAAAATGATTTGTTGAAGTTTTTGTTTTAAATAGAAATGACGGTTTGAACTTAATAAAATTTGTCTTTGTAATAACGGTGCAATCTCTTCTATTACTAAAACAGAAAGATGCTCACACTCTTTTATCGATAAATCCGCCCAAGTACGGTTTTCACGTAACAACCTGTCCGCAATTCTCTTCAACGCTGCATGGAATAATTCTCCGATATCTGGCGCATCCAGTTTGAAAATGTCGCGCTCTCTTAACGATAAACCGTGCTGCGCGAAATGAGCGTACGCACAACGGTTAAATAATTCCATACGAGAAACGCTTCCTTTTATTTTATCTCCGTATAAATCTCTACTTACAGCTGTACTTAGCTTTTGCGCACGATTTCGGTAGAATAAGCTTGATAATACGCGGCTACTTTTTTGTTTCCATTCATCTGAAGTAACGTAGAAATTATAGACATCCCACCAAAAATCTAAATTCCCTTCAAATCCGTATCGCTTCCACGTCTGTAGTTGCTGCATTACATATGACAACGTTACTTCTGGCGTTGCTACATATGAAATTTGTTCCGAACGTGATAAATCATTTACGTCATTTGTAATAAATGTATCTTTCACATCAGGGAACATTCTCTTTATTTTCTTAATAAAGCTAGAAGCAAGTAACGTTTTTCCTTCCTCATCTGCAAGCGGGCATGAAATGTATAATTTCTCAGTTGCTCTCGTTACCATTTGATACATAACGAACTGTTCTTCTAATAAAGTTTGTCTCGTCGTTGGTGCTAATTCGATACCTGCTGCACTAAGAACGTCTCTTTCCTCATCAGAAAGCATCCCTTCATCCATCGGTGCCGCTGGAATCACACCTTCATTTACGCCAATAACAAATGTTGCTTTCACATTTGATAATCTTGAACGATCAATATTCGCAATTAACACTTGATCTAATGACGGCGGAATGTTGGCAAATTGAAGTGCCTCAAGACCTGTCGACATAACGTCGGTGAACATAGAAAGTGACATTTTTTCTTCGCCAAGCATCTCAACGAACGTATCAAGAAGACTCATTACTTCTTCCCATACTTGCTCGTGATCTGTCGCGAATAAGAAATCTCCGCTCTCTTCTGCACGAATACGTAATGCTTCTAGTTTTTTCGGAACGTCCAGCTCTTCTAAAAATAAGTAAACAGCTTCGCACATTTGCATAACTGTTCCCGCGCGCTTCAGTCTTTTTTGCATACGAATAACAGGCGTCCTTACAACGTCACGCAATCGATTTATTTTCTCTTCCATTTCACGTTCACTGTCTGTAATCATCCCGTCCGTATCGTCAAGAGAACGATAGCGGCGATACATCCATGGATCTTCAGAAGTCCATCTCTTTCCTTGTACACCGTACGCTAAACAGTAGTTTTCAAATTCATCCATCTCTTCGCGCATCGTTTCTTTTCTTACGTCTAATGGATATAAAAGTTCTGTTTTTACGCAGCGAAACACTGCATCATAACGCCAATTCCCGCTAATAATCTCGAGTGCAGAACGAATGCATTCTACTAGCGGATGATGTGACATCGGGCGTTTTTCATCGATGAAATGCGGGATATTATAATCTGTAAATAACGTTCGCATTACATCGTAATAACTTTCTCCGTTACGAAGAAGAACCGCAATATCTCGGTAACGATAGTCTTCATCTGCCACAAGCCTACGAATTTCACGAGCAACGCCTTCTACTTCCGCTCGTAAATTCGCGGCTGTATGAATCGTTACACTTGCTTCTCCATGAAACTTTTCATTTGGTCGTGCTTCGTAGTGCGCTTCTAAATGCGCTAATGATTGCGAATGAAAACGTGGCTGTTCCATAAGTGGAATTGTTTTTTCAATTTCTATCTTCTCTTCACGCGCTACTTGTTTTATTTTTTCATACGTTAACGTCGTTTCATAAAATAAATCTAGTTCATTTACTGGCTGCGCTAACGTTTTTTCATCTAGTGTTAACGTGATTGTCACTCTCGCACCGCAAATCATAAGCTGTCTTACAATTTCTAGTTCTTGCGGTGAGAAGGAATGAAATCCATCTATATAAATTTCAGCTCCATTTACATATTCAGACTGCGGAAGCTTTTCCACTAGTAATTGCAAATAGTCTTCTGAATCTAAATATTTTCCGATTAAAGCACGCTCGAAATCATCATATAGTAGTTGTAAATCATACACTTTATTCGCTAATAGTTTTTGTTCGGCACTGCTACTATGTGCATCTAATTGTTGCCACATTTCATATACGTTAGATGGCGTCACATTGTAACGTTTAAACTCCGCAATCATACTGCCAAGATGTTCAAAGAAACCGTTTTGCTCCGCTGCTTTTTGGAACACCGACAATCCATCTTTACGAGATTCTACAATTTTACGAAGTAACATATGTACGCCCGCTTCATCAATGTGAAGACGACTCGCTCCACCAACTTCTTGCAGCACCTTCCACGCTAATCGTGAAAAACTAAAAACTTGTGCCCGAATAGAACCTCTTACATCCTCACTACTAATTAATGCCTGCTGCGTTTGGAATGTCATCTGTTCTGGCACAAGATATAATATTGTTTCCCCTCTTGGACGTTGCTTTAACTCTTCTTGCACTTCGTGTAAACAAAGTGTACTTTTTCCACTTCCCGCTCTACCAATCACAAATCGAAGTGACATGTAACCCCACCTTTCACTTACATAACGAACGTTAGTTTGCTACTATAATTGTATTATAGGACACGAAAAAAGACAAACGGAGTAGTTTGCCTTTTTCTATACTTCTACCTATTATATCAACCTTTTGAAAAATTCGTTTGCACCTCTTGAATTGGCCAATATCGTAAATCAACTTTACCGACAACTGTATCAGCTTTTACAAATCCAAAATGTCTACTATCCCAGCTCCCGAGGCGGTTATCACCTACTACAAAAATATATCCAGGTGGCACCGTTTTTTCCTTCGTTAACTCTTCTAACGTAAAGTCACCTGTTAGTTGTCGTCCATTTATCTCTTTCTTATATCTCTCTAAATAAGGTTCATCCACGAATTGTCCGTTTATATATAGTTTATCATGCTTATATTCAATTTGATCTCCAGGTAAACCAATAATTCGTTTTACGTAGTCCTCTTTTTTATTCGCATGAAACACAACAACATCAAACCTATTCAAGTCCCCCACTTGATAACTCACCTTATTTACAACGAGCATATTGCCATCTTGCAATGTCGGCATCATTGACTTACCCTCTACAACGTACGTTGAAAAGAAAAACGTTCGAAAAAATACAGCTAATAATATACCAATTAAAATTGTTCGTATCCACTCTATGCCTTCTTTTTTCAAAGTTTTCTTCATCCGCTTCTCCCCTTATCCTTTAATAATGAAGCTTTCCTTTACAAAGAAGACTATTCTTAATGCAGTTCTAATTTTACTTCGATTTTCTTACCGACATACCATAAAATAAAAATACCAATTGCTACAATGACTGATTTCAACGGATTATGAATAAATGACATTAAATCATGACCGATATACGTTAAAATAAAAATCATCACAAGCTTTCCGAACGCGAGCGCAAGGCCAAACTGTTTTACACTAATGCGAGATAAACCAGCGACAACATTTATAAGCGCAGACGGTGTAAACGGAAAACAAAAGATGACGAAAATCGGCGCGAATCCTTTCCTTTCAATCCATCCCATTGCCTTCCGTACTCTCTCATGCTTATTTACAAAAGAAAAGAAACGACTGCGGCCAAAATGGCGGATAATGAAAAAGACAAGTAAAGCACCCATTACTGATCCAAGCCAAGAATAAAGAAAACCGAGCCAAAATCCAAATGCAACAGCATTCGCCAGTACAAATACGATGAGTGGCAATGCTGGAATCAACGCTTCTATCATCGGTAAACCAATACCAAGAAGTGGTCCGAATGCTTTATAACTTTCAACAATATGATCCATATTTTCTGGTGAAAAGTACTCTTTGATTGTCTGAAAATCCATTCTACACTTTACCCCTTTACTCTAAGTACTACCTCTACTGTATCATTGCCTATATGAAAGAGGAAATGGTAGATACGACATATGGAGATGTAATTATTAAGTTTCCATATCTCCCATTAGAATTCCTTCATTATTATGCTATGATAATCTATCAATATTCGACAGGAGGTTTCGCATTTTTAGAAGTGACCCTTGCACATTCCTCAGTCAGTGAAATTATATCGGCGATTTCTCGAATATATCGACTTACCGAAAAAAACTGAAAAACAAAAAAGATGGGGGGGTGCCCCATCTTCTTAAACTTCGCCTTCTTTCACAAAATATACTTTCTCGTATGCTGGTTTTAATTTAGATTGTTCAATTTTATCAATCTCTTTAAAACAAGGGCTCCCTTGCTTTTTCCTACGATCTTCATATTCAGTACGCAATTTTGCCGTACGATTTAGTTGATTTTCAAAACTACTTTTTGATATTTCTAATTTCACAGCAAAGCCATTTATAAATCTAACAATAACATTTCCATCTTTTGACTCTTTATTACTTTCAATATAAAAATGAGACAACCAAGCACACTCTTTTCTAGAGTATGAATAAGTGGGGAAAAAATAAAGTTGATCTGTCGGACTAATCGCAATCGGTGCTTTATGTGTAATATGAGTTAACTCTTTCGTTCCTTCTTTTCTGCCTAAGAAACTAGAACCATGCTTACGACAACTTCTTTCTATAATATCTAGGGGCTTTTGAAATACGAAAAAGGAATCTCCCATTTCAACAACTCGTGTAACAATTTTCTTCTCACTTAGAATAACAGGAAGTAAGGCCATTGTATTTTTATTTACCACATAGTTTTCGACATAGCGTTCTACTTTACTTTCCATATTCTACTGTCTCCTTTTTTCCATTTATATTAGCAGCTGCATATATAATTTTAGCATCTATGAAAAGGAAATGGCTTACAGATTACGCTTTTTTACAATACTTTATCATTTGTCAAATATCTTTCAAATTATCAAATAAAAATATAGCAATTTAAAAAGAAATGAGCTATACAAAATGTCTTTATACTACCTATAAATATTTACAACTACTTCCTCATTTCGCATCATTACAACAATTAACTTTGCTATAATGAAAAGGAAAATCCAATATATGGAGGTCCACTATGGAAGAAAAAGAAATGCAACCAACGATTCAAATGAAAAATAGTAGCATTGTGATCGTGAAAAACTCAGCTAGCATTATATTCGGACTTTTTTTCATTCTACTATTCTTCGCAAAGCCTTTTCGAAAATCAAAATGCTCTGAATGTAAGAAATGCGCGAAAAAAAGAGTTGAAAAAGAAGAGTAAAAGGCCTTCCATTTTGGAAAGCCTTTTACTCTTCTTCCTATTTTCTTCCGAGTGCCCTTATATCCCCTTTTTAATATTACTACATACAAAAAACATGATTAAAAATGATCCACTATGTTAAAAAGTACTTGTACGTGTTACCCATTTTTATTAAGAACTTCAACTTTATACATCACTAGCAACTTTTTAATTCGTTAAATCTGCAATATAGATTTTGTATAGAATTCCATTTCAAAACACAAAATATGTAAGTGATTATTTATGATTACATTAGTTTTTTATCTAATTCCAAAAAGGAGCTGTATAATATGGAGAAAAAAAGTCTATTAAGACAACAGATTAATAGCGTCCCATCAGATGCTCTGAATACCCCTAGTAAAGAGCAAGAACAAATGTTAGAAACGTCATCTCAAAACGAACAAAATTCTAACAACAATACTAATAAAAAAGATATTACTCAAAGCCTATATGGCGTAGATTTACCCATTTCGGATGTAGACAGAACAACAAATAAACAATGAATTGTAAAGAAAAAAATTAAGAACAAATAAAGTGAAACTTTAATCGGTCCTCAACAATTGGGCGTTAACAGACAGTTGGTCTCCCGCCGAATTTTGAGAGGAGAAGCCAACTGCCCGTTAATGCGCATGATAAAAGGACGACCATTATTTTCACAGTTATAAGGACGTAATTTTTCTTCAATGAAATGAAAACGAATTGTTACTTCAATCGTACGTAGAAAATGATCCTGCAGAACTAATTCTTCTATAGAAACTGATACGCGTTCACCCCGATGATTTTCGAATACCTCCATCATAAGAAATCTCTTCTTTTCCATCAATTTTGACATAAAAAAAGAGATGGAAAGACTTGCTCCACAACATAAAAAAAGGATGGCAGCAGCCATCCTTTTTTCTATCATCAACTATAAAATTATAGTTTGATTACGTTTTTAGCTTGAGGTCCACGGTTACCGTCTTCGATTTCGAAGCTAACTTTTTGACCTTCTTCTAGAGATTTGAAACCGTCAGTTTCGATTGCAGAGAAGTGTACGAATACGTCGTTTCCGCCTGGAACTTCGATGAAACCGAATCCTTTTTCGTTGTTAAACCATTTTACTTGTCCTGTTACTGCCATAATTATTTCCTCCTAAGAAAATACACATTTTATTTTTTTAGTTTTCCTATCTAAAAAAAGAATCCACACATTATCAAATACGAAACATAAACTAGTTCTCACATACTTTTTCTCGTTCGTTTTCGGCACTTGATAACATATGGATTGCTTAATTTAACTATTCAACTGACATTATCATAGCACATTAAAATAAAATGTACAATCTTTTTTGAAAATAACTGACAAATTAAATTGATTGTACATTCGTAAATATTCGATTTTAACACGTGCAGCATTTACTATAAAATGAACACATACATTATTTGAATGCGATTACATCCCTTGTTCTGAGGTGGTACAATATACTCAAGCGGTCGCGATATTGGAGGGAATTATATGTCAAACTATACAAACGAAGAAAAGCTTACAGGGGGAAACGTCTCAAATGTACACCGTTCTGCAAATACTGTTCGGCGAGAATTAAAGCCTGGCAGCGCACGAATTCATCAATTATTACAGCACTTAGAAAAGAAAGGATTTCATCAAGCTCCAAAGTTTTTAGGGGTAGATGAAAAAGATAGAGAGATTTTATCCTTTATTGAAGGAGAAGCTGGAAATTATCCGTTAAAAGAATATATGCGGTCTAACGATGTTTTAAAAGAAATCGCAAGGATGCTTCGCCTGTACCATGATGCGGTAAGTGATTTTCCGTTAGTAGCTGATTGGAAACCGATGGATCTTACTCCAAATAACATGGAGGTTGTATGCCATAACGATTTTGCCATATATAACATTATTTTTCATGACGAGAAACCAGTTGGCATTATTGATTTCGATGTTGCTGCTCCTGGCCCAAGAATTTGGGATATCGCTTATACGCTTTATACTTGTATACCTTTAAGTAGAGTGTATTATACAGAATCGGGCGAGGCAGTTCATTATGAACCTGCGCAACATGCCAATCGCATAAAAGAAAGAGTGAAATTATTTGTCCATTCCTACGGGAAAGGTATGGACGAAGATTACATAGGTATGGTACTAATACGCCTAGAAGCGTTATGTACGTATATGAAAAGAAAAGCAAACGAAGGCGACGTAAATTTCCAAAGAATGATTGATGATGGACATTTAAAGCATTATGAAAAAGATATGCAATTTATTCGTGATCATGGAACTGAATGGATTTAATCATATTGTCTTTTTTTGTCGGTAAGTCGATATATTTTCATTTACTCCTCGAATCGTTCGAAAAATAATAAGGGGCACCCTTCAAAAAGGGGCCCCTTCCTTTTATCCCGCTTTAATGGGCAGTAAGACCCCCACCTCAAAATTCAGCGAAAGCAAAGAATTTANNTAAAGTTTCACTTTATTTCGTAAATTGTGCTTCTTCTGTAGATCCTTTTAACGCTGTTGTTGATGAAGTACCGCCTGTAATGACTTGTGCTACTTCATCAAAGTAACCTGTTCCTACTTCGCGTTGGTGACGAGTTGCAGAATAGCCGTGCTTTTCTGCTGCGAATTCTGCTTGTTGCAGTTCAGAGTATGCTGCCATACCGCGCTCTTTATAGCCACGTGCTAATTCAAACATACCGTAGTTTAATGAGTGGAATCCAGCAAGTGTTACGAACTGGAATTTATAGCCGTAAGATGCGATTTCTTTTTGGAAACTCGCGATTGTTTTTTCATCTAATTTTTGTTTCCAGTTGAATGAAGGTGAACAGTTGTATGCAAGCAATTTCCCTGGATGCTCTTTATGAATTGCGTCCGCAAATCGTTTTGCATCTTCTAAATTTGGTTCAGACGTCTCGCACCAAACAAGGTCTGCGTATGGAGCGTATGCTAAACCACGTGCAATTGCTTGATCAAGGCCCGCCTTCGTACGATAAAATCCTTCTGGTGTTCTTTCTCCTGTAATAAACGCTTTATCAACCGGATCAATATCACTCGTAATTAAATTAGCTGCATCCGCATCTGTTCTTGCAACGATAATTGTCGGCACTCCCATTACGTCAGCAGCAAGGCGTGCTGAAATTAAATTACGTACCGCTGTTTGCGTCGGTAGTAATACTTTTCCGCCTAAATGCCCGCATTTTTTCTCTGAAGATAATTGATCTTCGAAGTGCACACCTGATGCACCTGCTTCAATCATACCTTTCATTAGTTCAAATACGTTTAATTGTCCGCCAAATCCAGCTTCTGCATCTGCTACAATCGGTACGAAATAATCTGTATCACCGCTTCCTTCCATATGCTGAATTTGATCCGCACGTTGCAGTGTTTGATTAATTCGTTTTACTACAGCAGGTACGCTGTTCGCTGGATATAAACTTTGGTCTGGATACATATGTCCAGAAAGGTTCGCATCCGCCGCTACTTGCCATCCACTTAAATAAATTGCTTTTAACCCAGCTTTTACTTGCTGCATCGCTTGGTTTCCTGTTAATGCGCCAAGTGCGTTAATATAATCTTCCGTATGAAGCGACGCCCAAAGCTTTTCAGCACCGCGGCGCGCTAATGTATGCTCAATATCAATTGATCCGCGCAGGCGAATTACATCTTCTGCCGAATATGGACGTGTGATTCCTTTCCAACGCGTATCTAATTCCCAGCTCTCTTGTAATTTCTCGATTCTTTCATTTTTCATTTGTTCCATCCCCTTTTCATTTTTATAAAATTTCATAACCCGGTAATGTTAAAAATGGTACGAATTCATCATTCCGAACGAGATTTGTAAATAACGTTGTCGCCTCTTGGAATCTCCCTTTCTTAAAGGCTTCCTTACCAATCTCTCTTTCTATTTTTGCTAACTCTTCTTCTTTTAGCTCTTCCATTAATTCAAGTGTAATATTACGGCCATCATTTAATTTTCCACCTTCATGGTGAATCCATTGCCATACTTGTGCCCTAGAAATTTCCGCTGTTGCCGCATCTTCCATTAAGTTATAAATTGGTGCCGCTCCCCGTCCGCTTAACCAAGATGCAATATATTGAATACCTACGCTAATATTTAGGCGAAGTCCCTCTTCTGTAATCGTTCCCACTGGTACTTCTAATAAATCCTTTTCTGTAACATGTATTTCTTCACGTTTTCTAAAAATTTGATTTGGTGTTTTCATAATGTGATTAAATACTTCCATCGCGACTGGTACAAGTCCCGGGTGGGCAACCCAAGTCCCATCATGACCATCTAAAGCTTCGCGCTCTTTATCTGCACGCACTTTTTCAAAAGCTGCTTCATTCGCTTCTGGATTGTTTTTAATTGGAATTTGTGCCGCCATTCCTCCAATAGCTGGTGCATTACGACGGTGACACGTTTGAATGACTTTCAAAGAATACGCGCGCATAAACGGCGCCGTCATCGTGACTTGCGCTCTATCTGGAAGTAAAAATTCATTATGATTACGGAAACTCTTTAAAAAACTGAAAATATAATCCCACCTTCCGCAATTTAACCCAGCAGAATGGTCTTTAAGCTCATACAAAATTTCATCCATTTCAAATGAAGCATGAATCGTTTCCAATAACACCGTTGCTTTGATCGTTCCATTTGGAATACCGACATACTTTTGAGCAAATACGAAAACATCATTCCATAACCTTGCCTCTAAATGACTTTCCATTTTCGGTAAGTAAAAGTATGGACCACTTCCTTTTGCTAAAAGAGCTTTCGCATTATGGAAAAAATAAAGTCCGAAATCTACTAAACTACCAGACATATTCTTTCCTTCAACTTGCATATGTTTTTCTTCTAAATGCCATCCTCTTGGACGCACAATGAGTACAGCTGTTTTACGATTTAAATGATATTCTTTTCCGTTTTCATTTTTATATGAAATCCTTCCCTGTACTGCATCTCGTAAGTTTATTTGACCTTCAATCGCATTCTCCCAAGTTGGTGAATTCGAATCTTCAAAGTCTGCCATAAAAAGATGTGCTCCTGAATTTAAAGCATTAATAACCATCTTTCTATCTACTGGTCCAGTAATCTCTACGCGGCGATCCTCTAAATCTTTTGGCAATTTTGCAATTGTCCAATCCGCTTCACGTATGTGCTTCGTTTCTTCTAAAAACTTCGGAAACTCCCCTGCATCAATTCTCTTTTGTTTCTCCGCACGCTTTTGTAAAAGTTCTATGCGGCGCTCATTGAAATTTCCATGTAGTTCCTTCAAAAAACTAAGCGCCTCAGGTGTCAATATTTCGTTGTACGCTGGCAACATTTCTCCGGGCAATGTAACCCGTGAAGTTTGCGTCGACATATTAGCATCCCCTTTTTAAACTGTTTTATAACAGATTTGATTTTATGTTTTATATTATATAACAAATCTTCAGAAAAGGAAGTTTTTTTTGAAAATTTAATTGATTTTTTACGGAACTGTATTCTTTCACCGGCATTACACATAAAAAAGAAGCCGGTGTTGTATAACACCGGCTTCTTTTTCTATTATTTATTCAAAAATTGTTTTAAATAAGAACTGCGCATATTGTTCACGTGTTACTTTCATGTTTGGAGCGAAGTTACCATTGCCATCTCCTACTGAAATACCATTTGAACCTACTGCATTAATCGCATTTTCTGCCCAATGTCCTTTTGGTACATCTTTAAATCCTTTTGTTTCTTTTACTTCTAATTCATATGCTTCTGTAAGTACTTGAGCCATTTCTGCGCGTGTTAATGTATCTTTCGGTCTAAAGTTCCCAGTTCCATCACCATTAAAGATACCTAATTCTGTTAATACTAAAATTTCTTCTAAGAACATTGTTGATCTTTCATTAATATCTTTATATGGATTTTCAAGAATATCGCCTTCCTCGAATGTTTCACTGAAATCCATTGTGCGATAAATTAAAGCAGCTACTTGTTCACGAGTTACGTTATGTCCAAAACCGAACACACCATTTCCATAACCAAGCATAATTTCTTGTTCTGCTAAAGTTTGAATTGCTTCATAAGACCAATGTCCTGCTGGTACATCTTTAAAGAATGCTTGACTTGCTTGTTGTGGCTTTGCAGCTAATTCAGCTTTTGCTGTAGTCCCTTCAGCACTAAATGCTACTCCACCCATAATTGTTAAAGCTGTTGCTACTTTTAAAACTTTTTTCTTCAAAGTATTCTCTCCCTAAAAACATATTTTTTTCTAATATAAAGAATTAATGGAAGCGTAACAATACGATTCCCATATAATTTGTGTCTAATTTATGAACTATATTTCATATACTTTCATTTACACTCTATTAATAATAAAGTTACTAAATCGTATATTTAAACAGTAAAAAGTTACTTTATTCAATCTATTCTTATCCACTAAATTCCAAAAAATAAATTACGAATAGAAAATCTATATAATTATAAATAATTTAAAATAAGAAAAAAGCGTGGAATTCCCGCGCTTTTTTCTCGACATATATTATATTAGTATAATTTAAATGTCCTTATATTTTAACTTTTATTCATAATCCTCATCTTTTACTGGAAAATAAAAAACAGCTTTATTTAAAAACGTTGCATATTGCTCTCGTGTTACAACTTTATTCGGTTCAAATTTCCCATTTCCTGTTCCTACTATGACATGATTAGACTGCAGTGCACTAATTGCATTTTTTGCCCAATGATTATTTGGTACATCTTTAAATGTATGGTTCTTCTTCACTTCAAATGTAAATGCCTTCGTAAGAATTTGCGCCATTTCTGCACGTGTTACTGGTGCGGCTGGTCTAAAATTTCCTTTTTCATCACCTTCAAAAATACCATGCTTTGTTAATACTAAAATTTCATCTAAAAACATTGTTGCCCTCTCAGAAATATCTTTGTATGGATTTTTTAAAGGTCCTTCTTTTTTCAAATTCAATGTACGATAGAGTACTGCAGCTACTTGTTCTCGTGTTACATTATCTCCTACACCAAACTTACCATTTCCATAGCCTAACATTACTTTATTGTATACTACGTCCATTATATCGTCATATGCCCAGTGGTTTACTGGAACATCATCAAACACAATCATTTCTGGATATTCTTCTGCTTTTACGTTTGGAACATTCATACTTATAAACAAGCCGCCCATAATAGTTACCGTTGCCATTATACGTAACATGTTCTTCTTCATTGCCCTCTCCCCTTTACTTCCATTAAAAAAATGGAAAATAATAGACTAAAATCCTTTCCAATATTACATATGTTACCTTCGCACCCATTATGCAATATATTACATTTAAAAAATCTATTATTGTGAGAATCACTACTAAAGGAGAGCCAATTCGCTCTCGATTTCAACTTTTATACCGAATTGTACGCAAATCAATTTTCTTTCCTGTATTCATGTAAAGGTGTTTCTATAATATAAATATTCTACTTTTTTTAAAAGAAATCCTTCACATTTTAAGAGTTCATTTTATAGACAAAAAATGCAATTATATCGACATTATTTACAATTAAGAATAGAATTTTTCTTCTACTACTATTTTTTCCTCCTTCGTTTTCCGAAAAGTAAATGCCATTCCTACAAATATAAGAACAATTCCTACTACTTGCATACTAGTCGGCCTAAACCCGGTAAAGACTGTATCTAATAGTATCGCAACCGCAGGATCTAGAAACACTAATACAGAAATTAATCTCGTCGATAAATCTCTTAAACTGTCAAAAAATAAGTAATATACAAATCCGGTATGTATAAGACCTGTCGCTGTAATCATCATCCAGTTCATCTCTGTTAACCCTTGAAACTTGCCAAAGTCTACGAATGGTAGCAATAAAAATATACCTAAAAGCGTTTGTAAAAATGTCATCGCATATGCGCTCGTATGCTGAATTCCTTTTCCTAGTAAAGTGGTAAAAGCATAAAATAGTGCTGCAAGAAGTGCCCATACCATTCCAGACGACATCAATTTTTCGAGCGATAGACTTCCATCTACTCCAGCTACTAAAACGGTTCCAATAAAACAAATGACAATGGACATAACTGCAAACATTGTAAGTCTCTCTTTAAATACGATACTACCAATCATTAATACGATAATGGGTGCCAGATGGTAAACTGAAATCGCAATTGTAATCGACATAACTTCAAACGCTTTAAATAGAAATACCCAGTTAAAAACGAGAAATATACCGCATGCTAATATTTGCATAACTTCCTTTTTGTTCCATTTCTCACTTTTATACTGTCCTGTTACGAGCCAACATAATGCTAAAAATAGAGTCGCACAAATGCAACGAACGAATACTAATTCGAAAGACGGTAAACCTGTTTGAACAGAAAAAAATCCAATTGATCCGAAAATAGACATCGAAAGGATCATTTTTATAGCCGGCATTGATTTTTTATTAAACACCCTTTCTCTCCTCCTATAACCTATCTTTACAAATGAGAAATCTCCAAAACATTACGTATTATTATATATTACAATCGGAAAATTGTAAAAAATTAGAATATAAAAGATGACAGCCGCACAAAATTCCCATAAAAAAATCATCCTTTTTTATATAGGATGATTTTTTTATTATTGAGAGGAATTTCTCTATATTAAAACTTAAATATACTACTACTTTTGAAGAGTAAATTGGGCAACTATTTGTTTTAATTCTCCTGCTGCGTTATGCATATGTTCAATTGAAACCGAAATCTCTTGAACAGATTTTTCTTGTTGGTGAATAGACTCTTTTACCCTATCAGTTCGGTCAGATGATCTTTGGGAAATTTGAGCTATGTCTTCTGTAGAAGCCGAAATCTCCTCACTGCTCGCTGCAATTTCATCTGTAGACATAGATACCGTTTGAATTTGCTCAGATACTTGTTTTACTTTTTCTGTAATTGTTCCAAATACTTTTTCTGTGTACATTACTACTTGTGTACCTGCCTGTACCTCATTATCTACTTTCCCCATCATGTCCACGGTGTGGTTCGTTGTTCCCATAACTTGAGTAATAAGCTTCTCAATTTGTTTTGCAGAATCACTAGATTGTTCTGCTAATTTTCTTACTTCATCTGCCACAATTGCAAATCCTCTACCACTTTCCCCAGCACGTGCAGCCTCAATTGCGGCGTTTAATGCTAATAAGTTAATTTGAGCGGTAATACCTTGCATAACATCAATAATTTTAACAATTTCTTCTGATTGTTCTTTCATAGTCTCTACTTGTTTCACACCGTTATGTACTGAATTTTGGATTGTATCCATCTGTTGAATCATTTGTTTCATTAATTTGTTACCACTCTCTGCATCTAATGCTGATTGAGCAGACAATTCATTTACAGAGGATGATGTATTCACTATACTCTGCATTCCTTGTGTCAACTCTTCCATCGCACCCGCAGTTTGCTCCATTGCTTGCATTTGACTCTCTGCGCCATTTGCAACTTCTTCAATATCTATAGTGATTTTCTTCGCTGCACTACTAGATACTTCCGATGCAGATACTACTCCGTCTGCATGTTGGAATAAAAGCTGAATATTATTCTCTACTTCTTGCATATTTGTTCTTAGCCCTGCAATCATTTCGTTAAAATCACTTACTAATACACCTAATTCATCTTTAGCATTATACTCACCATGTACAGTTAGATCCCCATCTTTTGCTCTTTCCATCATACGACTAACAGTTTGTAAAGGAGCAACTATAAGCTTGCTAATAATATAACTTATTATACATATAATGATTGTAGTAACTACTACAAGAATGATAAAAGTGACAACAGATCGATCTATCATTTTTTGAGAATCTTTAAATACTTGATTAGCTAATTTTGAAACATACGATTCTAGATCTACCGCATGTCCAGCTAACTCTACCCCCTTCGGTTTTAATTCCTTCTGAAATTCGTTTACCATTTGTGGCTCGTTTGTTATCTTCGCTTTTTCAAACAACTTCTTATATGTCTCCATATAATTTGGCAAAGATTTCTTCATCTTCTGAAACAGTTCATCCTCTTGCTTACTTAAATTAAAGCCATCATCATATTCTTTTAATAATGACTCATATTTTTTAAGATCCTTTTCAATATTATCAATAATACCTTCTTTATTTGTCCCCTCATTTTGTGACGCTGTAATTAATTCTAGTAAGTTATACTCTAGTGAATTTTGTGTACGGAGCATTCCTTCTAATAAAACTACAGAATGTTGATAATCATCTACTACAACCTCTGCATCACGCTTAATCTTATTAATAGAATTAATTGCTATACAGCTCATAACTATCATGCTCAATACTGCTAATGAAATAAGCGATAATAATTTATATTTCACTTTTAAATTTTGTAAAAAATACATTTTTTAACCTTTATTCCTTTATATATAGATTTTTAGAATTTTATAGCTTATTATTTACAAAATCACAATAAAAAGCAATGATAAATATTCCCAATATAAAACTTATATCTCTATAAAAAGAAGTAGCATAATAGCTACTTCTTTTTGCTTTGTTTCCCATATTGTTCAAACGTATGAATTCTTTCGAAAATTGGTGGATGTGTATATAAGAAAAACTTTACTAACGCAGGCGGATTTACTTGACTTAAACTTGTTTTTGATAAATATTGAAACGTTTTTACACCAGATTTCCCGTCCTTCGTCATGTCTAAAGCATATTGATCTGCCGCTCGTTCTTCTATACGAGAAACATAGTTTGTTGCTGGCTGTGATGCAAAAGAGAGTACAGAAGAAATTAAGAAAAATAAAGGTAAAATTGAAAAACATGCTGCTTTTGAAATTTGCAGCGTATTCCCCCATTTTCGAATACACATATTGATAATACGACTAATGAGATACATCCCTATAAACGATAGCAACATATAACTCGCAACGCCCCAATATATATGTTTCATAACATAATGCCCCATTTCATGGGCCATTATAAATAAAATCTCTTTATCTTTTAATTGCTTAAGCGTTGTATCCCACATTACAATACGAGCGTTAGGGCCAATTCCTGTTACATATGCATTTAACGCATTTGTTTTCTCTGACATATTTACTTCATACACGTGTTTAGCAGGAATGTCCGCTTTGTCTGCTATCGCTAAAATTTTCGTTTCTAATTCTTTATTTTTCAGCGTCGAAAAGTCGTTATAAAGTGGATCAATAACGACAGGCTGTATAAATGTTAAAAAAATTGTAAATGGTACAGAGAGCGCCCACCCTGCTAGCCACCATCTCTTCGGGAATTTACGGATAAGCCACAACAGAACGGCAACTACAATTAACATCGTCGCATAACTTTCCCAAAAACCGATAACGTGATCTTTTATCCAGCTTTGTGTACTTTGCGTTGAAATGCCGTAATCAACGGACACTTTTCGGCTAATCCATTGCATCGGCAGGGCAAGAACTGTTGTGAGTAGTGATAAATAAAAGAAATAAATCGCAACTTGCAGGACACTTATTTTCGTCGTTTCCTTCGACCATTTCTCAAACTTTCTTGAAACACCGAGCACAAGTACAAATAATAATATAATCCATTCCAGAGGCGTCGCTAAAAAGTACAGTAAATTTTTCACGCGCGAATAATCTTGGCTTAGCGTAAGCTCTCTTGCGTTCATAAACGTTTCTGGATCTGCACTCGTTCCTTTATACATGTCCGGAATCAGTTCATGATTCCATCCAAATAAATACCAATATATAAGCAATGCAAACCCAACGTACAAAAAAAGCGACCACCCAATAACCTTCCTCACGCTATTCCCTCCTCTATGCTGCCTGTCTATTATTATTGTAAGTTCGTACATGCTAAATTAGAACAAGCTTATTATGCGAATTGCTCGAGATCCTTTTATTTACCAAAAAAAACTCTTCTACAAATAGAAGAATTTTACCTACCTTTAGACACTTTCTTCGGTTCATACTCTGGGATAAGAAACGTACTTACAACCCAGCATATTAAACCAGCGCCTTTTATATAGCGTATATATTCATAGTCTTGAAAAAATAAAGTCGTTACAATAAGCGTAAAAAATCCAATTAAAACTAGTACATATCCTATTTGCTTCTTAGATAACATAACGTTCCTCCTTAAGGAAGTACATCCACTAACAAACTAAAATCTTGTAAAGAAAAAGAACTATATTTCATAATACCTTGTACAGCTAAAAGTAAAATAAGACCGGTCACACACATATAATTAACGCTTTCTTCACTCTTTTTTTCAGCAACTATTCCGCCGCTTATACATAATATTCCTAACAAATGGAGTGCTAAATACATAAAGAAATAAGCTTCCTCCCAGCGAAGAATAACATTGACTGTCGTTATCAGCACAATACTAAGCAAAATCAAATAAAAAAACTTATTTGATGATATTGTTTCATTCATATAATTTTATACATCCCTTTCAAATTTAGAATTAATGATGTTTCAAAGCTATAAAGTAAATGATTGTTTTCATACTATAAAACAAAAGGAAAGCCACTATTACTTTCTCGAATACGTTATGAACCCACATATACTTCTCTTCATTCTTTCTGAAGATGCGCTTCATCATTTCTTCTACTATTAGACCAAATAGTAGTAAAACCCCTAGCACAATAAGAAGAGAAATAATATTTTCTTTTAAATGATTACTAGAGAACAAATAATACTCTGGAAACACAATCGTATCTACTACAGGTTGAAGCCAATGACAAACGCTTTTATCACACATATCTGTAATAGACGTAGCATCTATAATGTCTTTCAATATTTTTTCAATCGTCTTCTTCATCTCATTTATCCCCCACTACATGTGAAAAACTCTCTTCTTGTTCTACATATATAGCTGGCATTTCTTTACTCCAATACTTGCGGTTAACAAATAAAAAGATGAGTACTAAATTTAATCCTATTATAAAAATAAGAAGTCCTGGAAAGAACGTCGTATAATTTGAGAAATCTGCAAAACTCATTATCTCTTCTTTATTTATTAAAAAAGAAGCACCGATTACAAATGCATTGTTTAGCATGTGAATAGCAATTGGCATGAGTAAACTATTTGTACGAATATATACGATTGATAGTACAACGCTAAATACAACTGCGCCTAGGAAATCAACATGTAACAACGCAAACAACATCGCTACTACAATGATCGCTATACTCGTTCCCCATTTTGCTGCAAAGCGTTGCAGTAAAAATCCTCGAAAAACAAATTCACCAATAATTGGTGCGATGAACACGACCATAATAATTTGATATACATATCCCCCTGTGCTATCAATAACCGGTTCACGTAATGCGTTCATAATAAATTCCGGTGTAATCCATGCAAAACTATACATGTACAAAATAAGATATCCATAACTAAACACAGCTAACATAAGTGCAATGTATAAAACTTGCACCAGGTTAAATGTTTCATTTTTATTAATAAATAATGAAAATGAAACACGGTGTTTTCTATACGCAAAAAAAATCCATGTAATCGGAAGGATATAGAATATAAGAATATTTATAAAAGTAGAATTTTGCATATGAAATGTATTTTCTATCAATTCATTACTGACCCTTGCAACTAAAGTTAATAGTGCAAATACAATTAAAAAATACCTAACTCGCATCGTTTGAAACGGATTCACACTCATCTCCTCCCCTATGTTACTTTTATCATATCATTTGATTCTTAATTTTTTGAGAAAGAAAACCTTAAAATTTCCTTAAAAATTCCATAAGTTACCGAAAGATGATATGATATTCGAGGAAATTAGGAGGGATTTTTATGTATGAAGCAAATATTTTGCTCGTTGATGATGAAACAGCAATTTTACAATTACTAACTACCATTCTTGAAAAAGAAGGTTTTTCTCATATTACAACTGCAACATCCGCTGAAATAGCTTTATCTCTCACCGAGCAAAACGATTACGATTTAATTATTTTAGATGTCATGCTTCCTGGTCAGTCTGGTTTTGATATTTGTCCCATCATTCGCCAGAAAACAGATTGTCCTATCTTCTTCCTCACAGCTAAAACATCTGATTTAGATAAAATATCTGGATTTTCACACGGTGCAGATGATTATATTACGAAGCCATTTAATCCACTTGAAGTAGTAGCTCGTATGAAAGCACAACTCCGCAGACATATGAAACAAGCAGTACCACACGAACAAAAAGCACAATCCAGTTCATTTGGCAGATTTGAAATTGATCGATATTCCGCAGAGCTTACAGTAAATGGACATGTTGTCGAATGTTCCGCCCAGCTATTTCAGCTATTACTCTTCTTTTGCGAGAATCCGAACTATGTATTTTCGAAAGAAGAAATATACGAGAAGGTTTGGGGAGCACCTGCCTATAATGGCGATGATAATACCGTTATGGTCCACATTCGAAAACTACGTGAAAAAATTGAACAAGACCCAAGTAAACCAGAATATATAAAAACCGTTCGCGGGCTTGGCTATAAGTTCATTACAAAGTAGGGTGACGATATGAACTTTAATAAACGACTTATTATCCAGTTTATCATGCAACACGTATTTGTTTTAGTTACATTACTGATTGCTGTAGTAGCGGCTTTCACTTATTTATTTTTTCTTGTTACGAGTACTTCATACGAACCGAACATTCCAGATTCTGATAGTTTTACGATTTCCAGATATATCTCTTCAGAAGATGGCGAAATTTCGTTAAAGGCTGAAGTAAAAGACTTAATTAAAGAAAAAAATGATTGGATTCAAGTTGTAGAGGAAAACGGAAAAGTTCTCTATCGCTTTAATACGCCTAGTGACGTGCCAACATCTTACACGGAAACATCATTATTCTCTTATATACAGAATCACATAGAAAGCCCTTATACGTTTACATATTGGGAAATTGAATTAGAAGAAAAGAACGTATTTGTTATTTACGGCGGTACGGTAAAAAGCAATGTGTTACTGAAATCAATCCAGAAAGAGCACCCTTCTGTATCTACGGATACGTTCACATTAACAGAAGAAGAAAAACAGTTACTTTCTAAAGAAAAGGCTACTCTTCAAATCTTTAATAGTGGCGGCGAAGAAGTATTCTCCTATCCGAATGAAAAGAAAAAAACGTTTTCTGGCATACAGGCTGCTCTTAACGCAAAAGAACCGTGGAATCATAAAGAAAACACGTCTAGTTTTTACGATACAAATAGCAATCATCTTCTCGTTATAACTGCAAAAAATGAGCACTACTACCCAGATGATGAAATAGACGATGTATTTGCTAAAAAGTTTCTAATCGGATGCGGATTAATCCTTCTTATCGTATTTGTTTATTTAGTCATTCTTTCTATTTGGTACGGTAATAAATTCGGAAAACCGTTATTACATGCGATGCGCTGGCTTAAAAACATAGCTGGCGGAAAGTACGAAGAGCCCGTTAATAAAAAAGGGAAACCTGTCAGGTTCCGGCGATCTGGTAAAGAAAAATGGTCATTCCGCTTGTTTCGAGACGTAACAAGTTCACTAGAGCACCTTTCCATTACACTCAAAAAAAATGATGCAATGAGGCAAGTACTGCAGCAAACACGTGAAGAATGGATTACCGGTCTCACGCATGATTTAAAAACACCACTTAGCTCTATTTATGGCTACGCATTATTACTAGAATCAAAGCAGTACAACTGGACTGATCGTGACATTCAACAATTCGGCAGCGTTATGAAAGAGAAATCGCAATATATGACGACATTAATTGATGACTTAAGCTTAACGTATCAATTAAAAAATAACAGTCTTCCTGCGCAGCAAGTAAACATTGAAATGAATCAATTCGTTCAAAAAGTATTATTACAATTCATTAATAATCCGACACTTCAAAATCAAAATATTGAATTCGTACCAAGCTCAAACAAAATTCAATATTTCATTGAAGAAAAATGGTTCCAGCGTATTATCGAAAACTTACTCGTAAACGCTGTAAAACATAATAATGAAACGACAAACGTCATCGTAAAACTTTCGCAAAATGAAAATTCATTTACACTCTCTATTTCAGATAACGGAAAAGGAATGGATGATAAAACGAAAGAACTTCTTTTTGAGCGATATTATAGAGGAACAAATACAGAAGAAAGCAACATCGGAACGGGACTTGGCCTCGCTATTACGAAACAGCTCGTTCATGCTCATAACGGAACGATTTCTATTGATAGCGAACTCGGAAAAGGAACGACGATTATACTCGTGTTTCCGTTTCATTCGTAGAAAAGGCGCTATGTGGCGTCTTTTCTTTTTTCTCTTCTGGAAGAGTTCAGCGGTATATGAAATTATGAGGATCGTTTTTTTTGAGGTGTTTTGGCGGTATATGAAATTATATCGGCGATTTTTTGAATATATCGACGCAACTCAAAATATATCGACTTACCGACAAAAATCGACAAAGCTAAGCTACTTCCCTACTATACAAAGTAAAAATAAAACTATTAACAACTACATTTCTAAACTGTTATACTATAAATAGAAATATAAACTAACTAAGTTTTGCATAAAATGAAGTAGACTAGGTGCTTCCAACACCCCGTCACTGCAACTAAAGCTTATTTGCGCTTAGAAGACTTCCCACGCTTCGCAGGCAGACGGGTGGTCTTCTTTTTGCGCTTTTTTGTCGTTAATTTCTTAAATCCCATCACTATACCTTCTCTAGCTATAGTTTTTGTGATTTTCAACGAGGTGGGGTTCTTACTGTCCATTAAAGCGGGGTAAAAATAACCTTTCACAACTCACTATGAAAGGTCATCCCCATATTTTAGCTATTTCCCTACTAACACAAACACATTCTCATCAGGTGCTTCCATTACTGCAACATGCCCTGATTCTGTTGGAAATGGTTCGCGAATCCATTTCACATCTTTATTATCTTTTAAACTATCATACGTTTGTTGCACATCTTCTACTAATACTTCGACTTCCATAAAGTTAATATCTGGATGATTGCTTATTATTAACTCCGAACTTTTCGCATCTGGAAACTTCAATCCTATTAACGTCCAAATAACCCCTTCTTCTAATTCTCTTTCTATAACCCCATTCCCATTTCTTTATAGAAAGAAACTGATCTTTCTATATCCTTCGTATGTATAGATACACATTCTAGTTTTTTGAACATCTTCCCATTTCCTCCTTTATAAAAAAGCGAACCATTTCTCAATGACTCGCTTTCAAACTATTATTTTTTCTTCACCGGTATCCAAAGTTCCACTTGAGCGAACTCACTCTTATCTTCGTGGCAACGCTCATCGTATAATTCAAACTCTGTAACGCCGCAATGTTCATATCCTGAATGCGGGAACCATTCTGAGAATACAGCATTCCACGTTTGGTGAATAGACGATACCATTTCTTCATGAGGAACTTTCGGCGTTGTAAATACAGCATATGTTGCTGCTGGGAACGTACGCTTTGCAATTTCATTTGGTACATTTTCAAAGTCTGTAACTTCCATTCCGATAATATAAGTGAAGTCCCCTGTTTCTAAATTAAAATCAGTACATAATCCAAGCTCTACCCATTGGCTCGTATCTTTACGATTCGGAATCGTTGTTCCAAGATCTTTTTGTAAATATTCTTGCCAAAATGCTGGGATGTCTTGATGGTTTTTCCCTTCTTTACTTGTCGTCTTCAGTTCATAACCCGCCATTAAAAATTCTGGTTTATTTACAATACGATATTCCATTTGTATGCCTCCTAAATACGGATTTAATTTTCTTTGTTTTACATTCACGCTGTAATACATCGGTGTTTCAATTTCTTGTTTTCGATATTCACTTGGTGTCATTTGAAATAATTTTTTAAAGGCTCTCGTGAACGTTTCGTGAGATTGAAAGCCATGCTCAAATGCGATGTCAATAACTTTTTCATCCGTATGAGAAAGTTGATAAGCTGCCCGGGCTAACCTCCTCTTTCGAACATACTCCATTACTGTATCACCTACTAATGCCTGAAATACACGATGAAAATGTGACTCAGAAAAACCTGCAATACGTGCTAAATTACGCAGCGTCTGTTTTTCCATGACATCTTCCTCAATATAATCAATTGACCTTTGAATTTGTGTTTCATAGCTTTCCATCTCTGTTCACCCGCCTTATATGTATTATGATAAAAGAGAATCCTATCCAATTCTTGACGTTTTTTACTATAATTCCATAAAACATTGTAACTTTTTTATATGTATTTCGTTGTTATGTATGAAGGGAGGGAAATGTAGTGAAACGCAAACAATCATTAGAAGACATTTACTCCGAGCATATGCACGACTTATCCCGCTTTAATGGGCAGTAAGATCCCCGCCTTAAAATTCAGCGAAAGCAAAGAATTTAGATAGGGGATCAACTGCCCATAAANNAAAGTTTCACTTTATTTCGCTATCTTCTCTCCCTTACCGGAGATTCCCACTACGCGGAAGATCTCATGCAAGAAACGTTTTACCGAATGCTCGTCCATATTGACTATTATAAAGGAGAAGAAATTAGGCCGTGGTTATTTACAATTGCCTACAACGCCTTTATCGATTGGTATCGAAAAGAAAAAAAATATAAAACAACGACAATCACAGAATTCCATTTACCAAACGTACCAAGTACAGAGCACTCTTATTTTATAAAACATGAGATTGCTAATTGGTTAGACAGTTTATCTTCTCTTCCTCTTGAAAGACGAAATGTCCTGTTACTACGAGATTACTACGGATTTTCATATAAGGAAATAGCAGAGATGACCGGTCTCTCACTAGCGAAAGTGAAAATTGAATTACACAGGGGACGAAAAGAAACGAAAGGCATAAAGGAGTGATTAGGATGGGTTGTACAAAGTTTAAAAAACTGTGGGAGAAATACGAAAACGGAACGCTCACGCATGATGAACAAGAAGAGTTAGAAAGTCATATTGAGACTTGTGAAGAGTGTGAAGCGCATTTGGATGAATTGCTTGCGAAAAGTGAGCCGATAAAGAAAAGGTTACTACCACAAAATTTGAAAGTCCCGTTTTGGAAAATAAAATGGAAACAGCGTTGGCAAACCGTTAGTTTTGTCCTTGCAGTTTGTATTGCAATCTATTTTGTTGGTCATTTTTCATCTTCTTTTTACTTCTATAATATGAAAAAGTTAGTCGAAGTAGATGAGATTCCAGCACTCGCACTAGAAGCGACAATACCAAATAGTCATTCCGCTGGAGGCAGTACAAAGATTAAACCCTTTTTCCGTACAGAAAATGAAATGAATTTATTTAAAACGGTCGGCAAAAAAGAAATGCCAATTGGCACAGTAACAACGCGTAGTTTCTTATCATCTGTAACTATCACAAATCAACCTTGGGCAAACAGAGCCTATTCAAAAAAACTTTCCTTTGTTCATCCAAAAATCAAGGAAGAAGCTTCTTTGAAAGAATCATCTAAAAAAGTTTGGGATACACTTGGAAAGATACATGAGGGGACCGTTGCAGAAGTAGCGCTATCTTTCGATAAAGCTTACACTTTACAAGAAGTAGAGTCAATTCTATACAGCGCATTTGAAGCACAAGAAATGCCGCCAACTCCTTTATGGTACGCTTTAGACACAGGACAGGAAAGAATAGATGAAGACGATTTTATCTTGCATAGCGGAGAGGTTATCGGATTTCGAGAACATTTAGATCTTCCTGGTAGTGAAGCCGAACAACCGAAGACAAAAGAAGATCAAGTAATCGAAATGATGCGCATTCTTTCTAAACATAAAAAAACTGTGAGTGAAGCTACTCGGACTCCTGAAAAAGAGCTGAATTTAGATAAGCGCTATCAGTATGTAAAAGATAACGGCGTTAAAGTATACGGCATGGTCATTACTGGTCCATCGAAAGAGTTATTAAAATTACAAAACTCGTCGCACGTTCGTTATGCGACTCTTGGAGATATTGAGGTTTGGAGTTGGTTTGATCAGTGATGTGGGAAAAGAAGAGCCTCTAGTGATGCTCTTCTTTTTATTCCCGCTCCACAAACTTCCAAACTAAAAATGCTGCACATAGATAGGAAAGCCCAATAACTAAAAAGCTATAGCTTGCCCCTCTGTACCAATTGAATGATTCATTTAAAATGATTCCCATAATTGCTATACCGACTAATGCACCGATTTGACGATTTACATTTAAAGTTGCTCCAGCCATATTCCCATTTTCACGACCGGCAGATTTCATTACAATTGTAGTCATGGCAGGTACCGCTATACCGATTCCAAGATTAACAACACTATAAATGATTGCAATTCCTATATAACTCACATTATTTACTAGAAGCATTAATAATAAAGACCCTATACTAGCTATAAATAACGCTATGAATAATAACGATTTTGAGCTAAACTTAGTCACCATTTTTGCAAATAATACATTCCCAATAACAAATACGCTCATCATCGGCAATAGTTGTAATCCTGCTACAAACGTGCTTGCTCCATATGCTTTTTGCAAAAAGAGTCCGAACATAAATATGCCACCAAATAACGCAAAGTTTATTAGAAATCCAACTATATTCGCCGAGCTAAATGTCTTGTTTTGGAACAATACTCTTGGTACAACCGAGTTTTTTGATTTTCGTTCTGTATAAACAAAGAGAATAGTAGTTAATACCGTTCCCACTACTCCTCCTAAAATTTGAAACGAGGACCATCCATAACTTGGACCTTCAATTAAAGTAAAAGCTAATAATGTTATTGTAGTTATACCGATTAAATGATTTAATACGTTTATTTTCTCCTTTTTCGGTAATACATTAGGAATAATTACAAAGGCCATTAGAACACCGATAACCCCAATTGGAAGGTTTATAATAAAAATGCTCCGCCAACCAACTGTATTTACTAAAAGACCACCAATAAAAGGACCTGTACCAGAGGCGATAGAGACAATTGCCGACCATATCCCAAACATTTTAGCTCTCTTCTTTTCATCTGGAAATGATACTACTAATAAACTAAGTGAACTTGGCATAAATAAAGCCGCTCCAATACCTTGAAGTACCCGGCCGATAATGAGGGTGTTCCCATTTGTGGCAATCGCACATAAAAGAGATGCGAATACAAAAATGATTAAACCAACCATATACATATTTTTTGCTCCATATTGGTTAGCCAATGCCCCTCCAGCGAGTAATAATGCCGCAAAAGATAAAATATATCCGTCAACAATCCATGCTGAACTATATAATGTCATTCCTAATGTTTCCTGAATATTCACCACCGCAACATTTACTACTGTCACATCTAACGTAGCCATAATAAAACCCATTGCCAAAGTTATTAAAATGACGATACCTGATTTCTCTTTTGTTTGAACATCTAAATTTCTACTAGCCACCCCATTCACTTGCTTACTCCCCTTTCAAAAATTAGTAATTTACCTATATATTCCTTTAGAACTATAATAAAGAAAGTACTTTATTTATAAAAGTACTGATTTTTTATATAGTACCTATACTTTTATATAGTAAGGAGTGTTTATATGGAAAATGTAAATGAAGAGATTTTATTAAAATGCCCCATTGAAAAAACAATGTCTGTAATAGGTGGTAAGTGGACTTTCTTAATTTTAAGAGATTTGTTCTATGGTCCTAAACGTTTTGCTGAGCTTGAAAGACGGCTAAATGGCATTAGCCCACGCACACTATCTCTTCGCTTAAAAGAACTTGAACGAGAAAATATTATAAAGAGAACAATCTATTCAACTATGCCACCTCACGTGGAATACTCACTAACAAAAAAAGGGGAAACACTCCGTCCTATTTTTGACGCGATGAAGGACTGGGGAAATGAGTGGAAAATATTAGATGAATAAAAAGAAGGTATCATCACATAAGATGATACCTTCTTTCTATTCATCCGAAATCACTTTCACATACATCCCTCTCACCGCTTTTTCATAAGCGATCTCGCTCATCTGTCTTATGTTTTCTGATATGACAGATGATGAAACAACTTCACCTTCACGAAGTAACGGAGGATCAATGAGACGGACTTTATTTTTCTGATACAAATCATAATCTATTCTATCTTCTTTTGCTTTTACATTCGGATGAACTTTTCTTAATAAAGCATGTACTTCTGGATCATTACATTGCTGCAATTTCGAAATTAGCTCATTATCTTCAAGGAGAAAGTCATCTGCATGAATAACCCTTTTATGAAGTGCTAACTTTAGCGTTTTCGCTAACATTTCGTTTCCGTAAATATTCATTGGTTTCATAAAGAAATCGATGACTTCTTTGTAATACGTTTCTGTAAACCACTCTGCCATTTCGATACTTTGAAGGACCATTTTCCCCTCTACTGCGATGACATCTTCTAAAAAACTATGAACTTCTTCTAAAGAAATATCCCCATATGTATACATATCTCGTAATGTATAATCCACTCTGTCTGCGCATAATTCTGGTGCTGACCTTTCGAGTAACGTCCATCTCGAATCATCTAACAAAATATCTTCATAGTTATAACCATACTTTGAAAGGATCGCCGGAATTTCTGAGTTTTTCACGACAGAACTAAATATCTCTTCATGATAGCTTTCACCCTCATTATGAAAAACGTAATCAATCACGTGGGAAAAAGCAGTATGTGATACGTCATGCAGTAAACCTGCAATTTGTTCTTCAACTGAACCACCGAGTTTTTTTACCAACAACATAACGCCAACTGAATGATCAAAGCGCGTTACATTCCATTTCTCGTTTATTAAGTAGCTTGCGCCATTTTGATGAATACCTTTTAGTCTTTGCACAGACTTACTGACAATTAATTCTTCTAACACTTGATCCACTTCAAACTCACCGTATAGTACATCTGATATAACCACTTATAATCCCCCTTCATTTCAGCAGCGTCTTCTAATCGTACCTTTTTTATAAAATTGATATCAATACAAATTATAAATCTAAATATATTTATATAATGCATTTAGTGTTATATGTTATACATGTCTGTTATTTCTTTTCATTCATTTATTTTTATTGGGTGCTCCTTATGTGGAACCTTTTTTTATTGAGAAATATGGGAACTTTCATCCCAAACCGTGAACAGGACGCTAGAAATAGAAACGTACACATTCCGGCGATAAAAAGGATAAGATTGCCATTTTTACTCTTCTTTGATTTAATACAAGTATGGCCGTTAAGGGAAAGAGGGGAAACATGAAAAAGATTTTCTTCACCATTCTATTCATCATTATTGTATTCATTAGTTTAGGATATTGGAAATTCTTCACTTTATCTGGGGTTTCAGGCGGTGAAAAGATTCAATCTATACACTCGCCAGATAATACGTATACTTTACATATATACAGACATAATGGCGGTGCAACGACTAGTTTTGCTATAAGAGGAGAGCTTGTAGCAAATAATAAAAAATTTATGAACACGAAAAATATATACTGGAATTATCGTGAAGAAGATGCAACTGTACAATGGTTAGACGATCATACAGTAATGATTAATAATCATAGATTACATGTAGAGACGGACACGTATGATTTTAGAAAAAACTAAAGAGGAAAGGACCAACTTTTATTAGTTGGCCCTTTATCCTGCTATTCAAAAGTAACCTCCACCTGTACAATCTCAGATCGACTTCCAAGTCTAAGCGGCGGTCCCCAGAATCCGAAACCAGAAGAAACAATCGCGTGGAATGCACCTTTTTGTGCGTATCCCCAGTCTAATTCGTACATTCTTCTCGTTACAATATGATTCGGCGCCATTTGTCCGCGGTGCGTGTGGCCGGATAATAGTAAATCAACACCCGCCTCCGCTGCTTGTTTCAACTCGAATGGTTGATGATCCATTGCGATAACTGGCATAGATTTATCTACCGTACTCATTAGATTTTCAAAGCTTTGACGATCGCGCTCTGTTTTATCTCTTCTTCCGACGAGGTAAAATTGATCTTCAATTGTAATCACTTCATCTAACAGAATACGAATATCAATCTTATCCATCTCTTGTAAAAATTCAGGAACTGCTCGTCCATAATATTCGTGGTTTCCTAACACACCATATACGCCTAATGGAGCTTTCATTTGTTTCATAATTGGTCCCATATTTTTTTGAATGAACACACCTGGATGATCATCGATAATATCACCTGGCAGTAAAATAATATCAGGCTCCATCTCATTTACATGACGGACAAGTCTTTTTAAATGCGAAACGCCAGATAATTTACCGAAATGCATATCAGAAGCCATCGCAATGCGTAAGCTTTTACGTCCCTCTATTTTTTTCGGTATGTGCACCTCGTACTTTCTAACTACTGGGCTATATGCGTTGAATACCCCATATGCAAAAATAAAGATAAACGCAAGTAACACGGCCGTTCCTGTCCAAATAATTGCCGCATCTTTCTCCACTGAAAACTGTAAAAGAAAGACCGTAATATTTGCTAACGGCAGTAACATAAGCGCATATTGTATGACCGCAAACCAAATTGAACCTATCGTTCGTAGAAATGGCAAGAACTTAAACACTTGCACGAGAATGTACGCATATGAAATAAATCCGACTACGAAAGCGTAATATCCCCAAGATTCCCAGCCAAACACCGCATGAAGCCAAACCCAACCGTTCCAGCCGATGTAAAACATGAGTAGTGTATATACAAGTAACATAGTAAATATATTGAAATAACGAAGATTTTTCACAGTCAGCCTCCTTCTTGATTTCTTCTATTATATCTTGTTATGCACGTTTAACGTAAATATTAAGCACAACGATCTTCACAATAAAAACCTCTAACTGCTAGATGCAAACCTAACAATTAGAGGTGCAATTCAAAACAAAATTACTTTTACAGATTTTCATTATAGAAACTTGTTAATTTTTCAACTGCAATTTTTACTGGTTCTGGTTGGTCATATAAATCGTAATGACTCGCACCTTCCACAACAAGTAAATCTTTTTTCTCTGAAGCTGCTTTCTCATACAGCTCATGACCATCTTTATAAGAACCGAATGCACCTTGCTTACTGCCGACAATAATTTGTAACGGCTGTGTTAATAATGTATCTGCTAAATGGAACGCATCAAAACCAATTACCGATCCCATGCTCGTAAAGTTTAACTTATTTGGAGAATTAACACTTTGCCCACGCGGTGTTGTATAATACTCAACTGCTTCTACAATATCTATATCCGTCATACCTGCTGCCTTTAATTCCTCCTGATTTTTAGGAATCCAGTTTGTAATCATTGCCTCTGCTCCGCGCGCTTCAGCAGTACGTTGTTTACCAATCGCCTCTAACACCCCAATCGGATCCGCTTCACGGTTTAATCGGCCAATATTTGCACCGACAACTGTGCCAACTGCTTTAATACGGCGCTCCGTCATTGCGGCATTTACCGCATAACCACCGCCTGCACAAACGCCTAACACACCGATACGTTCTTCATCTATATAAGAAAGAGTAGTCAAATAATCTACCGCTGAGCGAATATCTTCAACGCGCGCAGCTGGTTCTTCCATATATCTCGGTGCCCCTTCACTTTCACCTTGATACGATGCATCAAACGCAAGCGTTACATAACCTTGTTCTGCTAATTTCTCTGCATATAATCCTGCCGTTTGATCTTTACAGCTACTACCTGGATGCACACAAACAATCGCTGCATTTTGTTTCTTTTCCTCAGCACCTACAGGAATATTTAAAATACCTGCAACTCGTAATCCTCTTGCATAAAAATGAACATTTCTCTTCGTAACTGCCATATATAAAACCACCCTTACTTTATTTTTCATTTACACTTGTGAGAGTTAATACTCACGTGTATATTTATAATAAAGCGAGCAACCACTTGTTTCAATGACCACATTTACGCATTTGGGTGATAATACACACATAACGAAATATGTGTATCAATAACGGAGGAACACCATATGGAGAAAATCGATCGAAGAATTATAAAATCACAAAACGCCATTCAATCCGCATTTATCGAAATGCTAATTGAAGATGGCTTTGACGAAATTACAGTAAAAAACATTACAGAAAAAGCAAACATCGGAAGAAAAACTTTTTACTTACACTATCTAGATAAGTACAATTTATTAGATAAAATTGTGGACGATCATTTAAATCAATTAAGAGCAATATGCGATATAAAACAAACAAAAGGCTATATAGAAGGAACTGTTATATGGTTTGAATACTTCAAAGAACACAAACCATTTTTCGCAGCGTTATTTAGAAGCAATAGCACATTATCATTTCAGAAAAAATTCCTAACGTTCATCATGGGTGAACTAGAAAAAAAATTAAACATAAATACGTCAGTAAATAAAAACATTGATACACAAATCGTTTTAAAGTTTTTAGGAACAGCTGTCATGGGCATTTTGGAATCTTACGTATTGGATGAAATTGATAATGATGTTGAGTATGTTGCGACGCAGGTTGGGGAGTTGATGAGGAGGAATATATAACAATGCAAAAAGGAAAATTTGAAGTTCAAATTTTCCTTTTTTATTTATGCTAAATCTAGTATACATTTTCATTTATTTCTTCAACTTATCTGCCTTCGCAATAAATTGTGCTGCTTCCGCACGGCTTACCGCTTTATCTGGAGCCCAACCATTATCTGTTCCAATTGAAATATTTTCTTGGATTAAAATATTGGCATACTTTGCACCCCAATGATTATTTAAGTCAGGAAATTCTTTCGGTAGTTTCATATTTTCATTTCTTTCTAATTTATATGCATTTACTAGCATAGAAGCCATTGATGCACGATTAATTAATCCACTTGGATTAAAGTTCCCCTTCTCATCACCTTTTACAATACCTGCCTTTTCAACAGCAGCAATGTACGGTGTCGCCCAATGATTTTGTGCATCACGGAATGATGGCTTTGCATCTTTCTTAATTTCTAACCCTAAAACAGTTGCTAATATTTTCGCAGCTGATCAACGATCGATATTTTCAGCTGGAGCAAATGTACCGTCTGGCTTGCCGTGTACTGCTTCTTTATCTACTAAATATTGAACTGATTCTTGTACCCAAGCTGGTACATCTGAGAATTTAGCCTTCTGTTCAATTGCACTCGCATCAATTTCAAACTGTACTTGATATTTATGATCATATTTAATTGCTGGAATTAATATATGCATTTGCATATTATATTTTTTCGAGAACTCACCAATTTCAAATTGAACAACTTTCGTGCCGTTATTCGCTTTATCTTCGGAGATTACTTTTATATCATGGAATGTCCCTATTTTATTTGGATCTTCTACTCTAAGATACTGAAAATATCTACTATCTTGAACTGTTAACGTAATTCCTTTTGCTCCACGTACATCCCCTCCTTATTAGTCGTATTACGGTTTAAATATATGGGGTTATAGCTTAACCAATTCTAAAAAGTACAAAGGCAACCATCTTCGTAAAGATGGTTGCCCCTATTTTTATACTTGCATCGCTTTTTCTCTCAAAGCTCTTCTTAACAATTTACCCGTTGTATTCTTCGGTAGCTCTGTTAAAAATTCAATACTTTTTGGCACTTTATATTTCGCTAAATGTAACGCACAGTAATGCATCAGTTCTTCTTCTGTTACGTTCGTCTGTTTCAAAACGACGTAAGCTCGCACTGCTTCTCCTAAGTTTTCATCAGGAACGCCGATTACGACAACTTCTGCTACAGATTCGTGTGTGTACAATACTTCCTCTACTTCACGAGGGTATACGTTATAACCGCCAACTAGGACGATATCTTTTTTACGATCAACGATATAGAAGTAACCTTCTTCATCCATCTTCGCTAAGTCTCCTGTATATAGCCAGCCGTCTTTCAATGTCGCTGCTGTATCTTCCGGCGCGTTATAATATCCTTTCATAACGTTAGGCCCGCGAACAATTAATTCACCGACTGCACCGACAGGTACTTCTTCCCCAAGTTCGTTTACAATTTTGTTTTCTACATGCCAAATATTTGTGCCGATTGATCCTGGTTTACGCGGACGATCTAGCGGGTTAAAGCAAGTAACTGGTGATGCTTCTGATAAACCATATCCTTCTGAAACAATAACGTCAAAACGTTTTTCAAAGTTTTGCAGAAGAGCAACAGGCATTGACGCACCACCTGAAATACAAAGGCGAAGTGTCTTCACATCTTCCGCGCTCGCTTCTTCGAATAAATATAAATAATTGTACATTGTCGGTACACCAGCAAAAATCGTCGGTTCGTACGTGCGACAAATACGGAATACTTCTTTCGGGCTAAATTTCGGTAACATTAAAATAGTCGCCCCGTTCACAATCGGTGCATTGACCGCCACTGTTAAGCAGAACACGTGGAACATTGGCAGTGCCGCAACGACGCGATCATCAGCAGTAAATTGTAAATAAGACGCCACATCGTTCGCATTACTATATAGATTTTTATGTGTTAACATAGCGCCTTTCGGTTTTCCAGTTGTGCCCGAAGTGTATAGAATAACCGCTACATCTTCTTCATCTAGCTCTGGGCCTTCGTAAGTTACATCTCCAGTCCCTATCATTGTCGTAAACGTTTTCATTTTTTCGGTTTCTGTCTGGTTAAAATCTGATGAGGTTTCGCATATGATGATGTTTTCAAGTGAAGGAAGTCTTGTTGTAAGAGATTGTATAACAGGTAGAAGGACGTCGAGTACGATGATTGTTTTTACATCTCCATTTTGTAAAATATAATGCATTTCGTCTGCTGTATAAATAGGATTAACTGGAATAACTGTTGCTCCAGTCTTCATTGTTCCGTATAAACCGACCAAAAAATGTGGTGAGTTTCCAACAACTAATGCGACATTGTCCCCTTTTCCAATGCCCATTGCTGCTAAATTACTAGAAAACCTTGTGACCATTTTGTTTAATTGGTCATACGAGACCGACTGATCCATAAATATATAAGCCGGTTTATCCCCCTTCTTTTTCGCCGTTTCAGCCAAAGATTGAACGAGATTCACATAAACCCCACCTTTATAAAATTTAGAATATTTAAAAATTCTAAATTAATTATATTAAAAGAAAATTAAAGTAGCAAGTGTTATTCCATTAACTGCATATACACAGGTCACCTCCTCTTAGTTTACTTTGGAAGGATAAGGGAATTTCATTTGTTAGCACCTTATGAAACGAGTGCTAAAATCATTTCAGGATAATATGCACTCATCTTTTCTCTAAGTTTATTAAGTTCCTCTTTATTTAACGTCGTATGCTCCCCATACAAGTTGATTGCATCCGCTCCATTTTCATGAAAAAACAATGTAACATATAACCTCGGTAATCCGGTATTGGCCTCATCTATTGTCAAGACAAGATCTGGTGTTTTATTCACCGTACTAAACACTTCATTTCTTTTCCATTTCTTATTTTGAAACATAGTTTGTATATCATCTATCTTTCGTCTGTTATCTGTATGCGTAAAATATATAACATTATCTTTCGCTGGTTTTCCAATAGATAAAAGGGCACGACTTGAGGACGTTTCATCGTTACAAGCTGTCATTCCGATGACGAAGCTGAGCATTAATACAATGTACATTACCCTTCTCATTTCGATCCGCCTCCTTTTGAATATATATATTCCTTTATAAGAGACAAATGTACTGTGATTTTATGGTATATGAAATTATATCAATGATTTTTAAAATATATCGACTTACCGACAAACGTGACGATTTACAAAAAAAAGAGGCTGCCCGTTATGACAACCTCTCTCATTTTTAGAAGAACAAATGTAAGAAATCTTCTGTTGTAATATTACCGAAGTAGCGTTTAATATCTACGTCTTCTAAAGCTGCAGTGAATGCATCTTTATCAAATTGTACACCTGTTAGACGCTCTTCAATGTCATGCACATCTAATGAACCGAAGAAGTCACCGTAAATTTTACATTCTGTTACAGTTCCTTTTTTCACTTCAAGACGAACGTCAACTTGTCCAACCGGGAAGCGGTGTGAATGTTGTAAGTTGAACTTCGGAGATTTTCCGTAGTTCCAGTCCCAATTTTGGTAGCGCTCTTCAGAAAGTTTATGAATTGCTTTCCAATCCTCTTCTGTTAATTCGTACGTCGGAATTTCTGTTTCCCCTTCGAAAATTGTTTCTAGAAGAAGTTGTCTAAACTCTTCTGTCGTCATTTTTTCGCTTAAGAACTCTGTAATGTTCGCAACGCGGCTACGGATTGATTTAATACCTTTTGATTGAATCTTATCCATTTTTACTTTTAACGCTGATACGACATGATCGATTTCAGAGTCAAATAGTAACGTGCCATGACTGAACATACGACCTTTCGTTGAGAACTGCGCGTTACCTGAAATTTTTCTACCTTCAGCTATAATGTCGTTACGACCACTTAGTTCTGCATTTACGCCTAATTTACCAAGCGCTTTCGTTACAGGCTCTGTGAATTTTTTGAAGTTGCTGAAACTGTCTCCATCATCTTTCGTAATAAAGCTGAAGTTTAAGTTTCCTAAATCGTGATATACTGCGCCTCCGCCTGATAGACGACGAACGACATGAATACCTTTTTCTTTTACGTAATCAGCATTAATTTCTTCTACTGTGTTTTGGTTTTTACCAATAATAATAGAAGGTTCGTTAATGTAGAACAGTAAATATGTTTCGTTAATATCTAAATTCTTCACACAATATTCTTCAATTGCTAAGTTTATTCTAGGATCTGTAATTCCTTTATTATCAATAAATAACATCGTATCACCTCATGAGTTCCATACGTAGCCACTATGCGCTAGCGTAATATGGCCACTGAAAATTTGTTTTGCTTCTGTTACTAAATTAGATGGGTTGCCTGTATGCGGTAAGTGCGTTAATAAAAGTTCTTTTACATTCGCATCTTTCGCAATACTTGCTACTTCTGTACTATTCATATGCCCTGCCTTTGCAGCCTCTTGATGTGCATACATATTACACTCACAAATGAAAAGATCAGCATCTTTCGTGAATGGAATAAATTCAGGAATATAACTGGAATCAGCGCTATATACTACAGCGTCATTACCAGCGGTAATGCGCATCGCAAAACATGTAACAGGATGAACAGTTTTTAAGAATGAAATGGAGAACGGTCCAACTTGAAGTGTTTCTTCTGGATTGTACGCGATTCCTTTCGTATGTGGTTCATGCGTTAAAGAACGGAATCCATTCTCGTCAAACGTATGACCGTATATTGGTAATTCCGGTAGTTGTTCCTTTGTCGCACTCGTAATTAATCTCGCATATTGCAATACCCCAATGTCTGCAACATGATCGTGATGATAATGCGAAAGTACAACTGCATCTATATCAGATGGTGTTATATATTTTTGAAGCTGTGCTAGTACACCACTACCACAGTCTACAAGCAAACGAAAACCATCGTGTTCAAACAAATACCCCGACGTTGCTTCTCCCGCTTCTGGAAAGCCGCCCCAAAAGCCGACAACAGTCATTTTCATATGTATCCATCCTTTCTAAAACCGAGTAGGAATGCATGTTTCACTTACATTCTACATTGTTAACTATAATCCATTTCCTAAACTTTTTCATTAATTTTCAATTTTGTTATAAAACAGTTGTTGACTTTTATTTTTTGTACTAATACAATGATAGTAAGAAATGGAAATGGAGGGATTGACATGATCGATCAACCAATGGAGTTTTTCAGAAATTTACCGACGAAAACTTGTGCGCACTGCGGGAAAGAAATTGATGAGCAGCACGAAGCATACCATAACAAATGTGATGACTGCGTTCACGAAGAATAGTAGTTTGTGAACAGAAAAAACCTAGCAGACATAGTCTACTAGGCTAATAACATCGTATCCTTCATCGTTGAACCTTTCACCAAGAGCTCCAGTTCAAACTCATACAATTCTTTTTTTCGATAATTTTTCGTATGGATTTTATCCATCATCAAGTCGACAACTTTTCGGGCCATCTCATCGATTGGCTGTTCAATTGTCGTAATACCTGGCTCTGTAATCTGTGATAAAATTTGATTATCAAAACCGATAACAGCGAGATCATCTGGAATGCTCCAGTCATGGCGCTTCGCCTCTGAAATAATTCCAGCTGCTACTTCATCGCCTCCTGCCAAAATCGCGGTAGGATTTTTTTTGTCCTTTAATACTTCATGGAATATGCGTTTTCCGTCTTCCCAAGAGAAAGCGTTTTCAAGAAAATCAATCGCTTCTACTTGGCGGCTCTTCTCTGTTATGGCACGTAAAAAGCCCATTTTTCGCTGTTGACTAACGACTTTGGTTTCGTTTCCACGGCAAAAAATAAGATTACGATATCCTTGTTCTAACACATGCTTAGCAGCTATGTATGCTCCTTGCGCATGATCAAACTTCACTGTTGGAACATTTGCTTCCTCAATATATTCATTACATAACACGATTGGACCGTGCTGTAAGTATGGCTCTACATCTTCCCACTGATTTTCTAGTGAACATAGAATAATCCCATCTACTTGTTTCGTAGATAATAATTGTAAATACTCCATCTCTTTTTCCGGTAAATATCTTGTTTGACAAATAATCAGTTTATATTTATGTTCAGAAGCAGCAATCTCGATTGCTTCGATAAATCTACTGAAGAAAGGATTTGTAATCCTTGGAACTAGCACCGCAATTGTTTCCGTCTTTTGTTTACGAAGCCTTCTCGCCGCAGAATTAGGAACGAAGCCTAAATGCTTCATTGCTAATTGAACCCTTTTTTTCTTCTCATCTGAAACATATGGATGATTATTAATCACCCTAGAAACCGTTGTCCTTGATAACCCCGCTAATTTCGCCACGTCCTCTATAGTCGACACGAAATTCTCCCCCTTTGCATGAAAACGTTTTCTTAAATTGATTATATAGTATATTATTGGAAACTGCAATATCGGTTGTTATGATTTTACTATATTAATATTATACATAGGGAAAAGTATGTTAATGGAAGGGAAATTTATATTAGTTTTAGAAGTTTACAGGAGGCATATTTATTAAAGATAAAAGGAGATATTTCATGAATCGGACGGATCGTTTATTAGCTATATTAATTGAATTACAAAGAAGACAAACTGTTACAGCACAAAGCTTAGCGGAAAAATTTGAGACAAGTATAAGAACGATTTATCGAGATATGGATGCACTTAGTGAATCTGGCGTCCCACTTTTCGCCATGCCCGGCCACGGCTACTCATTAATGGATGGTTATTTCCTACCACCCATTCAACTTACGCCTGAAGAGGCTGTTACTCTTTTATTAGGCGGTGATTATATCGAGAAAACATTCACTTCTTCTTTTTCTGTACATGCACGATCAGCAAAAGAGAAACTTGAGGTTATCCTCCCTACTGATCAACAAAAGAAAGCCCAGGAATTACGAGGAACTTTTCGTTTCCTTTCTCCTATATTTTCACATCAGCAATCTGAACAAGAGAAGCTGGAAAATCAAATTCTCCTATTGCAAGAAGCTATTCAAAAAGAACAGGCTATCTCTTTTTCTTATCTGAAACCGAGAGAAACTACAAAAATAAAACGGACCGTTCATCCTTACGGCTTAGTCAATATTTCAGGAATTTGGTACATCGTTGCTCATTGTTTACTTCGAAAACAAATACGTAATTTCCGTTTAGATCGAATGGATGGACTACAACAAGAACAAGAATTCTTTATAAAACCCGAAGACTTTTCTTTGCAAAAATATCAGCCTGAGAGCAACCGTACTGTGATGATTCATTTATTATTCCCATCCCATATTGCACATAAAATTATTGAATCACGATACTTCTTTATAGATTCATACGAACATAGAAATGATGGTTTTCACGTCTTTTTGAAATCAAGAAACATAGATGAAGTGTTTCAATGGGTATTGAGCTGGGGAAGCCAAGTGCAAGTACTTGAGCCAAGCGTTCTATCTGAAAAAATCCGTGATGAAGCAAAGAAAATGTTACAACTTTAATTTTTGCATTTCACTACTGACATAATGTTGTCAGCATTACTTCTTTATAGTAGGTAGTAACAAATACATTTTCATAAAAAGGAGTTAGTGATATGAAGAAATTTGAAGAGTTAGCAACGTACTACATAGAGGAATTAGAAAAGTACTCTATAGAACAATTTAGGACGAAGCCGTCTAGCGAAGAATGGTCTCTTGGTCAAATGTATAATCATTTAATTGCCTCTACATATATGCAGTTAGATGCCATTGCGAAATGTAAAAATGAAACACCATCAGCAACAAACAAGAAAACGGATATGGGTGAAAAAGTATATGAACTTGGTGCTTTTCCAAATATACAAATCAAAGTACCAAATCATCCTGGATATACACCTGGAAATCCCTCTAATAAAGAAGAAATACAAAAACGTATTCTAGAATTAATTGCAGTTGTTAAAGATATTGAGCCAACACTTTCTTCTATTCCAAGTGATTGTAAAGTAAAGCACCCTGGGCTTGGTTACTTACATGCAGCAGAGTGGTTCCAGCTTATTTCTATGCATTTTGCACATCATCTTCGTCAAAAAGACAGACTGGAGACAAAAGTTTTAGTATAAAAAATGATAAAAGGTGGTTTGGTCTATATCCAAACCACCTTTATATTTCTACTTCCCATATATCTTTACGTTTTAGATATTTCCTGCATAAATCCAGCCATACTCGCTAATAAACTAGTGAAAACGAAAAGGACAATAATAAGTGGAATAAGTTTCTCCTTATGTAAATTTGTTATCGTTTTCAAACCGATGCCTAATAAAATGTAATACCAAATATTAAATATATCTATTCTTTGAGCGATTGTATGCAAAACCATATTATCCGTTGCTATTGCCCCTAAACTCGTATAAGATATCTCATATCCATTTAGAGACAATGCAATGAATCCGTTTAAAATCATCCCTAATCGTAATACAAACGAAGCATAAATAATGATAGGAAATGTTTCTTTATAGGTAATATCAACCCCGAAAAAAATCATAATGTTTTTATAGAATATAGGCGCAAAAAATAAGGCTACGATCCCACTGACTACGGAAACCCCAAATGTAGTAAAGAAAGTTATATATTTTGGTACCGTAAATCCCGTTTTATCATGAAACATACTAAGCGCAGGATTGTTTAAAGTATTCCATGACATGAAAGCACTTGAAATTATAATTAGTACTATTAAAAGTACAAGTGGTAGAAGTATATTTCTTTGATTCTTCATCCTTTTAAATTGCACTGTTGGCGAAGTGAATATCCCTAAAATTGATGGTTTTCCCGAAATCTCTTCACGTATAAGACTACTAGCTTGCAAGAAAATTCCCCTTCCTCATTACATTTATAACTCCTCCCACTTCGCCCAAACCTCTCTCCCATTTATATGATACATATTATCCTCTCGATCCATAAACCCGTGTACAATAAACTCGCGTCTAATCGTACAAAAATCATCATGATATTGTTTTATGAATGTATTCATTTCTTTTTCCGTATATTGATTTTCAGCGTTTAATTTGCTAATTAGATGTTCTAACAGTACTAGTTTTTTCTTCTTTTGACCTGGAATCGATTTTAGGCGGCCCTCTTTATCAAAAAAGTTACGAATCGTCGTATCCCTGAATTTCATTTCACTTTCAGTCATTTTGTTGTCCTCCATCGGTTTTCATGCCATAAAATTTATCGTTTGTCTTTACTATCCTTCTTCATTCTTTTACTTATAACATCCACAAAGTAATACCCGCTAATTAGCACATAGTAAACTGCAAGTATTCCTAGTGCATCTTTCATATTTATATATTTTTCTTTATGAAACAAGATAGGTGAAAGGGCGTAAACAAGAAAGATGATTAGCGGATTTAAGATAAAATAATAAGTAAGATTTCCTTTCATCATATCAGCTCCTATGTACTATACTTCTGTTCAAATGGTTGCAATTCCTGTCCTTTTATTTAGCCCTATATATGAAACATGGTAAAATTAAGGAAAGGAGGGTTACAAATGACATTTCACTCTAAAATGGATACATTCTTCTTATCTATCATCAGTTTCGCTATTTTCACCACTGGCATTGTAACAATACTTCCTCTCATATTTGATGATGAAGCTACTACAACAGATGCATACATTCTACTATCTATTTTCTTTCTATCTTCTGGCTTCCTATTATGGTGCTCCTTTTCAATTACATATACATTCTATGAAGATTACTTATTCGTGAAAGGTGGTCCATTTCGAAGTAAGATTCCGTACGGTCATATAACGAAAATCTCAAAAACAGATAACATTTTAGTTGGTTATCGTATTCTCTCTTCCAAAGATTGTTATGAGATTTTTTACACATCGGGGGCTTTGGGAAGTGTAAAAATCTCACCGAAAGATCCTGAAAAATTCATATCCGAACTACAGAAAAGATGCTCCTTTGGAAGTAATAACGACGACGAGTAACATTCAAAAGACCATACACCAAATATGCAATGTTGCATATTTGGTGTATGGTCTTTCTCGATATAATAATATCTTTATAGAATGTATTACAAATAAAAAGGATAATATTAGAGAATACAAAATAACTATTACGTTATGAAGAAAATATTTTATCCACTTTAAGTGCAGTTATACACCTTTCTTATACCTAAACTTCCTTTTCATTTTTACTCCTCTCATCCACACTTTCTTTAAACTGACTTACCACTTTCACATTTGCAACCTATTATTCGAATTAATAAATTAAAAATGGTAAATTATGTTACAATTAACTTATACATACTTTGGAGGGTACATAGTGAAAAAAGCTATTATAGTAGTAAGCATTCTATATCTTATTTTAACCGTACATACAGGAGCTGTTCTTTTAGGAAAAGAAGATTATAGAAGTGCTATTAATACATTAAAAGAAACGAAAGAAGTCTCTTCATTTCAATCTGCAAAAGACGGTGTGATTTTATTAAAAGGAGCATTAACTACTGCGCAACCTATTACAGAGGAAAAACTTCAAAATAAAGAATTCGCACTCCTTGAAATTAATACGTATAAACGCCGAAAAGCAAATTGGATAAACATTGATACAGAGCAACATATTGCAAAGCATCTCTTACTAAACAATGAGGTTCTTCCTGTATTAAAAGAAATCCGTTTTTCGATGGAACCAATTACACTTTCAGGAAAAAATATTTCTATCGAAGATTACTCACTAAAAAAGGATGATACTCAATTAACAATTAAAGGTAAAGGATACCGATATACGGGAATAGAAAACAAATCAGACACTCTTATTTTTGGCATAAAAAAGGGGGATACCATTGAAGGGTATCGTGGTTCTGAAATTCTAGTAGGAAAAACAAAAGAGGACATTGCTAGTAATATGAAACTGTATACTTTTGCTGAAAAATATGGTCCATTTGTTTGGATTGTAGCTACAATTATTCTTATAAGTATTGTTATATACTTGTTCCGTAAAAACAGAAAAACAAATGAACTTTCTCAACCAATAAAACAAAACTAATAAAAAAAGCACCATTTCGGTGCTTTTTTATGCTCCTTATTTACGCTTCAATCGATTGATTTTCCTCAATATTTCTAAATTGTCGTTTGTGCATCCAAGTTAATGCGGCAATCGTTCCAAGTGATAATACAACGATGAAAATCATGAGTACTCCTACGTTTTGCCACATGAAGTTAAAGTCTCCGCTTGATACAACTGCTTTCAATCCTGATACAGAGTATGTCATCGGCAACCAAGCATTGAATGGTTGTAAAAACTTCGGAATCAATTCTAACGGGAATGTTCCGGCACTTGTTGTAAGCTGAATAATTAATGTGATGATGGCGATGAAACGCCCTGCATCACCGAATGCTGTTACTAAACATTGAATTAATGCGATAAACGCTAAGCTTGTAACGATGCTAAAGAGTATGAAATATGGAATACTTTGTACTTCTACACCTAATCCGTATAGTAATATAACATCTGCTACTACCGCTTGAATAATGCCAACTGATAGTAACACGCCAAACTTACTAAGAAACCAACTAAATCCTGATTTCGGAACGCCTACTGTATCGCGTAATGGATATACGATTGATAAGAGTAATGCCCCAACAAATAAACCGAGTGATAAGAAATATGGTGTAAATCCAGTTCCATAGTTTGGAACTTCCGCCATTTTCTCCGTCTTCACTTTTACAGGACTTGCAAACATATCGTACGTTTTATCCGTCCCCTTCACTTCACCAGTTTTCTCTGCCCCTTCGCCAAGTTTCTCAGCAAGTTCAACTGAACCATCGTTTACCTTTACGAGGCCATCCGTTACTTTCCCTGATCCGTCTGCTAGTTTATTTACGCCGTCGATTAGCTGGGTTGAGCCAGTTGACATTTGATTTAGACCACCATTTAGAGTACCTAAGCCAGTTGTTACTTGATTAGATCCATCTGCTAATTGATTTACTCCACCTGCCATTTGGTTTGCTCCTACAGATAATGTACCTAAACCACCGGTTACTTGGCTTGATCCATCTGCTAATTGATTTACTCCACCTGCCATTTGGTTTGCTCCTGCAGATAATGTTCCTAAGCCTTCTGTTACCTTTCCAGATCCATCAAACAATTGATTTACCCCATCAATTAATTGTCCTGATCCGTTTTTCAATCTATCTGCACCTACTTTAGCATTACCTAATCCTTCACCTAATCCATGAAACTTACTTACAAATTCGTTTTGTGCATTCGTTAATTGTTTAATACCACTCGTTAAATTTCCTACATCTTCCGGATTCGGCATTTTGCTTTGCATTCCACTTGTCTTTTCACCGATTTCACCTTTTAATTGTTTTACTTCTTCATTTAATTTATTTGTTCCACCTGCTACTCCGGCAGCTTTTTGCTGAACTGTCGTTGTACTTTTTACGACACTTGTTATGAATGGTTGTAACTGCTCTTGATACTCTTTCGGTAAACTTTCAATTTGTTTTTGTAAATTCGCTACCTCTTGCGCTGCTGTTTTTGCATCTCCTGCTGTTGATTGCGTAAATTCATTTAACTGATTTACATTCGCCCCAGCACCATCTATTTTCTCATTTACTGTATTCAATATAGCAGGAACTTTCAACTGCATTTCCTCTAATCCTGCAACAGAGTTTTGTACTTTATTATTTAACTCTTGCAAACCCTTTTGTATTTCTTGAGAACCTTTCTCTAATTGACTTTGCCCTCCCGCAAGTTTTTCCATACCATTTGATAGTTCAGTTGTTCCTGTTTTTAATTCACCTGTTTTACTTACCAATATGCTCAAACCGTTCGTTACTTTCTCAGATCCATCACGCAATTCACCAATTCCTTTTTGCATTTCACCCGTTTTGCTATTTAACGTATTTAAACCGTTCGTTACTTTTCCGGAGCCGTCTAATAACTTCCTCATACCTATCTGCATTTCACCAGTTTTGCCATTTAACGTATTTAAACCTGCTGTCACTTTTCCGAAGCCATCTTGTAACTTATTAGATCCATCTGCTAATTTCTGAACCCCATCCTTCATCTCCCCAGACTTCCCTTGAAGTGTATGAAGGCCATTCGTCACTTTACTTGAACCATCATGCAGCTCACTTGATCCGTCATGTAGTTTATTTGCCCCTTCCGCTCCATCTGCTAATCCTTTTGAGACGTCTTGAATGGAATCAAACATTTTCTCTGCATATGTTTTCGTTAACGTACTTGATACTTCACCTTTAATTTTTTCAATGGCTGTTCCACCAATTTGTGAAGATAGGAAGTTTAAGCTTTCGTTTGGAATGTATTCTAAGTTTAATGGTTTTGGATCATCTTTTAATAACGTTGTAGCGTTACTTGAGAAGTCATCTGGAATGCGTACTAACATGTAATACTTTCTGCCTTCCATTCCTTTTTTCGCTTCTTTTTCACTGACAAATTCCCATTTGAAACTTGTATTATCTTTTAATTTATCAACAAGCCCTTTTCCGACCTCAATTGGTTTCCCATCAAATACTGCACCTTTATCTAAATTGACTACCGCCACTGGTAAATCATCTAACTGTTTATACGGATCCCAAAAGGCCCATAAAAACATACCCGCATATAAAACCGGTACGAATAAAACTGCGATAATTGGAATTAATATTTTTTTACTTTTTATAATTTGTGTGAACTCTTTACGAAGTAACTGATTTCCTTTCATCATTTCTACCCCTTTTCTGAATGACCAAATTGTTCATTTAGTCATTTTCTCACAAATAAAAAGGCTATACCTATTCATACATATGCCTTATCCCCGAATTTATACTATGCAACTGTTCCTTACTATGAAATGAATATTTCTATTATCCCTCCCTAAAACAAATATATGACCACTTTGTTTAATCGGTCACTTTTTTATAATAATAAAAGGATTATCTTAGTTTGACAATCCTCTTAATAAATAAAGTTCAAATAATTCTGCAATTTTCTCTTTTTCTAGCGGTTCATGATTTTTTTCCCAATCAAAAATAAGCGATACGTATAAGCGAAGCATAATAAATGCTGTAATTTCTGGATCACATTTGCTAATTTCACCTTTATCAATCGCAATCTTTAAATACGATTGAATGAAAGAAACAATTTCCACATCTACTTGTTGCATCACTTCTTGTACTTCTTTCGTTCCCATATCGCGCTCTTCTTGAATTAACTTAATCATGAGCTGATGTTCTTTTCTGAATTCTAATATGCTATATAATGCTCTATGTACATTTTCAAAAAATGAAACATCTGAACGAATTGCATTTTCTGCAACTTGCTTCATTTCTGTAATTAAATTAGAAATAATTTCACCAAATAGCTCTTCTTTATTTTTGAAAAAAGTATAAATCGTTCCTTTTCCTACATTCGCTAATTTCGCTACTTGATCCATCGTTGTTGCTTTATAGCCGAACGCTGAAAAAGACTTTGTTGCAGCTTCAATAATAGAACGTTTTCGATCTATCGCCACATCGTCACCTCCAAAAATGACCAATTGGATAATATAGTCAATCAGTACATCTTTGATATTACCACACGCTTACATTGTATACAAGTTCTCTTTTTTATTATTTCCAGTATAAAAAAATTCCAGTCAAGTTATATCATACTGTCCATAGTGTATCAGAAGAAAAGAGAAAAGGAAAAGGCGTTCTTAAGATATACAGTTAAACCTTACTTAACGACAACAAATTTCCCTTTTTTCAAATAATCAAATAAAAAAACAAGAAAATCCTTACATTTAATAGTAATATAGAAAATAGACAAGTTTATCAAAATAGTGGAGGCTTTTTCAGTCATGATGCGTGCGCTTCGTTTAAATATAAAGCAAGCTTTTTGTAGTCGTATTTCTTTAATTATGATGTTTAGTGGATTCGTTCTTATTTGTATTTATCACTATTATTATGTCATTCGTTATTTAGGAGACGCAGCGAATGGTCCTATATCAACGGATATAAAATGGATTGGATTTCGCGACAATGAAATGGATGTTTATTTATTATTAATGCCAGTTATTGCGAGTTTCCCCTTTAGTACAAGTTACAATTCGGATAAGTCAGATGGTTTTAAACCATTTGTGAGTAGGGGGATTTCTCTCTTTCCTTATTCAGTAGCGAAATATATCGTTACGTTTTTTTGCGGAGGATTTCTTTATACGCTTCCATTCATTTTATCGTTATTATTTTGCAAATTAACCATTCCAGACGGAACACCTACGGCTGGTTCAGGCATCATAAATGATGAGGGAATGTTCGCAAACCTATATTTCGATGCGCCTCTCACTTACATTACTGTATATATAGGGATTAATTTTTTATTTGCAGGTTTAATGGCCCTTTTAGGACTTGCTGCATCGGTATGGTCACAAAAGGACTATATGGCGATTCTCTTTCCATTCGCGGCTGCCTCCATCCCGTACGTCCTGCTAAATACAATACTTCCTTCAATAGGCGGAGCACCTATTCATTTATATGATCCGAAACAACCATTGCAAGGCATGTCACCATACATTTTATTGATGCAATGTGCTTTCTTCCTTTTCGTTAGCTTACTTATGTATATACAAGGAGTAAAGCGGGATAGAAAAAAATATAGAAGAAGACTGCAAAAAAGAGATCGTTGCAGAAAATCATTTCAAGTAATTTCAGACTAAATGATTGAATGAATAAGAGCGTAATTCCCTANNTAGGGAATTACGCTCTTATTATTATCTTTCCCTTCACGGCATACTTGCCAATCCCCATAAAATAACAACCGCTACAAAGTAAATCGCTTTACTACCTAAAACTAAACATAATGAAATAATTGCATATTTACTTCGTTCTCTCTTTGCACCTATCAAAGTAAAAATGACTGCCAAACTAAACGTTATGTAAGAAGCTTCTGTATTGATTAAGTTATACGTAAGGTCTAAATTTTGAGTAAGTCCTGTTACATCTGCTACAAATTGGAGCATGACAATCGTACTAAAAAAAATTGCAAGCTGATTTATTAATTTCCCATTTGTTTGTACTTGCATCGTCGCCTCCCTAAAGACGAAATATTCGATTGGCTTTGCCATGAATTTTATAAAAATGGTTTGGGTATCATTTTACTTAATAAAAAATAGAAAAACCTTTAGTAAGTACAGGCTTTTCTATTTATAAAATTTACGGTGTCCCTGCCAACATCCATAAAACTACAAAAACTACTGCATATATAATTTGAATTCCTATCGCCAAGCATAGCGAAATAATTGCATATTTACTCAATTCCTTTTTAATACCCAATATAGTAAAAATCACTGATAGACCGAATGCTGTATAAGCGATGTTTTTGCTTAACATGCCTGAATAATACATACCTAGCGATTGCGTAACACCTGTTACATCAGCTAGAAACTTAATTATTATAAGTATGCTAAAAAAAATCGCTAGTTGATTGATGAATTTCCCGTTTAGTTGGGCTACCATATGTCTACACCTCTCAGTATTAAAAAGTGAATATTCAATCTATTTTACCATAAAAATCCCTAATAATATAAAAAACGCTTAGTATATTTCTAAGCGTTTTTTACAACGATTTAAGAAGCTTTCTTCAAATCAATTTGAGCAAGTACTGGGTCGTGGTCACTTACACGTCCATGTTCTTTCATAATGTTTGAGTTTAAGTGTACTGGATCTACAATTGTGTGTGGTGCGATGTTGTTTGTTACTAAAATATGGTCTAACACTTGTGCATTTCCTTCATGGATGTACGTGTAGCGGTTCTCTTTCGGCACTGTGTTTAACATATTTTTTAAGTTTGTTCCTTCTAATGTTTTTAATGGTTTAGCGAATTCGAAATCGTTCATATCCCCTAACACAACAACTGGTGCATTTGTATTCTTTTTCTGAATACCTTGTACGAAATTGTTTACTTCTTGTGCTAATTGAACTCGTTTTTCTTCACTCTTTAATACGAGCGGCTGCACTTTTCCAAATGGCGTTGCATCTCCTAGTTTTGAGTTTAAGTGATTAGCAACGACGACAACGTTTTGTCCTTGGAATGTAAATTCTGCTGCAAGTGGTTTACGTGTACTTTCAAATAATGGGTTTTCGTCTCCAATGCGAACGACATTTTTATCAAGTAACTTCGGTACTGCAGCTAATTTCACGCGTGATGGGTTGTAGAAGAAACCGACGCGAATATTCGCTCCTGGCGCTCCCCCGTCTAGATTATTATGCGGAGCAATTTCTACATACTCATACTTTGGCCCGCGAATTTCTAGCACTGCATCAATGATACGTTTTGCACTTAATGAAGCATCTGTTGTACCGTCATTAATCGTTCCGTTATTATCTTGCATTTCCTCTACACCGATAATATCTAGCATTTTTAAATTGTATTTAATAGAATACGCTAACGCTTTTACTTTTTCATCTGTTGTTTCTTTTTTATTCGCCGAGAAGTTTTCAATGTTATATGTAGCAACTGTTAGCTTATCAAGACGCGGCTGAATATTTGCCCCTACTTGCTTAAATCCGCCGTCTACTACAGATGGTAATTCCGTTATTGGCGCAATGCGGAACGAACCGTAATCATATCCGACTACTCCTGTTATATCTCCAGTGAAAGTATCTCCTACTTTTGCTACATAATCACGAGGTACTTTTACAGAAAGACGCTCTGGGTTTAATTGATTTTCATCTAATACAGGTGTGCCATATTTCGTTACGACTTTATCTCCGCCATTTTTCACTGTTACATATAAGTTCCCGTTTTTCTGAGGTGCAATAATTTTTGGCGTTGGCATCGTAACGCGCATACCTTCTATGCTTTCATAAAAATCGATTGCATCTTCATTTGGATCAAATAAACCAAATGCATCATTATCGATAATTTGATCAGGAATTTTCACACCGTTTTCTCCAAGTACAATCGGTGCTGGTAAAGCTTGATCTTTTGCGATTACAGCAACGCGGCTCGCTTTAATTTCCGTCGTCGTTAAGTCTGTGTCAAACCTTTCTGCATATCCAGGCCCAACATATTCTTCTACTACTCCATCAACTTGAATAAGATCTCCTACTGCTACATTCGCATCTTTTTTGTATACATACATACCTTCTGAAGTAGCTGGATCATTATCTGGCTGATTGTCTTCTATATAAAAACCATTTTTATCAAGTGCTGTTACAACGCCTTCCACATTGTATACTTTCTTCCCGTTGTAAGGTGAAACATGTGATTTTCCTTGAATATCATGAATACGAACCTGTTCATTGTTTACGATAATAAATGAAAATGTGGAAATCGCTGAAGAAGTAAGCCCTTCTTTCTCTGCAATTGCTTTAATCACACTATTTTCATTCACTATAATTTGTCCGTTATAACGAACACTTTTATTTGTAGGGTTAGAGCCATCTAACGTATAGTAGATTGCTGCTCCTTCTGTATTCGTTGTTAATGTTACCGCTGTACCCTTCGCAACTTCTCCGCCACTAGGTGAAGCTACTACTTCGCTAACACGGTTTTGTCCTTCCCCTTGAAACTTATGAGCTATTACCGATTTTAAACCTGGGCTACTAAAATATAATTCAAGCGTCCCTGTTAAACTAACTTTCTTCCCGATATTTTCAGGATGATCTTTCACGTTTACTGCCGCTCTCACATCGCCTTTTGGCAACTGCACAGGCATAATTTTGTCTGGATTCGTTTCATTTGGCGAATCCGCAATTGCTACGTTTGTATCATCAAACTTTGCTGGATCTTTCGTGTATTTAGAAGGACTTTGCGTATACCCAACAATGTATCCTTCTACTATCCCCTTTGTTTTCCCTTGCTGCTTAAATACTTGAATTGCTTTTTCTACTGACATAGAAGTAGTTTCTTCTGCTTGTACTAAAGTTCCAGTAAATGAAAGCAATAGTATGAATGATAAAAAGACACTTAACAATTTCTTCACAGCCATTTTCCTCTCTCTATTTCATATTTTCTCAGCATGTCTATCATATCAAATGATTCGTTATATAGAATGATATTTCGACAAGTTTTACAAAAAATTTATTTAATTTACAAGCTTTCAAACTATAATACAAAATAATAATTTGAAAGCTTGTACGAATGCACTCTATAATGTTAGAGAGAGAGAAAACAGAAAATATCGAAAGTTCATTGGCATGTAAAATGGATTCATTTGAATAGGAGTGATTGGATGGAAGTGCAAACAGAAACATACCGCGCAGCTATGAATGGAACATTAGAACGTCATTTTTCAGATATGATTGCCGTTATACCTACTAGAATTACAATTGAGCAGTTAAAACAGCGGCTAGAAACTATCTCTACTAAAGTTGATGAATTAAAAATTGTTTATAGTGATGAGATAAGTCTTATTGTTGAGTTACATATGGATGAAACAATCATACCGTATGAGCTACATATTGATGAAGCGAATGACCCAGAAGAATATAAAATGTACAATAGACAAGATGCTACAATTGTAGATCGTCATTTTGAAGATGCTGCTTATGGCACTGAAATTTTTACTCGTACGCTATTTGTAGGCGATGTGCTGGGCTGCTTTTTCCAGCAGTTACAGTTTTTATGGAACCTCGCCCCAGATTTATTATTTGTGATTGATTCAAGTGCCGCAATGAAAGTAATATCTAGAAGCTATATTGAATATCACGTTGAAAATGAATTATTACCTGACATTCCTGACTTATACGTTATTCATTCTGTTTATGAGGACGATAAAGAAGGTGAGCCTACGCAATATTGGTTTCATACACATGGCCTTTTAAGAGCAGGCGTAACAGAAATAGAATTAATTATTCCAAATCGCATTTCTTCCTATTACGGCATTGGTGACCTCTTTCAAACATTTGCGAATAATGCCGTTGAGAATGGACAAGTCCCTATGAATGAGCCTATCGTTATCGCGCATAGTCAGCAAGGCTCTATACATACAGTAGCTGTTCCGTGGGAAAAAGGATTATCTTATATTGGGCATAAAACGAGTATAGATCAATTATCTTCAATCGAGGATGAAGAAGTAAAGCTACAGCCAATTGATGCACAAGACACATTCTTAGGAGGTATGGATGATCGAGATGAATACCATCAATCTCCATCCGTTCTCTTATTCCAATTCAATACTTCAGAAGAATGTATCGAAAGCTTTTTCAAAGAACATGAGGAAGCTTCAGGGCTTATGTTCTATAAAACAAATAGTGAAACCGATCGTATGGCTTATAATGCAAAGAATACTTTCGGGTATTTCAGCAACATTTTTCACATTGAACAATCAAATGAAGATTTTCGTTTCCTCGCTAAGTTTGGTGTCTCCTACGAAGAGGGAAAAAGTGAACATATGTGGTTTGAAATGCAAAACATTACGGAAGACTTCATTCAAGGGATACTCATTAACGAACCATATTTTATAGAAGATATGAGTAAAGGAAATAGTTATCATTTAGATTTTGATAACTTAACAGAATGGGTTATTTATGCAGGAGATGCCGTTATAAAGCCAAATAACTTATATATGTTTATTGGTGAATAAGTAACAAAACGCCTTCAATGTGATTGAAGGCGTTTCACTTTATTGTGCGATTAATTCCGTATCCATTACTTTCTCCAAATGAGCTAGCACACGCTTTGCCGCTTTCTCACCTTGATCAATACAGTCCGGAAGACCAGAACCAGCGTAGGAACTACCTGCCAAGTATATACCTGGCAACTCTTTTTCCATAAATGTTGTGAGTTTCTTCATTCGCTCGTTATGGCCTACTGTATATTGGGGCATTGCTTCTTTCCAGCGGCTTACGACTGTAAACTCTGGATCCTCTGTAATATCCATCGTCTTTCGTAAGTCTTCTAGTACAAGCTCCACGAGTTCCTCTTCTGTTTGTTCTACAACTGCTTCATCACCAGGTCGTCCAACGTAACAACGAAGTAGCATTTTTCCTTCTGGCGTTGTATGTGGCCATTTTTTATGTGTCCACGTACATGCTGTAATTGTGTAATCACTATTTCGAGATACGACAAACCCTGTGCCATCAATATCGCGCTGAATGGCTGATTTCGGGAAAGCCATTGCCACATTCGCAACTGATGTGGATGGAATGTTGCGGAAGAAACGAAACTGCTTGTACTGCGCAAACATAGACGGCAATACTTTATGTGAGCTTGCCACTACGACCGCGTCCGCTTCTATTTCTTTTCCGTTACTAAGAGTAATCGCATAGCCATCACCCTGTTTTGCAACTTTTTCAATGCGAGTTCCCTTTATTATCGTACCTTCATGCATCTTTGATTCAAGAGATTCTACGATAGATTCTAAACCTGTTTTCACTGTTTGAAAGATTCCTCTTTTCGGTTCAGTTTTCTCTTCTTTCGGAGCAAGCGTACGCATGCCGAGTGAAATACTGCGATGTTTCTGCTCAATTTGATACATTTGCGGAAATGTTGACATTAAGCTCATTTCATCAATATCTCCTGCATAAATACCCGATAGTAATGGTTCGATTAAATTTTCAACCACTTCGTTGCCGAGGCGATGCCTGAAAAAATGCCCGAGTGATTGGTCAGATACTGGCTTGGATCTCGGCATTAATAGATCAAAACCAGCTCTTAGTTTACCAATTGGGGAGAATAGCCCGGAAAATAGAAACGGCGTAATTTGCGTTGGAATTCCCATCATTGATCCGCTCGGCATTTTATGTAACCGATTGTTTACGAGGATAAATGATTGACCGGCCTGATTCTTTACAAGTTCATCGCCAAGACCTAATTCTTTCACTAATCTAGCTGCACTTTCTTTTCGTGCTAAGAAAGAATCCGGGCCGCGTTCAATTGTAAATCCATCTTTTCGAACGGTTTGAATTTTCCCGCCAAGTTTACCCGATGCTTCTATCAGTAATGTATCAATCGGCAAGTTCTTGTCATGAATATCTCTTTGTAAGTTATACATTGTTGTTAATCCTGTGATGCCACCGCCGATAATTACAACTTTTTTCCTCAAGCAGGCTCCCCCTTTCTTCTTACAATACAGATTCTTTTTTCTTTAATACAACATCTGTTAAAGAGTCAATAAATGCGTCTGATGCATTTGGCATTTCTGGACGATAATATTTCGCGCCAATTTCATCTGTTACAACTTTGCACTCAAAGTCGTTGTCATATAAAACTTCTAAATGTTCTGCAACAAATCCAACTGGTGCGTATACGAATGAAGTATAACCGTACTTTTCATTTAATTCTCTCGTTAAATCTTGTACATCTGGACCAATCCAAGGATCTGGTGTGTTTCCTGCACTTTGCCAACCTACTGCATAGTTTGCTACTTCAGCACCTCTTGCAATATAGTCAGCTGTTTCATTTAATTGATCTGGGTATGGATCGCCCATTGCAATAATTTTTTCTGGTAAGCTATGTGCAGATACGATTAATACTGCTTTTTCACGCTCTGCGTCTGACATACTATTATATATACCTTTCACTGCATCAACCCAGTACTGGATGAATTTCGGTTCTTTATACCAGCTATCAATACCGTGAATTGTTAAGTTTCCAAGTTTCTCAGCTTCTTCTTGTGCTCGTCCAACGTATGATTTCACGCTAAATGTAGAATAGTGCGGCGCAAGAACAAGTGCGATTGCATCTTGTATACCATCGTTATGCATATCTTTCACCGCGTCTTCAATAAACGGTTCAATATGTTTTAAGCCAAGATACATATGGTACTCGACTTCATCTTGTACTTCATTTAAACGCTGTTCTAATTTTTTAGCTTGCTCTAATGTAATAGTAGCTAAAGGAGAAATACCACCAATTGCACGGTAACGCTCTGTTAAATCTTCCAGCATTTCAGGAGTTGGCTTTCTTCCTCTACGAATATGTGTATAGTAACGTTCAATATCTTCTTCTTTATATGGCGTTCCATATGCCATTACAAGCAAACCAATTTTCTTTTTCATACAGCAATGCTCCTTTACTTCGCTAACTGCCCTTTAGAGTATTCATGAATAAATGTAGTTAAACGTTTTAATGTATCTGGATTTACTTCCGGGAATACACCGTGTCCTAAGTTAAAGATATAACCTGGCTGTTTCATCCCTTGATCTAAAATACCTTTTACATGTTCTTCAATAACAGACCATGGCGCAAGTAAGAATGAAGGATCCATATTACCTTGGACCGCCTTATGAACACCACGCGTGCGTGCCTCTTCGATCGGTAAGCGCCAATCTAAGCCTACTACATCAAGCGGTAAGTCGTGCCATTCATTTACTAAGTGTGCAGCTCCTACGCCGTGCATAATCATCGGTACACCCATCGTACGAACTTCTGCAAAAATACGCTCCATTGCTGGTTTAATAAATACGCGGTAATCTGCTACATTTACTGTTCCAACCCAAGAATCGAAAATTTGAACTGCTTTTGCTCCTGCGTTAATTTGCGCTTTTAAATATGTAATAACCATATCTGCTAACTTATCCATTAATGCGAACCAAGCTTTCGGCTCTGCATACATGAACGCTTTCGTATTATGGTAGTTACGAGATGGACCGCCTTCAATCATATAGCTCGCTAATGTAAATGGAGCTCCTGAAAAACCGATTAACGGTACGTCTAGCATTTCTGTCGTTAATAAACGAATCGTATCTAATATGTACGGTACATCATCTTCTGGATTGATTTCCCCTAGTTTTTCTACGTCTTGTAAAGAACGGATTGGATTATCAATAACTGGGCCAATACCCGATTTAATTTCTACATCCACACCAATTGCAGGTAGTGGTGACATAATATCTTTATACAGAATTGCGGCGTCTACGTTATATTGATCAACAGGCAGCTTTGTCACGTAAGCACACAACTCTGGATTGTGTGTAATTTCAAATAAAGAATACTTTTCTTTTATCTTTCTATATTCCGGCTGCGAACGACCTGCCTGACGCATATACCATGCTGGTACATAATCAGTACGTTCCCCCCTACATGCTTTTAAAAATGTCTCATTTATAGTTCTTACCAAGACCCTTGCTCCCTTCCTTACCAATGCTTCGAATACGTTCGATATTTATCTTTTTTTACTATACAGCTTGTAAAAACAAAATGCATAATATTATGTACGTTGTTCATTAAATTGACACAAACATTCTTAAAAACGCTTACTATTTTCACAACATTCTTATTATAACACAGAGAAAAACTATGGTTTAGCTACTTTTGACTTTTCTCCCTCGCGATTCGTTTGTTTGTTATATGGCACAACATAAAAGCTCGGTTTTGAAAAGATGTTCACGAACTTTTCTTCATATTCTCCGGCACCATTTACAGTGCCTACATGCGTATGGACTCCGTTTTCCACTCTATAAATACGATACATAATCCTATCATCAGGAAGTGGTGTCCAGCTTAGTTTCGCTTTAAATAAACCGAAAGGGCTAAACGCTAATTTCATTTTCACATCTTCAATTTTGCGCAGACGAATCGGAGCACCGATTGTTTCCACACCTTCTGGCTTCCTAAACTGCTCTTTTTGTTCTACATTTGCCTTCGTTAAAATTTTCTTAAACAATTTCGTTGCTGATGCACTTTCTCCTTGCAGCTGATGCTCTTGATCCGTACGGTCATAACCAAGCCAAACAGCGCCTACTAGATTTGGTGTATAGCCAACGAACCACATATCTCTCGCTCCATTATCGTCATTTGGTAAGGAAGTTGTACCTGTTTTCCCAGCTAACGCCCCATTATATACACCGGCTCTCGCTGTCCCTTCTTTCACAACTCCTTCTAACATTTTCGTCATATACCAAGCCGTTTGTTTCGAGAAAATTTTCGTTTCTACTTTTGGCGATTCTCCAATGACTGCGCCGTGTCTATTTAACACTTTATCAATAACGTGCGGCTCAATAATATCACCATTTGCTAAAAATGCACGATACATTTTCACAAGATCAAATGGGGAAACACCGTTTTTCAATCCGCCCAGCGCTGTACTTAAACCAGCATCAGCAATATGAACATTACCTTTCTCTAAATATTGCTTTCCTTCTTCAACCCCTAATTCATTTAATAAAGAAACTGCAGGTACGTTTGCTGACTCTAAAATCGCATCGTACATCGTCATTTCTTTCGAATACTCATGATTGTAATTTCGAGGTTCATACCCTTCAAAAGAATGTCTTTCATTCGTTAATAAAGAATATGGATTATACTTTTTCGTTTCGAGTGCTGGCGCATAAACGATAAGTGGTTTTAGAACAGAACCTGGTTGTCTTTTTGCGAAAACACGATTAAATCCTCTCGGGACGTACTTTCTTCCGCCAATCGCGGCTTTAATTCCGCCTGTACGATTATCCATTAATAAAAATGCACCTTGCGCCCCCTCTTCTTTACCAGGGAAATTTTTTTCATCTTGAAACTGGTTATACGCTACCTTTTGAATCTTTTCATCCATCGGTACGACAAACGTATATCCTCCGCGAAGGACTTCTTGATGAGACAATCCGTATAAACGTGCGGCTTCATCTATGACCATATCAATATACGGCATATATGCGAGTTCATTTTCGTCCAAGTTTTTATATAAAGCAATTGTCTTACCTTGATAACGCACACTATCTTCAGCAGTCAAATAGCCTTGTTTATGCATAAGTGACAATACGAGATCACGGCGCTCTTTACTTTTCTCTGGTGAAAAATACGGTGAATATCCGTTTGGCGACTTCGGAAGACCTGCAAGCATTGCGCCCTCTTCTACTGTTAAATCCTCTACATTTTTATTAAAATACAACTTTGCTGCTGCTTGAATACCGTAAGCCCCATGACCAAAATAAATATGATTCATATACATTTCAAGAATTTGTTGCTTCGTATATTTTTGCTCTAATTGAAGAGAAATTGCGACTTCCTTCAACTTGCGCGTAACTGTTTTTTCACGAGTTAAAAAGACGTTTTTAGCAAGTTGCTGCGTAATCGTACTACCGCCTTCAACCTTATCTCCAGCTAACGTATCTTTATAAAGAGCACGGAATATAGACGGGTAATCAATTCCTTGATGCTCATAAAAACGAGAATCCTCTACCGCAACAAACGCCTGCTGCACGTATTTTGGAATTTGTTCGATTGGTACGAGATCTCTATTTTCTACATATAATTTCGTAATTTCTTTCCCTTTCTGGTCAACGATACGTGATGAAGAGTGGAAAACGAGCTGCTTTTCATCCATCATATAGCCACCAGCTAACACAATAAGTTTATAAAGAACAATCGCTAATAGTAGCGTTGCTAACCCACCTAATAAAGTCCACTTTACTTTCTTCATACACCGGCCTTCTTTCCAAATGATGGTACATTTATTATTTGAAAAAGAAGTATCTTTATGTATATAATCTTCGAAGTTTTTTAAGAGAGTTGATATAATAGAAACAAACGATTAAGGGGGCATTAAAATGAAGGCAATTATTTCATACGAAACACCTCTAGAACAAGCACATTTTACTGCAAAAAATGATGAAAAAAATATGTTTTATAAAGAAAATACAGAAGAATCTGTAGAAGGATCTCTTCAATATGATGTACTAGACGCTGTTGGCGAATTTAAAGGACAACCTGGCTACATCGTTTGTAACAACATTTCTGTAACAGATGAAGGTCGCCCAGTATTTGAAAACCGTTTTAAAAACCGCGCAGGTCTTATTGAAAACGAACCAGGATTCCAAGCGATCCGCGTTCTACGCCCATTAAGTAACGATACATATGTCATCTTAACGATGTGGGAAACGGAGCAAAACTTTAAAGACTGGACAGAATCACGTTCATTCGAAAACGCTCATAAAAAACGCCCTGCACAAGCAGAAGGACAAGCTCCGGCTCAAGCGCATCCACATGCGGAACAGCAGAAAAGTATTTTCTCTCGTCCGTCATTTGTGACTACTTTTGATGTGTTAGTTTAGAGGTTTTGTACTGTGGTTCCTCCAGGGATGCGGTACATGAAATTAATAGCGGTGATTTTTCAGATATATCGACTTATCGACAAATCACGACACAAAAAAAAGGAAACACCCTCACGCACCGGTGTTTCCTTTTTCTTTATACCAATTATATATACGAAGCGCGTCTTCTTTTTGCATATGCTTCACTTTATATACATGCCCCGCTACCGATACGACAGCTGTACATAGCTCGTCTTTCTTTTGAAAATGCGACTGGCTGTACCCTACTGCTTGAACATGCCTTCTTCGCATGATTCCTGTATATTTCGCGAGTCCTCGGTGCACCATGACTAACTGATTGTTTCGTATCATATATCCACCACTTTTATACCGGGCGTATGCAAGTAACGTAAATATGATAAATAGCGGTATTAACGTGAATAACGCAGTATTTTGTTTGAAATATATACTCGCACCGATGATTGGCAATGCAAGCACCACACTTGTAATCCACCCCATTATTACGTAACGACGTAATGCAGCTTTCGGTAAGTGAACGATTTCCTCTTCCGCTTCATACGGCAACTGCAAATATGTAAGTAACTGCTGGACATCTTTCTTTTTCATAAAAGGATGTAACATCACTTCATTTCCAGCCGCTTCTATACTCTGAATAACTTCTACTTCAACAGAGCAATAACCGAGAGGCTGACGGAGAATTCCCTCTTTCACAGTAATCGCTTGAATGCGGTGTAATTTTAAAACAAACTCTTTCTTATCAAATAACCCTTGTACGATGCGAATTTCATTTCCTTTTCGCTCTATTTTAAAGTTCGCATATTTTAACGCATAGCCAGCTGTTGAAATAACCCACGAAATCACCATTAAAATCGCAGCCATAACGATTAATTCATATACACCGTTATCCATCACATACGCTTCTACCTTATTGATGAGCCATTCTGGTAGAAATTGATTAAACTCTGAGTAAATAAGAAGTAATCCAGAAAACACTAATCCAAATCTACCAGATGTAATAGAGGCGAATAAAATTTCTTTCGCTGTTAACTGATAAATTGTCTTATTTTCTGCCGTCGCGGGCTCTTCTTCAATCACAACACTTCTCTCTTTATGTAATAAAGAAATCAGTTCCTTCGCTTCACTTTCTCTAATGCCAGCTAACATCACTTCCGGCTCAGTACCACCGCCGGCTACTTCTATGTTTAGTTTCGTCAGTCCGAGCACTTGATAAATGATGTTAGAAGATGTACTAATATTTTGCACACGTTCTTTATTTAAGTAACTTTCTTTCTTTACAAAAACGCCGTGTTTAATATGTAAAATATTATTTTCAACCCAGTACACTTTGAAATACCATTTTATCGCTGAGAAAATTGCCATAATAAATAATATAGCCAAAAGAACGAGATGAAAGAAATACCAAGGTTTCACTTGACCATCAGATCGAAATAAAACAAGAAAAATAAAAGGCAACAAAGTCGCAACTCGAATACCTAACAATATCGTGATCGGATGTTGCCTCTTATACATCCTCATCACTCACTTTCGCAAGTTCTCCAATTTGTCTTTTCAGCTGCTCTGCTTCTTCTTTCGTTAAGCCTGGAATACTATGAGAAGTTGCCGCTGTTGAAATATGTAATTCTGCTAAATTATACTTTCTCATAATCGGTCCTTGTTCAATCGTTACGTGCTGCACACGCATCATCGGAATGAGTACGCGTTTTACAACGAACATTCCCTTTTGAATCTCAATCTCTTCTTCATTTAATCTGTAACTATAATAACGTTGACGTAAATTTGGAAACACGAAATAATCAAGCGGGATAAACGTAATAGCGCCTGTTACTAACACCCCAAACAACCAACCCCACCAATTAAAATTGATCATAAAAAAGAAATATGCAATTACGACTGCTAATATAACTGCCGCCCCAATTAAAGCGTGAATTCGCCACACTTTCAGCATATTAGAATGAATCTCTCTTTCTAACGGCTGCATCCCATCACTCCAATTATATGAATGTATTAATTACATATTAGTTTGTTTATACATTTTTGTAAAATTATAGTTTATCTACATCGTATCGATTATTTCTTTGAAATTCCCTTCATGAATCGAATACACTTGAAACTGAATGCAATCTATTTCATTTGTATTCGGACGAGCGTATGGCAAAATGGTAAATTTAGAAGCCGATCTTCCTAACATATCTACAATCATTAGAGAAACGTCAATATATTCGAAAGCTACACAGAACACTACTGCTTCTCCCGTACATTCATAATCTTTAATCGCATCATAAGACTTATTCGCACTAATTAACATTATTTTTAATAGTTGGTTCAAATTTTCTGGTTTAAAATTAATCATATATGTAGCTCCTTTTTTCAATAAAACACTATAAAAACAGTGTAATCTTATCATTTCATAGCTTTACACATCAGTTATATAAAAAATAAAGCTAGTTTTTTATAAATTTTTTGATATAATTACTTACGGGAAACGGGAAGAATTTTGTCTTCCCTTGTGTTTTTATTTGCATCTAGTACTTTTGCTAGATGCCTTTTTTTATGTTAAAAAAGGTACCCTCATATATTTGAGGATACCTTTTCCATCGATTTAGTGCATTTCAATAATTGTACCATCTTCGAATACTTTGAATACGCCAGTAAATCCTGCTCCAGCTGCTCCTTCTATTTTATATGTCGTACGCACTCTAATTTGATAATATTTCTTTCCATTCTCTACTTGCGTATTCTCTAGCGTGTAATCATAGTCTTCTTTATATTCATTTTTAATATATTCTTTCGCTTTCTCAAAAGTAAATGCATTTGAGTTCTTTCCTGTTTCTACTTTTTGGTTCTTTTCTGTTGCTACCTTTTGATTTTTTTCTGCTTCAGTTTTTTGAGTCTTTTCTGTTGCTACCTTTTGATTCGTTACTGCATTTGTTTTTTGTGCCTTCGCTGCTGCTTCACTCTTTGCAGTTTTTTCTTCTTCATTCATTTTAGTAACTAATCCTACTGCTTTTTTATTATATTCTTCAAGGTTCTTGTTATCTTTTATTTCCGCAACTAACTTATTTAATATCTCTTTCGCTTCTGCATAATTTTTCTTACTTATTAACTCTTCACTTTTCATCAATTGCTCACTGTACTTCTTTTTTTGTTCTAAGATGGCTAGTAATGCTATTCGTTCTTCCTTGGCCTGCTTTATAAGAGTAGTATTTCCATCCTTCATATTCTCTACTTTTTCAAATGACTTAATTGATTCTTCTATCTTTGTTTCTTCTTTTAACTTCACTGCTTCAATCATTATTTTCGTTTGTTCTACAAGCCCCATTGCACCTGAATCATCTTTTTTCTCATCCAACGCTCGTTCAAATGATGATAAAGCATTTTTATATTCTCTATTCGTTAACGCGGTCTTCCCTGCATCTATTTCTTTTTCAAAATCTCCATTATTACATCCAGCTAACATGAAAAAAGTAATTCCAATTCCCGTTAATAACTTCCTCATTTTTCTCCCCCTATGTGTTCCTAAAACAAAAACAGTATATGTATAAAAATCTGTGTAGTAATTAGACTGAAAGTAAAGATGTACTTTGTGTGTGGGAAAGGAAGTACATTTCATTTACTATCATTACTTAAAACTCCTAAATAGTTGGTAGTTGGTTTTCTTCTTTTAAGACAGAAAGGAATTTTAATAATGTGCGTAAAGCTCTCACCAGGCTCTTTACTACACACACTCTTATACACATGGAAAAACTATTTTTAAGTTGCTATTTTTTTAGCTTTACATATTTTCGTAACAAAAATAAAAACAAAAGAAAACAAACCGTAACATAATTTACCGTTTGTAACTTTACTGTAACACAAATGTAACATAAGGATTTTTAATATACAATAGTTTTTTTACATTATTTTCCCCACCTTCTATCTTTTAAAACGTTAATCCGGTTCAAATCCTTAATGTAATATGTATTTTCATAACAATTACGCCCAAAAAAGAGGGAATTTACATTTCTAAATGAAAAAGTACAAGTTATTATTTTCGGATGTTATAAATTTCTTAAGTTGAAGGATATAAAAATGAAAAAATACGCTATTCTTTCCTATAAGCCTACAGAAAGAATAGCGTATTTTTCAAAAATGAGTTCTTTTATTAAAACGCTTTGGTTCTATATCACAATTAAAAGGGCAATCAACGCTAATATAGCTGGAAGCCCTTGTTTCACAATAATTGATTTATTAGATGTGAACCCGCCGAAAAGAGCTGCTACTACCACACATATTACAAAGAATAATTGAACCATATAACCAATTGAATTGAGACCAAGTATAAGTCCCCAAATGAGACCAACGGCTAAAAATCCATTATATAAACCTTGATTTGCAAACATAATAGCTACGTTTCGATCTCCTTCTAAATGCTCCGGTAATTGAAAAGCACGTTTTGCCACTTTTGAATTAATAAAAAACATTTCGAGGATCATGATAAATAAATGTTCTAATGCTACGATCCCGACTAAAATAGCTGCGATGATTTCCACACTATTCTGCCCCCTCTACTCTCTAATATTAAATTTATACTATTTCCATTGTGCAATTCTATCAACAAAGAGATGGTATGAAGCACATCCTTTGTCCGCCGCTTTACCGACAGATAGAAATATAACTAATACATAGCACTCTTTTTCCAATCTAAAGGTTACAGCTATACTTTCCTCTGTATAGCCCCACTGGATTTATATCATATCCATGTGCACGTGCTGTCATCAACTGCATGGAGACAATTAAAATAGTTTCACTAGTTTTTTGGACTGGAAGCTGTTCAAAATGTGCATGCTATACTTTTACTTGTCTGTTTTTTAACTCTTGCAACATGGAGCCTAGCTCAAAAATTTACATATATTCCCTATATCTTTTCTTTAACCTTGTATCTTATAAAAAAATATTTGATACGTCAATAATTGATACATCAAATAATATACATACTTCTTTTTAGTTTTGCAAGTTTTCTTGCTTAATTCGTTTATTTTGTTCCGTCAACTTTAAATCAATTCAAAATCTCTGTTCACATCTCTAAAAACTATAATGTTTTTTAATACATAAAAGGAGTCAGCTGTATCGTCAAATTAATAATTAGTTGTCTCCAAAGACGAAAACTTTATTTCTTTTCTATTTTATTGTTTTATCTTATAAAACGACGTTAATTCTTTCATCATGGCATAAAAAAATGTTATTACTCTTGTCAAATTGAGTAATAACATTCTTATTTAACAAATTTGCTTCCAACTAGCATCCCTCACATCCTCACTAGTCGGCTTTCTAACTGATTTCACAAAACATTCATCACAAGCACCAAATGCAATGAAGTTTTTCTGTGCTTGTCTTAACGAGACTTCATTTGCCCCACCTTCATAGTCAGGATCGTTAAACTGAACCCCATCATCTTCCCAATAACATATGCTGCAAATTTCATATGTACCTGGTGGTTTTTCTTCTAGTGTTTTATACCCACAGCATGGACATGTGTATTTCATTCTGTCGTTCCATTATTCATTTATTTATTCTCCCATATATTCCGGCCCATAAAGAATGTAACAGCGCAAATCATAGTTATTACCATGAAAGTAGTATTAGAATCTTCATATGTAGTTGGAATTCCAACCATTACAGAAACAATAGTAAAAGCTAAAAGTAAATATAATAATAAAGATAGAATATAGCTTAGTTTAAATCGTAAAATGATAAATCTAAACAATAGCTCACCAAGTAGACAGCCACCTAAAATAATAGGTACTCCGAAATACAATGTAAGGACTCCCATTTGCGCAGTAGATTGAATGATCTTACCAATTATGTTCGGGGAAGTCATCTCATCATTTCTTCCCACCCTATCAAATAAATCAAGTGCTGTTGCTGAAATAAAGAAACTTAATATAGAAAATGAATACGGTATTAAAAATTTGCTCACTCTCATTCACCTCGCTTTTCCTTCCACATATATTATTCATTATTTTCACATAAAGTGAAACTTTAATCGGTGGGGGGTTCATCCCCCACCGATTATTAGTTGAACCAATCGGGCTTTTACGGGCAGTTGATCCCGCACCTAACTTCTTTGCTTTTGCTGAATTTTGAGATGGGAATCTTACTGCCCGTTAATGCGGGATAAAAAAATAGCCCATCTTCCGCAAAAGACGAGCCATTCTATTTAATCCTCACTTATTCTTTTCTTATACCAACCCTGCATTCTCTCCGCATCTTCTACTCTCGTATGCTCTAATTTATAATCCGATGATGCGTTAGAAAATTTATACGTACATAGATTTGCACGGCGCTGGAAGTATGATTGTGTCTTTTCCATTGATTGAACGTGCCTTCTTCTAACAAGTCCTGTATATTTACCGACGCTGCGATATACAAGCGTAATTTGCTCTCCATTTACACTGTAACCATTTGTTTTAAATGTTGCGTATCCAAGTATAAAGATGAGAATCGCGAGCGGAATGAATGCCCACATGATGAAGTGCTTTTCAGAGTATATACTTATTCCAATAAGCGGGATTGCTAGCATAGCGAAGAAAATGAAACTATCAATGAGATAGCGGCGCAATGCTGCTTTTGGTAATGAAATAATGTTTGTATTCAGTTCGTATGGTAATTGTAAATGTGCGAGTAACTGTTGTACGCGATCTTTTCGAATGATTGGGTGCAGCGTAACTTTTTCTTTCTCGTCATCCATTCCCTTACTTTGAATCACTTCTACTTGCACAGCACAATAACCGAATGGCTGACGTAAAACACTTTCTTTTATCGTAATACCTTGAATGCGATGTAACTTTAGGACGAGTTCTTTTTTCTCAAGTAATCCTTGTGAAATGCGGACTTCGTCATTTCTTCGATTCACTGTAAAATCTCCATGTTTTAACGCGTAACCAATTGTAGATATAATCCACGAAAGGACGAGCAAAACAGCTATCATGAAAATCCAGCCATATATATCATGTTCCATTACATACGACTTGACGCTATTCTCTATCCATTTCGGAATGTACTCATCTACTTGATGATACACAAAGAAGATTAACGAGAATAATAGTCCAAACTGACCAGATGTAACAGATGCTAATAAAATTTCTTTCCAAGTTAATTTATATTCTGTCGCTTGTTTTTCTTCTGTAATGATTTCTTTTTCTACTACTTCTTCTGATGTTTCTTCTGCTTTCACTTCTGGAGTTGACTCATTTAGCATGGCAATAAGCTCTGTTGCTTCTTCTACTGTAATACCAGCTAAGCTAACTTCTGCATCGTCGCCTCCGCCTGCTGTTTCGATTTGAATCTTTTTTAAGCCAAGCATTTGATATAGCACGTTAGAACTTGTATTAATCGTTTGGACACGTTCTTTATTTAAGTAGCTCTCCTTCTTCACAAAGAGCCCTTGTTTTACATGTAATACGTTATTTTCAACCCAATATACTTTGTAATACCAGCCTGCGATAGCTGAAACAATCGTGATTACCGCAAAACCGATAGGAACTAAATACCAAAATGGGAACTTCCCTTTTAAACTAAAGAGAAAAATAATAAATGGTATAAAGTCTGTTATTTTTAATTCTAATAACATCGTGATTGGATGCTGCCTCTTATACATCCTCATCACTCACTTTCGCTAATTCTGCGATTTTTGTTTTCAACATTTCTGCTTCATACATCGTTAAGCCTGGGATGCTGTGAGAAGTTGCCGCTGTTGAAATATGCAATTCTGCTAAGCCATATTTTCTCATAATCGGCCCTTGTTCAATTGTCACGTGTTGTACACGAATCATCGGTACTAATACGCGCTTTACGACGAAAAGACCGTGCTGAATTTCAAGTTCTTCTTCATTTAATTGATAACTGTAATAACGTTGACGTAGTTTCGGGAATAAAAAGTACGAAACTGGTGCGAACGCAACTGTTAGCCCAATCATCACATATAAAATCCACGCCCACCAATCAAACTTTATCATGAGGAAAAGGTAAGCTAACATAACGAGAATACCGATCCCTTCTTCCATTACAGCCCTAACTTTCCACACCTTGACCATGTCAGGGTGAATTTCATTTTTCAATGGATCCATGTAACCACTCCGAATCTATTAATCTAATATACGAATACTCTTAATCTATATTTTACATAACTTTACAGAAAATTAGTATTTATTCTTCTTTATCTTTCTTCTCCGGAATAAAATATCCGAACCAAAGTAACCAAATGAAACCGATTAGTTTCATCCAACTTCCATCCGTTTGAAAAGCTTCAATCATGCCTGGAATTTTATACACCCCAATAAATCCGAGAAAACCGAGCCACCAGTTTTTTTGCATTTTCATCCTTATTCCCCTTTCATAACGTTTTTCACATTTCGAATCCAAATTTCTTTATAATTTAACTCGAATCCCATTAACATGTAATTACTCATATTATCAATCACGAGCGCTAACGTATGCGCGTTTTCTTCTGTACCATGTTTTGAAACAACGCCAAGTTCCACACCTCGCTTCAATAAATCGTGGAAACCATTTAAGAAATCTTCTTGTATTTCAAATAAGCGTTTCTGATACTTTTCATTTCGCGATGCAGTTACGATGAATTCATTTATAACGCGTAATATTCCTTCTTGCCCTTCATACTCAGAGAGCATATGTAAACCATCAGCAATTAACTTTTCTGCAAAGTTTTCTTTCGTATATTGTTCTTTATCGAAATAACTCACGAAATGATACCCAGAAAAAATTTCTTCAAATAAAAAATCAACTAACGCTTCTTTAGAAGAAAAATGATAATAAATAGCCGGTTTTGAAATACCTACCTCTTTCGCAATCATGGAAAGGCTCATCTTCTCAATGCCGTGCTCTGCCATGAGTTTAAATGATGCCTCAACAATGTTTTGCGATGTTTGTAAATTCTTTGTCATACTGTACCTCACTTATTTTTACTTACCGGTCGGTAAATAAATTGTAAAATAAAAAATCATCGTTTGCAAGTTTGATTCAAAACTGTATATTACTTTTTCAATCTACACTACGGATCTAGGATCGTATTCCTTAATAATGACTACAATAACCTTTAATCCAGTTAAACTACAAAAAGCACCTTTGTGAGTGCTTCTTGTAGTTTAATATTTAGGCCCCATGTAATCATAGCTTTGGTCCAGCGCTTTTAATAAATCAATCGCACCCTTTAACTCTCTTTTATCAGACTCTAATTCTTCCATCCTTATTTCGATATCTTTTTTAAAAGATTCTAAATCGCTAATGGCTTTTTTCCCTACTCCAAGTTGAGACCAACTTGAAAGAAGTAAATTATGTACATTACTTACAACTCTTTTATTATGATTTAAGTCTTGAATCATATGGTCAAATTGTTGTAAAGCCTGGTTCAATGCTTCTTCATTTAAGTAAATTCTCGGCATCTTAATCTTCTCCCTTAATATTGTTGATCCGTCTTCTTATAATCATCGGCTTTCTTCTCAATAAAATCTGAAATTTCCGTTGCTGTTCGTATGTACCAAAAACTTAAATGCTCTACATGTGCACGTATATTATTTACTTTAGCTTCTACTCGTCTACTTTCAGCCGTTTCTAATAGTGTCATCATATTAGAAATTAACCTCGGTACTCTATCTTGAAATTCTTGTGCGTTTCGCTTCATATCTCTTACGGCTTGTTCTAAATTCTCTACCACTACACGAATTTCTCCCCCGCCTAATAATGCGCCTGGTGAATCATAAACTCTTTCATTCGTGTCTACATTTAACAAGTATTTATTGGATAAAGACCCATTCTCTCCAAACCGGAAGTTCTGATCTGTTTGATAATGATAACCAGGGCCACTTATCGAATTCAAAAATCTAGTAACATCCATCCCAAGCTTTTGCTGTAATGATAGCTTTGACATTTCTTCTTTCGAAATTGGTGGGGTTACCGCATAAGTCGATCCTATATGACTTTCATATGCACCAAATGGTCCATAGCCAATTGAATCATTTCCGTGAACAACACTTACAATTCTATTATTAAACTCGCCATTATTTGCTCTTTCTTGTAAATCAGGCGGTAACAAATGTTTTGCACTCGGCGCATTCCATGACATACATCTTACATTATCATTAGATGCCGCTGCATATTCCGCTAAAGCTCCCCCTAACGAATGACCCGTCGTATATATCTCCACATCATCCCTGTCCTTGTATGTATCCGTTACTTGTTTCATGACCCTTTCAGCTTGTTCGAATTGATTATGTGTTTCCCAGCGCTGATTCTCTTCATTCCAATATTTCTTTGAACCTTCATTCTCAGTCCCTGCTACAGGAGGTGCTGCTGGTTCATGAACACCTTCTCGTAATACAAAATGATTGGTATCCGTTTTTAAATCCTTCATGCCTTCCCCTGGCTTCATCGGAATGCCTAAAGAGTTTTTCTCTATAATTTTATCCCCTTCTGTTCCTCGGAAAGATACCATAACTTGCTTTTTCCCATCGACATCTCGTTCAAAGACTACTGCATCCATTCCGGTTTGTTTGTCGTGGAATGTTTCTCCTACTTTCCATGTCTGTAATGTTTCTTTATTCCTATTTTTCACTGTAATTTCGTTTCCCAGCTCTTCATCTGTCATATATGCATCTTGAGCCATTCGATAATAACTTATATCTAATAATTGTTCCGACCCTTTATTTTCCAAAGTATTCCCCTCCTAGATGATTTAGTATATTCTTAATAATAAGAATAACATTTTCGGAGGATATATATGGGAATAAAAATTAAAAAATATACCTTTTTAACTTTATTTATCCTGTTAACTACAATGATTGGAGGATGTAACATGGGACAAAATGAAAAAGAACAACAAATAGTTAATAAAGCAACAGAAACTACAATCCAATATTTTAAAGAAAAAGAAAATTTAGAAGTGACTATTACGAATCATCGATTTCCTTCTAATGACATCGAAACTATTTTTATAACTGGTCATATCAAAGATGATACAAATAAGAAATTTACTACTTCAATTGATTATAAAGATGATTATAATATCGGTTCTATCTCTACCACTAATTTCAGCCTAAAACACTGAATAGACAATCTGAAATTTTCCTTTTAAACATTAATCATTAGAACAAAAAGACATCCTAAATGTGTGATTAGGATGTCTTTTTTATAAAACAAATCAATTCCTATTTAGATAAACCAAAAAAGTTTCATCTGTATTTTTATTATTTTCTTTCAAAACACTCCCTCCTTGTAAAAAATGATATATCCTAATAACTGAGACAACATCATTGGAGGGAGAAAATGATTATCAAATTCAAAAAAATTAGTTTTTATTTCCTTTTAATCTTAGTATTTGCTACTTTAGGAGGGTGTACAATAAATCCAAAAAATGATGAACAACAAATCATTAATAAAGCAACTGAAACAACCATTCAGTATTTCAAAAAAACAGAGGACTTAGATGTAACAATTACTGATCATGAATTTGGACCAAAAGACTTTCAAACTATCTCTATATCAGGCTATGTGACTAATGATACAACTAAAAAATTCACTGCTTCAGTTGAATACGCAAATAATTATCATATAGGCGCTATTTCAACTATCAAAAATTTAGAGCTTAAAAACTAATAATCCGGGCACTTTAGATTGCCTTTTCTTTATGCTTCACCACACAATGTCCAGTGAATATAAAATTTATTGAAGAGGAATATAACGCACTAGTAACGGAGTGATTATTCGTGAAAAAATATGCTATAAGATTATTCTTTATCTTTACATTTATCCTTTTAGGAGGATGTACTATAGATCAAAAGAATGAGGAACAACAAATAGTTAATAAGGCAACAGAAACTACAATTCAATATTTTAAAGAAAAAGAAAATCTAGACGTAGTGATTACTAAACATAAATTTGCCCCAAAGGACTTTCAAAGTGTTTGGATTTCAGGACATGTGAAAGATGATAAAAATAAAACATTCTCGGCAGCTGTTGAATTCGCTAATGATTATCACATCGGTTCCATTTCCACATCTGAAGGTTTTGATTTAAAACACTAAATCTAACGGTTTCACTTCAACATAACTATTTAAATTTGTTTTTTAATTCAGGAGTGTTCCTTATAAAAAATAAAAAGCATCCTAAATCACACATTTAGGATGCTTTCTTTTTAATTCCTATTTAACAATCGCATACGATAACAATTCATCGTCACTTCTCCGAGTCTTTGCAGTAATTGATAGTTCGCATATGCGCCGACTGGGGCACCGATTATTGGTACGAGCTGAAGCATTTTGGCTAAATCGATATAATCACGGTACTCTGTTTGGAACTTTTCCCAGTCCATATGATTTTCTTTTTCTGTGTCCCACGTTTCGATTGCTTTCCATATTTCTTTTCGGTGGTCATCACTTGAAAAGGCAAGCTGAAAGACGTGGAGGATAAAAAGGCGCTCTTCTTTGTTGCTCGTGTCAAATCCGTACAGTGTTGCTGCATCGAATAAAAATTTAATTTTAATGCCGAGTAAAAGCGGAAAGTCAGCAAGGCCAAGGAGAATACCGCCAGCTCCCGTCCCTGCCCCTTCTGCCGCTGCTATTTTTTTGTACTCATCCATTTTTTTACGTACTTCGTCGTCTCTTCTTTGCAATGACCAGTGCGTCTCTTTTAATTTCGGCTTTATAAAGTTTGATCCGGCACTAATCGTTTGCACCATCATCCGAATCGTTTCCGTTAATACTTTTTGCACTTTCGCCGGAATAAGCTGTTGTACTTTCGTCTGCACTTTCTTAGAGAACCGTGTCATCATAGAAGAATCTTTCATGAATGTAGCTTTCCACTGCTCCAATTCTTTTATAACCTTCTCTTCATATGTAATCATAGGTTCATTCCCTTCAATTTAAACGCTCAATACGTTTCGCTCCGTATTGATAAACGAAACCGATACTAAATATTATGCTTACGACTAGTAAAATTCCCGTCATCATGAAATCTTTCGTCGCAAGAGCGAATATAGCTGTAAATACAACGCTACCGGTAATAAGAATTGCATTTAATAAAGTAAGAAAATCTTTCTTCTTATCTTCTCCCCCTACCGGATACAAATCAAGCCAAATTTTAATGCGGTGATGCTTCCATAAAGTTAATAGCTGATAACCAATTAAGTATAGGAAGATAAAGCTTACGATAAATCGTCCATATAAAAACGGAATGAAGTAAAGAATAACTCCGCCAAGAACTAGCAGGCGCATATATAAACCGAAATAGTTACCAGATCGTAAAAATGTTCTCGTATATAAGTATAAATAGGTACGCTTTTCACCAATCATCGAAAGAATGAAATCGAGCCATTTTCTCCGTGCTACTCTTTCTTTTAATGCTGGTACATCAACGAACATATTCGCGATGCGGTACAACAGCATCATCTTCTTACCTTCTTCAGAAATTAAATACTCCCAGTTTAGCGGCTTTCCCTTCACCATTTGATGCAGCAGCACAAGGTATAACACCATGAGAAGGACGATTCCACCAATAAACATAACGGAAGTACGCTCTACAAGGAAATACACAAATAAGCCGTTTAAAATAAAACGAATGAACCAATCCGCTCTTTGTATATTTTGATCTGTTAAAAATGACTTTTCCCACGCTACAAATAAGTTCCACGCTTTTACGATGACAAACGCGAGTACAATCCATATGTAAGCCGCTCCTGTTTGCTTCATTTGCTGGAAGTATAACGGAGCAAGCGCTGCCGCTACGATTGCGATTATGTATAACTGAATCATAAACGTAAAAAGAAACGCCTTTGTAAAGTATGGTTTTAACTTTTGTTCAACTGGCAGCAAGTAAACGAGATCCGCTTCTTTTAATAATGTTTGAATGGATCCGGCCGTTAATACAAGCCCAAGCAACACTGCCATAACGAGCGCCGCCGGAAACGAAGGTGTTAACGTTTGTAACCACTGCTGGTAATAGTACGCTCCTGCGCCGATGATGAATACGAAAATAAATTTTAAATGATCATTAAATACGTATTTACTATATGTACGAACTTCTTTTAGAAAGTGACGAAATCGTTCTTTCCATAATGCTGTGCTATTCATAATCTTCTTCCTTCGTTAATGCAATATAAATATCATCTAACGTTGCACCTGGCATATGAAACTGTGATTGCAGTTCAGATAATGTTCCCTTCGCTCTCACTTCACCTTGATGCAGAATAATGAATGAATCACAATAACGCTCTGCTGTCGCTAAAATATGTGTACTCATTAAAATGCCCGCGCCGCTCTTTTTCATTTGATCCATCATTTGAAGGAGTGATTGAATTGCTAACGGATCAAGCCCAACGAAAGGTTCGTCCACAATGTAAAGAGATGGTTCAACTAAAAACGCACTCATAATCATTACCTTTTGTTTCATCCCTTTTGAGAAATGAGACGGAAACCATTTTAAACGATTTTTCATGCGAAATTCTTGTAATAGTTGTCCTACGCGTTCTTCATATTGTTTTTCATCTACACCATACGCCATCGCTGTTAACTTCAAATGTTCTTCTAGCGTTAGCTCATCATATAATACTGGTGTTTCTGGGATGAACGAAAAACTAGAACGGTACGCTGTCATATCGTCACGAATTGTTTTCCCATTAATTGTGACAGTTCCTTTTTTTGGTTCCATTAAACCGATAATATGTTTAATCGTCGTACTTTTACCCGCTCCATTTAAACCGATTAAGCCGACAAGTTCGCCTTTATTAACAGAGAACGAAACATCTTTTAGTACAGGTCGTTTCGTATATCCTCCTGTAACATTTTCTACACGCAATAACTCGCTCATACGACACCACTTTCTTCATTTATATTCGTTCTATATTCATCTTACCAAAAATTACGCTGTACTACATAGTATCGATGCGTTCAAAAAAAATTTAAATTTGTTCGCATATATTTTTACGAAAGCGGACATCATAATTATTGAAGAAGGAACACATTGAAAAAGCAACCACCTATTGATGAGTACAACAACATAGTGAAGTCATCATGAAATGGGGTGTCCATGTTGGACAAAGAAATTTACACATAAACAGATCATTTGTTTCATTTTCGAAACGGGGTGTCTCCGAAAGAGCATATACTGTTTTAAAAAATAAACAATTTCATTTTATAAAAGATTGCAATTCATTTCACTTGAAAATGGGGTGTCTGCGGCAGAAACTTTAGCCGATTTACCGTGCATTTCTTAAATAAATGAGGTGTCTGCGAAACGTAAATTACGATAATGCTTTTTCAATCCCTCTTCAGAAAACAGGAAGCTGAGTCAGCTTCCTGTTTTTCGTGTTTGTTCTCTTATGTAATTATGGTAAAATACGGCTAAGGCTACTTGAAAGGATGAGATCAATGAATCATACAGCGGATAATTGTATTTTTTGTAAAATTATTGATGGGCAAATCCCTTGCTCAAAAGTATACGAAGATGAACATGTGCTTGCATTTTTAGATATTAGTCAAGTAACAAAAGGACATACCCTAGTTATTCCAAAAGTTCACAAACAAGACATTTTTGCGTTAACGCCAGAAATCGCATCACACATTTTTTCTGTCGTTCCGAAAATCGCAAATGCGATTAAAGCAGAGTTTAATCCAGTTGGCTTTAACCTACTTAACAATAACGGCGAGAAAGCTGGACAAACTGTGTTCCACTTCCACCTTCATTTAATTCCACGCTACGGTGAAAACGATGGTTTCGGTGCTGTTTGGAAATCACATCAAAATGAATACACAATGGAAAATTTACAAAACATCGCAAGTACAATTGCAAATAGTGTGAAATAGTGACACTATAATAAGAAGTAATACATAACAAGCCAATTTCCTAACGTGATTAAATATTGCACGGCTTGTTTCTTCACTCAAGATGCTAGGGAATGTGCACCGCACACTTTTCTTTCCCTGGTCTTAAAGATATGCATATTTTTTCACATCATGAATACGAACAAAAAATAAGGAGGTCTCCTTTTATGTCAAAAGCTAAATCCTTTATTACAGGTGTCATTTGCGGCGGAGCAGTTGCTGGACTAGCCGTTCTTTTCTCTACTCCTTCTTCTGGCAAAGCTATGCGCGGTAAGTTAAAAGAAAAAGGAAATGATATTAAAAAGACTTTAGCTGATATTACAACTGATACAAAATTATTAAAACGTCAAATCGTTGAAACTGCTTCAGAAGGTAAAGAAGTGTTTCAAGAATTAAAAGAAGATATGCAAGATACAATTTCGAACTGGAAGCAAGATATTTCTCAAAACAAGCGACACATTGAGAGAGAGATTTTGGACATTCAAAAATCAATTGAGAAACTACAAGAAGCTGTTCCGGAAAAAGCGTAAACAAATTCCTGCTTAGTTTTTTGCATATAACAAATATTTTTTATATAAATTGACCTTAACACGGCATATCACACAGATATGCCGTGTTTTTATGCATTTACAATATATGTTATCAATTAACATGTATGGACAACACATGTATTCGCGACTCATAAAACGCTTCCATAGTTATGCATGATTTGTATAGAATGTCATTTTTCCGAAAAATTTTCACAATTCTCACAAAAATACTTTATTAATTTTTATTTTACTGGCATAATAGATAGTAATGAAAAAGAATGTTAAAGTGGGTGAGTAAATGAAAAGTGGAGAAAAAGATTACTCGGTAAAAGAAGCGATGATTTTCAGCCAACGCATTGCTCAATTATCGAAAGCGTTATGGAAATGTGTAGAGAAAGATTGGCAACAGTGGATTAAGCCTTACGATTTAAACATTAATGAGCATCATATTTTATCAATCGCTTATCATTTAAAAGGGGCTTCTATTTCTGAGATTGCTAAGTTTGGAGTTATGCACGTATCAACGGCGTTTAACTTCTCGAAGAAGCTGGAAGAACGCGGCTATCTTGTATTCTCAAAAAAAGAAGATGATAAACGAAATACGTACATTGAGATTACAGACAAAGGGGAAGAATTACTACTTCGCTTAATGGAGGAGTATGATCCTGAAAATAACTCTGTATTTAATGGGGCTCTTGCACTTCGTAATTTTTACGGTAAGTTCCCAGAAAATATCGAACTTATCGCTATCTTGCGTAACATTTACGGACAAGACTTCATCGATATTTTTGAGAAATCATTAGAGAATATTGAGGAGAACTTTACGGAATCCGATCAGAAGTTAGTTAAGAAGTAATCTATTTATTTTTTCGCAATCATGCTTAAGAATTCATTCATAAGCGGCTTAAATAAACCTTGTTTTGCTAGCGCTTCCGCAGTTTCGTGTACTTCGAGCTGATGTGGAAGCGCTTTTTCAAATTGATCTAACAGTGCATCGAACAAAAGAAGCCCTTCTGCCTTCTCCACTACATATTGCTCGTTCAGTATTTCACAAAGATTTAGTATACGTTCAATATCTTTTTTACGAGCTTTTTTCTTTATGATCAAAGAATAAAATGGACACTTTTCTTCATCAATCATTTTAAATAGTAGTTCTACGTAGTATTCAGCTTGTTCTAATCTTCTAACAACGTCCATTTTCTCCCTCACTTTCTAACACAAAGTCTTCTATTTCTGAATTTTATAACACGAACAAAATATCGTATGATACAATATATAAAGTATATGTATTTTAGCCAAAAGGAGGTCTCGCCTCATGACACTTATAACAGTTGTTTTTGTCACATTCGCACTTCTTGTTATATTTTACACGAATTTCATGACACATACACTGTGTGAACGAAAACAAATATCTGCGAGCCGCCAACCCGGTGTCTTTCGGGTTATTAATGTATGTATAACAATTTTATTAATTTCTAGTTATATAGAAATTATATTTCATGGAAAGTGAGGAAGGAAAGCCCCTTCCTCACTTTTTTCCTCTATAAGCAAATTATACCTACTATAACCAATAAAATAAACAGTACAAGTAATAAAATAAGTTGAGAATTCATCCCCATCCCCTCCTCTTTTCGGTATATGCGGCATGCGCCCAATATGGAACACCTGCAAAATCTGACACGTACTGGTTAATTTTTCTTTATCAATATGAAATCGAGTCGAAATATGATATATTAAATTTTGTACATATTGCTTATACTATGAAATAAATGACACGCATCTTAACTTTATCCTCAAGCCTCGGTAAGCCCTGTTAAGCGCGCTTTACCAATATACAAAGCAAAAGTATCAGTGAGACTTAATCGGGCTCTTATGAACTAAAATTCATTGGTGTAGGATAAATTAAAAATACATAATAGTAGGAGTGTTTATCGAATGAAGAAAGCTATGCTTGCCTTAGCCGCAACAAGTGTAATCGCATTATCAGCATGTGGAACAGGATCATCATCAGACAAAGTTGTTACTTCTAAAGCTGGTGACATTACAAAAGAAGATTTCTACACGCAAATGAAACAACAATATGGTAAACAAGTACTAAACAACATGGTTATGGAAAAAGTACTTATTAAAAACTACAAAGTTGAAGACAAAGATGTAGACAAAAAGTTCGATGAAATGAAAAAACAATACGGTGATCAATTCGATACACTATTAAAACAACAAGGTATTAAAGAAGAAACGATAAAAAATGGTGTGCGTGCTCAATTAGCTCAAGAAAAAGCTATCGAGAAAACAATCACTGATAAAGAATTAAAAGATAACTACAAGCCTGAAATTAAAGCAAGCCACATTCTTGTAAAAGATGAAGCAACTGCGAAAAAGGTTAAAGAAGAACTTGGACAAGGTAAATCTTTCGAAGAGTTAGCAAAACAATACTCTGAAGATACTGGTTCAAAAGAAAAAGGTGGAGACTTAGGATTCTTCGGACCTGGTAAAATGGTTAAAGAATTCGAAGAGGCTGCTTACAAGCTGAAAAAAGATGAAGTAAGCGAACCTGTAAAATCACAATTCGGTTACCATATCATTAAAGTAACAGACATTAAAGAGCCAGAAAAATCATTCGAACAATCTAAAGCTGACATCAAAAAAGAAATCGTTCAGAAGAAAGCACAAGATGGCGAATTCATGAACGACCTTATGATGAAAGAAATCAAAAAAGCTGACGTAAAAGTTGACGATAAAGATTTAAAAGATCTTTTCGAAGAGAAAAAAGCTGACGCTAAGAAAGACGAAAAGAAATAATGAAAAGCTCGGGATTAGCCCGAGCTTTTTTATGTATCCCCTTCATTAACGAAAGTTTATTTTGTCATTCGTTTAACTAAAACCATCTTTTATGCATTTCACTTAAAAACGTTTCTGTTATTTTCCATCCAGAACTTTCTCCGATAATAGAATCAATCCCGCAATGTGGACAAACTGCTGTGTTATCATCATCCCACCACTCTGTAATTTTGTTTGGATGGAAAATTTCTAAACAATAAAAACAACCACATATAACATCCTTTTTTAAGTGCTTTCTATTACGAGAACAAAAACGATGTGCTTCCTCAAAATATTTTTCCATCCGTATCCCCTATTCCTGATTTTCTTCTTTGGTTTACTTACATTCTCCTCAATAAAATTACAATTCTCCCTTAAAGAAAAACACAAAAAACCTCGATCCACACCACACGGAATCAAGGTCTATCTTATTATCATTGATTAAATTCAAAAACTATGTTACATTAGTACAGAAACACGTTTCGCTAAATAAAAATAACGTATTTACCCGTATCTTAATTTTACACCAAAACACATCTTCAGTCAACCCCTATTTTTCACTTTTAAAGGAGTGCTTACCGTATGAACAAAAAACTTGATTTAGAGCAAAAACGATTGGATACCGTAATTGAAACAATTACGCAGCAAATTGATAAACTGGAAAACGAAACTGGCAGACGCCGGGCAGAAGTAATCAATATTCGTAAACACTTTTGGGATGATGTGAAAGTGAATACGGATACTTTCGATGATTATCTTGAAACAGTTATCAACTTGAGACAACAAGCTCAGTCACTAGCTGTCACACAAATTACCCATAAGCACACCTTTAATCGACTTGCCGCATTAAGACGCATGCATAAAGCACCTTATTTCGGACGAATTGATTTCAAAGAAGAAGGAGAATCTACCGCGGATCAAATTTATATCGGCGTCGCTACACTTACTGATGCAAGCAGAGAAAACTTTCTTATATATGACTGGCGCGCACCTATTTCGAGTGTGTACTACGATTATCCACCAGGACCGGCTGAATACAGTACACCAGGCGGCGTAATCCACGGTAATGTGGAGAAAAAATTACAATACATTATTCAAAATGGCGAGATTGATTCTATGTTCGATACGAGCCTTACAATTGGTGATGAAATCCTGCAACAAGCGCTCGGAAAAGGCACAAACAAACATATGCAAAGCATCGTTGCTACAATTCAGCGCAAGCAAAATGAAATTATTCGTCACGATGAAGGCCGACTCCTTATCGTGCAAGGAGCTGCTGGTAGCGGTAAAACGTCAGCTGCCCTGCAACGAATCGCCTACTTACTATATAAATATCGCGAATGGCTAAAAGCGGATCAAATTATTCTCTTCTCCCCTAACTCTATGTTCAACAGCTACGTTTCTAACGTACTACCTGAACTCGGTGAAGAAAATATGCAACAAGTGACGTTCCAAGAATATTTAAACCATAGACTAAGCAAGTCATTTGACGTTGAAGATCCTTATGAACAATTAGAATATATGTTAACTGAAACGAATAGCCCTATCTATAAAACGAGAAATGCGAGCATTCGATTTAAGGCATCTACTCAATTTTTCGAAATGATTCGAGCGTACAGACAATCCCTTGAATCTTCAGGTATGCTATTTAGAGGAATGAAATTTAGAGGAAAATTAATTGTTTCTGCCAAAGAAATTACAGAACAATTTTACAACACTGACTCCTCCCTCCGCTTCCATAATCGAATTGAAAAGTTAACAGATTGGCTAAATAAACAAATAGATGCAATTGAAAAAGCAGAACTGAAAAAGCCTTGGGTAGAAGAAGAAATTGAATTACTTAGTAAAGATGAATACCAAAAGGCTTATAAATACTTGCAGAAAAAAGGCGAGTTTGACGACAATTCCTTTCATGATTTTGAGAAAGAAACGAAAGTACTTGGACGTATGATTGTCCGTAAAAAATTGAAGCCGCTTCGTAAAGGTGTTCAAACATTGCGCTTCATCAACTTCACAGGCATATATAAACAACTCTTCACAGATGCATCATGGGTTGCTGGAGAAAAACCGAAAGAGTGGGATGATATTTGCTCATTAACAGTAAACATGCTTGATGAAGGAAAGCTATATTACGAGGATGCGACTCCATTTTTACTGTTAAAAGAATTAATTGAAGGCTTCCAAACGAATAGATCGATTAAACACGTACTCGTAGACGAAGCACAAGATTATTCACCGTTTCAATTTGAGTTTTTAAAACGTCTCTTCCCTGCTGCAAGAATGACTGTACTCGGAGACTTTAACCAAGCGATATTTGCCCATGCGAGTGAAGCAGTGAATTTCAATACACTTACTAGCTTATACGGACCAGACGAAACGAACGGTATCAACTTAACTCGTAGCTATCGCTCAACAAAACCGATTATTGAATTTACACGTGCTCTCGTACCGGAAGGAGAGAGCATTCACGCCTTTGAACGTGACGGTGAGAAACCTACAGTGACGAAAGTATCAAATGACAGCGAACTGCACGAGCGTATTACTGCCAAAGTTGCTGAACTACAAAAAGAGCAGCATAATACGATCGCAATTATATGTAAATCTGCAGCTGAAAGCGCCGCTGCCTACGAAGCACTTCGTCATATCGAGAATATTAAACTTGTGAAAAGTAACTCAGCCGAGTATGAGCAAGGCATTGTCGTGATCCCTGCTTACTTAGCGAAAGGTATCGAATTTGATGCTGTTATTATTTACAACGCTTCTAAAGATGTATACAGCGACGAGAGCGTTCGTAGATTGTTCTACACTGCTTGCACGCGTGCAATGCATGAATTGCAACTTTATAGCGTTGGCGAGGTTAGTCCTTTTATACTTAGAGCTGATTCGGAGAGTTTTGAGCTTATAATGAAAACACCTTGATGATTCAAGGTGTTTCTTTTTTATGCAGGATTTACACCTTTAAAATAGAATATATCAGTTTAGAAAAAGCTAAGGAGTGACAAGATGAATCATTATTTTATCGCTATTTATGACGGCGTATTTCCTACCGAAAAATTACATACCATTTTACAATCTAATCCTACTTTTACCGACCTAAACGTCCGCCCTCTCGAAATCTCATCACCAAGACCTTTCACATTATTAGTTGGCGCAGAACACGATGCACTTACAACTGGACTTACAGATACATACCATCTACTAACGAAAGAGTTACAAAAACTAGAAGAACAAGAAAAGTATTATTACGTATACGATTATAAAATCAGGAAGACTATCGATAACCCTAGCGAAAAATGTTTTCCATTAGCCGCAATCCATATAAATGTTACGAAATTCCATAAAATGATTCAAACAGTAAAAGACTTAAAACGCCCAGTATTTGCAGGTTATCACATCACTTCTCATGATGCAGACATACTTACACTTGATGTACTTCTATCTTTACCTTTACTAGATCCTAACACTTCCGAAAAAGACGCGGAAGAATATGCCTATTTACAACAACTAACTGAATCGATATCTCGTTCTGAATTATGTACATCTATTAAAGCAAGTTCGCTTATTACAACATAAAAAGAGGGTTATTTATCATAACCCTCTTCTGCTCTCTATTTACGTCTATACTTGATCATAATAATGAATTTCATATACAACTTATAATAAGTATCAAGGTGTTTTTCTCATTCTAAACGACATATCTTTACGTCGATATACACTCAGCACAATTCCCATTATAAATGCATGAAATAGAGTTGGTATCCATCCGTAGCTAATAAAAGGTAATGATATAGAAGTACGCGGTAATAATCCTAAAATCATGCCAACGTTACAAATAAAATGGATTACAAAAAGAGTCACTCCGCCAACGAGGAGCAATTTACCATAACCATCATTTATTTTATAAGCTATGTTCATTATTCTTACTGCAAAAAGAGAAAGAATCAAGACAAGAACTAGTGCAAGCACATATCCATAATAGTAAGTCAAACTCGCGAATACAAAATCAGTATGGGCAGCAGGGATAGACTTTATATTTCCATATGTACCAAACCAACCTGCTGAAGACATCGCCTCTTGTAAACGTAAATACCATAGATCATGCTCTGGGTTTAAAAACCCTAAAATTCTAGCTATCCGGTATTCTTTTACGGCCGACCAGGAAAATAAATCCCTAATAATTAAGGGTGAAATTGGTAATATTGTAATGAGCCATCCCGTTTTCTTTCCTAGCTTACTCCACCAAAGCATAACGAATACCATCGTAATATAAATAAAAATTGGTACCAGAACTGATGTAATGAAAAATAAATATAAAGAAAATACGTACAGCATGAAAAGATGTATAAACTTTAATCTACTGTTATTAAAAAATGAAGCCCAGGCTAGAAAGAAGAATGGTATCGTCATTAAACAATCAATTTTGATGGAGCCAATTTTTATTACTGCTTCCCCAATCACGTAACCAGTCGGAAAACATTTTATAGCTAACAAGATAAGTATTCCAATTGTATAAAACAGCCACCCGAGCCTCTCTAACTTCCGATAATCAAGTAGCATGATCCCAACAGCTGTTGCAATGCCGAGAATTACAAAAATTACTTTGTTCATTAGTAAATCATTCGTATGCCCAAGAGCGATTATTGGCAAAAAACCTAACCCCATAGCAGCCACCAATAAAATAAGTAAGAACCAATCCACCTTTGGCTTATGAAGTTTATTAAGTTCCCGCCCTAGTTTACTCGGACTTCCCATTTGTTCCACAGCTTTATTTTCAGCAACTTCCTCACTTAAACCTTTTTCTATCCATGTGTTCTTTGCCTGTTTTAAGTGAAACTCTAGTTCAGTTGCTACAAAGCTCTTTGCTTCTTTTGATTTAATATAATTCGTAACTTCGCTTACAAAACGCTCTCCTTTTTTATTCAATTTCGCCTCACTCCTGTACTAAGCCTTTTAATATAAATTGTACTTTCGTAGCATTTTTTTCTGCCTTTCGCAGCATCTTTCTTCCTTTATCATTTAGTTGATAATATTTCGCTCCAGAATGATCCCAGCTTGATTGGATAAAACGATTCTGTTCTAGACGATGTAATACGGTATATAAAAATCCTTCATTTCCTTCAAATTTCCGAATCCCTCTTCCTCGTAGTAGCTGTGACAATTCGTATCCTGTTTTTTCATTACTGAGAAGTTGTAAAATGGCTAAAGAGATATCCTCTTCCTTTTCGTTTGACATATTGATTTTTTCGCGCACCCGCTTTCGGTGTTGATCAGAAAAACTCAAATGTTTAAACGTTGTATTCTCCATTGATTTTCGCAGGCCTTTTAATCGATCTTCCATTTGATTATCCCTCCAATCCTTTCTTCAAAAGCTCCTTCGCTTTTTTCATTCTCGTTTTTATCGTGTTTTCTTTCACGTCTATTACAATAGCAATCTCTTTAATTGATAATTCTTCATAATAAAATAGATAAATGACTTCTCGATATTTTATTGGTAAATTCATGACCGCAGAAGCGAGCTCACGGTCCTCCGCATTTTGCATAACAGTTTGTTCGACACTATCATTTTGAACCCCCATATAAGCAGATTCATCCTCTGTCACGATCACCTTTTTGTTATACCAACTTTTTATATAGTCCTTACATTGATTAATCGCAATTCTCCATAACCACGTTTTCACATTCGACTTCCCTTTGTATGTATGAAGAGATTTATAACATTTCACAAATATATCTTGCGTGACATCCTCAGCAACCTCTTTATTATTCACATATGAATACACAAGCTGCAGAACTTCTTGTCCATACTTGTTCATGATTTCATCGATAAGGAGTTCCTTATCCTCTATTTCAAACACTTCTATCGTTAATTCATCCACATCATTTCCTCCTTCCCATATATTAGACGACGCACTGCATAGAAAAGTTTTATAAATGTATAAAAAATACGGACGGCAATCACGTTTTTTATAAAACGCTTTCCAGCTACTTACATATAATAAACCGAATAATCGTTACAATACATTCACTTAAAGAGCGCCTCTCTCCCAAGGCGCTTTTTAAGTTTGTGATAAGGGTTTTACGTTAATTTTCTATCGTCAAGATTCCCCTCATCGCTAAATGAAAAAAAGAACCCATTTAGTCGAGTCCTCCTTCTTTCTAACACTCACTTACAGAATTTAACATTTCATAGCTCGATAATATCGAAACCAATACATTCTTCATACAAGTGTAGTATTTGAAGTTCTATACATAACGCAGCTGTTTGTTCTTGTTGATCTATTGCTTTTTCTAGTTCTGCCGTGTATTTCATTTGAATGTTGTTATCAGTATCCTTATTTTTTAGTTATGTTTATTTAACAAGAAATAAAGTTGTATATGAAAAACCAACCATTTAAAACTAGGGCTTTTCATCCATATGTCTTGTTCCCTATTTTAAAACATAATACAATTAAACTGTAACGTAATAAGCTATAACTAGTAGGTGTGGTAATCATCTCTTCCATTTTGAAAAAAGGGGGAGGTGATAATATGATCGCGATGTTTGTAATGAAATTAATGTACGGTATCCTAACCGGAGCTGGCGTTGTCATCGGTAGAAGATACGTCGGTCCGTGGCTAATTTCTGTATACAAAAAAGCGAGAACCACCCTGCTTCGTGGAAAAGGTAAGGGCGGTTCTCGGCTAAAACGTTAATGTAATTGTCTTATAACCGCACCTACTACCACCACAATAGCAAGTTAGGTTACAAAGGCAGAAGTTTCTCAGGCTTCTGTCTTCTTTATTTTATGCAAAATTCATACTATATACTCTACCATCATTGTAACACATTTTATTTATTTTTAGTCAAGATAAAAAACACCTGAAGAAGTTCTCTTCAGGTGTTTCTCTATTTTACGCTAATGCAGCTGCTTGTTCTTGTTGGTCTACAGGAACGACAGCGTCTGTTAATGCTTTTTCTAGTTCTGCTGTGTATTTCATTTGCTCTTCTTTGCTCCAGCCTAGTTTCGCAGCCATGTAGTTGATTACTGCTTCTTTCCACTCGTATACCCAGTGGATGTTGAAGAATACAGCACCTCTGCGACGTACGAAGAAGTCAACTGGTTTTGCTGTCATTTCGTAATCCATTGCGTATACAAGTGGGATTAGAACGTCTAACGGCATGTTGTATTCTTTCGCTTCATCTTTATGTTTTTTCGCTAAGTCGAATAGTATGTCAACGTTAGAGCCGTAGAATTTCGCGAATTCTTCTGCTTGTGCTGTCGTTAAACCGTATTTTGTACCTTCGCCTGCTTTTTTCGCAATAAATGCTGGTAATCCTTTAGAGCCATCTACATGTCCACCAGAGATTGGCATATGTTTCGTTGTGCTCTTCGGATATGCACTATGACCTTCTTTTTGTAGTAAATTCGTTACGTAGTCTACTACCATTTCAGCCATTTTGCGGTATCCTGTTAATTTACCACCTGCGATTGTAATTAAACCAGATTCAGAAGTCCAAATTTCGTCTTTACGAGAAATTTCAGATGCACTCTTACCTTCTTCGTAAATTAACGGACGAACACCAGCCCAGCTTGACTCGATGTCTTTTTCCGTAATTTTTACGCTTGGGAACATGTAGTTAATCGCATTAATGATGTATGTGCGATCTTCTGTTGTCATTTGTGGTACAGCTGCGTCTTTATCGTAGAACGTATCTGTTGTACCTACATAAGTTTTTCCGCCGCGAGGAATCGCGAACACCATACGTTTATCTGGTGTATCGAAGTAAATCGCTTGGCCTAATGGGAAACGTTTTTGGTCAATTACTAAGTGAACACCTTTTGATAACTGAAGTACTTTTCCTTTTTTCGAGTTATCTTTTTCACGAAGCGTATCTACCCAAGGACCAGCTGCGTTTACAATTTTCTTACCGTAAACTTCATATACTTCACCGTCTAGTAAATCGATTACACGTACACCACATACTTTTCCATCTTTATATAAGAAACCGTCTACTTTTGCGTAGTTAACAGCTTTTGCACCGCGTTCAATTGCTTCTTTCATTACTTCAATTGTAAGACGCGCATCGTCTGTACGATATTCTACGTAGTAACCGCCACCTTTTAATCCTTCTTGTTTTACAAGAGGCTCTTTCTTCAGCGTTTCTTCACGGTTAAACATTTTTCTGCGCTCGCTTCGTTTTACACCTGCTAAGAAGTCGTATACACGAAGACCAATTGATGTACTGAATGATCCGAACGTACCGCCTGTATGGAATGGAAGTAACATCCACTCTGGTGTTGTTACATGGGGACCGTTCTCATATACGATCGCACGCTCTTTACCTACTTCTGCTACCATTTTCACTTCAAGTTGTTTTAAATAACGTAGACCACCGTGTACAAGCTTCGTTGAACGACTTGATGTACCTGCTGCAAAGTCCTGCATTTCAAACACAATTGTTGATAACCCGCGTGTTGCTCCATCTAATGCAATACCAGAACCAGTAATACCTCCACCAATTACGATCACATCTAATTCTTGTTTATTTACTCCGTTTAATACGTCTTTACGTTGTTTACTTGAAAATTTCATGGTAATTCCTCCCTTTGATAACGAAAAAAGAGACCACAAACTCCGCTATAGATTTCGCCTCTATAGCGTGTTGTGGTCTCTCCAAATCTCCTACCGAATTATTAACTTGTCACCATTATAACACTGTTTATGATTATTTGAAAGCTTTTGTTGCTTCAATTGCTTTTTTCCATCCAGCATATAGCTCTTCGCTTGTTGCTGCTTCCATCGTTGGTTCAAAGCGTTTGTCCATATGCCACTGTTCTTTAATTTCATCTTGGTTTTTCCAATATCCAACCGCAAGACCAGCTAAGTACGCTGCACCTAAAGCTGTCGTTTCATTGATTACTGGACGCTCTACAGGAACATCTAAAATATCACTTTGGAACTTCATTAAGAAGTTATTTTTAACTGCTCCACCATCAACACGTAATGTTTTTAGTTCAATACCTGAATCTGCTTCCATTGCGCATAATACGTCTTTCGTTTGGTAAGCTAAAGATTCTAGTGTTGCACGAATGAAATGCTCTTTCGTCGTACCACGCGTTACGCCAAACATAGCGCCACGTACTTCACTATCCCAGTATGGTGTACCTAAACCTACGAATGCTGGTACAACGTATACACCTTCAGTTGATTCAACGCGATTCGCATATACTTCACTCTCACTTGCATCTTTAAACATGCGCATTCCGTCACGTAACCATTGAATTGCAGAACCTGCTACGAAAATACTTCCTTCTAATGCGTAGTTTACTTTACCATCTATTCCCCATGCAATTGTTGTTAATAGACCATGCTCAGAAGCTACTGCTTTTTCACCTGTGTTCATTAACATGAAGCAACCAGTTCCGTAAGTATTTTTCGCCATCCCTTCACCGAAGCAAGCTTGTCCAAATAATGCTGCTTGCTGGTCACCAGCTACACCTGCAATCGGTACATTTTGACCGAAGAAGTGATAATCAATTGTTTCTCCATAAACTTCAGATGATGGACGTACTTCTGGAAGCATGCTCTTTGGTACTGTTAACATGTCTAGAAGCTCATCATCCCATTGTAAGTCGTGAATGTTAAACATTAATGTACGTGATGCATTTGAGTAATCCGTTACGTGCGCTTTACCACCAGATAGTTTCCATACAAGCCACGTATCAATTGTTCCGAATAATAGATCGCCTTTTTCAGCTTTTTCTCTTGCACCTTCAACGTTATCTAAAATCCATTTTACTTTCGTACCAGAGAAGTATGCGTCAATTAAAAGACCTGTTTTTTCGCGAACGATTTCGCTATATCCTTTTTCTTTTAACTCATCACAAATTTCAGCTGTTTGACGAGATTGCCATACGATTGCGTTGTAAATTGGTTTGCCTGTTGTTTTATCCCATACAACCGCTGTTTCACGTTGGTTCGTAATACCGATACCAGCGATTTGTTCTGGTTTTACATCTGCTTCGCTTAAGCAAGTTGCGATAACCGCTAAAATAGATCCCCAAATTTCTTGCGCACTATGCTCTACCCAACCTGGCTTTGGAAAATGTTGTGTAAACTCTTTCTGAGCTGAATGAACAATTTCACCTTTTTTATTGAAAAGAATTGCGCGTGAGCTAGTTGTTCCTTGGTCTAAAGAAAGAATATATTTTTTCATATCGGTTTCCCCCTATGCTACTTTTCTACTATTTGTGTTGTTTTCACTTTTTTTACTTGTCATATAAGAGATTGCTAGTACAATCACAGTTGCAATAATTACATAAATAAGTGCTACATTTTGTTTTCCTTCAAATACAACTTGATGGAATAATCCTGCAAGTGATCCACCTAAAATTGGACCAACTACTGGAATCCATGCATACTTCCAGTTTGAGCCGCCTTTTCCTGCAATCGGAAGGAAGAAGTGTGCGATACGCGGACCTAAATCACGAGCCGGATTAATCGCGTATCCTGTTGTTCCACCTAATGATAAACCAATACTTACAATTAAGAAACCTACGATAAATGGATTTAAACCATCTGCAAATTTATTTGCTCCAATTGCTAATATACCAAATACTAAAACGAATGTTCCAATCATTTCACTTAAAAGGTTTGCAAATGTGTTCGGAATTGCTGGACCTGTTGCAAATACGCCTAACTTTGTTCCTGGATCTTCTGTTTCTTTCCAGTGTGGTAAGTAATGTAAATATACGATAACTGCCCCGATAATTGCCCCAATCATTTGTGCTGCGATATAACCAGGTACGTCACTCCATGGGAACGCTCCCTTAAACGCTAGTCCTATCGTTAAAGCTGGATTCAAATGTGCCCCACTAATTGATCCAACCGCGTACGCTGCAACCGCTACCGCTAAGCCCCAGCCCATTGTAATTACAATCCAACCAGAATCTTTCGCAAACGACTTCTTTAAACTTACACCAGCACACACGCCGCCACCAAGTACGATTAACAACGCAGTCCCTATTAACTCTCCTAAAAATGCTGACATAGTATCCCTCCACAATCAATTTAAACGCTTTCAAATGTGATAGAGGTAAAATGAATGGCCATTCGTTTTTTCAAAAGAAAAAGACCCACAGCTTTGCACGCTTCTATATAAAATGATATAGAAACAATGAAATGTGGATCTCTACTTTTCTCCGTCACGTTTATTAACTTGTCTATAATGTTAACCGTAAATGAAAGCGGTGTCAACGTAAATATTCACATTTTCGTCACTTTTTTTGGTAATGTTTCCATAGTTCGCGTTTTGATGTCGTAATTGCTGTCGCACCAGCATGTAACGCCTTCTCCACATCATCAACTGTACGGATGAAACCACCCGCCAAAATCGGTACACCAGTGCGCTCTTTCACTTCAGCGATAATGTCCGTCATGGCCCCTGGAAGCACCTCAATATAATCCGGCTTCGTCTTTTCTAACAGATTGCAACTCTTCTCCATTGCACTAGAATCGATTAAAAAGATACGTTGAATTGCCACAACGCCCTTTTGCTTCGCCTTCATAATGACGCTCGCCTTTGTCGAAAGTAACCCGTACGGTCTAAACTCTTGGCATAAATACTCCGTCGCATGCCCGTCACTTTGTAATCCATGGATCAAATCAACATGTAAAAATACCTTTTTACAATATTGCTTCGCAAGTGACACGACACTCTTCAATTGACCGACATGAATATCTAAAATAACAATATACTCATACGAACTATGTAATAACTTTTCCAAATCTTTAATTTGCCTCACTGCTGGCAAAATCTTTTGTTCATGAAATTCCATTCTAAATGTCCCGATACGATAAACTTAACTAAATCTATACAATTCAATCAAATTTACACAAGTTAGTGCTTCATCGTGTTCTCGCAACCCCGAAGGGACGAGGGGTATAACACTCCACACGAGGCAGTATCGTTACCTCCTATTATCAAGCATTTATTTTACCCATCTTGATAAATTTATCGCAGCATTTACATCCCTATCGTGGTGGCTATTGCATGAAGCACAACACCACTCACGTATTTTTAAACTCCACTGCCCTTCTGGTTGAACTGAATGGTCGTATTTTACGCCGCAACATGAGCAAATCTTGCTGGAAGCGAACCATTTATCAGCTTTTACATACGCAATGCCATGCTTCTCGCATTTGTATGATAAACATTGAAAGAAGAAGTTTAATTTTTGAAATGAAAATGCTTTCGATAGTTTTTTATTTTTTAACAGGTTTGAGATAGATACGTCTTCCACAACAATTCTCATTGGTTTGGTTTTCACCAATTTAGCTGTCGCTTGATGGATATGGTTATTTCGGATATTCGTAATTTTCCTAGATAACCGCAGGTGCTCAACTTTCGCTTTTTCATATCCAGCAGATTGAATTTTCACACCTTTTTTAAATCTCCTAGACATATCTCTTTGTGCCGACTTTTTCCTTTTCAAAAGTTTTTTAACCTTGGCATCTTTGTTTATATTTCGTTCTTTCATACCATTAGAAGTTACAAACAGCTCTTTTAAACCAACATCCACACCAATCGACTCATTGGTTAGTTCTTGGGATTCAAAATCTTCTTGGAACCCTACACTAATCCACCAGTGACGACCGTCAAATGTAACTCTTGGATTGGATGGTTTTTTATTTCTTGGTAGTTGTTGGCTTGTTTTCACTTCTCCAATGGACTGAATATGAACTACTTTCTTTCCTATAATCAGCCTTTCATAATTGGCATAAAATCCTTGGATTACATCTTTTTTGGATTTATAAGAAGTGTGATAACCATTTTTGTACTTTTTGAACGAATGTTTTCTCGCCGTATCAAAATCTTTTGAAGCCTGTTTAGGAACTTGTGCATTGATGTCTTTTAACCACTCATATTTCTTTCGCTTCTTGATCTTT
>NZ_NVEC01000057.1 GCF_002571225.1 Bacillus sp. AFS059628 | reverse complement strand
GCGAAAGCAAAGAATTTAGGTGGGGGTCGGGCTGCCCCTAAAAGTCCGATTGGTGAGGGATGATAATCAGTGGGGGATGAAGAACCCCCCACTGATTAAAGTTTCACTTTATTTAAAATAAGCTAGGAGCTTGCACTACATGATTTAGCGCGAAATTCGATGCCAAACCGTTATTTACAAGGTTAACATCTATAACTTGATAAAATGCATTCCCAGTATCTGCAATTTCCCACACAGCTAAAATAAGGTGATATCCATTTCTATCAGTTGGTACGTTTGCTTCATGTGTTACCAAAGTTCCTGGTCTAGCTCCACCATCATTTTTTACATAGAATGGTACTAAATCTAAATCAGATCTTGTTAAAGGTTTATTTGGATTCCAATCTTTTTTCGTAATATAGTATTTCCATTCTTTCGTACTATGAGGTGCGGTTAATTTCCACTTAAATGTATTCGCGCCGCCGTTTAACGTAACTTTCTTCCACCTATCAACTGTTTGAACGTCTAAAGCAGGGAAATGACCAGCTCCTGCAATTTGTCCATCAGAAGGTCCTAATTGCGGGAATCCACCTATTCCTTCTACACTTTGCGGCTCATATTGAATTGGTCCGCAGTTTACATTTACCCCTTGCTTACATAAATAAGAACGGCTTGCTGGTGATTCAACATATCCATGAGCTGAAGCTTTTTCTGAAAAACCGAAAGTTAACAATCCCGTAAGTAATATGCCACCACTTAATATAACTTTCTTCACCTTCTGTAAACCTTTCGTTTTCATCACGTCATCCCCTTTCTCATAATAAAGCGAAAATAACTATAGTTGGCTAGTCATCTTCTCTACATCCATTATAAGTCGAGGAGCATAACGAAAAGAACCCTCTAAAAACTTTCTCAAATTCATTTCATCCATTATACAAATTCAAATAACACCGCTAGAGAAATATAGACGTTTTTAAAAATTGAAGTATATTATTTTGAACATGATAGCTTTTTAATCATAACTTATAAAACTTTATAATAAATAACTGTAGCATCCAAACTACCATTTGGAGAAATTGCGTATTCTGGTATTTTTCCAGCTTCTTGATAGTCTAATGATTTATATAATCTATTTGAAGGGTCTCCTTCTCTCGTATCTAACACTAAAAGAGACCTATTTTCTTGCTTCGCTCGTTCCTCTGCTTTGTGCATAAGTGAACGTCCAATGCCATTACGTCTAAAGTTTGGATGAGTCATTAACTTACAAATTTCAGCTCTATGAATCCCATTAGGCTTTGTAACTAAATGTAATTGAATACTCCCTGCCACTTCATTATTTATTTTAGCAACATATAAGATCACTTCTGGTGCTAAAACAGTTTCCCAATACTTCGCTGATTCTTTTTGATCCAGTGGAGGTAAAAAACCAATTGACGCCCCATCATCTACAACTGTTTTCAAAAGGTTAGAAAGCTCTTCCACCTCATCTTGTATTTGCTTAATCTCTTCAATTACTAAATTCCGCATTACTAATCCCCCTTTTGTTTCATTGTACCAATTTTTAAAGCAGGAATAATGATATACTAAGATGAAATTCTTTAAAACATGATTTTTTAGGGAAAGGATAACGATATGAAATATATATTAGATAGAACATATGCAAAAGAATTACTCGAATGGGCATATGAACAAAATCCCGGCCCTTGGTTTGAACATTCAATAAATGTTGCTCAGGCAACTGAAAACATAATTATAGAACTTATTAAAAATGGGTATAACCTAGATGCTGATATAGCATATAATGCTGCCCTTTTGCATGATATCGGAAGATACAAAGGTTTTACCAAATCGGTCATTCATTCTTATGATGGTTATATGTATATGAATGATTTAGGGTATACAGGAAACGCTGTTATTTGTGTTACACACTCATTCCCATGCAAAAATGAACATATAGATATCGCAGCAGAGTGGAGTCTCGTTCCTGACCATATGAGAATCCAGTTAGTTGAAATATTGAATGAACATTGTAAATACGATTTATACAATAAGATAATTACTCTTTGTGATGCTCTTGCTGACGCGGATGGTTTTACTACGCTGGAAAGAAGATTGATTTCCGTTGGTTTACGTCATGGTACAACGTCTCATACATCATTACATTGGAAAGGGTTTTATGCAATTAAGAAAGAATTAGAAGCTTTAATCGGTAAAAGCATATACACAATTCTTCCTGATGTAGAGAATTCGATTTATGAAGATATAGAATATTAAAGTGAATAAAAATTTAATTTCCATAAAAAAACGTTTTAAACTTTATGTTTAAAACGTTTTTTTACATTCAATGCTTTTGATTTTTCAGTTCTGTTAAACATTCCTGTACTAAAGTTACCGCTTGACTCATTGCAGCTCCGCCAGCAAATGCTGCTGATACACCACACGCTTCCAGAATTTCTTTATCTGAACACCCTTGATCAAGACAACCTTTTGTATGATAAACGGTACAATATTCATCTTGCGTTGCTAGACTAATTCCTAATGCAATAAGTTGTTTTTCTCTTTTCGTTAAAGAACCCTCTTGAAAACAAGCTTGCGTGAATGCATTATATGTTTCAGCAATTTCAGGAATTTGGTTTGTAAAACTACCGATTCCTTCTTTATAATGATGTAGAACGTCATTTACTGAACTATGTTGTTCGTGTGCCATTTTATTATTACCTCCATTCCAATTATATGTACCTATTGTAGTATGTGATGAAAAGAAGGCAATATACGTCACCTAAAAAGAATGAATATTCAGTTTATTATAACTACAATTTCAGACTATCATCCACTACTGATTGTTCTTTATAGTTTTTCCTTTCAATCTCTTTACTTCTCTCCTCCCAAAAAACTAATCCTTCAATCCCAACTTTTTTAGGATCAAACACTGGATCTTTCCCTTCTTTTTTCTGTGCTTCATAATCTTTTAACACTTTTAATGCGATTTTACTTAATAATAGAATCGCGATTAAGTTTAACCATGCCATGCTACCAATTCCTAAATCTCCAAGATTCCATAAAAGCGATGCTGATTCTACGCTACCGATGTAAACCATAATTAAAAATCCAATTTTCAAAACTGGTTTTAACCAGCTATGTTTAAGCTCACGATCTAAATAAGTAAGTGTCGTTTCAGCGATATAGTAGTATGCAAGTAATGTTGTAAATGCGAAGAAGAAAATTGCGATTGAAATGAATAATGGACCAAACCCTGTCATAACGGTTTCAACTGCTTGCTGTGTATAAATTGGACCTGCATCAACATTCCCTATATTCTTTACAATAGCGCTCTTTCCTTCCGGTATAACATTATACATACCTGTTATTAAAATCATAAGAGCTGTCGCTGTACAAACAACAATTGTGTCAATGTATACAGAAAATGCTTGAACTAACCCTTGTTTTGCAGGATGGGATACTTCAGCAGCAGCGGAGCTATACGTCGCTTCTCCAACACCAGCAACATTTGAAAATACAGCGCGTTTTACGCCCCATGCGATTGCCGCACCGACGATTCCGCCAAACATTTCATTTACACCAAAAGCACTAGAGAAAATTAAAGCAAACATACTTGGAATTTCTGTTACATTCGCAATTAATACGATGCATGTAACAATTACATAACCAATTGCCATAAATGGAACAAGCATTTGCGAAACGCCAGCAATTCTCTTTACGCCGCCAAAAATGATTGCTGCTAATAATACGACTAACAATATACCAGTTATATACTTGCTAATGCCATTGGAATTTTCAAATCCAACTGCGATACTACTAGATTGAATACCTGGTAATAAAACACCATATGAAAGTGTTACAACGACCGCTACAATGACTGCAAACCATTTCATTTTCAAGCCTTTTTCAATGAAATAAGGTGTACCACCGCGGTATTCATTTCCAACTTTACTTTTATACACTTGAGATAATGTTGATTCAACAAAAGCACTAGCTGCTCCTAAAAGAGCCATTATCCACATCCAAAATACAGCTCCAGGTCCGCCGAAAGCGATAGCCGTCGCGACCCCTGCAATATTACCTATTCCAACCCTACCTGATAAAGCTAAACAAAATGCTTGAAAGGATGAAATTCCGGTCTCCGAGCTCTTCCCTTCAAATAATAGTTTAATCATCTCTTTAAAATAACGAATTTGTAGAAAACGAGTTGCAATTGTAAAATACACACCTGCCCCTAATGCAAAAACAACTAACCCAATACTCCATACTTGCCCTACTAACCACTCTACTAATTGCTCCATCCAAATCCCCCTTATCATTCTTTTGAAAGCTATTTCATATATAAGAAAACGGACAACTATTATGAAACCTTCCAGTTGTCCGTATCTTTATTCATTAACATTTAGACTCTATATTATTTTATATTTACCCAAACGCTTTTCACTTCTGTATAGTTATCAAGCGCATATGAACCTAACTCACGACCGATACCAGATTGTTTAAACCCACCAAATGGTGCCGCTGCATTTTCTAAGTTATAATCATTAATCCATACTGTTCCTGCCTTTAACTTATTGGCGACTTGATGTCCTGTTTTAATATTTTGTGTCCATATGCCCGCTGCAAGCCCATATGACGAACGATTTGCTCTTTCGATTACTTCTTCCGTCGAATCAAATGGAAGTACAACGACAACAGGACCGAAGATTTCTTCCTTAACTATCGTCATATCGTCCGTAACATCAGTGAATACCGTTGGCTGTACAAAATACCCTTTTTCAAATGCCCGTTCACCACCAGCAGCAACAGTCGCGCCTTCTGCTTTTCCTTGTTCAATGTAATGTAGCACGCGTTCTTGTTGTTTTTTAGATACGAGCGGCCCCATTTCCGTTTCCTTCTCCATACCTGCTCCAAGTTTCACGTTATTCGCCATTTTCACTAGTTCATTTACGACTGTTTCGTAATGTTTTCGGTGAACGAACACGCGAGAACCGGCACTACAATTTTGGCCGTGATTATACATAATGCCTTGGAATGCGCCTTTAATCGCTTCTTCTAAATCAGCGTCTTCTAAAATGATATTTGGTGATTTACCGCCAAGTTCTAACGTTACATGTTTAATAGTTTCTGCAGATTGACGCATAATATATTTTCCTGTAACTGTTGAACCTGTAAAAGCTACTTTATCAATATCATGATGGTTTACGATTGCAGCCCCTGCTTCAGGGCCGAAACCTGGCACAAAATTTACGACACCGCTTGGAAAACCTGCTTCTTTAAAGAGCTTCGCTGTATATAATAATGATAAAGGCGTTTGTTCTGCTGGTTTTAATACGATTGTACAACCTGTTGCTAGTGCAGCTCCCATTTTCCAAGAAGACATAACAAGCGGAAAATTCCAAGGAATAATTTGCCCTACAACCCCAACAGGTTCATGGCGTGTATAATTTAAGTAATCTTTTGAAATCGGAATTGTTTGCCCAATAATTTTCGTAGCCCATCCCGCATAATAGCGATAATTTTCTACAGTCGCTGCAATATCATCATCCAGTGCTACTTGATATGGTTTCCCGTTATCTAAAGCTTCTAACTGCGCCAATTCTTCCCGGTGCTCTTCAATTAAGTCTGCTAATTTATAAATAAGATGCGCTCTTTCAGCAGTAGTCATTTCTGCCCAAGGTCCTGATTCAAATGCAGATCTCGCCGCTTTTACTGCCACATCAATATCCTCTTCTTGTGCTTCATAAACAACTGCAAGAACATCTTCTGTCGCTGGATTATATGTTTCAAACGTCTTTCCGCTAATGGAAGGAACAAATTCACCATTAATAAACATTTTAATCTCTTCATTTAAAAACGCTTTCACTTTTGGTTTCAGCTCAATGTTTGTCGTTAACATATATGATTTCCTCCTTATTTAAACAGCTGCATGAGTTGCGATTTTTGAAATAAGCATTTGAAGTTTTTGATCTTCTTCTTCAGTTAATCCGAGTCTCGGATAACGAGAAGGCCCTCCAGCTTGCCCATGTAATTCCATTGAGCGTTTCACGATTTGTACATACTTTCCTGATCCTTCAAGAAACTCGCAAAGTGGTAAAATCGCATCGTTAATTTCCCAAGCTTTTTCTAATTCGCCATTTTGGAAATGCCCATACATTTTCGTAACAAGTCCCGGTACGATATTTCCTGCTACTGAAACCCATCCCGTCGCACCAACTAAATAAGATTCCATAACTAAATCTTCAGATCCGCAAAATACTTGAAAAGCCCCTTCGCCTTGTCTTACTAAATCTCTAGCTTTTCGAATATCTCCACTAGATTCTTTAATATGTGTAACATTTTCACATTCTTTTCCAATGCGTAACATGAGATCTGTACTCATATCAACACCAGATGTAAACGGGTTATTGTATAACATAATTGGTATATTTACAGCGTTTGAGATTTCTTTAAAATGAAAATAAATTTCTTCTTCTTTCGGCTTACAATAGTATGAGTTAATAATTAATGCGCAGTCTGCTCCGTGCGCTTCTGCATGTTTCGTATATTCAATCGTCTCTTTCGTTGTTTCTGCTGCAGTTCCAACAATAACTGGAATACGGCCATCAACTTCTTTTAATACTGTTTCTACCATTTTAAATCGTTCTTCTTTTGATAAACTAACAAATTCCCCCGTACTTCCATTAATAATAATGCCAGCTACTTTTTGCTCAATAAAGTAGTTTACGTTTTGTTTTACACCGTTCCAATTAATTTCTTGTAACTCGTCCATCGGTGTGATTAATACTGGAAATGCCCCTTTAATTTTTTTCATACGTATCTCTCCCTTTTCCATGTTATTTTAATAAAAATCCTGTCGGAAACGGATCTGTAGGGTCTAATAGAAACGTCTGCATCCCTGTAATAAATCCTCTACTTTCAAAACGAAAAATATAACCCGTTTCCTCCTTCTTCACTTTTTCAACTGCTATAAAACTATTAAATATACTTTCATTTATAAAAGGTTTATCCGCTATATGATCATTTTTAAATAATGCGTGAACATAAGAAACTATAGTCGAAATAAAACCTGGTGAACGTATGATAAAGTTATCTTCATGAAATGTAATCGACTTTATACGGTTCTTCTCTTTCTGCGAAAAATCTACTAAAATAAGCCTTTTTATTAACGACTGTTTTTGTATAGCTTGGAGTGTAGCTCCCCCCCATTTTTTCAATTCAGAAATATTTTCAATACAAATTTCTGGTGAATATGCACCTTTTTCTACAACTGCGTATACTTTATCTGCCTGTATGAGAGAGTAACTTATATTTTCAACTTGTAAATTTTTCTCAATCATATAACATAGTTTACTTTCAAACGAAACAGATACAACTTCATCATTCTCTACATACGCAAGGACTGAAAATATGCCAGATAACGTTTCGATTTTGTATTGATTCGTCTCTCTCTTTTTTACATACCCACTTTCTAGTAACATCGTTATGACTGCGACAATACCTCCATAATGGAGAGGAATTGATCCTTCATGATTAAAAAATAATACAGCTGCATCGACTTCCGTATGAATAGAAGGAACGACGATACATCCATTTAAACCGATAAAACCACGCGGTTCGTTTAATAAAAGCTGCATTTCTTCTGCTAACTCACCTGAAAATTGTTCGTTTAATTGCTCTAAACTGTAGTAGTACTTGCATGGTACATCTTTTATTACACGAAATGCCTCGCCATTTACGTGTACGTCTACTGCTGTATACATTTTTTGAATGTTCATTTTACATCCTCCGTTTCATGTTCCATCGGCGGAATTAGCAAAAATCCTTCTTTCAGTGGATCTTTTTCATTGTAAAAAAATCTATGCATCCCCATAACCCAAGCTGAACCTGTAATTTTCGTTACGACAGATTCAATATTTTCAACATTTGTCGTATTTATAACACACCCTTTAAATAAAGAACCAACAATACTCTCATGAACAAACTCTTCATCAATCTCAATTTTTTGATTAGCGTATAATACTGCTAACTTCGCTGATGTTCCTGTACCACATGGAGAACGATCAATTCCTCCTGGCGGAACGACAACTGTATTTTTCACATGAGCACTTTCATGAGTAGGAGCTGTATAAAATTCAACATGAGTTAATCCTCTAATAAACGAATGCTGCGGATGAATGATTTCAAATTTCTCATTAATTGTATTTCTTATAAGAATCGCTTTATCGATAATTGTAGATGCGTTTTCTGGTACTAACTCTAACCCTACTGATTTCGCATCAATAATGGCATAAAAATTTCCTCCATACGCAATATCAGCCTCTACAGTTCCAATGTCTTCGACGTCTACCGTAATGTTTTTCAATAAAAAAGCTGGTATGTTACAAAAGGAGACTTCTTTCGCTTTTCCATCTCGAACAAAGATATCCACTTCAACTAAGCCGGCTGGCGTATCTAACTTTAGCGAAGTAATCGGTTCAACTACCGGTATCAAACCTGATTCAATTAAAGCTGTACATACACCAATTGTATCGTGACCACACATCGGTAAATATCCGCCTGTCTCTATGTATATAACACCAATATCGGCATCAGAGTGACATGGATCTGTTAATAATGCGCCTGACATTACATCATGACCACGCGGTTCATTCATTAACAATTTGCGAATCCAGTCATACTCCTTTTTCATATGTAACATCTTCTCTGCCATCGTCTCTCCAATTAACTTAGGCAGTCCGCTAATCAATGTTCTCGTTGGATTTCCGCCCGTATGTGTATCAATCGTCGTAAAGACTCTTTGTGACCTCATCCGTTTAACACCCTTTCTGTAAAACGACTTAAACGAAGTGGTTCAATAGGAATGATTGTTTCTTTTTCATTTAATAACTCTTCAATCACTTTCCCTGTAACTGCGGCAAGACTAATGCCATCCCCTTCATGCCCTGCTGCAATAAAGTAATTCGGGATATGTTCCACACGTGAAATAATCGGCAAATGATCTTCTGTCCACGGGCGTAACCCAGCATATGAACGAATTACCATCATATCCGCCATTTTCGGATAAAAACGAATTGCTCTGTTCGCAATACATTTAATTACCTCATTATTTATCCTCGTATGAAATCCTACAAACTCTCTACTACTACCAATTAAAAAATTTTGGCTTTCTGTCGGCTCAAATACAAGAGCTACCCCATATTTTTCAGTTAAAGCATCTACTTTTCGTTTTCCGCCAAATTTAGAAATTAAATAACCAAATTCCATTACTTTACGGCAACCAACGTGTTGTTGCCTTGATGCTACAATAATATGCCCCTTTCTCGGTTCAATTGGGATATTTACATCAAGCATTTGTCCGATTTTCGGAGCCCACACACCGGCTGCGTTTACTACTTGCTTCGCAGTAAACGTCCCATTTGTCGTTTCTACAATAAAGGAACCGTCTATATCTCTTTTCATTTCTTTTACTTCCGTATGATTAAATGCTTTCGTACCAAATTTCTTCGATTCTGCAAGAAGTGAAAAAGCGAGAAGATATGGATTTACAGTCGAATCCGTTGCGCATTCTAACCCGCCTAATAAATCATCTGCAAAGAATGGCGATTCCGCTCTTATATCTTGCCTATCAAGCATTCGAAACGGTAAACCCGCTTCTTTTTGACGATTCACCCATTGCTGTGCTGCTTCCATCTCTTCGTCCGACTCACATACGAGAATACTTCCTGGCGCCCTATATTCAAATGAGTGCTCTAACTCTTCACTTAAATCAGTTACTAATTTTTGACTTACTAACGACATTTGACTATCAAACCCTGGGTCTTTATCAATAGCCAAAATATTTCCGTCACACCGTGAAGACGTCCCACTGACAAATTCTCCTTTTTCAATAATTGTTACGTCTCTTCCGTATTTTGAAGTGTAATAAGCGATAGAACAGCCAATAATACCACCGCCTATTATTAAAACGTCACAGTGCCTCACGTAGCATCCTCCCTTCTTTTTACTCCCTCACTTTCTTTCATGCAATTGACGTGCCAACTGTACATATATACAATTTTTATAAAAATATTTTTATTTGTAAAAATATTTTAAATTTATCGCAAATAGGTGTATTATTTTTTTATCACTGTCAAAATTTTTATACATAACAGGAGGACAATATGGCATTCTCATTTCCCACAATAAAAGAATTTCTAAAAATTTTATCCATTGATCATACATGCAGCTTGCAACACACCCAGCAAGTTAACGAAAAGTATTATTACCGCCCTTCTACTGCAGAAGAATATAACTGCGCAGTAATATATGAAGATGACTCATTCACCGCATTAATTGACGCGTTTTCTAATGAAATAGTCGTTATCATAATGAACGAAAATAAAGAGCCTTTATGCTGTATCACGACTCAGCAAATCATTCCGTTTCTTGTTAAGTCGTACAATGAACTGCAATCTTTTTATAACACCGTAATACAAACAACTGATTCTTCCGTTACAGTCATCGATGAAAAAGAATGTGTTCGTACTTGGACAGATGGCGCCGAAAAAATTTTTTCAGTCAGTCATAATGAAATTATTGGACAACCTATCACTCGCTTTTTTGACTATAAAGATTTGGAAATTTTACAATCATTACATGACGGAAAAAGCATAATTGCTCAGTTTCATCAGCCTCGTCCAGATTTATTTGTATTAATTAACTCAAACCCAGTGTATTGTAACGATGAAATTATTGGAGCAGTCGTTTCAGAAACTGATGTTACAAATCAAGTTGCTTTAAATGAAAAACTATTTAATATGTCACATGAAATGCACCGTTTAGAACAAGAGGTCGCAAAGTATAAAGATGAATCAGACCCTTTCCTTGCGATGAATGGAAAGAGCCCTGTTATACAAAGAACGATACAATTAGCTAGAAAGGTTTGTTCGGTGAAATCAACTGTTTTAATACTCGGCGAAAGTGGTGTTGGAAAAGAAGTATTTGCGAAAGCGATTCATGATGCAAGTGAAGCAGCTAAAGCTCCGTTCATTTCAATTAACTGCAGTGCCATTCCAGAAGCATTATTTGAAAGTGAATTATTCGGCTATGAGCGCGGGGCATTTTCTGGTGCAAATAGTAAAGGTAAGAAAGGTAAAATAGAGCTCGCCCAAGGCGGTACATTATTCCTTGATGAAATAGGAGAAATGCCGCTCGATATGCAAGTAAAGCTTTTGCGTGTACTACAAGAAAGAAAATATTACCGAGTTGGTGGAGAAAAAGAAATAAAGATTGATTTCCGTATTATCGCTGCTACAAATCGTGATTTACAAGAAGAAATGAGAAAAGGCACGTTCCGAGAAGATTTATACTATCGCCTAAATGTAGTTAGCTTGCATATTCCACCGCTGCGCGAAAGACGTGAGGATATTATTGAATTAACTTATTCTTTCTTAAACGATTTTTCAATCAACTATAACAGACCAATTCGTGACTTACCTTCCAGCATTATGCATGAACTGCTTCATTACAATTGGCCAGGTAATATTCGCGAGCTTCGTAACGTTGTTGAAAGACTTGTCGTATTTGCGACTGACGGCATTATAAAACAAGAGTATTTACCATTTCATACAACTGAAACGTTAGAGAATCATACGGCTCATTCCCTATTACTCAGCAACAATAATACGATTCTCTCTTTGCAAGAAGAGATGGATGAACATGAGAAGAAAGTCATTGAGAGGGCTTTACGCATTTTGAATGGGAATAAATTAGAATGCGCAAAACAGCTCGGTGTTACGAGGGCTACCTTATATAACCGTTTAAAAAAACTTGGGTTACAATAACCGTTTCCCTCCTCTATATTGGCATAGTTTTTGCATAATAATTTGTGCAAACCGAACTAGAGGAGGAATACATATGACGAATAAAGATCATGTAATTGTTTGTCGATGTGAAGAAGTTACATACGGTCAACTTCAATCGACAATTGCTGAATATAATTGCTCGGCGAGAGAATTAAAACTAAGAACACGTGCTGGTATGGGATTTTGCGGTGGCCGTACATGTAGAATGATGATAGATCGAATGATTGAAAGTGCAAATCCTGACGTAACTACTAATGAAATTCCATTAAAATATCAACCACCAGTGCGTGCAGTTACCTTTGGAGCGGTAGGTGAAAATAAATGAATAGAATTACCCATCACCCTGTTTTAGGGAGTTTAAATAGTAGTAAACGTATCATTTTCCAATTTAACGGTCAACAATATGAGGCATATGAACATGAAACGATTGCGGCCGCTTTACTTGCAAACGGAATAAGAACTTTAAGAGTGCATGAAGACAGCGGGACGCCGCGAGGTATTTACTGTAATATTGGACATTGTTCTGAGTGCCGCGTCACAGTAAATAATCAAACGAACGTACGAGCATGCTTAACTGTTGTAGAAAAAGATATGGTTGTTGATAGCGGCAAACAGCATCCAAATATCGTGAGAGAGATGGTGAAAAAACGATGAACGATGTCATTATTATCGGTGCTGGACCAGCAGGTTTATCAGCCTCCATCTCTTGCGCTCGATTTGGATTCAATGTACTTGTTATTGATGAATTTATGAAGCCTGGCGGAAGGTTGCTCGGTCAATTACATCAAGAACCTACTGGAGAATGGTGGAACGGGATAGAAGAAGCAAAACGCCTTCACGAAGAAGCAAAATCACTTTCAGTTGATATTCGCTGTGGTATTTCCGTCTATAATTTAGATAAAGATGAAAGCACTTGGTTCGTACATACGAATATCGGTACGTTAGAAGCACCGTTCGTTCTACTTGCTACTGGAGCTGCTGAGTACTCCATTCCCCTTCCTGGTTGGACAATTCCAGGAGTTATGTCAATCGGGGCAGCACAAGTAATGACAAATGTACATCGCGTTCAAGTTGGGAAAAAAGGAATAATTATTGGTGCTAACATTTTGTCATTCGCTATTTTAAATGAATTACAATTAGCAGGAATTAAAGTGGAACATATTGTACTTCCTGAAAAAAGTGAATTAAGTCAAAAAGCTGGTGAACCAGAAGAAGTATTAAATTCTCTCTTACATGCTGCCCACCTTGCTCCATCACCTTTATTACGTATAGGTAGTCGATTGATGAAATATAATTGGGCGAAACAAGTTGGATTAAACTTCTATCCAAATAAAGGTATGAAAATAAACGGTACACCTCTTCACCTTCGAAAAGCAGCTCTAGAAATTATCGGAACAGATCAAGTTGAAGGTGTACGCGTTGCTAATATTGATACGAAAGGAAACGTCATAACTGGATCGGAACAAGTATATGAGGCAGACTTCGTTTGTATTGCCGGCGGCTTATACCCTCTTGCTGAGCTAGCCGCTGTAGCTGGTTGTCCGTTCCGTTACATTCCGGAATTAGGCGGACATGTTCCTCTCCATTCCGAAACAATGGAAACCCCTCTTCCCGGTTTATTTGTAGCTGGCAATATAACTGGCATTGAAAGCGGGAAAATTGCAATGGCACAAGGGACTGTTGCTGGATATTCTATCGTAAAACATACAAATAAAAAATCTCATTCGGTTGAACAACACTTGCAACAAGCGATTCAACATATACATACCGTACGTCATCAAGCTGCCATTCAATTTAATCCGATGGTTGATGTTGGTAGACACAAAATGAATGAAATTTGGCGTGATTATTCCCTTGCGTATGCACATACTAAAAAGAGCTGTTGAGATTTCTCTCAACAGCTCTTTTTCCTACTCATCTGAGTTATTAAATTTCGCTAATGCGTAAATGCCTTCTTCATCATCTAATTCAAGTTGTAATCTTGCTGCAAATGAATTGACATTATATTCTCTGTCAAGTAATAAGCGTAGTGCTTCGATTAAGTTCGCTTGAATTAAAATTTGCTGGCGACCATTTACCTCTACTTCAGCAGAGAAACCGTAGTCATCGTCGTACATGAGTTCAACTAAAACTTCTTCTGGGCCAACTTGTCTTTTTTCAGCAATATATACGCAAAGCGCATTTATTAATTCTTGTTCAGAAATTTTTATTGTTTCCATGCTACTTCATCTTCCTTTTTCTTACGTTGATCTTTGAAGTATTTAAATGCACGAATTGCTAACATTACGATACCAGCCATTACTAACATATTTACCATAAATGCTAATACAGAACCAAGAGCTCCCATATTTGCAAATAAGCTACCCATTAGTAAACCACCAAGACCACCTAGTAATAAACCTTTCATAAAGCTTCCTTTATTACTTTTTGGTGCTGTGTTTGTTGCTTTTGTTTTTGAATCTGTTGTCGTTTTTTGTGAATTCACATTATTATCTTTTTTGTTCAAATCAACTTTTGACTTTTGGCCAGAAGTTGGTGTGTATGATTTTTTACCAGATTTGTAACCCTTCGCTGCTGCGTGGTCTACAAACATAAAGCTACTAGCTCCAAAGATAACCATGAATGCTGTCATGACTGCTACAAGTTTTTTCAACATATTATATCCATTCTCCTTTTATATAGATATATGTGAAATCTACCTTTCTAGTAAATTCAGAATGATAGATTTGTTTTTAAAAACATTTTAAAGGTTCTTATGAACTTATTATATGAACTTTTTTCGGAATATGCAAGTATTATTTACTTCCGACAGTTTGGTGACAAAGGAAAAATTAAGCAAAACAGAATTGACTTTAAATGAAACAAAACATATTATAGGTTCATAAGAACTTTTTATTATTTTTGGAGGTGAAAAGATGGAAACATTTCATCTCACACGAAACGAAATGGCTACCCTTCTTCTATCATTAAGAGGATGGAATACGAAAAAGCCTCTCGGTATTTTACAAGAAGCATGGGCGAAGTCACATAAAAAAGATATTGAAAGCGGACAAAGCGTAACTGCTTTTATTACTACCGCACTTTCACCTATTTTTGAAAAACTAATTAAGATTGAAGATACGGACGTTGGTTTTTCATTAAATGAAATAGTTGCGCTTGGAAATCAAATTGAAAACACAAGTTTCTCAGTAACGGCCATGCAAAACTGGGTGAAACGAGATATAAAAGAAATGATTGGCTCTCCTCAAAAAGGAAAAAAATATTCGATTGAACAAGCAGCCTTACTATTCATTGTCGAAGATTTAAAAACAGCACTTGATTTTGAATCCATTCGTAAGCTATTACGCCTTATCGTAAATGACCCAGCCGATCGAAGTGATGACTTAATCAATCCTGTTCATTTATATGGAGCATACTCTTCCCTATTTGAAGAACTCAATCAAGGGAATTGCTTACAACTAAATGCAACAGATACAATCCATACAATTGAAAACATCGTAAAAGAAAGAGCTGATAAAATTGCAAGCAAGTTCGATCAAGTTAACAACGAACAACGTGAAGCAATTCGTAACGCCATTATTATCGCCACACTTTCTGTACATACCGCATATGTACAAATGTTAGCGAAACGTTACGTAACAGCAACGTTATTTTTACAGAACTTAGATGTGAAGCCGTAAAAAAATAGGAGCAGAAATGCTTCTATTTTTTTATAATGAAAATAAGTATCCACCTGTCCTAATATATAACAGGTGGATACTTGTTTTTCTAGGTATTAATTATGAAAAATCATAATCGCCTACCATTAATTCAAAAATAATCATTTCATTCTCTTAAATTTCGAACTGGTTTTCTCGATAAATTTCATTCCTTCATCATTGTAACTCTTTATAAATTTCAATTTGAGCTTTTGAGCTATTAGCAAAGTTTAGCCAATCCGGTCTTACTTTACTTATGTTTTCAGTTACCACAAGTTCAACAATATCTAGATGTGAAACATTCGTTGTTATCGGTTTATTTATACCGTTAACTTTAGCACCTGACATATACTTAGCGATCTTAGGATTTAATGCGAAAGCAAAATCAATTACTGTAGCACCTTGCGGTAAGTTCATGGAATCTAACTTAGGAGTAAATGCAACAATGTTATCTTGGAATAGTTCATATGATACTAAATCATAAAATTCAACCACATCTTGAGTTACTAGATTATTCGTCTTAATAAAATGATCCATCAATTTATGAATTATATTCTGCATCTCCTTATCAGTCATACTTTTTGTAAAAATATGAAATACTCCTTTATCTCGTATCTCCTGATTTATTTTTGTTTGAATACATATCACTATTTCATGTTTATTGATCACCACTTTGGTCTTTAAGTATCTGTTTAATACATCACTTTCAATTGCTATATTATCTTCAAATTGATATGGAATTGGTTGGTATAGTTGATGTATAACTCCTAATATTTTATAACAGTCTAAATTATTTGAGGCCGTGATAATTATTTTTGACACTGCTGTAATGTCTTGAATATCTTGAAGACGAGAATAAGCTGTATAAATAGGGCTTATTTCATAGTTAACTTCAAATATTAAAGATGGGTTTAGAAAATTATTTATATCTTGCATGATATTTTGAGACAAACCCTCTAATAACTTAACATAATTTTGTAAAAGAATTTTCATTCCCTTATATTTAGAATGGTTAAGATAATAAAAACCTAAATCTTCTAACTCGTGTTGAATATGTACTAGCCCTAGTCTTTTACAAATCGGAGCGAAAATTTTGAGTGTTTCATTTGCATAAGGAACTTGTTTCTTTACAGCTTTCACCTGTAAAGTTCTCATATTATGTAGACGATCTATCACTTTTATAATAGCTACTCTTATATCTCCTTGCGTAGCTAACAATAATTTCTTTAAATTTATTGCTTCATACTCTTCTTTATTAGAGATTTGTTTTTTATCAATTTTAGTTAACCCTTCTACAATATCTGCAACTTTTTTACCGAATATATCACGTATATACTCAATTGTATAATCTGTATCCTCCACCACATCGTGTAGTAATGCTGCAACTAAAGTTATTATATCCGCCTTACAATCTAACAAAATTTCTGTAACTGCAAATGGATGAGTAATATACGGCTCACCGGAAACGCGGAATTGTCCTTCATGAGCTTTCTCAGAAACTAACATAGCTTTATGTAATTTTTCTAATTCTGCTTTATTTAGGTATGAGGCCTTTTCTAATAATGCTTTTTTCATATTTTCACCTTCATCACGTTAATTTTCTATAAAATTTTATTAACATTATAATTCGTTATTCGAAAGTGAAGTACCTGTCTAGGTGATAAGAGAATATTTATGTTTTTATTCTCCCTGAATTATTTGTATATTTTTGAACCTATAAGCCAACCTTTGAAATACTTTTTATCAACCAAATTATATCTCTATCCCAAGTAGATAATGATCCATAATTTCGATTCTTATTATGCATATATTATCCTTCTCACTTTGTAAATTAAAAGCCCATATCATTATAGGAAATTTTCAATACACTAGCATTTACTATTATACTTATCAGAGACATAAAAGAATTGAAATAGCAATCCCCTATACAAATAAGGTATAATCTACACATAGTGAATCTTTTATGTTATTAAGTATAAGATTCACCTATTCAAAAATACATAAACTAGAAGGTGCAACAATGGTAAGTAGTTTTATTCATTCAGTATTAACGTTTTTTGAGGGATTAGGTTATTGGGGCATTATGCTTGGACTTATGATTGAGATTATCCCAAGTGAGATTGTCCTTGCTTATGCGGGATTCCTAGTATTCAATGGTAGTATCTCATTTGTGGGCGCAGTTGTATTCGGTACAATTGGCGGCGTTATTGCTCAAATCTTTATTTATTGGCTTGGACGATACGGTGGACGACCTATATTAGAACGATACGGAAAATATATTTTCATTCATAAAAAACATATTGATGCAGCTGAAGATTGGTTTAACCGTTACGGGACTGGTGTAATTTTCACTGCCCGCTTTATTCCAGTAGTGCGTCATGCGATTTCAATTCCTGCTGGTATTACAAAAATGCCGTTATTACGTTTCACTACATTAACAGCACTTGCAATCATCCCTTGGTCTATTATTTTTATTTATTTAGGTGAAAAACTAGGTCAAAATTGGGAGAATATAAATGATATTGCGGGACCGTATGTGAAGTCTTTCGCAATTGGCGGCGTCATACTTATCCTACTATACTTCATCCTTAAAAAATGGACAAAAAAACGTAAAAATCTTGCTTAAGACAATATAAAAACCACTAATAATTCATTACGAATGTTAGCGGTTTTTATATTAGACTTGATTATGTATTAAAAATTGGATTATTTCTTCCTTATGCCTTAAGTCATGCTGAATGAGTGATGAAAAATAATGATTCAGCATGACTTTTTTAGTACCAATTTGAAAGTCATTATAAAAATTATCGGCAGGAATCCGCTCAATTTCGTCTACTAATTGTTTACGAGTATAGCTAAACTGATTGATAAGCTCTTCTCTTGAAATACCTGATCTTGCATATATAATTGCACTCTTATTCATTTCCTCTACATCTGTCGGAAAATGGGGTACTGATTGAGTACTAACAAAATAAGGAATTCGATTCTTCATTACAAAATCATCCCAAATAATAAAGTGTGAAATCACATCTGCAATTCCCCACGAACCATTTTTAAATGATTGAAACCATATATCATCAGGTACTTCCTTCAATGTTTGACACCATTCTATTATATTTAACTTTTCTTCTAAAATATTTTCTTTCCTCATTATGCATTCCTTTCTCGCACTTGTAATTCATTCATATGAATATCTTCTAGGAATTATATAAAAAGCCTCCATAATTATGTGGATAAGCAACAATTCACTCATCCATTTCGTATATTAACTCTAAAAGGAGTGGTTTCCCTATGCATTGGCAACAAAAAATACAATACTTAATCGGACGCCCTATCGGTATTTCCTTCATAAATGGGCAGGGGACTTCTGGTGTATTATGTTCAGCACATGATGGTCAATTATATGTGTATGAATACCTTTATCAAGCTCAGTTCGCAATGAAGCATTATGATTTTAGACAAATTCAAGATATACATGCCTTTCCGAATTGCCCACATCAAAATCCTCTATACTAAAAAAGGAACAGCTTATAGCCGTTCCTTTTTCTCCACACTTATTTTTCAGTATAAAAGTTTTGCACTGCTTCATCAAAGTAAATCCAGCCTTTCCAACCTAAATGAATTGTATCTTTTAAGAAATACTTATCATATTCATGGCCAGAAAAGTCAACTACTGGGTATCCTGCTTTCTCAACTTGTTCCCGAACTTTTTTATAATACACTTCACGGCGTTCTTTAGGGAAACCAGCGTAATCATACCACGTTCCATTTACAGGTACAGAAATGAATAGTGGCTTAACATTTTTCTCTTTAAATATATTTAAAACAATTTGTAAGTCATCATATTCTGGTGATTCTTCATATGATTCATTTGCTCTAAAGTTTTTTAACCCTTTTAATTTTTTCTTTAAATTATGTTTATAGTAATACGGATTTTCAATTCCGAATGTGTTTGTAGTAGATTCCGCTTTTCCTTCTTCTTCTGCATGTTTACGTGCATCTACCCAAGAAATTGAACGTAATCCCATATTTGTTTTTTCTTTCATCGGTTCAATCTTAAATAAGGAGTTAAATAAATCTCTATGATCTAAAATATTACGATGCATATAAGCAAGTGGTTTAACTAATCCTGCTTTTATGTTATGTTTCGTATCATTATATACAATACCTTCTAATGAATTTTTTAATATATCATCTTCTTGAACAACTTTATAATCTAATAGCCGTTTCGCAATTTGCTTCTTCATTTCAACATTTATTTTATCATTAAAAATAAAATGATATGCTTGTTGCTTAGAGAAGTTGTTCGTAAAATCCCCCTGTGATACCCCAGTCTTTGTAAACCATTGTGGTGATAAAACAAAGACTACCTTTTTACCTTCTAATCCATCCATAGTAGACGTCATATTTAATATATGAGCTAAACTTTGCGTACCGCCAACCCCCATTAAATATGGCGTAAAACCTGCCGGATTTACTTTAAAGTAATTAGATGGGTGATATGCATCCATTCGTAAAAATTCAGATGAACCATACATCGGTAAATACTGTGAATTCTCTAACATTTTTTGCTGTAAGAAAACACTTTGTAGTTTTTCTTTTTGTAAGGAAGTTGCCGCATCTTCTACCTTCGTATCACTAATAAGTGATACGAAACTTTCCGATGGGATTAATATGATAATAAAAAAAAGCACACATGCTAAAATTATCGGACCAAAAGCATGCTTCATCTTCATCGTATCTTCCTCTTTCTATTGCTATTAAATTGTAACCCTTGTTTTTGACACGCCATCATTTCTCTCCTTTTTCTATACATGTTCCATTCTATTTATCTATTATATACATGTATGTATTTCTTTCTTTCCTTGTTCTATTAAGCCCTATACAAATAGCGCAAGAAAATGTTTCCATAGAAACACGTTAATTATACAAGATTCTACATAAATTTCACACTGGAAATTTAGTAATAATTTTATTATTAAGACATGAAAAAACATATAAAATGTCTATAATTCATCAGAAGCTATATTAAATTCAAAATAAGATAAGGTACGTCCACTATAATCAACATTATGAGTATATGTAAAACCTAACTTTCGTAAAAGATTTTTCGAATTGTCATTTGCTATTTTCACCCTAGCAATTACTCTTTTTACACCCATCGTCTCTTTTGCATATTGAATAGAAGCCCCTGCCGCTTCTGATGCATATCCATTTCCCCAATAGTCTGGATCAAGTAGATACATAATCTCTATTTCATCAGTTTCATCCACTTTTCTTAAACCACAATGTCCTAAAAGCTTTCCTGTTTCACTATTAAATAACAACCATACACCAAAATTATACTGTTCCCAATGTAATATAAGATTCCTGATATAATCATTTGCTTCTTCTTTTGACATTCCTCGTGATTTAGCAAGCCATTTGCCAACAGCTTCTTGCTTTAATATGTTATAAAATTGATCAACATATTCTATACTTGGTTTCCTCATGAACAATCTTTTTGTACATATTACTTCCTTTTCTTCAAACATAAACATCATTCCCATCCAAACGTTTTATACAGACCAGTAAATTATACCACGGACTATTTCTCTAACTTTAAATAAGAAAAACAGACTATCACATAGGTGAAGTCTGTTTCTCCATACTTTTATTTTTGTACATCTGCCCATTTTAAACTAGTTGCCGGGCCGAATTGATGTACATATAAATCTTTCACATATGGCTTTTGTAAGTATGATAACCCGCGCTGGAATACCGGTGCTATTACTGCATCATCTAGCAGCATTTTTTCCGCATCTTGCATTGCTTTCCAACGAGTTTTTTCATCATTACCTAATTCTGTTTTAATCTTCTTAATTAAAGCGTCATATTCCGGATTTGCATATTCTGTATTGTTCACACTGCTTCCAGAAAGGAATACTTCTAAGTAAGTCATTGGATCTGGATAATCCGGTAACCAGCGTGATAGTGACATTTCATATTCTTTCTTCTTCTCTAACGCTAGTTTTTGCGTATGCGGTTGTAATTTTACATTTACCTTTAAGCCTGGTAAGTTTTTCTCTAGCTCTTCTTTAATGTATTCTCCTACTTTTTTGAAGTTTTCTAAGTCATAGTTTAATAACTCAAGCGTCACTTCATTTGTACCTGTTTCTTGCTTCGCCTTTTCCCAATATTCTTTCGCCTGTTTTACATCCGTCTTATTAAACTCACCTGCCGTACTTCTAAAGTCTTTTTTATCAGGGCCTTTTAAGAACCCTTTAGGTACGTAATAGTTCGCTGCTACCGAACCATCATTTAAAAACGAAGTCGCAAGTCCTTTCTTATCAAACACTGTACTTAGCGCAAGACGTGCATTTTTATTTTTAAGAATCGGTACATTTTCATTGAATCGGAAGAAGTACATAACCGGATCTGTATATTGTTTAAGCTCTTTATTATTTTTATATTTATCTACGAATTCTGTTGAAATGACAGCTCTATCAACTTTATCTGTTTCATATAAATTTACCGCAGTTGAAATTTCTTTTACAATTTGATAGTTTATTTCATCTAGCTTCACTTCTTTTTTATCCCAATACTTATCGTTTTTCTTCATTGTAAAACTCGCTTCATGCTTCCACTCCGATAATGTAAACGGTCCGTTATATACCGCTTTATTTGCTTCTAATCCGTATTTATCACCTTGTTCTTTCGCATATTTTTCGTTAATTGGATAGAAGGACGGTAAAATAAGTAGTTTTGTAAAATACGGTACAGGATGTTCTAACTCTACAACGAACGTTTTATCATCCTTTGCTTTTACTCCTAATTCCTCTAACCCTAATTGTTTCTTATTTATTTTCTCCGCATTTTTCACATCGTACGCAATGTATGCATATTGAGAAGCTATATCCGGATTAATAAGTTGCTTCCAAGCGTATACGTAATCTTGTGCTGTTACTGGGTCTCCGTTAGACCATGTCGCATCACGCAAGTGGAATGTATATGTTTTCCCATCTTGACTCACTTCATATTTTTGTGCTCCAGCTTCAATCACTTCATCATTTTTTGATAAACGGAATAATCCTTCCATTACGTTATTTAAAACGTTAAACGATACCGCATCTGTTACTTTCCCTGAATGTAAAGACGGGATTTCACCCGTTTCTAGTAACTGTAATACTTTTTTCTCATCTTTCGGCTTTGTCGTTGTTTTTTCTTTTGCGCAGCCAACTAAAAATGAAGAAGCTAATAAAGTACTAACTAATGAGTAACGAACAACTTTTTTCATTTGAAAACCCCCTCTACTTTTTAAGGTAAGTAACGACGAGCACCAGCGTATTCTTCTATATATCCTGGTGTATTGAGCGGTATAATCTCTACTGATCTTTCAGCTCTCGGCGAGTGAATCATATTTCCGTCACCAATATACATCCCCACATGATGAACACTACCTTTTCCTTGATCATGTGCAAAGAAGATTAAATCTCCTTTTTGTAAATTTTCTTTATCAACTGCAACTCCATTTCTCGATTGCGGACCTGAATCTCGCGGAATTGTAATACCGTGTGATTTATAAATCGTATGTGTAAATCCAGAGCAATCAAATCCAAAGCCACTTGTACCAGCCCATATATAAGGTAATCCTAAAAACATTTTTCCAGTGTTTATTAAATCATCAGCCGCTGGAGTTGGAATATCATTTTGCGAACGGTAAACTGTGCCATCATTTTTTCGTAGCCAAGCTTTCTGTCCGTTTGGTAACAACACGCGGTATGAAATCGTATCTTCACTAAGTAATGGCAATCGCGTATTATAGCTCACTTCAAGTGATTTATGTTTTTCAGAAGGATTTATATATAAAATGGCTGTCGGTTTTGTTACTAATACGAAAGATTCATTTGTTTTATCAGCAAATTCTTGATTATATGTTAACTGTTTTTCGGGCATCCATCCTGGGTAGCCCTCTTCATTTCGAGGTGTCGGCTGACCATGGACTAACACTTTCACCCAGTCTCCTTTTTTATCCACAACTGTTACTTCTTGACCTAATAGCGCTTGCGTTTCTAATTTATTTGCATTTGTTAACCAAAGTTTCTCATCAAGCGTCATTGATTTCGTCCACTTCCACAAATCAACTGGATTTGTAGCACTCGGTGCATCAATTGGCCGTAATGAATCAGGCGTGGTCCAAAGTGTTGCGGCAGATACATCGATAAACGCCTTACTATCTTTCTTCTCTTCAGCATGTGCTGATGTAAACGATGAAAATATAAATAAAGTTGTTAAAAATGCAGTTCCTACTTTTTTCATACATATCCCCCTTAAAAGATAGTTTACTAGCCTTTTCTCCTAAGATTTACTATTCACTGTCGATTGAAGGTTTACCTTCGCCCCAGAATACGTCATTCCTTCTGGTTCTTCCATTAACCAAAGCGGTGCATCGAGATCGAAGTAATGAATATTAGGATGGGCAGCTGCTAAATGGGCTACAGCACTAACAGAAAGTGAGGATTCCATCATACTTCCGACCATGCATTTCACATCAGCTGTTTCAGCGATATCGGCAATACGCCACGCTTCACGTATACCGCCGCATTTCATTAATTTAATATTAATTAAGTCTGCATATCCTCCTTGAACGATTTTCAATGCATCACTTGCTGAAAATATGCTTTCATCAGCCATAATAGGCGTTTGCACATGATCTTTGACGTACTTTAATCCATCCCAATCTTTCGCATGAACAGGTTGTTCAATAAATTCAATATTTAAATTGCGATTTTCCATCTCTTTAATGATAGTAACCGCTTCTTTTGGATTCCACCCTTGATTTGCATCTAATCGTAACGTCGTATTTTTTGGTACGCTATTTCGAATCGCCTCAATACGTTCTAAATCTAAAGGAGCAGATTTCCCCACTTTAATTTTTAAAGTTTGAAATCCTTTTTCTACATGTTGCTTTGCCTCTTTCGCCATAATGAAAGGCTCATCTACGCTAACGGTAATATCTGTATAAATTTCTTTCTTCCCGCCTAATAATGCGTAAAGTGGGACGCTTTGATATTGGCAATACACATCATATAAAGCGATATCTACCGCCGCTTTTGCACTTGGGTTTCCAATACAACTCATTTGAATGTGCTGTATTAACTGCTGAAATTGAATAATATCTTGATCAATTAAACAAGAACGCATTGGCCCTAAAATGGCTTCTTCAATCCCACTTGCGAAATCACCTGTAATAACTGGTGTTGCAGCAGCAGCACCCTTACCAACAATCCCTTCATCTGTATGAATATATACATCTATACTTTCTATTTCGGTTACGGTACGAAGCGCCGTTTTAAACGGTGTGTGAAGTTTTACACGTCTACGATTTACTTTTAAATCAGTAATTTTCATATCGTTCATCCTTTCGTTGTCTAACAAAGTGGAACCTTAATTCCTAATTTTTGGAGCAATAAATCTCCCCTTTCACTTACTTTTCACGTAGAAGGTTAATGTGAAATAAAAAAAACCAGCCATAAGAAGACTCTTACGGCTGGATTTTGTCTAGGAATGTGTAGACAAAGCAGCGATTTGATTATATTTTTTCTGCGCATCTTTTAACGCTACAAGTAGTGCCTTTTGAGACGAACCGAAATAACGATCTTTTATTTCCATTACTAACGTTGGATCATTAATATTTTTATGTAGAAACAAATATTTAACGAATTGAGATGTTAATGTAATTGTCGCTGAGCAATCTGCATCTACAATTTCCCCAGTTTCCTTAACAAGCACAAACGCTACAAAATAGCTTTTAAACTTTTCAGTAATGGGATTATTTTGAGGTGCTTTCGCATCCCCTACGACATAAATTGTATTTGAAGCATACACAGCTATCTTCCTTTCTAATACGGGATAACGGTTTTCTTAATAGTCGTATGAGTGATTAACTCAACGTTGATTAAAAAATGTATCCGCTTACCTTGTATTATAATACAATTGACAGAATTCTAACAACATTTATTTTCGTATATATTCCATAAGTATAAAGACAGCTCAAACTCTTCATTTTTACAATATGTAATTGTTTCTTGTACCATGCCATTCGTACATAAAAAAACAGTTAGCTATCGCTAACTGCTCAATTACACTACTTCGGCAACACAAATATAGTTTCATTTGACTTAGAAAATTGATATTCTTTTCTGGCAAACTTCAAAATTTCTTCCTCATCGTCTGTTAAATTTTCTATGTTAGTCTTTAAAGACGCCTCATTTTTCTTTAAAGAAACCAATTGTTTTTTTTGATTCGTTATTGTATCTTTTTTTTCTACGATTATTTCTTGTTGTTTCGTTAAAATAAATTGAACGTACAAAGTAGCCGCCGCAATAAATATAAACATGAATATAAATCGCCTTAGTTTTTTCTTATTAACTGCTCGATTCTCATTAAACTGTGATAGTTCTTCTTGTATATTAGGAACATTTATTCGCTTGAGTTTCCTCATTATGAAATCCCCCTAACACATATATTTTCACTACCATCGGCATGATCTCTTACTAACTGTAATTCTATTCTTATAAAATAAGCTCCTTCACAAAAATATCTCACAAATTAACCAATTAAAGATAGCATTCGACGACATTTCCATATTTACATTGAATTTTTTTATGTATGCTGACATAAAATAGTAGTTTCTGTTATTCTTTTTCTACTATTGTAGAAGAGTTTTTTTACATACGAAATTTCTCCTTGTAATAACATGCTTACAAGGAAAAAAAGATAAAGTGAAACTTTAATCAGTGGGGGTTCTTCATCCCCACTGATTATTAGTTGAACCAATCNNTGCTTTCGCTGAATTTTGAGTTGAGGATCTTACTGCCCATTAATGCGGGATAAATTGTCGTATATTCGCTAAAACTGAAATTACTGTTTCTGAACTAAAGTTTTAAGCATAGATTACCTGTTACGAAACTTTGCTAAATATAAAAAGCCCAAGTTGGGCTTTTTATTTTACAAATCAATATCATATTCCATGCTTTTTGCCGTATCCTCAGCAATCTCCACACCTAACAAATTTTTCACAATATGAAATGACATGTTAATACCAGCTGAAATACCTGCAGATGTAATAATGTGACCTTCATCTACAAATTTCACATTCTCCATTACTTCTACATTCGGAAAATCTTTTTTGAAAGTTTGAATACTAGCCCAATGCGTTGTTGCATTTAAGCCTTCCAGTAGACCGGCTTTCGCAAGTAATAATGCACCCGTACAAACTGAAGTCATTAGTTTTACTTCTTTCATTTGCTGACAAACTCAATTTATTATAATATCATTTTTCACTTCGTTTTCCCGAGCACCTTTACCACCTGGAATGATTAGAATATCAACTGGTGGTAAATCCTCAATACTATAATCCGGCTTCACCTTTAATCCGTTTCTTGCTGTAATCATTTCTCCATTTTGGCTTACTGTATAAACAGTAAATGGTTTTTCTTTATCCACTTCGGTTACAGAAAAAACTTCAAATGGTCCTGCAAAATCTAACACTTCTACATCATTAAATAAAAATATACCTACGCTCCATTTATTTATCATACGTTCACTTCCTGTTTTAAATGATGTAAAAGGTGATTATACCCTTTTTCTAACGCTATATCATACGCTGTTTTTCCATCATTTTTCTTAATCGCTTTATTAGCTCCATTTTCAAGAAGTAGCATAACTATTTCTTCACTTCCTAATAATGCTGCTTCATGTAACCCTGTCCAACCACCACTTTGTATAGCTTTTACATCTGATCCTTTTTCAATTAAGAAAGCAACAAGCTCACTTTGTTTATTCGCGATTGCCGCTTGCAAAGGTGTATTTTCATTTTCATTTTCGTTTTTTGCTCTAATATGTATATCTGCACCACTTTCTAAAAGAAAACTTGCTATCTCTTTTTGTCCAAAATAAGCCGATAAATGAATTAGAGTCCAACCATCGTCACTAAATTCGTTAATAGAACTTGGATTCGTCTTTATAAACTCCACCACTTCTTCCTTATTACCACTTATAATAGCTTGTACTATTGATTGTAAAATCGCCATAATAATCTCCCATCTCTCAAAATATTTAAGTATACTCTTCTATATGTTCTATTGATTATTATATTTTCCTGTCAACACAGTAGTTTACATAATAATATTATCTATTTTTTGTTTTAAAATAGTGAGAACTATGATTCAATTTCAATATATCAAATAATATTATTCCAATAAAAAACAATCCATTTTAAAAATGGATTGTTTTTTATTTCTTTTTTGTGCAGTTTATTTTATTTTTCTATTTCCATTAATGATTTCATTTCCATTAATAAAAATGAAATGCGAATATTTAAATGCGAATTGCGGTACGTTTTTCATTTGAAAGCTAATTTCTCACTTATCCTTACATTTGAAAAACATGAATATAAACCCTCTAAAATCAGCAGTCTTATCATACCAATCTATAACAATTCTGTCTTCTTCCCTTACCTGTTTCCTTTAACACATACGATTTTAATACGAGCGACGTTAATGAATCCGTTAATGTTTTATATGATAAATTAGATAATGCTAATAGATCGTTCGTATATAACATTCTATGCTTCTCTAATAATAATAGTACTAATCGTTCAGACGGTTTTAATGCCTCATCACTTTCTAGTATAAAGTCGATATTTTTCATTTCTCTAATTATTACTCCTTATATAAAAAAATACTTACGCAACTAATTTAATATAAAAATAATACACAACAAAACTTGAGGTATATTAAAATAACACTGTTCCAAAACACTATTATACTATAACATAGAAAAAGCATTTCTCGAAATAGGAAATGCTTTTTCTATGTTACTTATTGGTTTCTTCTCAATTAATATGTTCTATCTTAAATATTCCTTGCAATATGCGGCTTACTATAATGACTTGTTCCACCACCGCCTACTACTACTTTACCGCCTTTTTCAAAAATTAATAGTTTACTTGAACCATCTGCAAGAAGTACTATTACTTCGGCATTGTTACTTTTTGCTACATAAATTACATAACCGCTTTTTGATATACACGTTTCCCAATTTGCATCAAATTCTGATCTTACTACACGATTGGAATACACTTGATTTTCAACTCTATCTTGTGCTTCGTTTTCCAAAATTTATCCCCCCTACTTCTCTAAAATATCATTTACAAAAAATAACGGTTCTATTTAAAATAGTAACTCCCTTTAATATAAGTAGTATATGTATTTAGTAGAAGGATGCTTGGACAACTGGAACGTAATAACATGTAAGTAATATACAATTGAAATAAGGCAATCGATACTATATCGATTGCCTTATTTTCATAAATATTTCTTTATTTTTCGTTTCGCACAGCTTCAAAAGTAAACATTTGATTTGCATTTGACGGTTCTTTTTCATAAACATAGTCAGCGGAGCACGTAATGTTAGAGAAACCTATACTTTCTAACAGAAGTTTAAACTCTTCTATTCCATACCAGCGCACCGCAAAGCGTTGCAATTCCGTTTGTACTAACTGCCCTTTACTCCATTTTTCATATTTTAAATAGGATAGAGTAACTTGGTTCAGCCAATCTATTTCAATTGATTTATTTTCTAATGTAATTCCGTCTCCGCTCGGCAAAGAAAAAGTCGATGTATGAATCTCTCCTGTTTTCCAGTCATGTGGAAGCATAATATCTACGATTAATCGCCCGCCTGGAATAAGATGTTCATAAAAACATTTCAATGCGTTTATAGCATCTGTACGATTTTCAATTAAACAAAAAGATCCAGTAGGAATGATAATTGCCTCATATTTATGTGGAATTGAAAATTGTTGTAAGCTTCCTTCATATAAATTAGGATGTAAGCTTCTCTCTTTACATCGAACGCGGCACGATTCTAGCATTTCAGGTGAATAGTCAATCCCATCTACTTTAAATCCAGCCTCTAGAAGTGGGATGATGACACGCCCTGATCCTACCGCTGCTTCGAGAATTCTTCCTCTACAATTTTTTAAACGTTCTTCGTAATACTCAATATCACCATTTAAAGAATAACCGACAGGCTTTGTGTAATCATAAAGTTCCGTGCAAAGTGTACTATAAAAACTAAACATTTATTTTCTCCTCCGTTTTTTACGTACGGAAGATTTTCATTCAACTAATCTTCCTGTACCTTTATTTTTAATAAAAATTCGAAAGAGCTGACTGTCATAATATATCACTCGCTTCCCATACAATATAATTATATTTTATAATATTTCATTAAAAAATAACACATGAAAATTCAGACTTTTACTGAAAGGAGAATGTGATGAATTCATTAATTGGATTTATTTTTCTTCTTATATCTTTTAATACACTCGTTTTCTTAATAGCAAAGCAGTATAAAGTGAAACTTTAATCAGTGGGGGTTTTGTTCATCCCCCACTGATTATTAGTTGAATCAATCGGACGTTTACGGACAGTTGATCTCCCACCTAACTTCTTTGCTCCAACTGAATTTTGAGGTGGGAGTTTTACTGTCCGTTAACGCGGGATAAACAAATATGGAAAATAGCTAGTGGCATTTTCATACTTTCTTCCCCCGTTGTTTTCTTTGCCACTTTGCACATTATTGGTGAAAAAGTAGGAGATGGATTCGCGGGAGGCTTTGCTGACCTTACCTTTAGTGGTCTATTAATTATGAATGCAATTTTTTTATTTATTATAAGCATTTTTGTCTCTTCCAATAGAAAATCATAATAAACTCCCCTTTTCAAAATATAAAGAGCTTACTTTGCAGTAAGCTCTTTATTCATAACTATTTATTTCACAATCGGTAATGTTACTTCACTTAATTTTACTGTAAGGTTCGTGCCCGCTTTCGGCCTAATTGTATAATCATAATCACTAGCAATTAAAATGACCCCAATTTGATGCCCCGCTTTAAATATATAATCATCTGGCTGCATGTCCCATGTAAATTTATAATCTTTACCTGGTTGAATCGCTGTTGAATTTTCTATACTCTTTAAGTTTTGTGGATCCATCCAGCCTCTTGTTACGATTTCCGGATTCGTTCCTCCGTAATCAACAAGTAAAGCAGTTAAATTTGATACAGATCGATCAATATTTCCTGTAATTGAAATCTTTGGTGTACCGCTTATACGTGTATCTTTTTGCAATACAGGCATTGTATACACTAAACGATTGGCTACTTCGAGTTCTGGGTTTGCTATTAATTGATTTGATTTCATTTTTGCATCATCTGCGAATGAGAAAACTTTATTTGCAGAGCCCATACTTAATGGCAAATTAACTGCTTTGTTACTTAAATACATACGAACTTTGGACGGCACCGCTGATGGATCTGGCCAATTTTTTAATTTTTCCCACGTTTTATTTTCACGTTGTACATCAACCATTGGTTCATTCATAATTCCATTTTCAATTCCATACAACCAATAATCGAGCCATTTATTTTGTGTTCTTTGCCAGTCATTCGTTGATGTTCCACCATGTCCACCTTGATGTAACCACATTTTACGAGGAACATTATTTTCTCCAAGTGCATCCCACCATTGCGCGAACTGCTTCGTCTTTACATTCCAATCATTTAAACCATGAACAACAAATACGCTTGCTTTTACATTTTTAGCGTCTTTTACATAATTACGTTTATCCCAAAAATCATTATAATTACCAGTTTTCCGGTCCTGTCCAGCTGTTAGCTCTTTTATTACTTGTCCGCAAACTTCTGGATTTTCTCTTGTTAATACTGCCTCTGCCATATTATCTGTATCTTCTCCTTGGTATCCACCTGGCGCAATGACTGCACCATTTGCACGATAATAATCATACCAACTACTAATCGCTGCGATTGGAATAATTGTTTTTAAACCTTCAACACCAGTCGTCGCAACAGCATTCGGTAAGGTACCATTATAAGAAACACCTGTCATACCTACATTTCCTGTTGACCAATCAGCCTTAACTTCCTCACCATTTTCTGCATATGCTTTCGCACGTCCATTCACCCAATCAATGACAGATTTCGTCCCTAATATTTCTTGTTCGTCTCCAGTAGTCGGACATCCATCTGATTTTCCAGTTCCAATACTTTCACCTAAAATAACTGCATAGCCTCTTGGTACATAATAATTTCCGTATGAACCGAGATTAACAGCTCCATACGGTTTGCCTTCATACGCATACAATTCTTCATCTACATTATATACAGGAACATCTTTTAAACCCGCTCGATATGGGCTCATTTCATATATAACGGGAACTTTCACATTAGGATTTGTTTTGGGGCGCATAACTTTTACTGACACTCTGTCTTTTTTACCATCTCGATCACTATCAACTTCCGTCTCTACAAATAGATTTTCGATGATTGCTTCATCAAGCGAGTAAATCGGTTTTGTCATCCCGTTTTCTAATTCGATCTTCGTATTGGATTGTAACCCTTCAGAAACTTTCCCATTTAACTTCACATCATTCTCATTTATGTAGTTTGTTTCTTTATTGTCTGCATACACAGTCATACTAGAAACTCCCGATGTAACTGATAAAGATAAGATTGTTGATAATGTAATTGCTATTTTCTTTTTCCCCATACTCTTTCCTCCCCATATATTTCTCCTTTTACTATACGATAAAATTACTGAAAATTCAGTTTTTATTTTATACAACCACTTGAGAAATTTGTAGATCACTCTTTCAAGATTATATATTCTGACTTACTACTATTAGAAACATCGCCTAATAATAAACGATGTTTCTGATAGTATTTGAATTAGTCATTCTTCATATTAATATAAAATCGTATATCTCCCTCTATTGTAGAGAGCCCATAATCAAAACCATGTCTTTCTAAAATACTTTTCACGATCGCTAAACCTAGTCCCGTACCAGAATGGTCTTTACTACGAGAAGATTCTAGGACGTAAAAAGGTTCCCAAATTTTATCGATATCTTTCATTTGTTCCGCATTCATACCATTTTGAATTTGAAAATATACACTTTCATTTCGATCTTCTAAAGTAATTTTTATATGTTGATTTGCTGTATATTTTATCGCATTTGAAATTAAATTTTGAAACACCATTCTCATTTTATTTACATCTGCATAAATAACTGCATCGCCAACATTATAGTTCACATGCAAATCAATTTTTTTCGACTCTAACTCAATCTTATGCTTATGTAATATACTTTGAACTAGTGATTTAATAGAGAATTCTTCTTTTTGTAAAACATCTCTTTCTAGTTTAGAAAATCGCAATAATTCTTCAATTAAGTTCGAAATGTGATCAGTTTGTTTAATAATAGTATCTATGTATGTACCGTCATCTAAACCATCTTTTATTCCCATAGAATATGCTTTCACTAATGCGATTGGCGTTTTTAATTCATGTGTCACATCACCCATAAATCGTTTTAAATGTTCATTTCGATCTGTTAAATCTTCATGTGCCTCATGTAGTTTATCACTCATAATATTAATACTAGTAGCTAAGTCTCCGATTTCATCATTTGTTTTCACTTTCGCTCGTTCAAATTTCAAATTTGAAATATCTTCTGCAACATCACTTAATTCCTTTAATGGTTTGGTAATTGTTGTTGAAAGTATCCATACAAGTACGATAATAAGAAAAATCGTAATGCCTAACATGTACAAATAAAATGAATTTAACGTTTTTATTACTTCGTTAGAATTTGCAATCGAAACCCCTACTAAAATCAACATATCGTCTTTCGCAATGTATTTTACAAAAAAGCTAGATTTCATCTTCTCTTGATCATATATTTTATTCGATTGCCCGACGTTCTTTACTTTCATTATTTCTTCTTTTGTAATCCAGAGTTTATTAAGGGCAACTCTCTTTTTGGTAAGTTGCATACGTAACTCATCATTTATATGATCTTCTGAGTCTTTTATAGATGTATACGCAATCGTAACATTCCCCTCATTTTCAATACTGGTAATTGATTCATCCAGTTGTTTGCTCGATGTGGACTGTATTTGCGCTGTAATACCTTCTAAACTTTCTCGCGTTTTGTAAATATTATATTTCGGTAAAAGATAGTTAATTAATAATAAAGATATCGTAAAAATAAGAATAACAGTTAAGGAAATGCTGAAAAATAGCTTTTTTCCAAGTTTATTCACTCTGTTCCTCCAAACTATATCCTAGCCCGCGGTGCGTTTTTATAATATTTTCTCCAACTTTTTTACGTAATCTTCTTACATGTGTATCAACAGTTCTCTCTTCACCAAAATAATCAAATCCCCATACGATATCTAACAATTTTTTACGAGTTAAAATCATGCCTTTATGATTTAAAAAACACTTTATTAATTCTAGCTCTGTTTTTGTAATATCTAACTCTTTGTCATTTTTATAAACTTTATTTTTAGCGAAATCTATTTTCAAATCTTGAACTTGAATGACATCATCATGCTGTATTAGCTTTTTCGCTCTAGTTATTAATACGCCTGGATGAAATGGTTTTTTTACATATTCATCTGCCCCGCTTTGAAGCGCTGCTAATTCATTTTCGCTCTCACTTTTCGCCGTAAGCATTAATACTTTAACGCTTGAGTTCTTTTTTATTTCCTGACAAACAGTAATACCACTATGTTTCGGCATCATCCAATCTAAAATAGCTAAATCAATTTTCTCTTCATAAAATATTTGAAGTGCTTCCTCTCCATCTTTCGCTAATAAAACTTCGAAGCCTTCTTTCTCAAAATAAGCCTTTAAAATCCTTAACATATCTTGTTCATCATCTGCGATTAATACTCTCATACATGATCCTCCATTACTTTTAAACAAAAACCAATTGTATTATACAACTTCTTTGTTACATCAATGTGACAGAAAAATATTTGAACCTTTTAAGGGTATAGTAAAGACGAGGTGTTGTACTATGATGAAAAAAATCGGGGTCATTACTCTACTTTGTTTTTTATTATCGACAAATGTGTTCGCAAATAGTAATCAACAAATTGAAGTATTTGATTGTCAAAAAGAAATGGTCGTTCAAAAGCAATCTTTAGATCCAGTTATTCAAAAAGAAGCTATTCAATACGCTAAATCCATTACTGGCCCGTTCAAAAACTTAAACGTCGTTCCAAAAGATGGTCACATGATAAAAATCCCTTTATCTAAACCAGTTTCTATTACAAATCAATGGTTACATACAACAATTGATGAAGTACTTATTCTTCTCCCGCTTAATCAAAAGCCTTATATTATGCTTTACGATGATGAAAATAATCCGCATTTTTATTATGTGAAAGGTGATCCGAAGGGATTATTGAAAAAAATGAATGTTAAACATAATTGACTAGAAAAAAGAGACTTCATAAGCTTATTTTTCGAAGCTGAGGTCTCCTTTTTTACTAATATAATACTTTATAATGACTAGATCCTTTAAATAATTCCCCTTTCACAAATCCATTTGCAATATAAAACGCATCACCTTGTTTCGTATCTGTATGTAGAACAACCACTTTAAAATACTTTTCCGCATGAGATAATAGCTGCTTTAATAACAAGTTCCCTAGCCCTATACGACGGTAATCCTTTGCAATATAAAATCTCCTTAATCGGCCAATCTTATTATTTTCTGAGTATGGGTCTTCATTTAACCCTCCTATTCCAATTAACTTTTCCCCTTGAAAAAGGCCATATAAACATTCGCCAGTTTTATTAAATGTATTTGTTTTATTTTTATATTCACTTTTTAGCTTTATTAAGAAATTAAATCCTTCTTTTTTGCTTTCTTGAACAAGATAATCGTGCTCGTATTTTATTAACTCTTCAATTTGTTGAATATGTATATCTTTCAAATAAATTCCCCCTTAATATGAAAATACGTAAAAATGCCCTAGAATTATTTATTCTGAGCATTTTTATGATTGTTGCTCTATTCAATTCTTAGAATGGCTACTCTTCACCCCAGATGTAAATCGATAATATAATTGTCTAATTGCTATACGTTTAAAACTATTTATACTCAAATATGATGAGATAAAGCCATTTAAGTAAATACATTTATAACATCTTTCAAATATTATATTAGTTTATATATTCGCCATTCTTCTCAAACAGACCCAAGATAAATTATACTTTGTTAATTGATATGTTTGTGTAACCACTGTTCAAATATCTTTAACTGTTCTGCAGTATGAAAATAATGTTCACCCGTCTCCATGATTTCTAATTCACAACGATGTTTTTTTCTAAAATCATTAATAGTTTCAAATTCGCACAGTTCATCCTTGGCTCCGTACATAATATATGTATCCGTATCCCATGTATTAATAGGATGTTCTTTTACATAACATAAATAATCCCAATATAATTTTTGACCAATCGGTGTCTCTATAGTCATTTCTTTTTGCAAAAGTTCTGGTGTTACATTAAACCATCTCATCATATTTTCGATAATTCGTTCCATATTAACTACTGGTGATAAAAATAATGCCTTTTCTATCACATCATTTTGATAGGCTACAAGGCTAAAATAAGCTCCGATACTACATGCAAACACGCTTACTTCTTTCCAATGTTCTTTTGCGTAATTCATAATTATAGATAATTCACTAACACAAACCTGTACTTTGCAAAGTGTATTATCATTTGTTCTTTCTCCATGCTCAGGTAAATCAAAGCTTAATACTTGATAGCCTTTTTGATTAGCTTCTTCAGCTAATATTTGAATAACTGCATCTTCCTTATTTGACATATTTCCATGTACTGCAATAAAAATTTTTCCACTCTTATCTCCCCATAAAACCACTGGAATATTACCAATTTTAAAGTAATCTTTAATCATATTTCCTCCGTAAAACAAGACATATAAGAATTAGCAAAAACTACAGAAACTGTAAAATGCACCACTCAATTTTTAAGAAATTAAACTATTACAAATTCATCGTAAATGAATTAAAATCTTATTCTACCTCTGCATAACAGCATCTATTTTGAATTAGAAAACCTTACTCTTTCCACTTCTTCAGGAGCTATAAACTCTTATTTTAATTCCTTATTCAGCTAATCTACTTCGTTAGTGGAAGAATAATTTTTTAACAATTATATTATTTTTTAAATAGCTCTATTATAAATTAAACACCTTTACTATCTCTGCACAGCTGACAACATCCCCTTCAACTCCAATAAATCATCTATTACTATATCCGCCTGAGCAAGCTCATCTTCTTGTGCAAAATCAAAATTACATCCAATCGCAATCAAACCATTATCTTTCGCTGCGTTTATATCAGATAACCGGTCCCCAACTACCGCTACCTTTTTTATATCATATTTGTTCAAAATACTTTCCACTAAATCGCTTTTATTAAGTGAATTTATTTGTTCAATACTAAACGTTTCAGTAACCCATCGGTCTAAATCATAATAAGATACGATGGCTCGTAAATATTCAATTAAACCATTACTAGCAATATAAATTGAACAATTATTTTCTTTTATATATGTAAAAACTTCTTTTACGTTCGGGTATAAAGCACCTTTTCCACTTTTAATGTTTTCAATTAATCTTTCTAAAAAATATGCATCTGTTTGTTCCCTTACTTCAAGAGAATGGTTCGGTAATAAAGCTTCCCAGACTTTCGGTAATGGAACCCCCATAATTTCACGGTATTTTTCAATAGGTGTTACCTTATCCCATAACTGTAATGATCTTAAATGATCAAATGTATCATCTAACGATAATTCTAAAATTTTATCTGTTTGAAATAACGTTCCGTCCATATCAAAAATTAATGCTTCTAACATGTCATTTTCTCCTTTGGCTCTATATGTTTTACTCGGTATATTTTTCAGCATCTCAACTATAATTTCTGAACAATAATTTGCGGCTGTTTTTGCGAAATCATCATAGGAAATTTGAGCGTCATCGTCGGCACTGTCAGAAATACATCTTATAACGAGAAATGGTACGTCATTTATATGAGCAACATGTCCTATTGCTGCACCTTCCATCTCTGTACAATGCGGTGCATATTCGTCTATTAATTTCGCTTTTAGTTTTGAGTCTTCAACAAAACATTCACCGCTTACAATTCTTCCTTCATGAACCCCTATATGTAAATTACTATTGTTGCATACTGTACGTGCTAACTCTACTAATTTCTTACTTGCGACAAATTCTTCTTGGAACGGGAATAAGTTTTTCATTTGTGTTTTACTTACATCATGGTGGGTAACATTCGTTGAAATAACAATATCACCAACTTTTACATCTCGGTGTAACCCTCCAGCAACACCTGTATTGATGATAGCATCTACATCAAATTTATGAATTAATGTTTGCGTACATGCGGCTGCATTTACTTTCCCTACACCACATTTTGTAACAATTACTTCAGTTCCCATGAATTCTCCAACGTAAAATGGCATTCCCGCAATCGTCTGTTCCTCTTGTATAGCTAGTTTTTCTAAAAGTAAGTCTATTTCAATTTGCATTGCTCCGATAATGCCGATTCTGTTCATGTATGTTGTCCCCTCTTTTCTTATAAATCTACTAATATATTATGTAATGCACTGTAATTTTTAGCTATCCAATTCATTTCATCCGCAAAACGTGAAGGTGGTACACTATGCTGATCCATATTGGTATGAATCCACCATGTACTCTCCATATACCAAAGCATTTGAATTGACCGAACAATACTCCCTACTGGAAAGTCTAATTTATTACGGTATCCCGCTAAAAATGATGCAACAAGACTCTTATTTAATACTCCATCATGTAAGGCACAAGATATAACCGCACGCCCAATGTCCAATTCTACATAATCATAATCCATACGATCAAAATCTAGAATGGCTGAGACTTCATCATTATGGAATAAGAAATTATCTACCCATAGATCACGGTGCACCCATCCTTTTTTACTACTATAAAATTGATCTATATTTACTAATTGTGTTGCGTCTTGCTGTAATTTTATATGGGAGAGAATATGTTCTTTTCCTAACTGTTCTGCTTCTCTCCTTTTATTTTCCCAATGTTTTAACCTTTCCTCTTTAGTTGGCAGAACAAATTTAGGTTTTTCTCCTTTTATTAAAGAGCCATCATTTAACAAATTATGCATTTGACCTATTGTTTTACCAAGAGAGTAGATTTCCTTTTCATTCAATTTTCCAGGTGAAATTAGATTACCTTCTTTATGTTCTAAAACTATAAATCTTTCATTATTTTTTGATAAATGCATTACATTATTTTTATAAGTTAGGAGCTTCGGACAACTTACACCATTATCATGTAATCTTTGTTGTTGATGTAACGCTTGTATTAAAAGTTCTGGGTTATACATTTTGTATCGTTCTTTATTATATTGCTTTAATACAAAAGATCCTGCATCTGTTTCGAGTTTCCACTTCAAATTTAGCCAACCACGATGAATAGGTATTGCATTTCGAATTTCAAACTCAAATAAAGATTCGCACTCCACTTTCAGCTCTTGAAAAATTTTTTTAGCTTTTTCATTAGATAATGGCACTATCATCTTGTTTATCCTTTCTTAACTTGGTGTTCCTTTCATCCTCTCTACCATAACTGAAATTAAAAATTTCGGAAGTACAAGTTGTCTCTTTAATCTTTTCGGCTGTGAGAGTAACCTATACAGCCATTCAGTTCCAGTATCCCTCATGATTTTTGGTGCTCTTTTTACAGTACCAGATATTATATCAATCATGCCTCCGATACCAATAGATAGCGGAACGTTTAATGTTTGCATGTTTTCATAGATGAATTCTTCTTGTTTGGGTGAACCTAGTCCTACTAGTAGTAAGTGCGGCTTAAATTGCTTAATTTTTATTTTCACTTCTTCTATTTCTTCACCATTTATAAAACCATGTTGTCCTTTAAACTGTGCCCCTGGGAACTGCTCATTTAATTTTTTTAGCGCCTTTTTATTACTTTCTGGCGCAGCTCCAAAAAGAAAAACACGATATTCATTGTCATTACAATACTTTATTAACTCATGAGTAATATCTGCCCCTGTAACACGTTCTTTCAAACTTCCTTTTAATATTTTCGAGCCTATTATGACACCAATCCCATCCGCTGTTATTAGATCCGCAGATAGTAACATTTTTTTAAACTGCTTTGATTTTTCTGTATTTTCCTTTGCAGACATAACAATTTCAGGATTTGCAGTTACTACAAATCTTGGTTTCTCTTGTTGTTCATGTAACCAACCTTTTAGCAAACTTATAGCTTTTTCATATTCTAAAGTTGAAAAAGGTATTCCCTTTATAAGTTGGTGATCCACTATACTCTCTCCTTACATAAGCCTCAAGTATTCATCAATATCTTTAGAAATTTGTCTAAAAGCTTTATCCCAAAATGCATAGCTTGTTATATCTATTTCAAAATGTTTTTTCATAAGCTCTTCCACTGGAGCTTTTCCTGTTTCTCGTAAAAACTCTTTATATTTCGAATGAAAAGTACTTTTACTTTCTTGAGCTATTTCTAATAAACTAAAACTAGCTAAATACCCAAATGTGTATGGATAATTATAAAAAGGAACATCTGCTATGTAAAACTGAACATATTTCATCCAAACAAATGGCTGATATTCTAATAATGCATTCCCGTATGCTTGTTCTTGCGATGCAATACATAATTTCTCGATTTCATCAGCACTTAAAGGGCTCTCTTTACATTTTTCATAAAAGTTCTTCTCAAATTCAAATGATGATCGTATTGCCATTACATAATTAAAACAGTTCCTTATTTTCCAACTAAGCACTGACTTTTTCATATCTATACAATCTGTTGTTTGAATTAGATAATTTAAGAGTACCGTTTCAAAGAAAATAGACGCTGATTCAGCTGTACTCATTGGCAAATAATCATCTAAAAAAGAAGTAGATTGTTCAAAGCTCATATTATAAAAATGCCAAGCATGTCCTAGTTCATGTGCAAGTACTCTTACACTATCAATACTTCCATCATAACGCATTGAAATTCGCGATTCTTTCTCACTGAAGAAAGGAGCGCAAAACCCACCTGGTGCTTTATTATCTCTCAGCTCCGCATCTACCCATCCATTCTCTATTGCATTCCGTGCAAATTCTGCTAATTCTTTATCTATATTTTCAAACGCATCGTATATGTTTTGAACCGCTTCTGAAAAAGGGATATGAACCTCATTATTTTCCTTTACGGTCATAAGTTCATGCCATGTAATCGTAGCTTCTTCCTTCTTATACACGTTTACAATACTCGCTAATTTATTAAGGTTTTCTTCTGCCACATTCCACATTTGTAATAATCCATTTACAGAAATGCCATTCGCATGTAAAGATTGAGTTAAAATATCTATGTCTTCTAATTCATTACCCTTTGTATTACGTAATCTCCCTATTTGATTCAATACAGTAGCAAAAATTTCTTTTTCCTTATGTAAAGCAGATGTTAATGACTCGAATACTTCTACTCTTTCCTTTTCATTATTACTATTCATTGCAATATTATTTGCTTGGCCGAATGATAATTGCTTATTATTGTGCTCTATTTCTAATTTATTTCTTAATTGTATGTACATATTTTCCCATGCACTTAGTTCATCTTTTATTAATCTAGTATTATCGGTAATTTCCACTTCACTTTGTGTTATTACCTGCTGTACTTCGCTTTTTAGTTCCTTTACCTTCACAGTCAATATAGTATTGTCAGATGAAACACTTTCTTCAGCCGTTCGGCAATACAAATAGTATTCTGCTTTTTCAATAGCTTGTATAAGTTTTGAAAGGACACCTACATCCTTTGTCTCATAATATTGTTCTTTCAATTCCAATATTGGAGTTAGAATATCCTCAACCGGATACAATCGATCTAAATTCCACCTAGCGATTTCATGCATTTTTATAGCCGCCCCCTATTTTTACAAATAGTTACAGATATTTCTCCCTACACAATTATATATGAAATGGTAAAATTTTAACATCTTTAAATATTTAGATTTCTATAAGCGCATTCTTATTTATATTCTTTTATTCTGCTACTGAAACGCACATACCATAAAAATATGAATGCTACGGCTACTGGAATCAATATTACTCCTCCAATAAAAGGATAAACTACTACGCAACATGTAAAAGCCACTATAGAAAGAATTTTACCTAACTTATTCTTTATTAATTTCATCCCAGCGGCAGTACCGACTATATATGTAACAATTCCTAACGAATTCGGTATTAAAACAATTTTATCTATGCTAATATGGAAAACGAAACTTATTAACAAACCTATTATTGCAATAAAACTTACAACTTTTACTGCATTTGTTGGTGTTCCTCTTTTTTTATTAATATGTGCTAAATAACGCGGTGCAACTTCTTCTTTTCCTAGTGAATAACCTAAGCGCCCCATACTTGCGATAAATGCATTTGTCGTCCCTAGACAAATGATAAAAGCTACAAATCCAATTATCCATGCAAATTGGTCGCCTAATGCTTGCTTCATTACAAGCACAAGAGCTGTAGTATTATCAGCATTGATATGATAGGATTTCGTTCCAATTTCTGATAATGCAATACCTATATATAAAACTCCAATAATAACAATCGCAAATCCCGTAGATAAAATAATATTTCTTTTTCTAGGTGATTTAAATTCAGGAGCTAAACTTGCAATAGCTTCCCAGCCGAAAAAAGACCAAAAAATTAATAATGATGCTTTTATGATTGGGTCTATTTCTTGCATAGAAATATGTACGTTTGTATTTTTCATTTCAATATAAGGTAGTGAACTAATAATTGTTACAATTAAAATAAAGAAAGTTAATACACCAATACATACTTGAAACCACCCAGTCATTTTTAACCCATATAAATTGAAACCAATTGAAATACTTAAAATAATAAGTGCTATAACATAAGAAAAATATGATGATAAATCAAACACTCTCACTATATACATTCCACCAGTCATTGAGACAACAATTTGCCCAACACTACCTGCAATAAAAAAACACCATCCTATAATAGTACCTATATTTTTACCGAAAGCTTTTTCTGCAAAAGTAGCTATTCCACCAGCACTTGGATGCTCAATCGATAAAAATGCGAATGTGAATGCAAGTGGAATACTAAGTGATATCATAATAAGCCAAGAAACAATTGCATTCCCCTCTGCTACACTCGCTGTCATACCAGGTAATATAAGAATTCCTGATCCTAGAACCGCTCCGACGTATAGAGCTGTTCCTTTTTTAATAGAAATTGTTTCATTAAAATGATTGGACATTACATACACCTCCATTTATATTTTAATTATAGAAACTTATCAGTCTATTCAATATACAAAAGTGTATGTAATTTAATATTAGATTTTATATTATGTATTTATTTCAAAAATTTACTTTCAATTTTGTAAAGGAGCATAATTCATGGATGAAATCGATAAGAAAATAACCCTTTTATTACAAGAGGATGCCAGAATGACAATTACAGAAATGACTGATCACCTGCACCTCAGTCGCCCTAGTGTCACAGAAAGACTAAAAAGATTACAAGATGCAGGAATAATTGAAAAGTATACAGCTCGAATATCACTTGATATAATTGGAAAATCAATTCAAGCATTTCTAAGAATCGAAAACTTAAAGATTCCATGCAAAAAATTTGAGGAGAAAATATACGAAGAACAGAGGATTCTTGAATGCCACCGAGTAACAGGTGAAAGCAGCTATTACTTAAAAGTAGCAGTTCACTCTATGAAGGAATTAGAAGAATTAATTGATATCGTTATACCATTTGGAACAGTTAAAACTTCTATGATTTTATCTTCACCAATACCATATCGATCAGTACTTATAGAATAGCAATAAAAAGGTTATCCAAAAAGTATAAAATATACTACTCTTTTGGATAACACCTTACAATTCATTTGAGTTTTTCACTAAACTTCCCTATAAATCCATTTTATTTTCAACTGATATTTTATAATATTTCGCAGATAATTTATAAGAGCGATTTTCATTATAAAAGTTACCTAGTTCATAGGATAGTTCAGCAACTAAGCGATGTTGTTTTTTTTCTAATCCCACTTCAATTGCCTTTTGCATATTTTTCTCATACTCATAATAATCTCCACGTATTTTGAATACTTTAGCTTTCAACCCATATAGTTGGACAAATGCAATTGGCACATCATAAATCGATAAAAAATGAAATGCTTCATTCATAACCTTATTAACATTTTTCCAATCTTTAAGTTCTATGTAAATTTCCAACATGTTACGTAACGCATATACTTTTTGATCTTTCTCTGATAAAAATTCACTTAATTCCAAAGTTTTTTCGTAGTATTTAATGGCATTCGTATAGTCTTTTAAACCTTGATAAATTTTACCGTAATCATATGAAATAATAGGTAAATACTTTGAATCACCATTAGTAGCCAAACTATTTTCTACTTTTTGTAAAATTTCAAGTGCCTTTTCATATAACTCATCCATAATATACAATATTGCAATCATTAAAAGTGTATTTATTACGTTTTTCTGCATACCATTTTTTCTGTATATATTGTAAGCTTTTAAGGCATACAAACGACTAATACTTTTATCTTTATAAAGCTCCTTATATACATGACATAAATTATAGTATATATGACCATGTTGTTCAGTTTCTTCTATGCCAAGTAAACTCTCAGCTTGTACATAAATATCATGCGCAGCGCTGTAGTCTTGTTAATTATAAAAATATAAACCTCGAGCTTTTAAATAATAAATATAATCTTCAGGATCTTGCATTTCGACCTTACTTGGTATCATTTGCGAAGCTTGATCTATAAGCGATTTCGCATATAACAGTTTTTTTTGTCGGACATGATAGTATATAAGTACACCATATACCTTTAGTAATAAAGGGATTGAATCCACTTCACGAACGTATAATTCTAACAAAGATAAGTCACCTTCTGTAATACTTTTATCTTTTTTATATTTATTACATATCTTTAATATAGTAAGCTGTATCTCCTCGAAATTTCCATTTATAAGATAATCACTCTTAACTTCTAACTTCTTAGAAACCTTTTTTATAAAAGAAGATGACGGTTTTATTTTTCCGCTTTCTATTCTACTTAAATATGTTATTGAACATATTCCTAATACGAGTTCCCCCTGTGTTAATCCTTTATGCATTCGAACATGGCGAATACGTTCCCCTATTTCCATCTTTCTACTCTCCCTGCTTAACCATTTCTTACTTTTTTACTAAATAAGCCATTATGTATTGCTTAATCTTTCATATTAAAAAAATGTATAATTTTACAAATGTAAAAAAATGTATCACATATTTTAATTTTACATTCATACTATGATTATTTCTAGATGGCTTGTTAAATTTCATGGTTAAAATTGGGGATTTTCGTCCATTTTTTTCATATGATTTTACTACTTGTTATTAACAAAACCAGAATCATATACTTGAATTACGATCAAACTAATGAAAAGGATTTAACTACATGTAAACTATCATTCTTCATTTAGATAGTTATAGTTCATTACATTTACCTAGTACATAGAAGATATTTATTGTAAACCGAAAAAATTAAATAAATATAATAGACGAATTATTAATATCAAATCCTAGAAATTAATTTATCAAATTATTCAATAAAAATGAAAGGATGATACAAATGTTTGTAAGAATTAAAGATGAATCTTCACGAAAAATAATTAGATATGCTGGAGGCACTGCTTTACTTTTAATATTGGCTTCTTTCATTTATCAGTGGAAAAATGACTTAGTAATTGATCAAACTGAAAGATTCGGCTTTGGACTCGCGATTATCATTTTCCTATCTACCTTCTTACCTTTTAAAGAGAAAGCTAATAAATAATTACATATAAATTAGATTAAAAAAGGATTGATCAAAAGATCAATCCTTTACTCTACTTCATTTAAGAAAAATAACGTTATAACGCCAGGCCCTGTATGTGCTCCGATTGCTGCACCAATTGTATTTACGATAAATACTTTACAGCCAAATCTTTCTGTAATTAATGCTTTTAATGCTTCAGCTGTTTCTAAGTCATCACCGTGAGTCATAGCGATTGTTTGACCTTGAAGGTCTTTTCCGCGCCCTTCCATAATATCTACAATACGGCTTAATACTTTCTTTTTTCCTCGTACTTTTTCAAGTGGTACAAGTTTTCCTTCTTCCACGTTTAAGATTGGCTTAATGTTTAGTAAACCACCGATAAAGCCTGCTACTTTACTTAAACGCCCACCCCTCACTAAATACTGTAAGTCAGCTACAGTGAAGATATGTTCCATATGGTTCATTAGAAAATCAACACGTTTTAAAATATCTTCTTTTGATGCGCCTTCTTTCGCCATTTTAGCAGCTTCTAATACGACAAGCCCTTGGCCAAGCGAAGCACATTTCGTATCAATAATTTCTAAATCTAAATTAGCATATGTTTCTTTCACTTCTTCTTTAATAACAACTGACGATTGATATGTACCGGACAGTTCAGATGAAAAAGCTAAATATATACAAGGATTACCTTCTTTTGCATAAGAAACAAATTTTTCTTGGAAAGTTTCAAGTGAAGGCAATGACGTTCTATAAACAGCGCCTTCTCTCATGTTTTGCAATAATGTAACTGACTCTAATGTAACTCCATCTAAATACTCTGTTTCTGCTTCATCATAAACACGGAGTGGAATTAAATCAATATCATATGCTTGCAGCAATTCTACAGGTAAATCCGCCGCACTATCCGTAATGATTTTAACACCCATTTTTAAACCTCTATTCTGTTATAAATATAAAAAATATAAAATAAAAATAGTACTTTTAAATTATATACGTAAAACTTAAATGAAGAAAGGAAAAGACTTTATATTGTATGCACTATTCTTCAAAACTTGAACTGTTAATAAAAGTAATGCCATTTTAAGCACTTTTTATTTTTTTCTATAACACGAATAATTTTTTGAGTTTTTGTATTTAATTCTTTAATTTTATTTAATCATTTTAAATTTATATGGAGATAGAGCTAGTATTCGGAGGGAGGATGTATATGAATATTCAACTGGCCACATCTAATGATCTGGAATGGATTAATAATCAATATGACTCAATAGGATTTGTACGAAGTGATTTAAAAAGGGATAAAGTCGCAATCATTACATACAACAATGAATATGCAGGTGTTGGTCGTTTAGTCCAAATAGATGAAGATACTATAGAAATGGGTGGGATACTTATTCTCCCTAAATTTAGAGGTCTACAATTAGCTGGGGAACTTGTTTCATTTTTAGTAGAAACTGCGAAGAAATTACAAGTACAACATGTATATTGTCTTCCTTTTGAGGAATTAGAAAACTTTTATAAGAAATATGGCTATACTGAGGTTGATACCGCCAAAGAAGTAGTTCATCCAATTATTCTAAAAAAATATAATTGGTGTTTAGATCATTATGATAAGCATGTTTTATTATTTAAACTGTAAGTACGCCTAAAGAGAGCGTCTATAAAAATACAAATTACTATACCACTCAAATAATAACCGTACTTAATTTGATCGCCATCAGCTTCTACAAGTTATACAATTACTACATACGTTTCCTTTTTCTCCTCTCATTACTTTCGTATAAAAGATTATTTTGTTTAAAATTACCTTAAATCGTATTCCAACAAACTAATCAGAAGGCGAATTCCTATATAATACAATTAAGTGATAAAAAGGAGCGTTATTCATGATAGATGTAGTAAGACTCGTTATTTTTATTGTAGTTGCAATTGGTGCCATTTTTAACATTTACTTAGAATGTAAAAAACCTAAAAAAAGTATATTCTCAATCGTTTTTCTATCAGTACTCTTTATCGGAGCCTCAGGTTTAATCAAAGATATTTTATCTAAACTTTTATAGTTATTTGATTAAAAATTACTGTTTCGTCAATAATGTAAATTACATGATTGTATTTCTCCATTCTCCTTTGGAGAGGAGCAGTTAGCTTTTGCTAGCTGCTCTTTTATTTAAAAATGAATTCATCTATTATCCACAAAATACGTATCATACGCTTTATCAAAAATATATCCTAACTTTTCTGCTAGTTTAGCAGATGTAGTATTTGCTGCATCCCAGTTTGGATATATCCCTTTTTCTAAACAGTCCAAGATTAACGCCGCACTAACTATAGTTGCCAACCCTTTTCTTCTATGATTGTGATCAGTCGCCACTTCGATTTCAATCCCATCATCATAAATGCTATATGATGATGCACCGCATACAACTTCTCCTTTATACAAAATACTAAACCCTATACCTCGGTTTAAATAATCTTCGACTGATTGAAATTGACTTGTAAAATCTTCTGAAACCTTATGTAATGTAGGGATATTTACGATATGTTCATCAATTCTTCGTAACTCATATCCTTCTGGAAGCACTGATATAAAAGATTCTAATTTTAAACAATCAAAAACTTCTGCCTTCCTTTTGAATTTATAGCGTAAAAACTTATCTATTTTTGTTTCGTAGTATGTTTCTAAACGCTTTTTCCACTCTTCACTATTTACGATTACTAACATTCTCTCAGGAATGTTACCTAGTAATTCTTCTGTTTCTTTTGCATTCAAATCCCCAGCGTAAAATGTAAAAATCCCTACCGTAACTTGTGCTACTGTTGGATTTTCAAGATCATTTACCCAAGCGGTACCCATATGCCCTTGTAAATAAGAAAGTAAAACAACGTTATTGAAATCTTGGAACATAGTAACTAATTTTTTTCTTGTATGTATATTCGCTTCATATATCATTTACATTCCCACTTTCCTTAGCATCAATGTACTTCTACTTTTTTCAAAATTCCTTTTATGCTACATACAAGCAAACGTCTTCTAAACTCCACATGTTGTTAAAATATTCATAAATATAAAATTATTATAACATCTAATAATAAGTATAAGATACAACAATCCCGCTTCCGGCGATTACAATACTCTCAACTTTTGTAAAAGGCTCTAGAATTCGCAAAAATTCACAAATCCTATTTTGGCAACATCGATAGTTTCGTTTCGGCTCACAACCCACTTTCACTTTCATATAATATGAGCGGAATATGAAAAAAGCTTGGACAATATAACTTTAACGAAAGGAATTTACACTAACACTAAGGAATCATACATATTTTTCGCTATAAATACATATAACAATTTCATCTTTCATGAAAAAAACGTTATAATGAAGTGTAGCCTCTACGATTACGTTATAAAGGAGATTAAAACAATGGCTAAAATTAAAGTATATCAAGCAAAAGAAGAAAATATGGAAGCAGTAAAGAACATCATTGATGTTGAAGAACAAAATCCAACTGCTGAAAACTTACAAAATCTATACGCATGTGTATTAGATACTGAAGATATGGCATTGCCTGAATCATACATTGAAGAAGATATCTTAATTGATTCTATTGAAGTTATGGTTAACGCTTCTCAAAACAAAGTAAGAGACTTAGGTGCTTATGATGTAATCGAAGTACAAAACAAAGGTAAGAAAACACAAATTTTATTATTAGCAGACGAAGAATACGAAATCATTGAAGGCTAATCTAAATCCGTACATACGAAAAAGCTCCCTTCCAATTGGAAAGGAGCTTTTTCATTACGCTTTTGATGTTTCATTCTTTTTATTCGTTTGTTGTTTCTTAATTACCATACGCTCATTTCCCATAAAGAAAATAAATATGAATGCTAAACCAGCTGGTACCAATGCCCACATAAATGTTTGAACAATTGAGCTAGAAAGAGCGTCAATAATTTTATCTAATATTTGCGGCGGGATTTGAGATCTTGCCGATTCTGATAGAATAGCTCTTGAATCTCCTAAAGCGTTTGTATTCATTCCCCCGCTCATCCCTTTAAACGCTTCTTCTAATTGATCTTGGAAACCTGTTCTTTGGATCATTCCGAAGATTGTAATACCTAATGTCATTCCTAACGAACGAATGAAGTTACTCGTTGAAGTCGCAGATCCTCTCTGTTCCATACCGAAGTTGTGAATAGCTGCCATACTTAGTACAGAGAATGAGAATCCAACTCCAAACCCGATAATAATCATATACACTGTTAATAATGCACGACTTGTTTCTGGTGTTAATGTGCTTAATAAAAATAGTCCAATTAGCATAATAACCGCAGAAATAATCATAATGTTTCGGTAGCTAAGCTTCGTCGTTAAAAATCCACCTAATTGCGCCGTTACGACTGAGCCTAACATCATCGGTAAAAGTAATAATCCCGAGTTTGTTGCACTCCCGCCGTATACACCTTGAATGAATAACGGTATATACACAGTTGCTGACATAAACGCAGCACCGTAACATAATGCAATAATAGTACTCATGCCGAATAATCGCTGTTTAAACATTTCAAATGAAATGATCGGTTCTTCTACTTTACGTTCAATAAAAATGAATGCAATGATTAAAATAGCGAATCCACCGAATAAACTTAAAATAAAACTAGAATCCCAATCATACTTTTGTCCACCAAGCTCTAAAGCAAACATTAAACAAACTACTGCACCAACTAAAGTAATTGCACCAAACCAGTCAATTTTTTGCTTTCTATGAACTCGTGACTCTTTATAAAAGAATGTAATAAAAATAAGTGCTAAAACGCCAAGCGGTAAGTTAATATAAAATACCCAGTGCCAGCTAATATAATCTGTAATATACGCACCAAGTAATGGACCAAAAATACTGGATAAACCAAATACCGCTCCGAATAATCCACCCATTTTCCCGCGCTTTTCTGGAGGGAAAATATCAAAAACGATAGTAAACGCGATCGGCACTAATGCCCCGCCGCCAATACCTTGAATGGCACGATAAATACCTAACTGTGTAATATTTTCAGCAGTACCACAAAGTGCCGAACCAATCATAAAGACAATTAAACCGAAAATAAAGAATCTCTTTCTACCATACATATCTGATAGTTTACCGAATATCGGCATACCTGCCATTTCTGCGACCATATAGGCAGAAACGACCCATACAAAGTTTTCAAGGCCTCCTAAGTCACCAACGATCGTTCCCATCGCTGTTACGACAATGGTATTATCCATTGATGCCATTAAAATGCCTAGCAATAAGCCCGCCACAACAAAGCCGAGCTTATTATTCTTTTCAACCATAACCTTGCTCTCCCTCGTACTACTTATATTTGTTTATGTTCTTTTACAACTGCATTACCTTTTTGGTTAAAGCTAGTATGATATTCTACAACACTAATTTTACACCCTGGACCAATAGTAACGTTGTTTCCTCTTACTACTTCAGCGATAGTATGCTCTAAATAAATTTCATCTCCTTCAATGATAGACGTTTGGAGGCTTCCAGCATGACTTGTAAATGGAATAAATCTCGCTTTTTTACGAACAGAAATCTTTTTACCACCGATTTCTCTCACTTTGCTCCCTTCATAACGAAGTGAAATTTCAATATTTTCAGCATTAAGTAATCCATCACTTTCAAGACCACCCGTTAGTGATAATTCCTCTACTTCAATATCTCCTTTCACATTTAAAGCGCCTTTCACATCTACGAAATCACCAGTAAACTTTCCCTTAACTTCTATCATACCTCTTACTTTTGTTTTTTCAATATGTGCATCACTATGCATTTGTGTGTTTCCATATACTTTTACATATTCCGCAGTTACATTTCCTTGTACTTCACTATCACCATACACGACATAGTTTTTCACTTTCATATTACCGCGCACTTCACTCGTGCCGTACGTTTTAAATTCATTACAGCTCATATCATTAGAAATTGTTCCTTCACCGCGTATCTTCACTTTGTTATAATCCCCGCCTGCTGAACTACCAGAACCATTGACAGTAAGACTATGTGAATGTTCCATATTACTTTCTCCCTCCTATTAAACCTGCTTTATTTCTTTTACATTTGCGCTTTTATCAACAGTAAGAACACCGGTATATTCAATGAGTTCAATCTCACAGTTCGGTCCTACTGTAACATTATTTCCTCTTACCGTTCTTATGTGAGCATAATCAATATCGATATTATCACCTTCTAACAGTTCAGCTTCTAATTGTAAACCAAATACTGATTTAAACAATCTACTAAAAGTACCCATCCTATGTTTTACTTTAATCGTTTGACCACCAATTTCTTTCGCTCGACATGTACCGTGAATATTTATATTTATTTCATCCGCGCTTAATAATCCACCAATTGTAAACTGTCCATCAGAAGAAAAAGTATCCACTTCACAGTTGCCATCAATCGTCGCTTGACCATTGATTTTAAATTCTTCACCAGTGACATTCCCACCTACCGTACCTTTTCCTGCAATTTTCAAACTGTTTGCCTTCACATCTTTCGTAATAGTTGCTTTTCCATCTATTCGCATCGTTTCAGCATGAACTGTGCCATCGACTTTACCAGATCCGCTAATTCGTGCACTGTTACTTTTTAAATCGCCAGTAACGGCACCGTAACCGTTACATTCAAATTTTTCACATTCAACATTTCCATTCACAGTCCCTTTTCCATTTAATTGCACTTTATGAAACTCGCCGCCATTCGATGAACCGTAACCATTTATAATTAAATTTTCTGTACGCATAATTTCTCTCCCACTACAATAGTTTCGTTTTTAATGCTTCCGTATATTTCATAATCGCTTCACGTAAAACAATTTTGGTGCCTTTTTCAAAAATTAAATCGTCTACGTTTGAAACTAAGAAACAAGTAGAAATCCCTAACTTTCGGACGATAATTAAATCACAAGTTTTATGCTTAATCGCTTCATAATTTTCACATAAAACTTGCAAGATCATTTTTCCTTCTTCTAAACTAATTTCTCCCGATTGCAGTAATTCTTCTAACATATACACATACAGAATATCTGCAAACTGATACTCTGTTGTTTTATTCGTTTGTTCTATAAAGAATTGTAAAACTGGCTCTGATGCAATCCCTTTACGTAATATGTCTTCCTTTGTTAAAAGGATTTCTCTTACACTCGGTGAAAACATATTTGCTAGTTCATCAAGTGATAAATCCTCTTTCATCGTTTGGATTTTATCAATACGCTCTAATATCTTTTCTTTCGGAAAAAATGTCTCTTGACCCGTGAATGTTGACTTTCGTACAAACCAATCTTCCGGTATTAAATTTTTTCTTTTCCACCTATATAACTGTCCGTATGAAATACCAGTTAGTTCTAATAAATCTTTTTTTGAAATTAAATCTGTACTCAACTGTATAACACTCCTTCCTGACAACAATGTAACATAACACTGTTACGCTGTAAATAGACTTTTATCATAAGTAGCGTAACAATGTGTAAAACAACCCTGTTTCACACACAAAAACAGGGTTCTCACGCATCTTATAAAATGCGTAAAAACCCTTATATATCACCATGTAAACCATATGTCATAAAAATCAATCCAGCCTTGTGAATTAATCATTATATTTTGTACTTTTTCATGAGAAGTCACTTGTTGTTTGTTACGGTATAAAGGAATTATATGAATGTGACGTAACAAAGTGTCTTCAATTTCACGTAACAATGTAACTCTATTCTCTAATTGTTCTTGTTTAAAATAAGAGGACAACGTTTTATGAAAGTCCATGCTGCTTTGCCCATGAATAAAACTATTTCTTGTAAGAAACATATATAGCAGACTATCTTCAATTCGTTCGCTAATAGTTGCACTATCATGCATCATATCAGCCTTCTGTATCGTACTTATTTCCAATAACTCTTCTATGTCAAGAAAATTAGTTTCTACACGAATCCCGTACTTCGCACACTCCTTTTGTATCCATTGTGCATCTTCAACGTGATCTCGTCCTGTAAATGTATAGAGTTGTAGCACTTCATTATGATACATACTTCTCTTAATTAAACTTTCTATATCTTCCTCAATTTCTACTATGCTTTCATTTGCTAATATTAGTTTCTTCGCTACTTCTCCACGTTCTCCGCTAAGTTCTTGAACAATTTTATCGCCATGAATAATTTGATGTAGCGCCTTTCGCAATAGCTCATCTTGCATTGGCCCTTCTTTTACAAGATTACACGTTACATATGTCACGTTCGATTCAAGCCGAGAAATTTCTTTATTATGTTTTTCTTTATCTTTATACTGCGCCTTTACTAACACGTCATATGTATTTACACTTCGCTCCACATTCAATAGTTCAATTCGGTCAAGGAAAGGTCTTTCGCGATAATATAAATCATGGGCTTCTAGTACAAATAGATTTGCATTCTTCTCTCGTAATGAAAAAGGCCCTGTACCAATGAAGTTTCCTGCTTCATCTTCATGTACGATAGAACACTGTTCTGCGCTAAGCATATGTAAAAACATCTTATTTTCCGTATGTAATCGAATTTCAACAACATATTCATCCACCGCACGGACATTTTCAACATGTTGCAACATCCATGCATGTGGGTTGTTTTCAGCTTTCATAAATCGATTCAATGAATGTATAACATGATGTGCGGTAAGTCGTTTTCCATTATGAAGACGAACTCCTTTTCGTAAATAAAAAGTCCATACCTTTTCAACATCATCAAATTCCCAATGAAAAGCAATCCTTGGTTCTATAGAGTTTGTTTCTTCATTTACATATACAAGTGTATCAAAAATATGTTTAACCATATGACATTCTGAGCGCATTGTAGCGTAAACCGGATCTAAAGCGATGTCCAGGTTCATTTGTACTTGTAAACGAAGGACATCTTTTCTTCCTTCAGGTGTCCGTTCTATTTGATGACCAAATATGGAATCTACCCAAGCTTCATACTCTTTCTTTACCGATGGAAATTGTGAGCTGTAGCGTTCCACAAATGAAATTCCACTTTTCACATCTCCTTTTTTCGTTAGTTCTTTTCCTCTTTCTAAAATTAGTGGAATTGGTTGCTTTTGAAATATTAATTTAGAACGATTCCCTCTCCCGCGACCTGGAAACCAAACAATCCAACGTAGTTCTTCTAATTTTTTTATTATTAATTTACTATTACGCTCCGTACAAAATAATGTTTCTGCTATCATCTGTACGGTTACTTCTAATCGTTCTCCTTCTCGTCTCCCTTTACCATAGGCATACCATAGTTCAATGTATTGATCTAAAATAAACATCATAATCCCCCTAAAAGGTGAAAAATACTCCCTATTCTTTCTACCCTTTTTCCATTTCTCCTTTCATCTTATCATTTCAATATAGAAAGGAGGAATTAATATTGAACAATCTCTTACTACGTTATAACAAACCAATTATTATAAGACTGGGCGGCGAATTATTAACCCGCACGACTGAATCTATGTTAGCCCTCATAATGATTATTTACGTTAATAAAATGTTAAACGGTAATATAATAATCACCATGCTCATTTTTGGACTACAACCTCTTTCAGATATCATATTTACACTTATTGCTGGGGGAATTACTGATAAATATGGGCGAAAGAAAATTATGTTACTCGGCTTATTGCTGCAAGGCGTTGCAATCGGCAGCTTCGTCTTTGCTCAATCTGTTTTTATATTTGCATTGTTATACGTCATAAATGGGGTTGGCCGTTCCTTATATATTCCCGCTCAACGTGCACAAATTGCTGATTTAACAAAACAAAAACAGCAAGCAGCAATTTTTGCTCTTTTGCATACGATGGCTGCAATTGGTTCCGTAATTGGTCCCATAATTGGTGCTATCTTTTATCAAACTCATCCTGAATATTTATTTATCATGCAAAGCATTACACTTATGGTATATGCAGTAGTTGTATGGACACAGCTTCCAGAAACCGCTCCAGTACTTACAAAACCTAAGCAAAAACTTGAAGTATCATCTCCAAAACAATTTGTACACAAACATTACGCTGTTTTGGGACTTATGATTACTACACTTCCTATTAGCTTTTTTTATGCACAAACTGAGACAAATTATCGCATTTTCGCTAAAGATATATTTCCAGATTTCGTATTCATACTCGCCTTTATTTCAACATGCAAAGCTATTATGGAAATCATTCTACAAATTTTCCTCGTGAAATGGTCTGAACGATTTTCCATGACGAAAATTATACTTATTTCTTATATCTGCTTTACGATAGCTGCAATTGGCTATGGGTTTTCAGCAACAATCTTGTCACTATTTTTCACATTACTCTTTTTAGTCATTGGAGAAAGTATTGCTTTCAACCATTTACTTCGATTCGTTTCAGAAATCGCTCCTACGGATAAACGCGGATTGTATTTCTCAATTCACGGGTTACATTGGGATATATCTCGAACGTGTGGTCCTGTACTAGGTGCGGTTTTATTAAGTCAATTAAACGGTAGCATGCTATTTTATATTTGTGCTTGTTTCCTAGTAGCTGGAGGAATTATTCAAGCACTGTTTATCCAAAATGTAGAACGTAATAAAATAAATAAAAACGTTTCGGAGCATACTACTCATATTTTATAGGATGCTTTCTTTATAAAAAGAAGGATGTCACAAAAGTCCCGAGACTATTGTGACATCCTTTTTTATTACCCTGCCATTTTATTAATACTATCTTCTGGCGAAAATACCGAAATATGATTTACTTTACCAATCGATTTTGGAATAATGAATTTTAACTCAAACTGATTGTTTACTTTATATACATATATTTTGTCTTCCCCATTTATCTTAACTGCAGCTGGTTTTCCTAATGCTTTCTCTATATCTTGTAATGTAATTGATTTTAGTTCAGCATGATAGGAGCGTACATCAAAAACTTGTGATCCTTTATTAAAACCAAAGCTAACATTTTTATTTGTAAAGGTAGCGTACATTCCATTCCCTGCTTGTTCCGTTTTATCAGCTTTTCCCCATGCTTTTTCTATTTCTTCAATATCTCCTGTATGTGCTGCGAACGGAACGTTAGGTACTTTTCCTTCTTTCGCTAATTCAAACAATTCTTTAACGTGGTTAATTGATTTTTGGTTAATTACTGTATCTTTCGAGCGTGAATCTGTACCTGATTTTGTTGATCCTTCATTATTTGATTTTGCATCAGATTCTTTCTTTTCTTCAGCAGAATTATTATGTTCATTTTTACTATTTTCTGATGTTCGGCTTGTTTCCTTTTGTTCATCGGTCCCTTTACATGCTGCTAATGCAAATAGGCACGTAAAAGCGAGAAATAACATAGCTATCTTTACATACACTTTCATACATTTCAGCCTCCTATTGTAATCCTATTCATTTTGATAACCAATCCATTACGCTACTTTTCAAATTATATTTGTTCCCAAAAGTAAATGCCTCACTTTCTCCTAGTGCTTGTACAACATCCTCTACAAAAGCTGTTCCTAAAAAATAACCAAGTCGGTTGTATCCAAAGTATTGCCCGCCAGATAACCGAAACCACTCTTTCTCTTTTTCGAACGTCCATCCTTCTATATAATCTGCCAAAAAACGTTTCTTTATATGTTCTTCATTTTCTATATAGCATTGTAACCAACGTTCACCTTCATTGTTATATGAGTAGTACACTGATTCATTTACGCCTTTTATAATTTGTTTTGATAAATATGTTGCAACACCTTCACGATACAAAATAACTGCCGCGTCAGTCCACTCAGCTTTTTCCCAATCCATCCCATCATTTTGTAACATAACATTATGATATATATGGCCTATTTCGTGAGCGACAATAACACGAAGATGATTTACATCTGAAGATAATTTTTCTGCTGCAAAAAATATGTCACCAATGATTTCCCTTTCTACAAATGCATTAGAGCCAAAAGTTCCAACAAATAAATGAAACCGCATATTTACATCAAGATTATATTTATTATGATATTCATTCGTTATCTCTTGAATAATACTCGGTAATGTTTCTGCAATGATATGAATATCTTCTAGTTTCACGGGATATTGTTTAATGGCAGTAGAAATACGTTCTCTCGTTTTAGGACAATGATACTTAAAGTATTCTTCAAATACCTCAGGATGTAAAATGAAGTATTGATTAAGAATTTCTAATTCTACATCTTCACTTTCCCATAATTTTAAAAAATTTGGAATTGTATTATTTATCATTTTTCCCATCTCCTTATATACCCCTTCTCGCCAATTACACTACAATCCTGCCTTAAATATAGAAAAAGCAACAAAGAATGAAGTGAACCCGAATAGTGGTACATGAAAAAACACCTCCTGAATTCGCATACTAAGTGAAGTGACCCAATGAAATA
>NZ_NVEC01000056.1 GCF_002571225.1 Bacillus sp. AFS059628 | reverse complement strand
AAAGAAAAAATAAAGGACCACAGATTAATGTTAAGTTTCATTGCGTTCTCCTATGTAATTAAAATATTTACATTTGATTTTACTGGAAAATTAAAGAAAAAGATAGCGGTTATAAATTGAAATAAATTTTTAACAAAATAATCCTTTTACGAAGAAAGGGCCTGTTGTCTCCAACAGGCCCTTTCCTAAAATGGCAAAGAGTAACTCTTACCATACTCTTCTGCTATATAATATACAAAACAAGTATAGATGTATAGAACAAGAAATTTCAGTATGATTATTTAAATATACAAAATTAACGTGTTGTAACAGAATTAAACATCAGGAATTAAATTACAAATGTTAGTTTATTAATGAATTCCAATGATAGGATCGAAAGTGATAAATATTAAATTAATATTATAATAATAAAATATGAAATATTGCATATTTTATTGAAGTACAAATTTACAAGTAGGAAGAGAGGAATAACAATGGGACTAGGAAACCGTGGGATGGCATTTGAAATGCTTATCAATTTAGCAAACAAAATGTATCAAAGAGGGGGCATGTCGCTTATCGCAAGTGTCCGACTCCTGTGAAGGTGTTATTTTCGAATTCCCACAGAAAAGTACGCTATTCTATGCAAATGACGTCCTACGTGAAAACACCGCATATCATTTTAAGAAAAGGTATTTAGAAAACGAAAAATCAACTCATCCGGCTGATACGCTATTTCCCCTGTACAAGGATTCTCCCACCACAGAAAGATAAAATTATCGAAGAGAATTATAAGCCTTACTTGACGAAACAAATGATAGGAAATTCATGATGAGATATACATATTCATTATTGAAATTAGTAATAATAAAATGTATTATTGAAAAGCACTATTTATAATTCAAGTAATCAAGGCTATGTATCCACAATAATTTGAACATTCAAAAATTATAATATTATCTAAAAACGAGGTGAGATTAATAGAAACAGTACATATTAAATGGTATGGATTGTATAGTTTAAATGATTTTTATAATAGAGAAGAAGCTTTTAAGAAGGGAATATTTGCAATCTCTAGAGTATATGCTAAGAATGAAACATTGATCTATATAGGAAAAACCAAAAGCAGCTTTATACAAAAGATAAGGGAACTTAATAAGGATTGGGCTTTTGATGAAAGCGAATTAAAGATCACATTAGGAATAATAGAGTTACCTAGTGGTGAAAGTTACTCTGAAAAAAAGGTAAAAGAGATAAAATCCCTTCTGATTTTACGACATACCCCAGTAGAAAACAACACATCTTTATTGTACCATAGAGGGCAGTTTAATTTGAAAATTATAAATAAGGGAAGAAGGGGCTTAATTGTTAAAAAGATTTCTACAGGAGATTTAATGTGGACGTAATTGGAATCATCTTTGAATAAAATTGAGGGTTTCTTACGAACAGGAGTTTATCAATTTTTAATGTATTAAAATATTTTTGAATAACATATGTCAGATGCTTGAAACAACACAAATTTTATTATGATATGAAATCTTGTATGGAAATTGTAATTTATTTCTATCGTTTAATAAAAATATTAAGAATTATAAGAATAATACGTAAAGATTAGAAGAGAAAATAAACTCGGGGGTTTAAAAAATGGGACAAGTAAGCAGGTTTCAAGAAAAACAACAAAATCGTCGTAAAAAGGTGGTTTTTAATATTGCATTTACTTTGGTATTAGTGACAGTTGGTATAGTGACATACCAGTTGTTTTCCCCTTCTGATACATCAAAGAAAGCAATTGCTCAAGAAAAGAATGCAACAAAGATAGAAGAGAAGGAACGTGAGGAGAAAGAAGCAGCACTGTTAGAAGAGAAGGAACGTGAGGAGAAAGAAGCAGTACTGTTAGAAGAGAAACAAAAAGCAGAAAAATCGGTAAAAATGAACGGAAATGAAAATAAAGAGGGAGAAAAAACGGCATCTCAAGAAAAGGGTTCTCAAACTAATCCTTCTTGGAAGCCAATTGGTACAGTGCAAGGAGCAAAACCTGAAATGAAATTTAAAGAAGGAACAGTAGATTGGAGTGAGATGAAACAAGCAATTTCTTATGCTGTTGATGTTCCAGAGAGCCAATTGATTTTCGATTTTATTGGGAATAATGGTAATAATAAAGCCTACGGTAATGTACGAGATAAGCAAAGTAATAAAAAATATAAGGTTGATATTGATTGGGTAGAGAATCAGGGGTGGAAACCAGCATCTGTTCAAGTATTGAAATAAATAATAGAAATGTAATTATGTGTTTAAAAGTTTACTTTTGTAAAAACTCACAAAAGAGTCCGTATCAATCAGGACTCTTTTTGTTATGTTGACAGCATTAATTATTTGGACTCATTTGTTAGATCATGATGCGGACCAACTTTGATAACCAATAAAGTCTCATCTCGTGTGAGCGTTCATCTATTAACCAAAGAACAACAAAAAAACGATTACAGGATTAAGTTGTACAAGAAAATAGAAAGGAAAGAAATATTCTCCTCGTAGTAAACGACTTAATAGTATCAATCTTTATATGACCAACACTCCTGCACCTAGAGAAAACAATGAAAAGCTCAAGGAAAGAAAGCAACAAAGATAGAAGGGAAACACAAAGCAGAAAAATCGGTAGTTACATGTGAATGATTTGAAAAATCTTCATTATAAATTTAGGCTTACTTCACATAGAGCACATATTAATATTTTATTATTTATATGTAAAGAAAGAATAAATAAAGTGAATTCTATTTCGTTCTGTTTTTAAAAATTTAAAATTCCCTTATTTTTATATAAAGGTTTTGCATCGGAGTTTTAAATATTTTGAAAATAGATCAAAATAAAAGGAGTTCATATAAAAGGGGAATGTCCTATGACAACATATACAAGTGAGATGAGAAAAAGTTTAGTTTCAGAAGAAGATGTAGATATTTTAAAAATTATGGCGCATCCAATCCGCTTACAAATTGTAAATGAATTAAGTACGAGAAAAACGTGTAATGTAACACAATTAACAGAATTACTGAATATTCCACAATCGACAGTTTCACAACATTTATCAAAAATGAAGGGTAAAGTGTTACGAGCTGAGCGAAAAGGTTTAGAAATTTATTATCATATTCATAATTTAAAAGCGAGTAAGATTGTAAGTGTTTTAGGATATATAAACTAATGAAGTATTTTCATATAAAATAGCCGCTGCTGGTGAGAAGGGGCTATTTTGTGTTGCTTTGTGTATTTACATTTGAAATTGTATAGTTTTTATGATTTACAATGGTTCGATCAAATTCAAAAGTACCACCGCTTACTACAATCATACCCCATAATAATAGTTCCTCCTTTTTAGATAAGGGGGGATTAGAGCTCATTTTATGGACTATAACAGGTTCACTTTACCTTGTGTTTTTAAGGATGAATTGAGCGGGTCTCTGTAAAAATAGAAAAAACATCTTAATGCGCTTTTATTTAAAATTTTTTTGTGTCATTAGCCCATTTTACTACATAGCTTATTATAAATTGTTTTAGGGAGGGGTATAAGTAATGGCATATACTTTAAATGATATTTGTATCGATGTGTGTCTTATAGTTACGTTTACTCCGAGTGGTGGCGTAGAATCAATTGTAAGTGGTGGAGAAGAGTGTGGATCTAGTCCTAGTATAGTGATTAATTCTGATGGCTCAATTACTATTACATTACCATTAGTAGCTTGTTTATCCCTGGTATTAAATGATGACTTAAGTGTTGGGACATCATTAACAAGCTTGTCTTTTAAAACTTCTTAAGTGAGGTACTAATTTTAGCCCGCGTTAACGGACAGTAAAACTCCCGCCTCAAAATTCAGTTGGAGCAAAGAAGTTAGGTGGGAGATCAACTGTCCGTAAACGTTCGATTGGTGAGGACTGATAATCAGTGGGGGATGAACAAAACCCCCACTGATTAAAGTTTCACTTTATATGAAAGATTAGAGCTCTCCTTTTTGTAGGAGAGCTCTAATCTTTTTTATAAAACTATATCATATACATAGGCAGACTCATCACCTGAAATTTGTTCCGATTCAATTTAGAATATGACAAAAGAGAACTTGCGTTAGAAGGCAAGCTCTCTTTAAAAGAAATAACGTAATTGAGATACTTATATAGTAACAATTGTTTTCTTCTAATTCCATATTTCTTATGTTGAGAAATAAATTATAAGTGGCTTGATAACGCTAAAATGAATTATTGACATAATATTTTGACGATAATATAATAAATCTCGAATTCAAGATAATTTGTAAAGGATTGGGAATTATGAGCGTGATTAACGATGAGAGCCTATCTTTAAAGTTATTTGTTATATTATGAAGGGAATTTACAGTCAATCACTAAATGTATTGCAAAGGATATAAAAAATCATGGACTTAATCCAACTGAATTTGCAGTGCGTGAGCTATTATACAGTAAAAGCGATCAGCCTATACAAAAACTTGGAGACAAAATATTACTTGCAAGTAGTAGTATCACGTATGCGTCAAATATTTCAGAAGGTATTGAATTAATGGACACTATTTTTCCTCAGCATAAAGGGGGATTCAGCAAATATTTGATAGTTTGGACTATATGGAGAAAAAATGATAATTAAAGAGTTGAAAAAGTCAGGATGTTACACACAGAAATTGTAAGTTTTTAAAGGTTATTTCTGCTTAGTAATATCCTAATTAAATATAAATTAAATAAATAGGAGGAAAAATTAATAAATAGTAGTAAATTTATTGTAATGCAAAAGAAAGAAATTATGTAATTGCAATTGATATAGTAAGAAAGATAGTTGTTATGTTAACGATATACATATCGTCCTTTTCATTATAAATCTTTCATAAAGCGGAGAGTGGGTATCAAGAATGGAATTACGTCATTTAGAGTATTTTATTCAAGTTTGTAATAATAATAGTTTTACTAAAGCTGCGGAAGTTCTAGGTATTTCACAGCCGACTTTAAGCCAACAAATCCGTGTGTTAGAAGGTGAACTTGATACACCCTTGTTTCATCGAGTTGGAAGAGGTATCAAAATGACAGAAGCGGGTAAGCTACTATTTGATAAAGGAAAATTTATCATGCAACAATTTGATGACGTTTATAATGAAATTTTTGAATTAAAGGGTGTAAAAAGAGGTGTAATTACTATAGGAGGTTTATTAGAGGATCTCACCTATTTAACACCTTATATTATGAAGTTTCAACAACATTATCCCAACATCGTGGTAAAAATTATAGAATCCGAAGTTGCTGTAAATCAAATCGTTGATAAAAATATTGATATAGGCATCACGCGTAGTGCTCAAATTCCAGCCACATTAACAAGCACTCTTTTGTATAGCGAAGAGCTTGTCCTTGTCATTCCAAAAAACCATCCTTTGAATGAAACATCATCGGTTTCTTTTCTAGAATTAGTAGCGCTCAGTAGAATAATGGTTTCATGTAGTTGTCGTGAAACTATTAAAATATATTGTGAGAGTTTAGGGCTATCTTTATCTGAAGCAAACATAGAAACAAAATCTTCCATTTCTCTATTGAGCCTTGTATGCAATGGACATGGGGTTGCTATAATACCTCTTTCACTAGTTGAATTTGTTAATAATGATAATTTGAGTATAGTTCGTATTATTGATCCGACACCAAGTCAAGATATTAATCTTATTCACTTTAATGATAAATTTTTAAGTTTTGCAGCACGTATCTTTATGCAGAAATTACATGATCCTGAAAAAGTATTAGTATAATAGAAATAATAATAATTATAGTGTGAGAATTAAAAATGATACATAATTCTTGGGATAAGACCTAGATTACAGTCAAAGGGCAAGTAGATTTATATGTGTGGTATAGTTGCTTCGAATGGGATACCATTGACTTTTACTTAAAGGAAAAAGGGCAGACTTTACAAGGAGAGAAGGCTGTGAAAAACAAGTCAAGTTAATCCATCAACTCTTCGGTCTTATCGCATAGTAATAGATTCCAATAGGATTACAATGCTATTTCGAATTTACATATCCTTATCGCATAAAGAAAACCACCGGCATTATACCGGTGGTTTTGACTTAGAAAGCAAAGCAAGTACAACCAATACCCCATTTAGTTCCATCTTTTCCTATTACGGTATGAGTGTGCTGATGGAGAGGGTTACTGCAACTATGTAACTTGTGATCATGGGCATCGTGAGAAAGTATAGTGTGGGCTAGGTTAGCACCACCATAACCATAAACTCCCGTCGGTGACCAATCAGGTGATGCTGGCGGCAATTCAGGTGATAAATTTTTAAATTCATCATTTCCATAAACAACCTGCCCACCCATAATGGTGAGTAATGATTCAAGGTTTTTGATTTCCTCTTCTGGCACAGTAAAGTAGTCAGCAGACAATACAGCAAGATCAGCAAACTGACCTACTGTAAGGGTTCCTTTTTTATCTTCATCACCAGAGAACCACGCACTTCCTTTTGAATATAATTCCAGGGCTACTTTTCTATCAAGTTTATTTTTTTCATCGTATATTGAAAGTCCACCAATGGTTTTTCCGGCAACCATCCAGTAAAGAGCAACCCAAGGGTTATAGCTGGAAACCCTAGTTGCATCACTACCGGCGCCAACAGGTATACCAAGGTCTAACATACGATAAATCGGAGGAGTACGCTTTGCAGCTTCCTTTCCGTATAAATCAACAAAGTATTCACCTTGAAAAGCCATGCGGTCTTGGATGGCAATACCGCCATTTAAAGCCTTAACACGTTCCATACTACGATCTGAGATTGTTTCTGCATGGTCAAACCACCATCGTAGACCATTAAAAGGAATTTCACTGTTAACTTCCTCAAATACATTTAAGAAACGTGTGATTGACTCATCATAAGTTGCATGTAAACGGAAGGGCCAACGGTTTTCCACCAATAGAGAAATTACTTTCTTTAAGTCAGCTTCCATCATCGTAGCTAGTTCAGGCCGTGGCATTTGAAATTTTTCAAAATCGGCTGCTGAGAATACTAACATCTCTCCGGCACCATTCATTTTATACTTATCAGTTCCTTGACCTGGAGAAACAATTTTGGCCCATGAAGCAAAGTCTTCATATTCATGATTTGGATTTTGCGTAAATAGATTATAAGCAATACGCAAAGTTAATTGTTCCTTCTCGGCTAAATGTTCAACAACTTTGTAATCATCAGGATAATTTTGGAATCCACCACCTGCGTCAATAGCACTTGTAATACCTAATCTATTTAATTCGCGCATAAAATGGCGAGTTGAATTAATCTGGTCGTCAAAATTAAGTGCTGGTGCTTTACCCAAACTTGAATAAAGAATAGAAGCGTTAGGATTCGCAATTAAAAGGCCCGTTGGATTACCTCGTTTATCTCGCTCGATTAAACAACCTGGAGGGTCTGGGGTATCTTTTGTGTATCCCAGTGCACGCAGCCCAGCACGATTTACAAGTGCTCTATCGTAAAGATGCAGCACAAAGACAGGCGTGTCTTCAGAAACAGCATTAATCTCTTCCAGAGTTGGCAACCGTCTCTCTTTAAATTGAAATTCAGACCAACCTCCAACTACTCTTACCCACTGAGGAGCAGGTGTACGCCTTGCCTGTTCTTTGAGCATTTCGAGAGCAATGGCAAGTGAAGGCACACCTTCCCATCGTAATTCCATATTATAATGAAGACCGCCACGAATAACGTGTATATGAGAGTCATTCAAGCCTGGAATAGCTCTCTTTCTTTTAAGGTCTATTTTTTTTGTTTTTTCTGTGGCACTATTAAGAATTTCATCTCCACCTACTGCAGTTATTAAACCATCAGTTATGGCGATAGCAGATACCTCAGGTCGAGAGGGATTAAGGGTAGTAATTTTCCCGTTATATAAGATCATATCCGGTACATTCATATTCACACCTCGTCTACTTCCTATTATTTTGTAACCATGGATGAAATAATTTACCGAAAACCGGCATAACTACCCATGATAGCAAGGACACTATACATATAGAAACGAAAAAAGCGGACATAATAGGATTCATATGTTTTATAATAGGTCCTATCAATTTAGGAACTAACATGCTAAGAGGCCATACACCCAGAAGGGTAACGATAGACATTTTCCATTTTGGCGGTGGAACTGGCGTTTTCGGAGTGACAAACCAATAGGCCAAACTGCTTTCAGTTTTGTAACTCGGATTAGTAACTTGAAATTGTTCTGCCGTTTTTAACAAATCTCGGCGAATATCTGATTCTTGCCAAGCACGTAGATGCTCATACGTATCAAAGCGAAAAATAACAGTATACTCTCTAGAGACATTATCAGGGACTATTAGATTTACACCTAAATGCCCCGGGAATTTAGTAGCGGCAGCTTCGATTTCATGTCTCCATGTTTCAAACTGTTTTTCTTTACCTTGTTGAATTTCCCATGTAACAATCGTTGTTACTGGATTAGCAGCATCTATTGTGTTCTCTGTATGAGTCTCTTCGACAGCTACTCCTTCTAGTTTCATATTTTCCTGCTTGGAAGCGTGCCATGCACCATAGTATATGCGTATTCTACACCTTGACCATACGCACCAGTGTGTTCCTTTACAATCTCCATTACAGCATCATAAGTGTCTTTGTGTGCCCAGTCACGTTGGTATTCAAGTAAAACTTGAATTGCTGTCACTGGAATTGCACCAGCTTGTTCTACACGACGCATAGCAGCGTTATGTGCTGTCAAACTAGTACCACCTGAAGCATCATCAACTGCATACACCTCATAGCCAGCTTTAATTGCTTCAAGTACAGGGAATGCAAGGCAAACTTCAGTCCAAAGTGCTGCAAATATTAATTTCTTTCTACCTGTTGCTTTAACTGCTTCAACAAATTTTGGATCTTCCCAAGAGTTCATTGAACTGCGTTCTATAATTTCATGGTTTGGGAATATGTCAAGAATTTGCGGCCAAAAATAACCAGAAAAGCTGCGTGTCTCAACTGTAGTAAGAATAGTAGGTACGTTAAAAGTTTTTGCTGATTTAGCAAGTAGCATAACGTTATTAATCAATGTTTGTCTATCAATACTTGCAACTCCAAAAGTCATTTGAGGTTGAAAATCAATCAAAATTAAGGCACTGTTCTCCGGATTTAACAATTCTAAATTACTCATCATAAAACGCTCCTTTTTTATTATTTTCAAAAAATTAATTTAAGCTGTAATCATAAAAATAAAAGTTTTACTATACTTTTTAATTTAAAGTTTAGTGCTGATTTAATCAGCACTAAATCTATGCTATCTACCTTAAAAAATTAATTTAAAGCTATTTCTTTGGAATACATTTATGCATTTTGTTTACTAAGATCGCGCTGAGCTCCCATGTAACTTCCAATTATATTTTGATAACCTGGAAGATTACTAGCAAGCAAATTGCCAAAACCTTCAACATCGTTGCGCCAATCGCGTTGTAATTCGCAAGCTACGCTAAACCAGTTCATAAGTTGTACACCATTATGTGCCATACGCGTATTGGCAGCATCTGCAACTTGTTTGCTGAAAGTTCCTGAAGCATCAGTAACAGCAAATACTTCATATCCAGCTTTTATAGCAGAAAGTGCGGGGAAAGCAACACAAACGTCCGTAACTACGCCCGCGATGATAAGTTGTTTTTTTCCAGTTTCTTCGATTGCTTTTACAAAATCATCATTATCCCATGCGTTAATTTGTCCAGGTCGAGCTATTTTTGGTGCGTGAGGAAAGAGATCAACCAATTCTTGCATTAAAGGTCCATTAGGCCCGTTTTCAAAGCTTGTTGTTAAAATAACTGGTAAATCAAAAAACTTAGCAGTATGAGCAAGAGCTAAAACATTGTTTTTGAATTCATCAACACCATAGTCACGTACTAGTCCGGACATAAGACCAGTTTGATGGTCTACTAAAAGAACGACAACATCATCTTTGTTAATACGAGAATAGAGATCAGTCATTATGTATTCCTCCTAAAAATTAAGTAATCGAAGAAAGTTTAAACAGTAGAATATCATCCTAAATTTCTTCGTTTGTTACGATTAGTTTGTAACTAAACTGACCGTTAATATGAGATATAGCAGCATTTACGGAACATGAAGCGCTATACAAATTTATAGTATTTGAAAATCGATTAGTTAATCAATTCTAAATTATCTATAATTTGTATAGGTCGTAACTATAGTTATTTTCACTATAAAATCGATTGATTTTACCTATACATTCTATAGATAGAACGATATTGATAGTCTTCTATTTTGTTTTTATAATTGAATATGAGGAATGTTCAGAAATTATCTTATGATGAAAAAGGTATTAGAGGGGGAATTGTTCCAAAAGGAGAAAATGAATTCTTTGGAATAATAGAGTTTCATACTTAGAGTTCACAACATAAACGTGCATGAATAGGTTATGAGATTCATCTGGATTATTGAAGAAAAGGATATATATTAGAATATTTTTTGGAGGTAGAAGCATGGCTAAAATTATTGTAGGAACTGAAAATCAAGAACCAATTGAGATATATTATGAGGATCATGGCACAGGAAACCCAGTTGTACTAATTCATGGTTGGCCGTTAAGTGGTCGATCTTGGGAATATCAAGTTCCAGCTCTTGTTGAGGCTGGATACAGAGTTATAACATATGATCGTCGAGGATTTGGAAAATCATCTCAGCCGTGGGAAGGGTATGAATATGATACCTTTACTTCTGATTTACATCAACTATTAGAACATTTAGAGCTTCAAAATGTCACACTTGTTGGTTTTTCTATGGGTGGAGGCGAAGTAGCCCGGTATATTAGTACGTATGGAACAGATCGTATTGAAAAGGCTGTTTTTGCTGGAGCAGTTCCTCCATATTTATACAAATCAGAGGATCATCCTGAAGGGGCATTAGATGATGCAACAATTGAAGCATTCAAAAGTGGTGTGATTAATGACCGACTTGCATTTCTTGATGAATTTACTAAGGGATTTTTCGCGGCTGGTAATCGAACAGATTTAGTTAGTGAGCCATTCCGTTTATATAATTGGGATATTGCAGCCAGTGCATCACCTAAAGGAACGCTTGATTGTATTACGGCCTTTAGTAAGACAGATTTTAGAAAAGACTTGGAGAAGTTTAATATACCTACCCTTATTATTCATGGTGATTCAGATGCGACTGTACCATTTGAATATAGCGGGAAATTAACACATGAAGCAATTCCTAATTCTAAAGTAACGTTAATAAAGGGTGGTCCACATGGACTAAATGCAACGCATGCCAAAGAATTTAATGAAGCGCTCCTATCATTTTTAAAGGACTGATTACAACTATATAATTGTTAATTGAGACATTATAAATAAGTTTAAAGCTTTATAAAAGATGCTCTTGGATAAATCCAGGAGCATCTTTTTAAATATTGATATTGAGATGTTAGGTTGATAAATCTTTATTAGTTTCGAATTGAATATTCTTCTTAACAGCTAACATGTATGGATTAGCTTTTTTTTAGGTCTCTTAGGTGGATTGTTATATTACTATCAAGATAATATTTTGAATAATCCTCAAAACAAAGAAAAATTTTGTCAGAAAACAATAAAATCTTATTAATTTTTATAATTAGTAGAATTTTTATAGAAATAATCCTCTTAATATATTAAAATAACATTGTATTATGTAAGATTTTAATTAGGGGAGAGAAATTTTATGTTGAAAAAAATCATTCCAGTTGCTTTAGCAATAAGTACAGTTACTTTTACTAGTGTATTCGCTGTGCCTTCAGCCCAAGCAAGTACAGAACCAAACCGCTACATAGATGTACAAATGCTCGGTATCAACGATTTTCATGGGCAACTAGACACAGTAAAAAAAATTAACAATAAAGATGCAGGGGGAATCGAGTACTTAGGGGCTTATTTACGTGATCGTGAAAAACAAAATCCGAATACATTAAAAGTACATGCTGGCGATGTTGTTGGAGCAAGTACTCCTGTTTCAGCATTATTACAAGACGAACCTACGATTGAATTTCTAAATGATTTGAAATTCGATGTTGGAACGATAGGAAACCATGAATTTGATGAAGGTGTTGCGGAAATGAACCGCCTTATTTATGGTGGATACCATGAAAAAACAGGGAATTTTAAAGGAGCAAAATTCCCATATGTTGCCGCAAATTTCTATAATAAATCCACTGGTCGTTTATTTTTACCACCATTCACTATAAAAAAGGTACAAGGAGTTCCTGTTGGATTTATCGGAGTTGTAACAACGGATGTTCCTAACCTTGTTATGCCTACTATGCTAAAGAATGTAGAAATTACAGATGAAGTTGAAGCTATTAACAAATCCGTAAAGCAATTAAAAAAACTAGGCGTTAAATCTATCGTTGTTCTTGCGCATAACGGAGGTACAACAGATGGGAACGGCGTAACAAATGGTGATATTGTCCGATTAGCAAATGAGACTGATCCAGAAGTTGATGTTATTTTTGGTGGGCATAGCCACACTTATGTAAATGGAACTGTTAATAATAAACTTGTCGTACAAGCAAATTCTTATGGTATGGCTTTTGCTGATGTTGATGTAAAGATTGATCGTAAGACACAAGATATTGTTGAGAAAAAAGCAGAAATTGTTACAACTTACCATGAAGGCATGGAGCCTGATAAAAAAATAAAGAAGAAGATGGAGAAATATCAAGCAAAAATCGCACCTCTTGTTAATGAAGTTGTAGGTAAGTCTATTGCTCCACTAGATCGCAAACTAAATACGGCTGGTGAATCTACTCTTGGAAATTTAGTTGCTGATGCCCAGCGTGCAACGATGGAATCACAAATTGCACTTATGAATCCTGGTGGTATTCGTAATGACTTAGATGCTGGTGATATTACATGGGGAGAGATCTATGGTATTCAACCATTCGGAAATCAATTAATAAAAGTAAATTTAACAGGCCAGGACATTCGTAATATTTTAAATCAACAATGGCAAAAAGACATAACAAGAATGCTTCAAATTTCAGGAATCCAATACACTTGGGATGCGAACAAGCCTAATGGAGAAAAAGTAACAAGTATTCGCTTAACAAATGGAGAAGAAATGATTCCTTCTAAAACTTACAGCGTCGTTGCTAACGCATTTTTAGCTTCAGGTGGAGATGGATTTGTATCCTTTAAAAACGGTAAAGATGCTGAAACAGGACCAACTGATTTTGAAGCATTAGTGGATTATATAAAAAAATCAAAAGAACCAATTCAGTCTATTATTGATGGAAGAATTCAAAAAATAAATTAGGTTTTTATTAATCTCAAAAGCAAATAGATTACTTGTGCACTATACTTTTTCGTGTGCAGGTAATCTATTTTTTTTGATTTGAAATAGAGTTTTACCGTGTTTAATAGGTATACCGTCTAGATGCAGAATGCCGAAAAAAATGAAGTAAGCAGAAAAGACCCCTTAAATGTAACCTAAATGATCGAAATTTTAAATATTCCACAATCAACAGTTTCCTAACACTTATATAAAATGAGAGGGAAGGTTCTAAGAGGAAATCTTCAGGGATTAGAAGTTTACTATAGTATGGAAAACTTCTAATTCCTGAAGAAATTATGGGATGATTAGGACCAATATAATAAAATATTAGGTCTACCATTTAAAGAGTCATTTTGTTGTAGGAATGGGAATTAACCATCAAGGAAGGGTTATTCTAGCAGACGTAATTAAGTTTGCTTTTTTGTAATAAGTGATGAAATTCGTATAATTGCTAATTCGTCCGTAACTATCATTGTTTTATTTGATAGCAATGGAGTACCGCCACACATCCATCATGGACTATTCTTGGGATTAAAAGCACGTTACCATTTTCTTAATTAATGAGAAAGGGTGACGTGCTTTTTATGAATATGCATAAAAACCAAGGGTTGTCAGTATTTGCCGAAGATTTATCCCAATAAAAGTCTCTCAATACACTTAAACAATTCATTAAATTAGAGTTGAGTTTTTGGTAAGAAGGGAGCGATATGTTTCGAAAGAAATGTAGAAATTTCTATAATAGTTTCCTTCAGTTTCTTATCTAACTTGAGTGCATCTGGGAGTAGTATCGCCTATCAAATTAAGACCATAGACAAGATGAAATTTCGTCTATTAGAACTAAAATATTCTTAATCTAGAGGCATACTAGATTATGATGTTTTTCCGTAACAAATATAGTTAAAAATTTCAGGTTTAGAGAGAATTATAGAGGGTATACATACACTATAAAGAGTTGATTGGAGATGAATTTTATGGTGAATGAGTCTATAAAATTTGTATTCTTACTTTAAATAAAAAGGGGGCTAGTATACATGAATAAATGGTTAATAAATAAAAAAATCCTATTTATTTTGTAAACGAGGGGCGTGTGAAAAATGAAAAATATGAAACGCAAGCTAGGAACCTTTGCACTCACAATGACTGGGATTGGCTCGATTTTAGGGTCTGGCTGGTTATTTGGTGCATGGAAGGCTGCTAAAATATCAGGAGGGGCCGCTATCTTTTCTTGGCTCTTAGGAATGATTGTAATATTATTTATTGCTTTACCATATAGCGAGTTAGGAGCCATGATTCCGGAGGCTGGCGGAATGGTAAAATATACCCAATACTCACATGGAGATTTTGTAGGATTTATTGCTGCATGGGCTAATTGGATAGCCATCGTCTCAGTTATTCCAGTTGAAGCTATAGCCTCAATACAATATATGAGTTCATGGCCTTGGGAGTGGGCAAGTTGGGCCAAGGATTTAGTAGACAATGGGATGTTGACTTCAAAAGGTCTTGCAGCTGCTTCTTTACTTATTATTATATATTTCTTTTTAAACTATTGGACTGTTAGTCTATTTGCAAAAGTAAATTCTTTAATTACTATATTTAAAATCATAATTCCTGGTCTTACAATTGGTGCATTGCTATTTGTTGGATTTCATGGAGAAAACTTTACTAGTCATCAGGACTTTCATGTATCTAATTGGTCAAATGTATTAACTGCTATGGCAACATCCGGTGTTATTTTTGCATTCAATGGTTTTCAGAGTCCCATTAATATGGCTGGTGAAGCAAAGAATCCAGGGAAATCCATTCCTCGGGCAGTTGTAGGATCCATTTTAATTTCAACTATAATATATGCATTATTACAAATTGCTTTTATCGGTGCTGTAAATCCCGATATGATAATTAATGGATGGTCGAATTTAAATTTCAATTCACCATTTGCTGATTTAGCGATAGCATTAAATATTAATTGGTTAGTTATTGTATTATATTTAGATGCTTTTGTATCCCCTTCTGGTACAGGTACTACTTATATGGCAACCACATCACGCATGCTGTACGGAATGGAGAAGAATGGATATTTCCCTAAAGTTTTTGGGAAATTACATCCTATATATGGTGTGCCTAGATTTGCCATGATGTTTAATTTAATGATTTGTTTTGTTTTTTTATTTTTATTTAAAGGATGGGGTGTTTTAGCTGAAGTGATTTCAGTAGCTACATTAATTTCATATGTTACTGGACCAATAACAGTAATGACTCTGAGAAAAACTACACCTAATTTTCATCGTCCTTTCTATATAAAGGGATTAAACATTATCGCACCTTTAGGGTTTATTTTTGCATCATTAACATTATATTGGGCAAGGTGGCCGTTAACAGGAGAAGTAATGTTTATTATACTTATGGGCTTACCTATATATTTTTATTATCAATTAAAAACAAAATGGGTTGGATTTAAGAAGAATTTTTTAGCTGGATTATGGATTGTGGGGTATTTATTATTTATGATTTGTATATCGTACATTGGAAGTGAAAAATTTGGTGGGTTAAATATTATAACTTATGGATGGGATATGGTACTTATTTCAATTGTTTCATTTCTATTTTATAGATGGGCTATAAATAGTGGATTTAAAACAAAAGATTTACAGGTAGCACAGAAGATTAATGGTAGAATTAGTTGAATAATATACATAAATTAGAAAAATAGATTTATCATGTGCTGGAGGTCAATCCGAATGGCGTGGACTACCGTTGTTAAATAGTATGGACATGGAAATTAGCGAGTATACGTAATAATAGCAAACAATAATAGTGGAAGCCGTAACGAATTATTAGTTCGTGATGCTGAAAGTGCAATGGATCAAATGAAATATAAAATCGCACAAGATTTCGATATACAACTTGGCGGTCGATGCACTCGCTAATTATATAGTGTATGGATTAGAAGGAGAGATTATAATCTCTCCTTTTTTAATGGGAACAATCTATGCTCAAATAGTTTTCAAGGAATTTTAAGTAAAAGTATAAACTATTCTTCTGGATAGAAAGAACTGAGCTAATAGTTAGGAATTCATCATTTTGATGAGAACATATTTAATAATAAAAAGTAGTTAGCAAAAGCTAACTACTCGGTAACCAATTTGTTCTAAAACAGGTTAGTTATATTTTGGACAAGTCTTTAAGAAAATATACAACATAACTGAAAACAGTAATCTATGTTAATTGTTCTAACAAATAGAGCAACAAGGGTCTAATATTAATCATTAAGTATTCACGATATTAAAAACATAACAAAAGACATGTTTTATACCAATTTCGCTTCCTAATTGTTTATTACATTTAATAATATAAATAATTTTATTAAAATAAATGATGCAACGCAAATTAATTTAACTGCTGTAGATGTTGAAGAGTTAACTTGAAGGGGTAAGGAAGCTGTTTACTATTGCTTAGAAGAAATATCAGAATAGGTTTTTATAAGGGGAAAGCTTCATTTCGTTTATATCAAAATTTTTTGGGGAAAGAGATAAATGGTAGAAAGAATGAATAGATAAACAAATTCTCAAAATCATTATTACGTAGGGGGAAATCTATGGATAAGATAATAACGTTAATTTAAAAATTTCTTTTTTGATTTTTAACGTATTATTCTCGGAATAACATAATTCCTCCAAATAAAAGGGGAAATCAAATGTGAAATCATCGATAGATAGTATTCAAAAAAGTAAAAAATTAAAAAATCAAGAAAAGGGAGAGAGAGCAACATGGAAATCAATGTCTATGTTTCTAGTTCCCTTGCTTTTAAGTAACATATTACAATCAGTTGGACAATTATTTGGTATGGTGGTAGTTGGACGATGGCTTGGTGTGAATGAATTAGCTGCCATTTCAGCATTTTTTCCATTATTCTTTTTACTTGTTTCGTTTGTAATTGGGATTGGATCAGGTAGTTCGATTTTAATTGGTCAGGCATTTGGAGCCCGTAATGAAGATCGTTTAAAAGCCATTGTTGGTACGACGTTGACATTTACCTTTATAATAGGAGTTATTTTGGCAATAGCGGGAAATGTATTTGCTCTGAACATTATGCGTTTTATGGGTACGCCAGAGAATATAATTGATATGAGTGTGCATTATGCGCGTATTTTATTTATTTCTATGCCAGTTTTATTTCTATATTTCTCCTATACAACGTTTATACGAGGTACAGGAGATTCTAAGACACCGTTTTATTTCTTAATTGTTAGTACAGTCTTAAATATAATTCTATTACCTATTCTAATTTTTGGTTGGCTAGGAATACCCAAACTTGGTGTGTACGGAGCTGCCTATGCTTCTGTTATCTCGACCGTTGTAACATTTATTGTTATGCTTATGTATTTAAGGAAGAAGAATCATCCACTGCAATTAGATGAGACTGTACGGAAATATCTTCGTATGGATTGGGATTTATTAAAACTATTATTACGCCTTGGAATTCCAGCGAGTATTAATATGATTCTTGTTTCGTTATCTGAGATTGCGGTAATCGCATTTGTGAATCGTTTCGGTTCTGATGCGACTGCTGCATATGGGGTTGTAAACCAGGTTGCAAGTTATGTTCAGATGCCTGCGGTTAGCCTTGGAATTACGGTATCTATTTTTGCTGCGCAATCTATTGGTGGGAAACAATTTAACCGATTACAGGAAGTTATTCGTGCTGGAATTATTATGAATTATATAATTGGTGGTATATTAATTGTTTTTATTTACTTGTTTTCAAGAGAAATCTCATCGTTATTCTTAACGAACACGAATACAGTTGAAATTGCACATAGTTTGGTGATGATTACACTTTGGAGTTACTTAATTTTCGGTCATGCTCAAATTATTGGTGCGACAATGCGAGCAAGTGGAACTGTATTATGGCCCACTATTATCGGTGTCGTATCAATATGGCTTGTAGAAGTCCCTGTTGCTTATTACCTTTCTTATCATACAAATCTTGGTATAAAAGGAATATGGATTGGGTATCCAGCAGCATTTATTGCAAGTTTACTTTTGCAATATGGATATTATAAACTTTCATGGAAGAAGAAACGAATTTCACGACTTGTTAGTTAGACTAGAAGGTGAAAAATGATATTCTCTTATAAGTTGTCAGTTTTAGGAGTATGACTATAACATCATCAAACGAATAAAACCGAGTTACCCTTAAACGGGAGTATGTTGGTTGTAATTGTAAATTCAATTTCACCCTTTCATAGTTATTTTGAGAAGTTCAACTCAATTTTTCATGTTGGGGAAGAATATATTTCTTAAATTGATAGGAATAGAACAGATTATATTTCGATTTGAGATTACGGACAATAAGGAGTTAAAAAAGCCAAAACAGCTACATACTATGTAGCTGTTTTGGCTTACATAAATTTAATTAGTAACCAGAGTCTTCTGAAGTAAGGTTATCTATCATTTTATAATCGTATTTTTGTAATGGTTTCTCAGCAGGCCCTTCAAGTACTTCTCCTGTATATGAGAATCGCGAACCATGGCACGGACAATCCCAAGAACGTTCTCCATTGTTCCATTCAACTTCACATCCAATATGGGTACAAGTTGTATCTACAATATGAAGCTTACCTTCTGCATCTTTATAAGCTCCTTTTCTATGTCCATCAATATCAACGACAGCCCCTTCATCGTTAGATAAATCACGAATACATTTTTGTGGAATCTCTAACTTTCCTTTAATTAAGTGACCAACAACATTGGCATTTTCGACTAAGAAGTTCTTTAAACTTGGATTCATATGGAAACGGGAGGGAGTATATAATTCCCGAAATTTGTTCTTTTCTTTTAATATGATATCTCGGAATAAAAGAGCAGCTGCAGTTCCATTAGTCATACCCCATTTTCTGTATCCAGTGGCAATTAATATGTTTTTTTGATCAGATGTGATTTCACCGATATAAGGAATTTTGTCTAGTGTAATTAAATCTTGGGCTGACCAACGATATGCAATTTTTTCAAGTCCAAAAACTTGTTGGCCGAATATTTCCAAGGCCTCATAATGCTTTAGTGTTTCTCCACCCTGTCCAGTTTTATGACTTTCTCCAGAGATAAGAATAAATTCTTCTCCATTAATTGTTGTGGAACGGAGAGAACGTGTCGGTTCATCTACACTAATATACATACCACCTGGATAATCTGTTCTTGTCTTAGCGGCAATTATATAAGAGCGGTCTGCATGCATTCTTGTAGAGTAAAGTCCTGCACCTTCATAAAAAGGGAAATGGGAACAAGAGAGAATATACTTCCCTGTAATTTGAGCTCCTCCACGGGTAAGAACCACAGGTTGCTCGCCTGTTTGTATATTTACTGCTGTGGTATTTTCAAAGATGTGTCCACCTTTTTCTGTAATTATATTTGAAAGATGGGCTAAATATTTAAGTGGATGGAATTGTGCCTGATTTCTCATAACAAGTGCATTATGTATTTTTAAATCAATAGGAAGTTTGTTTACAAGTTCGCCTTCAATATGAAGCTCTTTATAAGCTTCTGCTTCTTTTTCTAACTTAAATGCATATTCTTTTGTTGTGGCATACAGATAAGCATCTTGTTGAGTGAAATCGCAATCGATTTGATGTTTATTAATTGTGGTTTGAATGAATTTTAAAGCATCGATGTTTGCTTCGTAATACAATCTTGCGGTAGTTCTTCCGGTATATCTGATAAGCTCGTCATAAATCATATCATGTTGAGCAGTAATTTTAGCTGTCGTATGTCCAGTCGTTCCATTTAATAATTTGTCTGCCTCTATAACAGCGACTTTTAGACCTTCATTTACTAAAAGATAGGCAGAAGTAATGCCAGTAATTCCTCCTCCTACAATAATAACATCGACCTGCATGTCATTTTCTAAGGAAGGGTATTCAGGTAAATGAACACTGCTCGTCCAGTAAGATTCAGCATTATGTGGTAATTTTCCACCGTAATTATCGTTATTCTTCAATATAAATCCTCCATCCAAAGTTTTATAGTTCTATTATTTCCACTTATTGAAGAGGTAAACTTTGAGCTTAGAAAATAGCAAATTGTGACTGGCCGGCGTATTCAATCCATCTGTACTTTTGTATAAATAGAAATAATTTGTCTTTATCATATATCTTTAATTATCTATCATGTTCAGAAGGATAAAAGTAGAAGATCCACATGGTAAAACAAGATATTTCTTAGTTTGTGTGAATGACTCGGAAGGTATTTTTCCCTATTTTAGATATTGGGTTGCATTTAAATAAAATTTGATCGAATTAATACTAAATAATCATAGAAAAGAGCGTGTTTTGAAAAAAAGGTAAATCCAAAGAAGCTCTTAATATTTTCAGTGGGTTTCTTTTTTATTCACGTAGTAGATATTAATGATGTTACATATTATCTATTCTATGTTATAAAAAATTAAAATGTTCGTTTAAAATTAAGAAGTCTACAGCTTGATCTAATGATGAGGGGAAACGTGTATAATCTTCCTAAATGTAATGAAAATTTCAACATGGAAACAAGTGGTTTTAACAACATTAGGAATGGTTTGTGCAGTGCAATTTCATTTGTGTGATATAGCAAGAAGAATAATCACATTAGAAAAAATCAAGAATTTAACTTGTTAAGAGTAAAAAGAATATTCAATATTTAAAACGTAAAAAAACACCGAAACGACAAACATCGGTGTTTTTTTGCACTTTCGGGCATAGACACTACTTCAATCCTATCATTATAGAAACAATTTCGAATGTAAGGAATTTGTAAGGGATAGGTAAGGAAAAAGAGATTTTCAATGTGTAGGATAAAAATATGAGGAGGCGTAAAGGGGGAATAAGTACGGCCTACATATAAAACAATCAGTAACAAGAGTGTTTTGTGAAAATAATGAGTACAATGTTTGCAAATGCATTGTTGCCTTTTCATCATTGAGAGAATTAGTAGCTGTGTGGTTCGTATAGGACACAGCTATCAACCATCTATACAATTTTAATAGAAGAGAGGAATGCTTTATGAAAACACGCAGTAAAATTACATGTGCAAGTCTATCACTATTAATAGCTGGGAGTTCCCTGTTATACATAACACCAGCCTCAATTGTAAAAGCAGAACCCACGCAAAATGTATCTAGTTCGTTACATACAAATACTCAAAGTGACCGTACTGCCGTTAAGAAAGCAATGCGAGATACACTGAAACTAGGATACCCGGGAATACTCGCTCAAATTTCTAAGGGTGGTAAAACTTGGAGTTATACTGCTGGGGTAGCGGATCTGAGAACGAAGAAACCAATGAAAACAGA
>NZ_NVEC01000055.1 GCF_002571225.1 Bacillus sp. AFS059628 | reverse complement strand
TTTTATGGGCAGTTGAACCCCCCCCTAAATTCTTTGCTTTTGCTGCATTTTGAGTTGGGGGTCTTACTGCCCATTAAAGCGGGACAAATAAATTCCATAAGCCACTAATGAAATGAGTAAAATAGAAATGCCGAGTACCGTGTATATAATCCATTTTAAACTTGAACTCATATACGCCCCCCTCTCACCTTCTAATAATTCCATTATATAACAAAAAAAGCATTGGATACCCAATGCTTTTCACACTTACGCAAATAAAGATGTATTCGCATATAAAGCTGGTGAACCACCTGAATGTACGAATAAAATGTTGTCATCTTTATTAAATGTACCTTTTTTAATTAAGTCAATTAGTCCAGCTACTGCTTTACCTGTATACACTGGATCGAGTAAAATACCTTCTGTTTTCGCAAGTAATTGCACTGCTTCCACCATTTCTGGCGTTGGTAATGCGTAACCTGGTCCTACATATTCATCAAAGCATGTGACAGCTTCGCGTGAGATAAAGTTCGGAATACCAACATGAGCTGCCGTTTCCTCTACAAGTTTTGCTACTTTCTCTTCTTGTTCTGCTTTTCCTCTACTTACATTGATTCCGATTACAGGAATGTTACTTTGTGTTCCAGAAAAACCAGTAATTAAACCAGCGTGCATACCGCCGCTACCGCTTACGCAAACGACTGAACTGAAATCAATTCCTTGATCAAATGATTGCGTCATTATTTCTTGCGCACAAGCAACGTATCCCATTGCACCAGTAGGATTTGATCCACCAACTGGTATTACATATGATGTATTACCTTTTTCACTAACTTCTTTCGCAACTTTATGCATCTCTTCCATAAGATCTGCTCCGTTTGGTACAACAATTACATTTTCAGCACCTAGTAAATGATATAAAAAATAGTTTCCGTTAAAGTCTCGCTTCTCTTCTGGCTCAAGCCCTTCTTCTAATACAAGAATACATTTCATTTTTTCTTTTACCGCAGCTGCAAGTGTTAGACGGCAATGGTTTGACTGAATACCACCAGCTGTAATTAACGTATCCGCACCTTTTTCCTGTGCATCCGCAACTAGAAACTCTAACTTTCTCGTCTTATTACCACCAGCTGTTAAACCAAGTAAATCATCTCGTTTAAAATAAATAGTAGGCCCACCAAGTGCCTCAGAAAAATTGTTTAATTTCTCAATTGGTGTATACGATTCTGTATATTTTTTTCTCGGGAATTTAGCTAAATTCATGAATAACGCTCCTTTGTACTTCTTTCACAATGTATGTAACGATACTATTATTACATGTAAAAATGATGAAGTCACCTTTCTGGGGTAAAAATGTATTGGATTTTCAATTTCCATTGCGGTACATGAAATTATATAAGTACTTTAGACTTCAATACGGTGCATGAAATTTATATCAGTAATTTTTCAAATATATCGACTTATCGACAAAAAACAACAAAATAAAAAGAGCCCACACATTCAAATGCGGGCTCCCTCCAATCACTTATTTGCCGAAAAACGAAGAAGCTGCGTTAATCCTGGTTCTAAATTCATTTCGCCTTTATGGCGTACATATACGATTTTGTCCCCGTCAAATTTGGGCAGGTTTCCTGGATTATACGTCAGCCACTCGTTCGTTCCTTCTACATTATACTCCATATACTCCGTTGCACCGACAACTATGTTTTTACTATCATCAGCGGTTACATTGGGTGCCATTTGTGCAATTTTCGAATCACTAATTACTAATTTCTTTATTTCCTTATCACGTTTGTAATCGTAAGCTGTCACCATTACATCGCTACCATATGCTTTCACTTGCAACCCTTGTTTAAATGAATAACCATCAGGAGCAGTCTTCTCTCCCCCATTTGGTCCAGCCGACATCCAGCCCGTTTCAATCCCGCCCGTATTTACAACAGTAAATCCCTTTTTATCTCCGCCCGCAATTTTCTTTTTACCAGCCCAGTCTGGCAAGTTTAAATCCCAGTGCGTGTGACTCGTAAAGAAAACAACTTGTGGATAGTCTTTTAATATATCGTACAACTTATCGCCGTTTAAATAATCTTGTAAGTATGGTGATTGTCTTGATCCAGACACTGTATCGGGTAAAACATGATGAGAGAAAATGAAAATTGGCTTATCCTTATCTTTTTGACTATACTCTTCTAAATTTTGTTTTAACCAACCTAATTGCTCATCACTCATATATACTTCATCCCACATTTTTGAATCGTGGTATTTCATATATTTTTCCGTTCCTAAAAATAAAAGCGGACAACCGTCTAATTCTTTTTTATGGTACACCTTTTCTTGTCCGCTAAATTGTAAATAGCGATTAAATAACGTTTCTTCCGTTACACCATTTGGCCATGTACTTTGAGAGAGCTTCCCATCAGCTGTCCATTTACCAGCATAAAACTCATGATTCCCAACAGTTGACCATACATTCTCGGGATGCTTATTTTTGTTTAACACACGCTTCACATCATCATATTGTGACTGTTGTCCAGTTGGCGTTATATCCCCATTCATAATAAGCGCTCTAGAAAGTGGCGTCACTTTGTTCATATCTTTTAATACATGATCAAAATCTCCTAAATCACCTTGAATGTCACTAATAACGTTAAAAGTTGTAGCTGATTTTCGAACTTGCTCTTTTCCTTCCGCATGTGCTGAAAATGTCGGTAATAATGCCGCCATAACTGCTAACGAAGCAACTGTCTTTTTCATACAAATTCTCCCCCTAATTATAGAATGTACAAACTGACATATTCTGCTTTCTCTTAGGTGCTTGTCCAATTCACATTATAAGGAGGGATTGTAAAGATAGATGGAGTTAAAAGTTAAGTGTTTTTTAAGAGATTTTGTCGTTTTTTGCACTCCACAATTAGCGATTCACGCCAATCTAGCTTTCTAGCCTTTAACATTACATACATGTAAATTTTGATGTTAAATTTTTTCGTTTCATACGTTGTTTTTATTACTTTTAATTTTCGGGAAAAACCCACTAATTAATAATGTTATAATCCATACCATTATTAGAATGAAATTTATTGTATTACCGGAATTCAAACTAAACACTCTCCACAAATCGGCAGCACAAAAAACGAGAACAGCAGTAATAATAAGTAAAAATGTCCTAACTACTAATCCGATGTAAGATTTCTTCTCTTTCTTAAAAATGAACGCTCTTCTACCTTTGTACAATCTAATTACAAATAGCAGCAAATATAAACCAAGTATGACTCCAATAACAATTGATGTAATGGAGTTGTTTTTTCTCTGCTCAGCTAGAGAGAAGTAACTTTCAGGTAAATTTCCCGTTTCATATTCAATCCATGCATGATAAATATCCTGTCGTAAGTCTATACCACCATCACCATTTGTAAGGATTACCAATCCATCCTTTGTATTAGGAATGAAACCATAAAAAGAATGCCAGCCTCGATTGTCACCAGAATGATAAAGTAATTTCCATTGATTAGATAGTTTTTTTTCAAATATACCTAAACCATTCTCCCCTAATATCGGCTTTTGCATTTCCTCAACACGTTCACTTTTGATGACACCATTTCCTTTATTATTTGCATCCATGCTTGCAAGTATCAATGTCATCATATCGGTAACATTTGTCTTAAGACCTGCAGCAGCCTGTTCGGTAAATTGGTAACTAGGGAGCTCCTCTCCAAAATATCCATAAGCTTTTGAAAGGTTATGGTTTTCAGGACGTTGTAAAAATGAACTAGATTTCATTCCTAAAGGTTTCATAATTTGATCTTCCATATAACGATCAAACGGTATTCCGGTAACTTCTTCAATTACAAGTTGTAAAATTGTATATCCGCCACCAGAGTAAATTGTTTCTGAACCTGGTTTATTGGTAACCTCCACTGGTTCATTAAGCCATCCTTTTCCAGACAGAGACTCCTCAATAGAGTCAAGATGTTTCCCTGGTGCAACCCCGAGGTATCCTTTATGTGCAGATAGCCCTGCAGTATGACTTAACAATCTTCTTATGGTTACTTCATTATTATTAAACTCTGAATTAGGTAATTTCCATTTGGTCAGATATTTTCCAACAGGATCATCTAGTAATAAACGTCCTTCATCTACAAGATGCAAGATTCCCCACGCTGTAAGACTTTTAGATATGGAACCAGCCTGAAACAAAGTATCATCACTCATCGCTTTTTTTGTCTTTTTATCTACATAACCGTAGTTAAGTGTATAAGCAATACGTCCCTCATGTACAATCCCTATTGCAACCCCTGGTACCTCATAATTCTCCTGCCATTTGGGTACCTGTTCATCCAGCTTTTTTTTGAAATCCTCTATACTCCTACCAGTCAACGTACCCGATTCTGCCCTCACCACATTTGTAAACCATGCTTCATTCACAATGAATATACAAATGATGAAACATAAAATACTTTTACATATTATCGATGCTTTTTGTCTACTCTTCATTTGCTCTACCTCCTTTTTCAGAATATTCTATCCGATAATCAGAGTATCCCATTCCCATATCTAGTTCTATCGATTTTCATTACTTAACCTTACAAATTTGTAATAAAAATCAAAGTTCTACATACTTAGGGGGTTTTACTGTTCTTTATTCGAGGACAGTGAATTTAATACAAAAAAGACACAGAGATTTCTCCCCATGCCTACTAATCCTCTACTTCTTCACCGCATGCACGTAATGCACCGTCTCAAAAGCTTTTAAATAATCGTTTCGTCCTTCAAAATATAATGTATTTATGTCTTCTGGCGATAAATGCTCATAAATGAGTAAGCCCGCCTTCTCTAACAGTGCTTCCATTTCGGTATACGAAAAACACGATTTCATCGGTTCTCCACCTACTGCAGCTATTTTTACCATATTTTCCACCCGATTGGACAGTCCCTTTTCTGTAAATAAGTTTTCATCTGGATAATCAAAAACGATTGAGCTCCCTTCTGGAACCATCTCGAATAAGCACTCTATTAAACTAGAAAGCTCTTCTTTTGTTAAATAATACGAAACACCTAAAAGGCTAAAGAAAGTCTTTTTATTTTCAAATCCTTCATTCCGTAACTGTTCACTGGAAAATCCTTTCGTGAAATCCATCGAAATAAAATGAAGGTTGTTTGGAATTTCAAGTTCTGTGTCTTTTATTCTCTCCTTCTTAAATCTTTGTGTAGAAGGATGATCTACTTCAAATATTTCTATTTCATTCTCTAATTCTCGATGTCTGAAACTGAACGTATCTAAGCCCGCACCAAGTATGACGTATTGCTTTGCACCGAATGTAATCTCATGTAGTAATACTCTTTCACAGTATGCCGCACGTGCCAAAGGTGTTGGTGATAATTGAACTTGTGTAATCCATTTTAATATTTCTTGTGGATTGTCTTGAAACTTCTGTGCAATGTCTGTATTAAAAAAATGTATTCCTTGAACCATATTCGTTTCAATATCGTTACGTTCCTTTTGTGGAATGAAATCTTTAGCTATATAATCATCAAAGATTTTAGAACGATCAAATTCACTGTGATACGCCCTTCCGAAAGCTGATACTAACGACGTTACACTCGCTTCACCTTTTTTCACGCACATACACTCCTTCATTTTCACAACAAAAATAGGGTTCCCCTGGCCAGGAGAACCCTATTATACACTTTATTTTTATATTGGTAAATTATAGCACAAATAAGTTTTTTTGTCAAGTTTTCAGCCTGCTACCGCTCTAATAATTTGTATATTCTCTGGCAGAAAAACCGTAATTATATACACAAGTTTTCAAATTATTTATCCATTCTTTTTTGAGCGGTATTAGTATCTTGAGATACTGGTATATGTTCGGTAGCTCTAGATAAACCTGTTTTTGGCATATTAACATAGATTGCTTCAGAAGCACCTTTTTCTATCCGATATGTTTCGTGAAAAACACCGACACTCCCATTATCTTTAATCTTATTATTATATGATTTCCAAGCATTTGAATGATTTTTTCCGTGAGCATAGTTTACTAATTCATCGAATCCCTTCCAGTATTGAATTAAGACAACCTTTCTCCAACTAAAGAAAAATTCTGTATGTAAGAAACCCCATTGTGGGTTTTGATACAATTCTTTAATCATAGGCCCCATAGCATTAAAAACTGGTATCCACTTCCAAAATTTCAATAGGTTATTAATACGCATACCAATAATAAAAACAACAAATTCTTGATCCTTACTATTAGCTATATGCCTGCCGTTAAAAATTTTAGCTCCCACTTTAATCCCCCTTTTTTACTGAACACAAATAATGTACAGCTCCCAAATAAACCATAACACTTTTCCATGAATTTTCCAATTGGTTCAACATTGATTATGAAAGACTATATTTAAAAATAAAAGATATATGTTTTTACCTTTTTATTATTAAATCTCCTTTTCATCAAGAACATTTTTATAATATATTTCAGTAACGATAGCATTACTGCCTTCTTTCTAAAAAGAATATTTTTTCGTGAAACTTTCAGCCTATTGCTACTCAGTCACTTTGCATATCCCCCAGCAGGAAAATTGTCGATCCACACCGAATACCCCAAATGATAACAATACATATGGAGAACAATATGAAACGATCAGTGATCATTACCGTAGGAAAAACACACAGCGGAAAAACTACATTTGCTAAAGAACTAGAAAATGAGTTACCCCACTCTTTCGTTATGGATCAAGATAACCAAGCTGAATTTATTAATACGCATTATGAAAAGTTACAACCGGCTGAAGGCGCTAATACATTTAAACACGGTCTTTCGAAATTCATTGTTGATTATGCAAAAGAACATACGAGTTTACACCTTATTATTTGCAACTCAAATAGAAGTCGAAATGACCGGATGTATTTGCTAAATGAATTGTTTCAGAAAGAGGAATATGTACGCATACTCGTTCATTTTGACATTCCAGATGATGTCCTTTACGAAAGAGTAGCTCGAAGCACGCGAAATACCAATATTTTTAGAGGTGGATATTCTAATTTCAAAGAAGTACTTGATCGACAACAAACTGAATCACTTCACGAAAATGTCGTAGATCCTGTAGAAAATGAGGCTGATTATTTGTTTGTTATTCGTAATAGTAAGGATGTAAACTCTACTATAGAAGAAATTGTTCATCTTGCTAAAGATTTGTCCCCTACCCCCAAATAAAAGAATTTCAAAATTACATAATGATAGATTATTATGCAAATCCTTCCTCTAAGCGCCTAACATGGTATATAATGATAAGATAATCTACTTCTATATGCTCATTTTTACACAAGACAGCTCATGCATATGAAAGAAAAGAGGTACAAAAATATGAAAACAAAACAAACTATCGCTGCATCTACACTAGCTTTAGCAATGATTGCTAGCGCAAACTCTGCTCATGCAGAAGTAACTGATGCTACTCCTCAGCAAAGTACAGGAGATCGATTAGCTGAAATTAAGCAACATAGACAAGAGTTAGATGCGAAATTGCAGCAACACAAAGAAAACGTGGATCAAACATTACATGAACTTAACAAAGTTAAGGAAAATGTTGATACGAAGGTGAATGAACTACACGAGCGTAAACAAGTTGCCGATGAAAAAATTAACGAAATTAAGCAACGTAAAGAAGAGTTCGATGCAAAACTTCAGCAAGACAAGCAAATCGCCGAAGATAAAATCGCTGAAATAAAAGAGCATAAAAAACAAGTAGAAGATAAAGTTGCTGAAGTGAAAGAACATAAGCAAAATATTGATAACAAAGTGAATGAGATTAAAGAACATAAACAAACTGTCGATGAAAAAGTGAATGAAATGAAGCAACATAAAGAGAACATTGATCAAAAGGTTAATGAACTTAAGGAAGTTAAAAAACAGGTAGATGAAAAATTAGCTGAGTTAAAGAAAGCAAAACAAACTGCTGAGGACAAACTTGCTGAGCTAAAAGAAAATAAGCCGCATACTGGGAATACGTTAGAGGAACTTAAGAAAATTAAAGGCAATTTAGATAGTCTTTCCGCTAACTTAGAACTAGCGAAACAAGATGTAAAAAACAAACTAGCTGAATTACAAAAAGCTAGAGAAGATTTACTAAATAAAATTAACGAAATTAAACAAGCGAAACAAACTGTTTCAGATGATTTAACAAAGAAAAAACAAGACTTAGATATTAAAATCAACGACTTTAAACATACTGAGAAAAAAATTGAGGACAAATTAGCTGAGGTACATACAACGAAGCAAAATGTAGATAACAAGATCAATGAAGTATCACAGTCTAAACAAACACAAGCAGATAATAGTACTAAAAACAATAACGCTAAAGAACTTCCTAACGCTGGTAGTGAGCAATCAAACAATATGGCTTTAGGTATGTTATCTGTATTAGGCGGGATTTTATTAGTAACACGAAATAAAATTAAAACGTTATTCTCAAAATAAAGCCATTATACTTATTAAAAACAATGATACAAAGGCCAACCGCATGTACGGTTGGCCATTTTTCTTTATATTAACTTTCCATCTCTTAGCGTCAATATACGATCACATACATCAAGCATTCTTTCATCGTGCGTAATCATAATTGCTGCTTTTTGGCTCTCTTTCACTTCACGTTTCATCATTTCTACAACTTCACGTGCACGTTTTGAATCTAAGCTAGCCGTTGGTTCATCCGCTAATATTAAATCTGGATTGTTCATAAACGCACGAGCGATTGCTACCCTTTGTTTTTCCCCGCCAGACAGTTGATTTGGATAATGATTTTTTCTTTCTCCTAATCCAAATGCTGCTAATAAATGATCCGCACGCTTTTCTGATTCTTGTTTGTTTTCTTTTTTAAGCTTTGCAATGTAAAACAATTGTTCTTTTACATTTAAATATGGAACAAGATTTGCGAACTGGAAAATGAAGCCGATTTTTTTCAAACGAATGTCTGTCATTTCTTTTTCTGATAGCTTCGTAATATTTTGCTCACGAATGTAAATATCCCCTTTTGAAGGTGATAATAAAGCACCCGCGATTGATAATAACGTACTTTTCCCTGATCCAGAAGGACCGACAATTCCGATAAACTCTCCAGCTTTCACATCAAGCGACATCGGATGAAGGGCTGTTACTTCTGTATTCCCTTCTCCGTACACTTTACTTACTTTGTCTAATTTTAATAATGAAGTCATTACATCCCGCCTCCAATTGCTTCTAATGCATCCACTTTTAATACTTGGTATAACGAAATAAGTGTTCCTAAAATACTAATGACGATAAAGATTGCTGCATATTGTGCAATCATCGGTGTTGTTAATAAGAACGGCATACCTGCTGGTAAAATTTGTTCTAATCCTTGTACAAGAACAATACTGATTACCATCGCAACGACTGATAAGAATAACGCCTGTACGACTAAGCTATTTGCTAAATAAGAGTTCTTCGTACCAATTGCTTTTAATACGCCTAATTGCTGTGTTTTTTGCAGTGTAATGACGTAGAAGAATACGCCGATTAGTAATGCAGCGATAACTAGTAAGAATGCAATGATCATCGTTAATGTCCCTTGCTCTTCTTTAAATCCTGGAATACTTTGCAGTACTTCTTTTTTGTCAATTACGTGTGCATTTTTAATCTCTTTATTTGTGTTAAGTGCAATTGCACTATAATCTTTTTGGTTTGGTTGTGAAATAGCGCCCCATACGTCTTCATTTACATAAACGACTGGTGTATGGCTAAACATTTGATCTTTCGTAAATCCAACGATTGTAAATTCTTTCTTTGAAACAGGATCAATAATTGTATCTCCAATATCAATTCCTTTTTCTTTAATTGATTCATCAGCAACCATTTCGTTATTTGCTGTACCTAATCTCTCACCTTTTACAATGTTCGGTTCTAAAAATGAATCGCGCTCACTTGAGAAAATAGCAACATCCACTTTTTTCGAACTATCTTTCTTTTCATATGTTGAAACTTTCACACGAAACGGAACAGCCTCTTTCTCGCCTACTTGATTGACTACGTTATCAACATCGTCTTTCTTAATTTGTGAACGAAGTAATTTATTTTCCGCATCATCTGCTAAAACGAACTTATTTGCCTCCATATTTTGAATCGATGAAGCATTATCATATGATAGTCCATTTGCTAATCCTGAAATAACAAGAACTAAAAATGATAATAACACCATAATCAGTCCGATTAATCCGTATCTTAATTTTGATTGTTTCAATTCACGCAGAGCTAAAAACATTTTGCTCGCTCCTTCCTCTTTCTTTCTATGCACTTATCATAAAAAAGAAATATGAACGGAATATGAACAGAAGATTACAGAGAGTAAGATTAAATTTTCAGAAAGTATTGAAAACAGTTGGAATCCTTGGTACAATTCAGTCAAATAATCTTGACCGAGTAATTTCATTTAAGGAGTTGATCATGTTGAAGCCCATGTTAACACTCACTACTTATAGCCAACTAAAAGCAATAAGCGATCCACTACGTGTCGAAATGATGATGCGTCTATGCGAACGTCCTTATACAGGACAATTACTATCTGAGAAATTCGGCATTCCAAGGGCGAAAATTCATTATCATTTAAAAGAATTAGAAAAGAATGGTTTTATAGAGATTGTTTATACAGAAGAAAAGAATGGCATCATTCAAAAGTTCTATCAATCTGTCGCTAGAGGCTTCACCCCTGCTGCAGACCTATTACCTCATTTAGAAATGTTAAGCGAATCAGGTCGCCAAATCTTTTTACAAATGGCAGAAACAACGAAAAACCATATTCTCGCTGCTCCTGAAGAAGCTTTTATATTACGAAAAGAAAGCGAAGACCCGGCTGAGTGGAATTACGTTTCATCTTGCTGGGAGTTTGATGCTACGCCGGAACAATTTCAAGTGTGGGTAAAAAAGTTTCATGAATTGATGGCTGAATTAAATGATATCGCAAAAGATGCGGATAAAGATCCAAATAGTAAATCTTATTACATTTCTACTACTGCACTACAAATCGACGAACGAGCAATGCAGCGATTTGTGAAAAAAGAAGAAAAATCGTAATACGATTTTTTTTATACAAACGGTCAAATTTATTTTACCGAATAAATTTATCCGACATTAACGGGCAGTAAAATTCCAACCTCAAAATTCAACTAAAAAAAGAAGTTAGGTGGGAGATTAACTGCCCGTAAACGTCCGATTGGTTCAACTAATANNTAATAATCAGTGGGGATGAACCTCCCACTGATTAAAGTTTCACTTTATTATAAAGGAGTAGATTAAATGGACATATTAAAAAACCGGAATTTCCTCTTACTGTTTTTAGGGAGAATTTTTACAAACATAGGAGATAGCTTATACTATGTAGCCGCGATGTGGCTCGTATATAAGCTAAGTGGTAATCCTTTTTATTCTGGATTGGCTGGTTTTCTTACATTATTACCTTCTGCACTTCAATTTCTTACCGGGCCATTCGTTGATAGATGGTCAATTAAAAACACCCTCGTCATTACACAAATTCTGCAATGCATTCTTATATTAATCATTCCTATTACACACTACTTCGACCTATTAACAGTCCAACTACTACTCATCATCATGCCCATCGTAGCCTTTATCGAACAATTCGCCTTTCCTGCACAGTCAAAAGCTTTACCACTTCTACTGAATAAAGCACAATTATTAAAAGGAAATTCACTCTTTTCGTTTGCGTATCAAGGCATTGATTTAATTTGCACGATGCTTTCCGGCATATTAGTAGCACTATTTGGCGCAATCACTTTATATGTAATCGACTCCTTTACATTCGCGATTACTGCCCTTTTGTTCTTTTCATTAAAAATGCCAAAGCAAGCAGAAACCAATACATCACTTTCAACGAAACAATATTTCACTGATTTAAGAGAAGGTTTTTCAATCGTCTTCCGTTCATTAATGGGCGTATTCTTAATCGGTTCAGTAGTCGCTAATTTTTCAATTGGTATGACGATGGCGATACTCCCTTCTTTTGCTGATTCTTTAGGAGGCGTGAAATCATATGGCTTCTTTCTAGCTGCTATATCAGCAGGTAGTCTTATCGGTGCATTATTCAGTTCATGGGTTGGCAAACGGAATGTTGGTCGTGTCTCTATTATTAGCTTTGCAACTGGCGCTATCTTTTGGTTTCTCTCTACGATCGTACCATTTCAATGGCTATCTATTTTCTTATTCGGCCTAGCTTGGATTCCAATTGGTGCAACCAACATATTATTTGCGACAATTAGTCAAATTGTAATTCCAAATCAATATATTGGACGTATTAACTCAGTCATGCGAAGTATGGGCACAATTGCTATGCCGTTTGGTTCTTTAATTGGTGGCTATGCTGCAAATGTATTTAGTAGCCAACTCATTTTCGCGCTCGCTAGCATCGGGATTTTATTTATTTCGCTCGTATGGCTACTTCATCCGAAATTACGAGCATTGCCAAAAGCTGATGAGATTACAGCGGATACTTTTGGGGTGCAGTTTAAAGTAGAGCGCGGGAAAGGTGCGGCTTTATAGCAGAAGTGAGGGGTACGTGAAATTTATATCAGCGATTTTCCGATTATATCGACTTATCGACAAAAAGAAGAGGCTGTTTCAAAAACAGCCTCTTTCCTCTATTTCGGAAGCTCCACCTGAACAGTCGTCCCTTCCCCTTTCATACTATACACTGAAACGTTTCCGTTATGCAGTTCAACAATTTTCTGCACGATGGATAATCCTAAGCCACTCCCTTCTACGTTTCTCGCTCTTGCAGTATCCACTTTATAAAAACGGTCAAATATACGGTCCATTTCTTCTTTATCCATACCGATTCCGTTGTCTGATATAGAAATGATGATACTAGACTCTAACTCTTCGACAAAAAACTCAATGGTCCCGCCGTCGCTTGAAAACTTAATACTATTCGTAAAGATGTTACTCCATACTTGATGAAGTAAATTTTCATCCCCTCGTATTGTAATGTCCGGCACATCAAATTCAACGGCGATGTCTTTTTCACGCCATTTCCATTCGAGCATAAAAATGACGTCTTTAATTTGCTTTTGTAGATTGAATTCTTTTATTTGCAACACTTTCTCTTCTTTATCTAATGAAGCTAGCGTAAGTAACTGTTTACATAAACTAGACATTCGCTTACTTTCGCCCTCAATAATTTGTAAATAACGATTTCTTTCTTCCACGCTCATCTTTTCTGTTTGCAATGTTTTCGAAAACCCTTGTATAGAAGAAAGCGGCGACTGGAATTCATGTGAAACATTCGAAACGAATTCTTGTCTCATTTCATCTAGTTCTTTTATACTTTTCGTCATCTTTTGGAAGCTTGTAGATAACGTCCCTATTTCATCTTTTCGCTTTACGTCTAATTCAATTTCATATTCCCCACTCGCAATTTTTTGTGTGGCCTTTGTAAATTTACGAATGGGACGAACGATATAACCTGCTGCGATTGCGATAAAGATAATACTTAATAGTACGATAAATCCTAGTAATACCGCTAGAAAAATTCGCATCTCACCAAATTGTTGCTGAATGTCAGGGCGAATGAATAAGGCGTACTGTTTATCACCGTGTTGTACCGGGACACCGACGCTATTAATTAATTCATTATCGAAAAATCCTGTAATGAAAAGACGCGTTGGATACGTAGAAACACCATTAAACGTTTCTCCTTGCAATACTTTATGAACGGTATCATCACTTATTGTCGTCTTACGAAACGCATTACCGATGCGCTTTCCGTTCTTTTGATCATCGACAATATAAATTTCATATCCTAGCTTCGCAATAGACCGTAAGTATGCCTCTTGATTTTCTTCACTTTGCTTTTCATATAACGATTTTACTTCTTCCGCATACATTAAAATCTTTTCACTATTGTACGGTTTTAACTTCACTTGATAGTACACATTCGTTAATAAAAAACCGATAATACTGCTAAGTAGCATGATCCCAACCGTCATAAAAACAAATCTAGAGTATAATGATTTCATTTTATTTCAACTCCAACTTATAACCGAGTCCACGTACTGTCGTAATTTGAAAATCATCCGTTCGTTTTGAGAAGCGATCTCTCAATCGTTTCACATGAACATCGACTGTTCGTTCATCTCCTTCAAAATCCATTCCCCATACTAATTCAATTAATTCTTCCCTTGAAAATGTTCTTCCAGGATAACTAGCAAGTTGTGATAACAATTCAAATTCCTTCAGCGGAAGTAAAATCGTTTGACCGTTACACTTCACCTCAAACCCTTTTCGGTCAATAGTCGTTCCGTGCAGCGTAATCATATCAGCATTCAGCATTTGATAACGACGTAGTAATGCTCTCATACGGAAAATAACTTCAGCTGGCTCAAATGGTTTTACAATATAATCGTCCGTACCAGAAATGAATCCTTTTTCTTTATCAACTAACTGATCTTTCGCAGTTAATAAAATAACAGGTATATCATGATACTTCCGGATTTCTTCACATAACGTATAGCCATCAACAAACGGCATCATAATGTCTACTATCGCAAGATGGATATTTTCTTTCTCTAAAACATCTTGTGCTACCTTTCCATCTTCTGCTTCAAAAACTTTAAACCCCTCTTTTTGTAAATGGTAATGCAACAATTCTCTAATATGCTTATCATCATCAGCTAATAAAATATGTATCATCTTCATTAAACCCTCTCTTGTTCATCCTTCTACATCCTTACCTTAAGAAACAATTGAATTTTTTGCAAGAAAAAGAAAAAGAATCTATTTTGAAAAAAGATTATTCAAAATAGATTCTTACGTTTTAGTATTAAGATTATTTTAATGAAAAATAAGTTCTAAGCTTTAGAAATATCAACGAACCCTTCTCCAAATACGTCACGAACATCGTGTATAGCGATGAACGCAGCCGGATCTGTAGTTTGAACAATCCTCTTTAGCTTCACTACTTCTTGCTTATTAATAACAACATAAAGAATTTCCTTCGGCGTTTTCGTGTAATAACCATGACCTGAGTACACCGTAACCCCTCTGCCCATTAATGTAGTTACCTTACCAGCAATTTCATTTGGGTTATCAGAAATAATCGTAATAGCCTTCTTCGGATTTAAACCTTCAATTACAAATTCCATTACTTTCGTTCCTACATATAACATAATAATTGTCAGCATCAGTTTTTCTGCACCAATGATGAAATAAGATGAAAACGCAACGATTAAATCGAAGAACAGTAGACCGTAGCTAATGCTCCATCCTAAATATTTATGTGTCATCCTTGCTAAGATGGTAGTACCTGCCGTTGTTCCACCAACGCGAATGATAAGACCAATCCCGCACCCGATAAATATTCCTCCAAAAATAGCATTTACGAGCATTTCATCCGAAGCAATCGTCCAGCCTTCTGTCAAATGAAGAAATAGTGAGTTCGTAACTACAGCGATAATCGTATAAATTGTTGTGATCTTATTTAAAAATTTATAACCGACTATTAACAAAATGGCATTTAAAATTAAGTTAACTAAGCCCGGTGACCATTCAAATAAATAGTACGTAATAATCGTGATACCTGTTACTCCACCCTCACCAAACTCGTTCGGGATAACAAACAAATTGACACCTAACGCGAAAAGAAATGCACCGATAATAATAAAAATAATGTCTGTCGTTCTTTTTTTCATACAGTACCTCACTTCTTATGTAAATATTTATTCTGTCATAAACTCTCACCATTATATCGTGGAATATTCAAATCGAACAGTGGTTTATTTTTATTTTAATATAGGATGATAAATCAACTTTATCCTATATCCACATGTAATTAAAATAGGATAACAACTGTATTTATTATGTACTACACATAACGTTTTGATTTCACACGTAATTCACGCTAAAAAATGAATATGAACCGTAAATTGCTCCATTTGTCTCAATAGCAGAAAAAATAAAAAAGCACCCATCAAATAATCATTTGATGGGTGCTGCATGTTACATTTGTTAATTACAGAATTCTAATTAAGACCAAATCCAAACATCATCATTATTTTCAACGTTGCTCTTTACCTCATGAACTTTTTCAATATTGTCCGTTGTGTTCCAGTTAATAGAACTTCCGCCCCAGCCCACATACTTCATATCAATTTTCACTTTCTCACCCGTATTAAATACTTGTCCCTTTGTTAAGAAAACATCAATAATAACTTTCTTCCCGTTTAACGATGGATACTCCACTACGACATATTTAGTAGCACCGTCTCCCTCATCTTCCATCGTTCCTACTTTTGATACTTCTCCAATTACATAATCAGGTGAGCCATCTTCTTTCATGTGCATGCCTAACTTGTTTGTTGTATTTTCAATTGCAGTTGCAACCATATATTCTGTAAAATTACGCATCATAGATCCAGTAGCCTTAACCTCATCTCCTACTTTCACATTTGAGAAAGTATCCATGTATACACTAACTGGCTCCTCATATTGCTTAGATTTTACGACAATTACACCGTTATCTACTTCTACTACTCGTCCTTCTAACGTCGAGAAATTCGATTCAATAGAAGCTGCACTCGCTTTTGTTACTTCTAATCCTGGTAAATTCGTTCCTGATAATGCTGCGATACCTAAAGCACCAGCTAAAATTAATTTTTTCATACCCATTATGAAACATCTCCATTCATGATGATTTTATTTTTTTGATTGGATACGCCCAACCTGTAACCATTATAGTTACACGTTATACAAAATAGCAACCATCTTTCTTATGCAATGTTGCATACTGTAATTTTTAAATATACAGCAAGAGGGCTTTAATTTAATTCAAAGCTAAAATAACCTTATGACCACGGTGTAAAGAAATTAAGAACTACTTTCGGTCCTAAGGTTAACGAATAGCTTTATAAAAACTCAATCACAAATTATTCAACTAGTTGAAAAATGAACCATGTCGAATTTTATTTTCATAAATTTCAAATTTCAAGGAGGTTTTACAAAATATTACACAGAATTATTCGTATATCGTAATATATTTAGAATTTTTTTACGATTCATTTCATTTTATCTACCACGTTTAGACAAAATGGAAAACCATAGCAAAAGGAGAGAGATAGATTGAAAAGAAAAATTAGTACAGCTGTTGTAGGGTTATCAGTGTTTAGCTTTGGTCTTTTTGGTTTAAATATTGGGGATGGCGGCGTTGTGAAAGCGGAGCATGGCGATGTTCCTGCTCCGAAATTAGAAAATCATGGTGACTACGGTGGCGCTCCTGCTTATGATCATGGAAGACCTCCTATTTCATCATATAATAAAGGGGATACTTGGGCTCCTGCTTTCAATATTGGCGATACCGGCGGCGCTCCTAAACTTGAAGGGCATGAACATTTCCCTGCTCCTAAACAAGAGAGTCACGCTGACTTCTTTGCTCCTACGTTAGAAGCGCATGGTAATACTGGCGCTCCTGCTTTAAATGTTGGTGATACGCCGACTCCGAAACTTGAGGGGCACGAACATTTCCCTGCTCCTAAACAAGAGACACATGCTGATTTAAGCTCAAAATTAGATTCACATGCGGATACTTGGGCTCCTGCATTAAACATCGGTGACACTGGTGGGGCTCCTAAACAAGAAGGGCATGCACATTTCCCTGCTCCAAAAGTTGAAACTCATGGCAATACTGGCGTGGCTCCCGCTAACTCTGAACATGGTACAGGTATTTAAGTTGCCCAAATTGAAATCTATTTAGTTTACCATTTTCATATATTTACAAGGAAACCATTCGATGTAACGAATATTATGTATATACATGATTTCTATTGTGATACACTCTACCCAAGAGAAATTTTCAATACATATGTGGTTTTCAAGTCTAAAAAATACACCTAGTAATTAGGTGTATTTTTTATTTTACCTCTCTATCTAATAATTAAAGAATACTCCCCTAAAAACCCCAACAAAAAAACCGAAGAAACTACCTATACTTCAGACACTTAAAGTACCACGAACGTTGCGATTTTTAGTGAAACTCCGTATCCAATCTCACTATCATCCCAAGTGCCTAAAGGCGATAGCTTTCTTGTTCAGGAACAGCTATCACCTCTCTATTCATGATGATTTTATTTTTCGGATTGAATACGACCAACCTATAATCATTACAGTTACAAATTGCAGAAAATAGCAACCATCTTTCTCATACAATGTTGCATACTGTAATTTTCAAATATAAATCAGTTATTCCTATATTCAACACTAAGACTGAATTCTTGAATCCCAGCAGGTAAACAGATTGATGATGAAGAAACTAATGCCATGCATCATATTTTTCAATACTACAGTTTGATAATCGTAATCCATTACATTATGTAGGAGCGGAGTTAATATGTTAAAGAAACCAAAGAGATTACAGCCAGGTGATATCGTGGCAACAGTAAGTCCTTCATGGGGAGGCGCAGGTGATTCTGAGATACGATGGCGATATGATCAAGGAGTAAAGAGATTAGAAGAAGTTTTTGGTCTTACGGTTGTTCCAATGCCGAATAGTTTAAAAGGTAGCGAATTCATTTATAACAATCCACAGGCTCGTGCGGAAGATTTAATGACTGCATTTCAAGATACGCGTGTGAAAGCAATTATTGCGAATATTGGCGGTGAAGATAGCATTCGCTTACTTCCCTATATAGATTTTAATGTAATACGTGAAAACCCGAAAATTTTTATGGGATACTCTGATGTTACCGTTTCACACTTGTTTTGTCATAAAGCAGGAATTTCCTCTTTTTACGGTCCAGCCATTTTAACTGATTTTGCCGAAAATATAGAGATGGATCCATATACAGTTGAAATGGTAAAGCGAACTCTCTTTTCCAATGAAATGATTGGCGAAATTCAACCAGCTCCTGAATGGACGAGTGAGCGTTTAGAATGGATAGAGATAAATAAGGATACAAGGCGTACGATGCAACAAAACAAAGGATATGAACTACTTCAAGGCTCTACTACTGTACAAGGACGCTTAATTGGTGGTTGTATAGAAGTACTGGAATTTGCAAAAGGAACGGAGCTTTGGCCTGAGAAAAAACATTGGGAGAATAGTATCCTTTTCTTTGAAACTTCTGAAGACCATCCAGAACCAAGTTATATAAAGTATTGTTTACGAAATTACGCAGCGCAAGGCATTCTCCCAAAAGCAAAAGGTATCATTTTTGGTAAACCAAAAGACGAAATTTATTATGAAGAATATAAACATGAAATACTAAAAGTTATGAAAGAATATAACTTAGAAGATTTGCCGATTCTTTATAATTTAAATTTTGGTCATACTGAACCGAAGTTTATTTTACCTTACGGTGCGATGGCAGAAATTAATTGTGAAAATGCATCTTTCTCTATTTTAGAGAGTGGCGTGGAATAAAGGGAAACTTTAATCAGTGGAGATTCCATTCACATCGCTATCAAGCTAACATTTTGAAGTTCTCCCAGAACGAAAATTTATTCTTTTCATAGGTGTTCAAAGAAATTCATTTTATTTTTTCGCTTTAGAGAACAATTAATTTCTTAAGTTGATAGCGATGGGGTACCTTCACATGCCCATCAACCTAAGATTTTGAAAGTACCCCCAAACGAAAAATTTACTTTTCTACAGTTAGTTATTTATGAGGATTCAGCTCATTTTTACATCTTGTGAGTAATTATTCAATCGTTGTCGTACTTCTGTTTGAATATAAATAAAATAAGTTCCATTCATCCAAAAAACACCCCCGATTTCCATTATTCATAGGAAATCAGGGGTGTTTACCGGTATATAAACCTTTAAAATTATTAATAAATCTTCTTTTAAAATATAAATGGTTAAACAGATGAAAAAACTTCGACTGTTATATTATCCCTTATTTCTTAAATACAGGTGCTATTTTATCAATGCGATTTGTCCAAATTCCACCTGTATAATCTTCAGGAAGGCGTTTTATATCTTCAGATGAGTCAAATCCACTTGAAAACCCAAACCCATTTCCTCCTACAATAATAACTCGAGTATCTGCTTTATCCATTCGATTAAGAAAACGATTTGGCCATCCCCAAAGCCAAGGAGCTACTTTGTCTGGTATATGTAATTCTCCATGCTTCAGGCTTGAAGGTATGTAGCCAGTCCATCCTAATGCCATATAAGTAATAAGATCTTTTTTCATGGTCGCTTTTGACATTGTTCTTAAACTAGGGATGCGCTCTTTTATCACAGCAATTGGTTTATCGCCACCATATACAGTTATTTGATCAAGGCGTTTCGCTGGTAATTTCTTGAGGTGAGTAGCCAATTGGATTCCTTCATTTTCATCATCGCTTTTAATATGAATAAGAAAAGAACGATCTGGAAAATGGGTAAGTACTTCATCAAGTGTTGGCATAAGATTAATCCCTTTGCCACGAAATGGGAATGTTTTACCCCCATCAGCTGTATAACCGTAACCAATATCAAGTGCTTGTAATTCTTTTGTTGTAAAATCTCTTGTAACACCTTTACCATTAGTACGGCAATCAAGCGTCCAATCATGAAAAATAACAAAATTATTATCTTTAGTTGGTTGAACATCAAACTCTACTAGATCAGCTCCAGCTTTAAATGCAGCTTCCATAGATGGAATTGTATTTTCTAAATAAGAGTGTTCAGGTTTATTTATACGTTCTGCTGTACATGTATCACTCTCTATTTCTTCCATGCTAAATGTTTGCGAAAGTCCTCGGTGAGCAAGAAGAAGAGGAGTTCCATCGTCCCTCTTAGCAAAAAAAGAACTGTTATTTACATAAACAAATACGAATAGGATAAGAATTATCCAAGTCGCTTTACGTTTCAATAACCTTTTTAGTTTGTTCATTGTATGCTCCTCTTAAATTTTGGTTGAAATGCCTTAAATAATTTTCGGCACTTAAATACTGGTAAATATTAAAGCCTATCTTATTTTTTTACAATGGATATAATTGTTAATTAAAGGCTGGTACTTTGATAGAAAACGGGAGCAATAGAAATCAATTCAATAACCACTCAACCTTCAGTAAGAATAGTTTTGAAAGATTTCTATGAAAATTTAATATAAATGGGTATATGTAATTTCCTATTATTTAAGAATCAATTTGCTATATGTATATTAATCACTTTATTGAAGCATTAAAGGCCGTCTAAATAAAACTGGATAATAAATTAACATCATACCTACAAATGAGCAAACTAAATAAAAAATAGCCTCGTATTTTATTACTAGAGAGATATTATTATCAATCTTTTTTTCATCTCTTTTATATATCATTTTGAATAATACTCTATATAATAAATACCCAATAATTGCTCCCAGGGTGTTCATAGATAAATCATCAATATCTGTAATTCTATTATCTAGCAATTGACCTAACTCAATAGCCAATGAAAAACCGAATCCAGCATAGGCAGCACTTTTCATTCTTCTAAACTGCGGCCAAATAGTCGGCAATAAAAAACCTAATGGCATAAACAGTAAAATGTTTAAGACATAAGTAGTCATACCTTCAGAAGCAAATGGAATCAAGTTAATTTGATTTGCACGAATTAATGTTTCGTATCTTCCTATGTCCCATATAGTCCCTATCTGCGTTACCTTATACACTAGTGAAAGGTAGAATAGAAAAACATACACCCATAGAAAATGCTGAATAGATATATTTTTTTTCGTTTTAAAATAAAATCCAATTTGAAACACTATACAAAAAATAATAGTAAAAAAATAAGTATATAAATAATTAATCAAAACTTCTGAATGCATTTAAAATCTCCTAACTTTACATTGTAATTTATAACTTTGTCATTTTAGAATATAATTCAAGAACGGGTGGTCACAATCACCCCATCTATATTTTCTCCATATATTCCATAAAATTCATTCACTGGTATTTCAACTTCAATTGTTTTATTTTGAAAAAAAGAATAATATGAAATCAAATATTTTTCCCCATCTTAATGAAAAATTGAGGTAGTCCCTGTATTATCTATGTTATCTTTGTGATTTTGATCATATTTTTGAACCTCTACTTTACTCTGAAAAAACAGCTCTTTATTCATGTAAGCTATTTTAATCCACGCATAAGTTATCATGTCTTTCTTTGACGAAATAAAAAAGCTCGTTCTTATGATTTAAATCTACTGCATAAGAACGAGCCATTTATTAATATTAAATTGTTAATTTCCTAAGAAAAAGTAGAGATAACCTTAAGAATTTCTTAAGAAACAATGATTATTTTCTAAGAATTCCCTTTATTAACCGAGCCTTGAAAGACTGGAAGTTCTACCGTGAAAGTCGTAGAGTTATCATTACTTTCCGCGTAAATCTGTCCGCCATGTTGAACAATGATTTCTTTGGCAATCGCCAATCCAAGTCCCGCGCCGCCCGTATCAGAAGAACGGGCATCATCCAATCTGTAAAACTTTTCAAATATGGTAGCAAGTTTATCTTTCGGGATGTTTCCGTCGTTCTCGAAAACGATGGATACCACATCTTCGGATAGGTTCGCCGTAATGTCAATAACACTGTCGTCCTTGCTGTATGCAGTGGCGTTTTTCAAAATATTGTTAAAGACCCTCGCTAGCTTATCAGCGTCACCAAATACGGTCAAATCTTCAGAAGCATGGAGTACCACCTGTTTTCCCCTCGCAGCAAGCTGGGGATAAAATTCATCAGTCATTTGCACCAGCATATAGTATAGGTCTATGTGCTTTTTCGTGAGCGTAATCGTTTGAAGGTTATATCGCGTAATCTCAAAAAACTCGTTGATTAACTGTTCCAGACGATATGCTTTGTCTAACGTGATATGCACGTACTTTGCCTTTTGCTCTCTTGGCATGTCGGGTGCCTCGTCAAGCAGGATCAGATAACCGATAACTGATGTAAGAGGCGTTTTAATATCGTGTGCCAAGTACATAACAACTTCATTTTTTCTTTGTTCGGCCAGCTTTGCATCATGCTCTCGCTTTTCAAGGGTTCGCTTTAATGTGTTGAGCTTCTGTTCCATGAACTCCAATTCCGCAGAAAGCTCAATTTGTTTATCTTCGTTCTGAATAAGTATATCAATACCGGTATTTATCTCTTCAAAGTATTTTACAAATTTTAAAAGCATAACGCGGCATAGAATAAGAATACTAATGGCAACCGCCACATAAATGAAAATTTCTATATTGTTCCGTATAGTATACTGATATATTATCATTGCGTCCCAACGCTCTAAATGATAACTGTTTTCCAAAAAACGTACAATCCACTCCCCAAGTGTCCCTTGGATAAATAGACGCAAAAACAGCACAAATATAACTGCTGCCATGACAATCGTAAAGATATATTGGTAGAGTTTCCGTTTTAATTTTGAATAATCGATTTTTTTATTCTTCTTTTTATTTTTCAATTTTATAGCCGATCCCCCATACCGTTTTTATATACTTCGGATTATCAACCGTATCGTTCATCTTTTCTCGCAGATGTCGGATATGCACGGTGATAGTGTTATTACTCTTGCTGAAATATTCGTCACCCCATATCTCATGAAACAGCTGCTCAGAGCTAACCACATTCCCCTTGTTCTCACAGAGGATACGCAAGATTGAAAACTCGGTGGGAGTGAGAGATAACGGCTTCTCGTTCAGAGAACACTCATGCGTGCTTATATTAATGACAAGACCAGAGTGTACGATAACATTCTCGTTCTGTGCCGTTACTCCATTGTATTTTTTATATCGGCGTAACTGCGCCTTGACTCGCGCAATTAACTCTAGTGGGCGAAAGGGCTTTGTAATATAATCGTCCGCACCAATTGTTAGCCCTGTAATTTTATCTATTTCTGTATCTTTCGCCGTCAACATGATAATTGGATAGGTGTGCTTGTCCCTTATTTTTTGACAGATAGTGAGACCACTTACGTCGGGTAGCATGATATCCAATATTGCAAGGTCAAGCACATTCTTATCTATACATTCCAATGCTTCTTTGGCGGTATAGTATTTGAAAACCGTATAATTCTCATTTTTCAAGTAAAGCTCAACCAAATCGGCAATTTCGCGTTCATCTTCCACAATAAGTACTTTATCACTCATGGTTACCAATCCTCCTCTATGGATGTACTTTTTTCAACAGGAATCTTTTCCGAATAACGAGCCTATCATACCTATTACTCCAAGTAAAGTCCATTGTTGTATACAGACAGAGTCGGTTACACCAAATAGATTTTTAAATTTACCCATCTATTAAGATTTAATTTTATGCCAAGAATAAAAGATTTATCTGACTCAAAATTATTTACAATAGATAAAGCAATATACTCTCCCTTTAGAAAAAGGAAACAATTCCGCCTTAAATTGACTTTGTATAATCTTAACTTGATAGCAATGTCGCACTAGCCAAAATATAAAAATCTCCTTCAAAAAAAGAAAGGCGGCAACTAATGTATTACTGTGACCTGGCTTGAACTGAACCCCCTTGTTGTAGTTTTTTATATTATTAATAACAATTATGGTACATGAAATTATTATTAATAATATAAAAAAGCTCCCCTGAAAGGAGCTCCTTACATTACAAAACACTTATGAAATCCTTCTAATTACAGCTATACTTAAGATTTGGAGTATGCTTATAACTCAGCCACCTCTATTTGTTACGAATAATCATTGGTCAAAGATTATTCTTTTTCTGTGTATTATTTCAAGCTCTTTAGATCTTCTATCTTTGTGAAATTCATCTCAAAACAAATTAACTAGATAACAAAACGTAAAATAACAATGCAGCTGCCTCTTGTCGTTTCATACTTTGTTTTGATAGATAATCTGCTGATCCATCTTCATTATATATAACCTCAGGCCCTACTAAACGATGACCTACAATGTTTTTTACGGACTCTATTGCCCAATCATCAGTTTCTCCCTTTAATGTTGCATCTGCAGATGGCGCTCCTAACATTTTTAAATACTGCCAGGTAATCCATGCTGCTTCTTGTCTAGTAATTGCACGATCTGGATGAAATTGTTCCCCTTCTTTTTCATATAAAATACCAATTTCATATAACTTTTGAATATGTGGTGCATATGGATGATTTTTCACATCAGAAAACACTGGTTCTTTTTTTGAAGGTGGTGTAAAGTAAGCAATTTGAGATAACCAATATGCAAATTCTGCCCGTGTAAGAGAAGATTCTGGATTGAAATTCCCCTCCTTATTTGCTTGTAATACCTCGTATTGATGTAAAGGATTTATAAACTTAGCATATGGATGATTTTCATCTATGTCTTTAAATCTTTCAGGCTCACTTAACTTCACCGCTGAGCTGCCAGAGTTCCAATGTATCATTTCTTTCACAGTACCATCTTTGTCAAGTTTAAATGCCATATAATTCCCTTTTTCATCCTCAAATAGTAAAGGGTCTATTTGTTTTAGCTGCTGTTTACCATATACTTTATCACTTACAAATAACTTTCCTTCACTTATGTTTACATGTGACATTAGGTTTTTTAATCTCAAATCTCGGTAAACGCCTTCAAATTTCTTTAATTCTTCTTCATTAGGATTTAAATATTCAGGCTTTGTTTTATCGGGGAAATAGTGATTCATAAAATCATCAAATACTTCAACGGGAAGTGCTGAACTATCTTTATTTGTAACAACAAAAACTCCAATTTTATGCTCGGGAATTAACCACATTAAAGATGAAAAACCTGGTATATTTCCACCTTTCCCAAACACATATTGCCCGTTATGACTTTGCGGTGAAAAGAACTCAAATCCGTATGTCATATTAGGGTATTTAGGATGTAAGGCAAATTTTGTTTTTTGCATATCTTCTACAGTTTCTTTTTGTAGTATTTGGTTATTTTTAAATTTACCATCATTCAATTGAGCAATCATGAAATTGGCTACATCACTCCCTGTAGAAAACATACTCCCTTGTGGCATATCTGTTGGTCTTGTTTGATAAAATGGAATGGCATTACCTTTAGCATCATATCCTGTTGCAAGCTTTTCTTTAATAAAATTAGTCATAACAAAACTGCTATTATGCATTTCTAAAGGGTAAAAAATATTTTTGGCCATATATTTGTAAAAAGGTGTGTTTGTCAGATTTTGAACAATATACCCTTGAAGCATAGAAGCAAAATTATCATATGTATATGTATCCCCTGGTTTTCTTACTACTGTGGGCATATTATCTTCTACATAATCTTTAAGCATTGTATAATCATTTTCTTGATAATGGATGTCCTCGGGTCTAGGATCTACGTAATCAAACCCTGTTGTATGGGTAAGTAAATGCTCCATTGTAACTGGTTCACTCATGTTATTTTGATACTTTAATCCCCCCATATAATTTACTATATCTTTATTTAATTCAATTTTTCCTTGTTCAACTAACTGCATGACAGCACTAGCAGTAAAAACCTTTGATATTGACGCTAATCGAAAAACTGTTTTTTTAGGATCGATGGGAGTATTCTTTTCTTTATCGGAAAATCCGAATCCCTTTTGAAATAAAATTTGATTATCCTTTACAACGACAAGAGCTACACCAGCTGCATTTTCTTTTTTCATTTTCTCTGGAATTACTTTATTGGTAAATGCTTCTACATCTTTAGGATTTAATGTTATAGGTGCAACAGTTTCGGCTTTTGAATAATTGCTCCCCAGAAAAAATAATAAAAAACAAATACTTACAGCTATTAACCTTTGAAAATAAATTTTCATTCTTTTATTTCTATTACCCAAATTAATTCCCCCTTTAATACTAGATTTATTGATTAATCAGCTACAGGTTCATCAACCATATTCTACCATTACACGGTTATTTTTTCTAATTTTTCTTCTATTCCGTCATTTATTAACTGTTCGTCTGAGGAATCAGTCTATATATAATTAGTTCTTAGTTATATAAAATGATTTAGCATACAAAAATGCCAGACAGTATTTAATATAGACTTTCATCGGCAGTTTTTTCCTAACACACCCCATATAAAGAAAACACCCATCCTTTATCATTAATAAAATTGAATGGGTGTTTCGTAACGCTTTAATTATTCTATTCTTACTAGGTATTAAGATATCTAAAATGATACCTTAGTTTTTCGATTGTCATTTAAAGTTTATTGACTGTATATATCTTTCTCTATATTCTTTAACAACAATTCTAACCTATCCATAGTAACTTGATTAAAATGTGGATTTAATTCCTTTATTATGAATTCAAGTAACTCATAGCTTATGTATTCACCCAATTCCAGTGAATATTGTTCAGCCAAAAAAGACTTTAATTTTTTAGAGATATCAATCTTATCCTTTTTACTAATTTTTATCTCCATTCGATAACAAACCCCTCTTAGATTAATCTTAAAAGCTAATTAAAATAACTTTTTATTATTTATGAAAATATGCTATTTACTACCTTATTTTATATACAATAAGGCATTCTTTTCATAATATTCAATTACCTGAGAACTGGTCACTATTGCATATCACTCTTATTTTTGAAGTATCCCTGTTTTATATATTACACAGCACAATATATAAAACAAAGCCCAAATACAGGATTTTTAAGTTTATCAACCTTTTTAGGCATTGCAATTAAAATTAACTTTTTCACATTATAAAAAATTTTTCTATAAATTTTTTATATTTTCTACTTTTTTGGTACTTTCATTACTGTAAGTTGAAATTCCCCTTATTTTTAAAATAATACAACCTAGACTAAATGCAAAAAGAGAAAATATCCCAAAAGTAACAGTGATAGTATTTAATGATAGACTCCAGCTAATTAGGAAAGATACTAGTGCCCCCCCTAAACTGGCCGATGCAATAAATAAACTAGTCACTTGATCAATATTATTTTCCATAATACGGGAAGCTAAGATTAATGTTATTGGAAAAACCCCCGCTATGACTAAACCAATAATAAAGATGATAAACAAATACATACCTGTATCTCGAACAAAGGGAAATAGAGATAAAAGAATCACTAATGTAAAGCAACTAGATGTAATGTATGTCCAATAATTAAATTTATGGGCTAGCTTACCTACAAGTATTCTTCCTATAACTATTGCTAGCCAAAAACAAGATATACTTACTGAACTGATTAATTCATTATTGGTAAGAATCATTATTGTAGATAAAAAATTTGCAAGATTAGTTTCTATGCCTGCATATAAGAATGCAAAAAGTGAAATAAAGAATATAACTTTAATCTTTTCACTTTTAAATTTAAGAGTGAATGAGGAAAGGGATGCTCCTCCCTTTTCATTTTTTTGAGGAGAAAAATTTAGAAATTTTGTACGTCCAAACATGTACCAAACAAATAGTGTAAAAATAAAGAATAGTAATATTCCATAAAGAATAAAATACCATTCATAAAATTTTATAATAAAATTAACTAGTAACGGAAACCCTAGTGCCCCAACCCCAAACCATACTTCGAGAATGCTAAATTTAGCAGCACTATTCCTTTCTGCTGAAATAATAAAGGAACCCACCGTAGTTTCTAACAAACCCGCTCCATAGCCTAATACAAAGCAAATAACGGCTAAATATGACCATTCTTTAATATATATAAAACCTCCTAGGACGATGGACATAACTAAAACACCTAATGTTATTGTTTTAAAATAATGATACTTTCTTACTAGTATGGGTGAACTTAGAACACCAAATAAAAAACCTGTAAATTGAAAAAATATTAAAACACCTAATTGATCAGGGGTTCTTCCGTAATATTGTATTAATGAAGGAATTAAACTACCGATACAAACATGTATGATCCCTACTATAAAATAAAACAAGCAACCATAGTAAAATATTAACCGCATCTTTTCTCAACTCCAATCCAAAATAAAAACAGGGATTTAAGTAAAATTTCTAAACCCCTGTTTTTACCATAAAACTAAATAGTTGCTACAGTTCGTTCTTTATTACTACTGCTTTTATCAAAAAACATATCCAATATAACTTGTGAACGAAATCCATCTTCAAATGTTGCTACAGACTTATTAGGACCACCTGCCGCAGCCTTAGCCCATTCTATTATTTCACTTCTAAAAGAATCAGACCATTCAAAAATTTCATTTTCTGGATCGACTAGCAACGGTAAAGGTAACGAGATTTCATGTTTTTCCAACCCATCAAAGAGTATATATTTATTTGGCTCTTTAGAAGAATACTTATATTCTTTCTTCGTACCTATTACCTCTATACTAAAACCACAATCGTCAAGAAATGAGCTTTTAGATGTTGTAATATTAACAAAAACCTTATTATTCAATTGGCCATAAACTTCAGCATAGTCATCAACAAAAACTGGTTTGCTTTCTTTTTCCTTAACGTTTGTTTTAATTTTAGTTCGAACAGTATCCTCTCTAAAATCACTCTCAAATAAAAACCATAATAAATCTATTAGATGAATTCCTAAATCTCCTAAGGCCCCACTAGTTCTATTACTTTGGGAATCATCTCGCCAAGTAAACGAAGTTCTCCTAAAAGCGCTATTCTTTTTAAAATGCAATCTTACCACTACTATTTCCCCTAATTCTTCATTTTGAATTAATTGTTTTAAAGCCTTAACATAAGATAGGTAGCGATAGTTAAACCCCATTGAAGCGACTAAATTAGTATTTTTCGCTATTGTCATCATGTACTTTGCTTCCTCACAAGAAATCGCCATAGGCTTTTCACATAAAACATGTTTGTTTTTTAATAATGCTTGAACAGCTTGAGATTTATGACAAAAATTCGGAGAAGATATTATTACCCCATCAACTACTTCTAGTAACTCTTCATAGCTATTAAAAACCTTCCCACCAAAATCCCCTACCAATTTATCGGCATTCTCAGAATTAACATCATACACTCCAACTAATTTACAACTATCAACAGTTGATAATGCTCTAGAATGAGCTCTTGCAATACTTCCTGCACCTATAATCCCAATATTCATTATATGAACATCCCCTTTTAATTAATAATGTGCTTTAGAGTATTTAAAATTCCAATCGAGTATTCACCTTGAGCTAGCATTGAGTGTGTTTTTTTGGCCTCTTCTGTTGCATTTTCTACTAAATAGCCATGCCTTACAGCTTGTAGCATTCTTAAATCATTCCCACTATCTCCAAAAGCTATTGCATTTGTTTTATCTAGTTCGTACTTGTCTAAAATAAATTTCACTATCTCATCTTTACCTGTTCCAAGTGGAATAAAATCTACATCATAGCAATTTTCTGGATCACCAGCTAATGGATTACATTTGTTAATATTAACTCCAACTTGGAATATTTCTCCGATTTCTTCTATCTTTTCTAAATTCTTTGCATCAATAAATTCATTTTGCTCTTCATAATAAAAATTAAATTTGTACTTAGAACTTCCTAATTGTGTCTGAGGTCTTAAAAAAATTTCATATTTTGATTCTAGCAATTTAAGAATTCTTTCAATCTTTGAAGAATCAAAACCACCCTCTATAATTCTTTCCTCCCAAATTTGATCATCAATAATAGTCCCATTACTATCAAAGTACGTTATTTCTGTACCTAATCCACTCGCCACAAAATGAGGGAAATACTGAATACCACCCTTTTTCATTTTTTCAACAATTGATTCTAAACTACTGCCCGTTACCCAACCAATTACTAAATTCCCTTTACTTCCGTGTTCAAGCAAATACTTTTCTAACAATTTCATATTGCTTCTTTTAGAATCATCCATGTTATGAGGATAATAAGTTTCATCAAAATCACAGAATACTACATACTTAGGCTTTTTAACTTGTGGTAATCTTTCGAAATTTAAAGACTGTAAAACTTCATTACTTATTGACATTGAATAATCCCTCCAAAACGAAATTTTGCTCTTCTAACATCATATTTGGATGTAAAGGTAGATGTAATATTTCTTTATGAACTTGCTCTGTATTTAACAGATTATTCTGCAGATCATTTTCCTTTACCCACTTGGTATTTTGTCTATGAGATAATACTGGATAATAAATATCTGTTTCAATGTTATACAATTGGTACAATTTATTTTTCAACTCGTCCCTTCTTCCATTTTCAACTCTAATCGGAAAAAGGTGCCAGACATTATCTTCTGTCATTGTAGGTAGCTTAATTAGTTCTCTATCTTCTAATTCTTTTAAATTACGTATATATCGTTGAGCTAAATACGCCCTTTTAAAATTGTTATATGATAAGTACTTAATTCTTTCCAAACCAATAGCTGCTTGCAAATTATCAATTTTAGAATTGAATCCAAAGTCTAATACCTTTTTATTTTTTTTATCAATTTCAAATCCATGATAACTATATTGATTGCAACGTATTGCAAGAGTTTCATTATCGGTAACTATCGCACCTGCCTTACCACATACACCAAAATTCTTATATGGGTTAAAACTAAGAACAATAATATCTCCATATTCTCCAAGATTTGAAGAACCAATAGCTTGACATGCATCTTCAATAACTCTTAATTGATATATATCCGCGATTTCACGAATTTTTTTCATTTCACATTGTTTACCATACAAATGTACAGGCAAAATGCATTTAGTTTTTTGGGTGATAGCTTCTTCTATTTTAGACGGATCAATACAATAACTCTTCTGATCTATATCTACAAATATAGGTTTTGCTCCGACTGCTAACACAGCATTTTCAGTAGCAGCAAAACTATTAGCTGGCATAATTACTTCATCTCCCGGCTGAATACCAATAGATAATAACGACACCATAAGGGCATCTGTACCACTACTTGTTGCAATTACAAACTTTTTATTTAAATAACTTCCGATTACTTCTTCTAGCTTTTTTGAAAATGGTCCACTTGTAAATTGACCTGTCGGTAAAACATCTTTTAAAACTCCAATAATTTTTTCAACCTCATCTTGAGAAATCAACCGATTAACTGGCATAAATTCTATTTTCTGTATATTTTTTCTGCTATAATTGAAAATATCTTTTTCTATATCAATATCTATTTTCAATTTGTTTTCCCTAAATAATTTCTCTTTCATCTTGTGATTCGGTAATATATTACTAATTTCAAATTCTTTTTCTTTTGTTTCCCCCTGTAGGCACTTTAATAAAGCTAAATTGTCTTTACTATGTCCAGAAATTGTAGTAAGAGTTTTCACGTTAAATCACCTCTAAGAAATTATTTTGAAAATCATGAGTAGACTATATTTTATGTTATCGATTACATGTCAACATATTTTTTACGGAGGGTTTTTCTATGGTAACAATTAATGAAATAGCTAAATTATGTAATGTATCAAATGCTACGGTTTCAAGAGTTCTAAATAATCATCCTTATGTAAATTCAGAAAAACGTGAGAAAATAATAAAAGTAATGCAAGAATTCAACTATACTCCTAGTGCTATTGCTAGAAATCTTAGGATAAATAAGACACAAACCATTGCTCTATCAATTCCAAATATAGATCATCCCTTTTTCGGGAAATTAGCTAGAGAAATTTCTAAAGAATTATTAAAACACAATTACAAATTGCTAATTTATCAGACTTTTTATGAGAAAAAAATAGAGCTTGAATTACTTTCATTACTAAAGAATAAAGCTGTAGATGGTGTAATTCTCGGATCTCTAGAAAATAGTTGGGAAAATATAGAGCATTATTTAGCATATGGGCCCATAATACTTTGTAATGAGTATGAGGAAAATGCACCTATTCCGATAATTTGTTACGATGAATTTGAAGCTGGATACAAAGCTGTTAAACATTTAATAAGCAAAGGTCATAAAAAAATTGGCTTTTGTTTTGATTCTCTTAATAGTCAAGCACAATTAAAACGCCAACAAGGTTATCTGCATGCCTTAAAAGAAAAACAATTACCATTCAATAAAAAATGGCTATTTGGAGATGCCATTACTATTAATGATGGGTTTAGAATTTTTGAGAAGCTAGATAAATTAAAAGATAAACCTACTGCATTATTTACAGGAAATGATCAAGTTGCTGCTGGAGTCATTAAAGGAGCTACTATTAGGGGGTATTCTATTCCAACTGACTTAGCTGTTTGTGGTTATGATAATCAATTAATTTGTACAGTTACAACCCCAACAATTAGTACTATTGATATTCCAATTGTTGAACTGAGTAAACGTACCGTTAACGAGATACTACTATATATAAATACAGATGAATCTATTAAACGTAAAATTATTGAATACCCTACAAACTTAATTATTCGTGAATCTACATAATTAAATTAAAGTTTTTGCTTAAACCGATGTGATTAATAAAAAGAGGTCGTAAATAATAATGCGTCCTCTTTTTATCATTTTAGGTATTAAATTCTACGTACATTCGACATAAATTGATTAGTTTTTATGAATTTTATTGAAAAAATTGTAAAACACCTCCATTTTTCCTTCTATTTTGCTATGATAGTTACAATTAAATAGGATTAAGATATTTCTATAGGATGGGGGAGTATATAGTGAGTGTTTCAGTAAAGGGAAATGAACAATTAACCTCTCTATTGAACGACTGGTATCGATCTATGCTATCTCAACAAGTTGTAAAAGCTACTAATCTAAAAAAGAAAATTGATGAAAAAATTACTAAGTTAAGCATTGAGTCAAATCAAGAACGTCAGGATCAAAATTTGTTACTATATTACTCACTACTTGAATTTCGTTACACAGTCTTAACAGATAGCCTCGGTATTCAACAAAATAGTTTTGATGCTATTAGTGATTACGATATGCCTACAGACCATTTTCTACGCTTCTATTATCACTTTTTTAAATCCATTCATTCCACTTTTATATCAAGTTTTACTGAGGCAGAGGAACATTATAAACTGGCAGAAAAGATACTAGTAAACATTCCAGATGAGATTGAACATGCTGAATTCTACTATAGAATTGCTACTTTTTATCATCATACCTATAACATGCTCGCTGCTATCGAATACGCAAATAAATCGAGAGCAATCTTTTCAAAATATGAAGGTTATGAAGTAAAAACAGCCTTTTGTAATAGTTTGCTAGGTGGCTGCTGTATCTATTTAAAGCAATACGAACAAGCAGAAGAATATCTGCATTATGCAATTGAATTACTACAACAGAATAAGGAAGAAGATTCCTTGTTCTTCGTAAAAAGTACATTGGGGTGGCTGTATTCTGATCAAAGTATGTCTACGCTAGCTATTCGTCACCTTTCAGAAGTAACAGAAAAAATCCCTACACACTTCAAAGCTATCTTCCTACAGGCTAAGGAACATTATAAATTAGGAGAACAATCCGCAGCTAGCAAACTCATTGATAGGGGATTACAGATCTGCAGAGGAATTCATAACGAAGAATACACACACCACTTCTCTATTTTAAAAAGATTAAACGAAAATATACCATTGGGAGAATTAGAAAAAATCATCCAAGAAGGAATCTTATACTTTGAGGAAGAAGAATTATGGGAATATGTTGTCGAATACGCTGAATTATTTGCCACAAAATGTAGACAATTAGAGAACCATCAAAAGGTAAGTGATTATTTCCATATTTGTTACCAAGCAAGACGAAAATCAATCGAAAAAGGAGTGTTAAAATAATGAAAAAAATCAGCCTATTATTATCGGGTATTGCTTTTATTGGGGTTCTAACCGTGGGAATTTCTCAATTTTCTAAAGCGGATCAGTTTGCTACTCATGGACATTACCCCGCTCCCACATATAGTGTTGGCGATCATGGTGGTGCACCACAACAAACTTAATGTAAGGATATGTAGAGCCCCTCCATTCGGAGGGGCTCTACATGTCAAAATTTATCTCTCACGTATCACTCTGTACACGCTTAAGGAAGGCGAATCTGTTAGGAAAATCTGTTAAATAATAATAGAAATACGCTGACTATTATAACTACCGACTCTTTATATACAATATTACATGCATTGTAATAGCTATTATTCAAAAAATTGTATACATTAACAAGAATTCCGCCTACTAACCCTTATTTTTTGCGGCTATTTATTTGTCTCAACATAATAATTTTTCATCTCGTATATACAATAGACAATGATAACTAAACTTCAACTGACACATAGTAATCATGTGTGTAGAAGTCATAACCTGCCTTAATACCTTTTTCCATTACAACTAATGTAAATCCTAACGCCACCCACTTGTTAATTTTCATCTTCATATACGTTATCGCTATAATTATTAAAAATAAAATATTTGTAAGGTAGTTTATCATTAGCTCATACTTTTGAATGTATAATGCCATTATACAAGCAGTGATATTAGTCGCAATACCAAAGGCAACCACAGCTCCCCAAATCCTGTCCGAAATTCCCACTCCCGATTCAGTCCCTTCCCTAATAACATTCTTTTCCTTAATTCGTTCCTACACCCTATTCAAGGTATGCTGTATTATCCTTGTCTGATGAATATCTAATTATCTTTTCATATAGAGCAAACAAAATTTTTACTCATAATTTTTTCTTTATTAGGCAAACTAGGTTTAAGCCGTTTGAACTAGCGGCTTCACTCTTCTGGTAATGAGGTAGCAATATATAGTAATTGACTAACTCATTCAGTCCATTGGCACTGGCAGACGACAAAATTGTTGTCTGCCATTTTCATGTATACTTTTTCTAAATTCATTCCAAACCATATGTTTACCGTACTGATTTTGAAAAGAATGAAATTTAATTTTTAAATAAGTAATAAAGATACGGCTCAGTCCACCTTCGGTATAGGACTTTTTCTTTTTACATATACTATTTTTGAGCCTTTTTACCAATACGTGTTCTATTGGTGTCTTGAATTCCTCCTAAAAGGGGCGGCAGATACGACTGCATGCCCTTTTTATTTATACTGCTTTTTTAAATCCAATAAAGCAATTGAAAACTAAAAATGCACTATTACATATTCTTTTCAGTCCATATTATGTTAAAATTTCTTAAGTTGTTTATTTCATAGTCGAATTATGATTTCATATCAAATTCAGCAATATGTGAGCTGTATCCCACAAGAAAAGACATCCAAAAGGTCTCTTTTTTCTTTTAATTGAAAAACATTTTTCTTTTTCAAAAAGATCCAATTACCTCAATAACCTACACTCCTTATTTAAAGAAAATTTGATCACGGTGCTCCAAAGTTTTCATCTATATCAACAGATAAACAGTTCACTTCCAAATCATATCTCCACCAATATAATTTCTTAAAGATTTTCTGTCTTGTTCTTAAATTTGTCAAAATCCTCATATAGCTACACAAAATATATATGCTATTATGTTTTTAAGAAACTATGCGTTCCCTTAACCCTGTATCCGACCCTGTATTTTTACAGGGTCTTTGTTTATTTTATTTGGCTTATAAGAGTCATTACGCACCAAATTTCAATTAAAGGGTTTAAATGTTAGTTAGAATTTCAAAAGCTAAATCTATTAGCTTTTTAGAAAATTATAATCTAATACTAGATTTCTAAATGTATACTACACTAAACATCAGTTAACACTATACGAATAGTGTTAACTATCTTAATTGAATATTAATAATAGTAAGTATAAAGATTATCAATTTACTATATCTTACATTTATGTAAAAATAGATGTATGTTAAGCTTTTTCAAAATCTTTCCCCTAATAAAGATTTGAAGTAGCATTTCATGATTCTCCTTACTGTTAATATGCCTTGAAAAAGAACCCGATAGGGTTCTTTTTCTTCTCATTACATTCTCAGTAGTTACTTAGTTAACATACAAAAAGGACTGGCAATTACTTGCAGTCCTTTTTGTACCTAAATATAAACTTGAATTAAGTGCGAGTCGCTCAAACTTAATGAGTTACCTCTTTTAAAATAGTAGAAATACTCTCTTCTAACAGTTCCAACCCTTTACATAAACCTTCTAAATCTATTGTTAAAGAAGGTAACAACTTAATAACTTCATCACTAGGTCCAGATGTTTCAATAATTAAACCATTTTCAAATGCTACTGAGCAGATCTTTTTAGCTATTCCAAGAGTATTACACGCTATTCCTTGCATAAACCCTCTTCCTCTTACTTCTCCTTGAAGTTGGGGATATTTCAAACAAATCCCATTAAGAAAACTAGTTATTTTTTCACTCTTCCATTTTAAAGCATTAATAAACTCTATATCTTGCCAATAACTCAATGCTTCTGTAGCAGCTAAAAATGCTAAATTATTCCCACGAAACGTTCCATTATGTTCTCCTGGTTCCCACTTGTCATATTCCGGTTTAATAAGTGTAATAGCCATTGGAAGACCAATGCCACTTATAGACTTTGACAAACAAATTATGTCTGGTTTAATGTTCGCAGGTTCAAAGCTAAAAAATGTACCCGTACGTCCACACCCTGCTTGAATATCATCAATAATCAGTAATATATTATACTTTTTACAAATTTCGTCAATCCCCTTTAACCATTGAGGGCTAGCGGTATTTAAACCACCCTCACCTTGAACTGTTTCTAGAATAATTGCAGAAGGTAAATCCACCCCACTTCCACTATCACCTAATACTTTTTCTAAATATGTTAAAGAATTAAGAGAATCTAAATAATTTTCATACGGCATGATAATACTATTATTTAGTGGTACCCCAGCACCTTTTCTCTTAAAATGATTACTCGTTATCGAAAGTGATCCTAAACTCATTCCATGAAAAGCATTAGAAAAACTTATGATATTAGTTCTTCCAGTCACTTTTCGAGCAATTTTCAGTGCACTTTCAACAGAATTTGTACCTGTTGGACCAGGAAACATAATTTTATAGTCTAAATCACGTGGTTCCAAAATAATTTTGTTAAAGTGCTTTAAAAAACTCACTTTAGCACTTGTTCCCATATCAAGACTATGAATAATACCATCTTCTAAAAGATAATCTATTAATATTTGTTTCATTTTTTCATCATTATGTCCATAATTAAGAGCCCCAGCACCTGAGAAAAAGTCAATATACTCTTTTCCATCTACATCCCATAATTTATATCCTTTAGACTTAGTAAAGATTGTTGGAAAGCTTCTACTATAACTTCGAACTTGGGATTCCAGTTCATTAAATATATCCATTTTTGAACTAACTACCATATAAGAGCTCCTCCTAATTTTTCATTTTTACTATCCTTATAAAGAATAACGAAAAGTTATATAATCACTATTGTAAATTTATACTGAATGCATATCTTTATAACGATGAGCTGCTATTGCTGCTTGACCAAGAGAGATTCCCCCATCATTGGTAGGTACTTGTTTATGCATATAAACCTCGAATTTACAAGCCTTAAGTGACTTATATGTTTCTACAAGTAAAAACTTATTTAAAAATACTCCCCCACTAAGAACTAGTTTATTAATCCCTGTTTCTTGACGAATTTGTTTACAGGTTTCTGTAATCATTTGAACCATTGTATAATGAAAACGATAGCTCAATTCACCCTTGGTATACTTATTTTTAAGTATCAAAGATACCAACTCTTTAAACATAGGCTTTATATCAATTTTTCTAATTCCATTCGAAGCAACTATTTCATAAGATAATAAAGGATCGGAAGAACCATTGATATCAATCGCTTGCTCCAACTCAATAGCAGCCTGTCCTTCATATTGGATTATTTCACGGACACCCAATAGCGCTGAAACAGCATCAAAAAGCCTTCCCATACTTGAAGTAAGAGGAGAATTAATTCCTTTTTGAATCATTTTTATAAGTACATCTAGTTCAAAACTATTTCGCTCTGAAATAATCTTTATTGGTAATTCTTTGACTTGTTCACCATATATTTGCGTCAATATTCCTAAAGCGATTCTATACGGTTCTTTAACGGCTTTATCACCGCCTGGTAGCTGAAAGTAATCAATATATGCCGTTCTTTCATAATTAAGAAAATCACCAATTAAAAACTCTCCGCCCCAAATATTCCCATCATCACCATAACCCGTACCATCTAAAATAACTCCTAAAACAGGACCATCTAATTGATTATCAACCATACAAGAAGCCATGTGGGCATGATGATGCTGAACCTGTACAACTGGTAAAGCTTTTTGATCAAATGCATATTTTGTACTATAAAAATCAGGATGAAGATCACTTGCTATTACGGAAGGACTGATTTCAAAGATTTTTTGTAAATGGGCTATAGTATTTTTAAATGATTCATAAATTTTATAGTTTTTTAAATCGCCAATATGATGACTAATAAAAGCTTTTTCACCTTTAGTTAAGCAAATCGTATTCTTTAATTCTGCTCCTAAAGCAAGTACATTAGTTGATCCTTCTTTAAAATCAATTGGGTTTGGTACATACCCTCTGGCGCGACGAATTATTTGTAGTGTTGTTATTTCATCATCTAAATCAATAGCCCTAACAATAGAGTCATCTACTCTAGTGAATATCTCCCTATTGTGTACTAAATAATAATCTGCAATGCCTTTTAGCTGCTCAATTGCATCTCCATCTTTATATACAATAGGTTCATCAGAAACATTGGCGCTCGTAGCTATTAATGCAATAAAATTCCCTCTTAATATGAGATGATGAAGTGGTGTATAAGCTAACATTACCCCATAGGTATTATTATTAGGTGCAACATCTAAAGAAATAAACTGATTATCCTTTTTGTTCAATAACACAATTGGCCGTTCTTTAGAAACTAATAAAACTTCTTCGTTTTTTGTTATTTTAGCAAAATTTTTCACATCATCTAATTGAGATGACATTAAAGCAAAAGGTTTTTCATCCCGTTTTTTTCTTTTTCTTAATTCTTTTACAGCTTCATGATTCATTGGATCTACAACTAAGTGATATCCACCTAACCCTTTAATAGCTAGGATTTTCCCCTTTTTCAACAAATCAATGGTTTTTTCTATTGGATTATCAGTCGGGACATTTGTACCATCTGCTGTTTTCAATTGAACTTGTGGTCCACATTTCCAACAAGCATTTGGTTGTGCATGGAATCTCCGATCTAATATGTCTTTATATTCTTTATCACACTCTTTACACATAGGAAATTTTGCCATTGTAGTATACGGTCTATCATAAGGAATATCTTTTATTATTGAATATCTAGGTCCACAATTTGTACAATTAATAAATGGATAGCGATACCTTCTATTCGTTGGATCAAATAATTCTTCTAAACATTCATTACATACATAAGTATCAGGAGATATTAAAGTTTGCCTACTACTATGTTTTTGGCTACTCAAAATATCAAAAGAGCTATAACGATTATCAGATTCTTGCTCCTCTACCAATTTAACCTCTTGCACATAAGCCAATTCTGGGGAATTAAATTCTATATCATGAATAAAAAGAGTAATATTATTTTGTTCCCCTTCTACTTCTATCAGCACTCCATTTGAATCATTTAACACCCATCCGTTTAGATCATATTTTTTTGCTATTCTATATACAAAAGGTCTAAAACCAACACCTTGCACAATACCTTTAACTTGATACTTTTTTATAAATCTATTTATTACTTTTTTCATAAATTGTCTCCTAACATAATCGAGGTAATTCTGCCCCATATAATAACTCAATGAGTTTCAATTCACCTGATTTTGCTTCCATTAGTACTTGTCTATCTTGTGTTTGAGTAACTTTACCAATTACTGCAGCTTCTTTACCATATTTAGTATTTTGTAGTACTCTCACGACTTCCTCGCTTACCTCTGGAGACACAAACATACAAACATTACCCTCATTGGCTAGATACATTGGATTAACACCTAACATATCGGCAGCCATAATGGTTTCTGCTAACATAGGAATCTCTTTTTCTTGTATTTTTATTCCGGTATTAATTGTTTCTGAGACTTCATTTAAAACTGTACCTAAACCGCCTCTTGTAATATCTCGCATACAATGTATAGAATCACCAAAATGGTTTTTTAACTCTGAAATCATATGATTTAATGGTGCACAATCACTATTTATTCTCTGTTCAAATCCTAATCCTTCTCTTATAGAAAGGATATGTATACTATGGTTTCCTAGTTGTCCTGTTATAATGATATCGTCACCTTCTTGAATAGAGTTTACCGAAAATGGTGATACATCTCCTTCAAAAACTCCTATTCCAGTTGTATTGATAAAGATTTTGTCTACTTCACCTTTTTTAACAACTTTTGTATCTCCGGCAACAATATACACGCCAGCTTCTTTCGCTGTTTCTCTTATAGAATCCAATATTTCTTCCAAATCTTTAATTGGAAAACCTTCTTCTAGTACTAACGCCAATGAAAGATAAAGTGGTTTTGCACCACTAACCGCTAAATCATTAACCGTCCCACAAACTGCTACTTTACCTATATTCCCCTCACCAAAAAAAATAGGATCAATAACAAAAGAGTCCGTTGTCATCGCCAACCTTCTACTACTTACCTCAAGAATGGCACTATCCTCCATTTTTCCAAGATGAACATCTTCTAGTTTTGCGGTAATAATTGAGCTAATTAAATCATGACTCAATAGGCCTCCTGTTCCATGGTCTAAAATTATATTTTCTAAATCTTTAGTTAATTTCATGAATTAAAACTCCTTTTCATTTTTATTTTTGAAAAATAATATCACTTGCTACATAGAACAAGTGATATTACAACGTATTTACTTACGGAATTGCAACTCCATCAAAAGAAATATCTTCATTTTTAGAAATCGAATTACAGATTTCCTCGATACTCATAATCTTTGCACAATATGAACCTAACCACTTTAAAGCCCGTTCTTTATCTTCAGCCTTCGCTGAAACAACCGCGTCTTCTGGTACGATTACATTATAACCACGGAAAAATCCATCTGCTGCAGTTGTTTGTACACAAATTTGAGTCTGCATACCCGTAATAATAATTGTATCTACTCCCAAATTTTTTAAGGTTTCATCAAGATTTGTCTCAAAAAAACCACTATCCTTATTTTTCTCAATAATAATATCTTTTTCATGAAGAAACTCAGGTAAGATTTCTGCACCCTTAGATCCCTTTGTGACTGGTAAAAAATCACCATATCGTTCAGCTTTTGGATCATCTTCTAAGTTAATTAACTGTAGGTGAACAATAGAAACATCATTTTCTCTCATAGTATCTAAGAAAGACACCATTTTAGGCGTAAACTCCTCCACAGCTGCAATTCTATCCTCATTTTTATTAACCAAATCGTACTGTAAGTCATTTGTAAGCACTGCATATTTCATAATATTCCTACCTCCAATTAACTAAGAATTTAATTTTTCTAAAATACAATGTTCATTATTCCACCAGTAGTAAGAATATGTCAAATATTATTTTTTATCTAAATTTTCTAAATAATTTTCTGAAAATTAATACCTAATAGGACTCTATTTCCCATTAGGCATTAATTTTACGCTTTTTATTTAGAATAATCTCTCATATGTAATTAAAGTTTTTCACTCTCTGTAAAAAATGATTTATGTTCTACTGGAGAAGAAAGCACTATTAAGGTTGTAGGCTTTCCATACTCTAAACACAAATTAATATAGTCTTCGAGTGTATGTACAGATTCCGTCACTACCTTTGTTAGATAACTATACATACCGGCAATACGGTGACATTCAACCACATCTGAATGTTCCATTGCAAATTTTTTATATTTATTGCAATCCCTTGGTTCCATCAAAACAAACGCAGTAATATGTTTTTTTAATTCTTTCGGATTAACAATCGTGCGATAACTTGTAATAACCTCCTGTTCTTCTAGTCTTCTAACTCGCTCTGTAACAGAAGGAGAACTCAAACCTACTAGTTTTCCTATTTCAACCATACTTAAACGTGCATTTTCTTGAAGATGAGAAAGAATCTTTAAATCTGTTTCATCCATTGCTGGACCTCCCTTTGATTAATTAAGAAAACATTTAATAATTCTTAAATTTTTTAAGAAAATTATAATTAATACATAAATTATAGCATGTTATCTTTTTTTTAAACTTTATATAATTAATATCAATTAATGAAAGAGAGGCTGAGAATTTTGACACAACAATCATTGAAACGTTCAATTACTTGGGTACAGGGGACCGCATTAACCATCGGAGCTGTGTTAGGCTGTGGAATCCTTATTTTACCTTCAATTACTGCAAATAGCGCTGGACCAGCTTCAATTTTATCTTGGGTTATCATGTCTATATTAGCTTTTCCTATTGTAGCAACTCTAGCGCGTCTTGCTAAAATGATTCCTAGTGCTGGAGGAATTACAGCTTATGTTCAGATGGCATTTAATGCAAATACGAGTGCAATCCTAGGATGGATTATGTTAGGATCTATTCCTATTGGAGTGCCGATTATTGCTTTAACAGGTGCCCATTATATTGGATATGTTTTTCCAATAAGCAATCTTAGTGTTATAGGAATTGCAGCATTAATTTTAATTACCTCTTTGCTCCTACATATAAAAGGGATAGAACTATCGTCAAAAGTTAGTGTGTTTGTAATTTGTATTATTTCACTTTTAATAGTTGTCGCTGTTATCGTTTCTATACCATATGTAAAATTAAGTTCTTTTACACCATTTGTACCAAACGGGTGGTCTTCCGTTGGCGCTTCTTCTGTAATTATCTTTTTCTCCTTTGTAGGGTGGGAAATGATAACCCCATTAGCTGAAGAATTTAAAAGACCCGCTAAAGATATTTCCATTAGTTTATTTTTAGGAGCAATTTGTATCTCCATTATGTACATTGCTATATCTTTTGTAACAATAGGGACCCACTCATATGGTGATAAGAATCAGATAGCTTCCCTTAGTATTCTAATATCAAAAGGATTAGGACCAATAGGTACCTATATAACAACTATCTTAGCAATTTTCATTTCGTTTAGTGCTGTACATGCTAACATTGCAGGTTTTTCAAGAATGATTTACGCTCAAGCTAGAGAAGGACATTTCCCTTCCTTCTTTGCTAGGTTACATTCTCAATTTCAAACTCCAACTAGGGTATTACTAGTTTTAGGAGGAATTTTTAGTTGTATTTTAATTTTTTATGGTGTGGCACGACCAAATTTAGAAATGCTTCTTAAAGGTCCTAGTGTAATTTTTATTACCTCATATATTTTTACAATGCTAGCTGCACTTAAATTATTAAAAGTGCGTGATATTGGTTGGTGGATGGCCTTCCTTTCTCTCATTATATGTATTATTGTATACTCATTTAGTGGTTGGGCTATTTTTTATCCAGTTATCTTATCAATTATTGGTTGGATTTATATAGTTATGAATAAGAAGTATAGTACTATAGCCAATCATCAAATAAATACATCAAATGAAAATTAGTTTCTACTCCTATAAACTAATACCACAGATTATATACTATCTAGGTTGGAATAAGTACAGTTTCAACTGACTTATAATTAGATCAATGTAATTTAATAAAATATGAATGATTAATAGAAGTTATTTCTCATCTTTCAATTAACAACCCTTTTTTATAACGTACCTCTGCAAAGAAACGTTATAAAAAAGGGTAATACGAAAATTTTATCCGTTATATTTGAAAAACAACAAAGCAAAAATACATTTAGAAATGAATGAACTATATATAAGTGTCAACTAATCTATGTAGAAAAACGTTCACTTAATTGTGCATAAAATTACTCAACTTCGAGAGCTAAGTGGTTCTTGAGGGATGATAAGAATACCTGTAGATGCTTCAAGGTAACTACATAATGGTGTGAGTTATATACTTACAATTTTGGGTTAAACCATACACATAAAACAACTAACTCCTTTTCTCAATATTTCCTTTAGCTAGGTGTTCTAGAGCACAAGGAAATATATGTCGTTGCAATTTCCCCCTTAAGTTAATGTCTAGTTTAGTGTACCACCTCCAATTACTGCGTTACTTTTCGGGTTCAATTCATTATATTTTCTACTTTATCTTTATACTCAACATATTCTTTCCCCTCCATCACCGCTATCACCGCAAATTCATCATTTAAAACCATTCAACCCACATGTTTGCATTAACCACTCCACATATAGTGATATGTTTTATGCTACCTAGCCTTATCTCCCCTTCATTCCTTCCTCTTCAAGTTGATTTCTATATGTAAGCATCGTAATTGTCTTTGTACGATTTTTTCATCAGATTCAAATGCTCACTTGTTACGTCGCAACGAATTGTATCACCGCTAAAAACAGGACGTAAAAATTCAAAGTCCATCTTGCGAGCTAGTACGTTATAATCTCCGCCAATTTTTGTAGGTAGTGTTGATGTTAAAAGCCCTTGTACAACAAATCTCCCCTGCTCATCTGGTATAACATGATGAGCACCTTCATCTTTCGATACTTCCGTAAATAACACAACATCTTCTTTTGTAAACGTTCGTTCAAAGGTGATTTTTTCACCTACTTGTAATTTCATCCCATGCCCCTCCTCAAAAACTCTTTTAAAATAAGAAAAACCGAAACTATAATCATTTCGGTTTTTCAAACTAAAGAAGTCTATTTACTTTAAAGAATGTACAAACAACCCGCTACGCAGTTTCGGTTCAAACCACGTTGACTTTGGCGGCATAATTTCTCCAGCGTCTGCGATTGCTAATAAAGATTCCATTGATGTCGGATATAATGAGAACGCTGCTTTATATTTGCCGTTATTTACAAGGCGTTCTAGTTCTTCTAAACCACGGATTCCTCCGACAAAATCAATACGTGAATCAGATCGCGGATCATGTATTTCAAGTACTTGGCTTAATAAATGATCTTGCAGGATAGATACATCTAAACCTTTTACAAGGTCGTTCGCATCAAACGTTTCCTCTTTCACAGTAAGCTTATACCACTTCTCGTTTACATACATTCCAAATGTTTTTGGCTCATTTGGTTTATACGGAGAAACAGCTGCTTCTTCTACATAAAAGTATTGCGTGATTTGTTTTAAAAACTGTTCTTCTGATAAACCGTTTAAGTCTTTTACAACTCGGTTATAGTCCCAAATGGATAATTCATCGTGAGGGAATAAAACAGATAAGAAGAAATTAAACTCTTCTTCTCCTGTGTGATTCGGATATTGTTCTCTTCGCATGAGCCCAACTTTTGCAGCTGATGCAGAACGGTGATGTCCATCTGCGATATAAAGATTAGGAATATCTTCAAATAAGTTTACTAAACTTGTAATTACTTCTTCATCAGCTATTTTCCAAGCGACATGCCTAACGCCGTCTTCTGCTGTAAATGTATAGATTGGCGCATGTTCTTCTTTCCAGCTGGCAATGAAACGCTTTATCTCTTCTTTTGTGCGATACGTTAAAAAGATAGGACCTGTATTCGCGTCACACACATCTACGTGGCGAATGCGATCTAGTTCTTTTTCATGACGTGTTCTTTCATGTTTTTTAATTGTATCATCTTCATACTCATCAATAGATGTACAAACGACAAGGCCTGACTGCGTTCTTCCTTGCATCGTCAATTCATAAATGTATAACGCTGGCTCTTCGTCTTGAATGAACACTTCTTCTCGTATAAACCGATTTAAATTTTCACCCGCTTTTTCATATACACGATCATCGTACGGTGAAAGTGCCGGGTCTAAATCAATTTCTGCTTTATCAACGTGTAAGAAAGAATACGGATTTCCTTTTACAACCTCTCTTGCTTCTTCACTATTTAATACGTCATACGGTAAAGCAGCGACTTCCGCTGCTTTTTCTTCTACTGGACGAATGGCCCGAAACGGTCGGATTTTTGCCAAATTCCTCTCTCCTTTACACAATCATTCGAACGGCTACAACACCTGTAATTTTGCTTATATTTTCCACAATATTCTCTTTTATTATATCATCAATTCCGTTATCAATATCAATCATTGTGTACGCCCAAGAATGTTTACTACGATTAATCATATCGGCAATATTAATATGGTGTTCTGCTAAACATCCTGTAATTTGTCCTACCATGTTTGGAACGTTTTGATGCATGATTGTAATACGTTTCTTTCCGATATACGGAAGTTCTACGTTTGGATAGTTTACTGAATTACGAATATTTCCAGTCTCTAAATATTCACGTAATTGACGCGCCGCCATTATTGCACAATTTTCTTCAGATTCAGATGTAGATGCACCGAGGTGAGGCGTCGCTGTTACGTTTTTCATTTTAATCACATTTTCATTCGGGAAGTCCGTTACGTAATGCGCAATAACCTCTTCTTCTAACGCTTTTTGAAGAACCTTTTCATCTACAAGTTCTCCTCTTGAGAAATTGAATAGACGCATACCTTTTTTCATCTTCTCTAGAGCGTGTTCACCAATAATCCCCTTCGTTTGATTTGTAAGAGGAATATGCAGCGTAATATAATCACATGTTGCAAAAATTTCATCTAAACTAAATGCTCTTTGCACATGTGTAGAAAGGCGCCAAGCTGTTTCAACTGAAATGTAAGGATCATATCCGACGACGTCCATTCCTAAAGCTAACGCATCGTTCGCAACTAAAGCACCAATTGCGCCAAGTCCGATAACACCTAGACGTTTCCCTGCAATTTCTGATCCAACGAATTGTTTTTTCCCTGATTCAACAAGCTGCGGTACTTCTTCACCTTCTAAATTTTTCGTCCAACTTACGCCGTTAATAATGTTACGTGAAGACATAATAAGGCTGGCGATAATAAGTTCCTTTACTGCATTGGCATTAGCTCCTGGCGTATTAAAGACTACAATCCCTTTTTCTGTACATCGCTCAACAGGAATATTATTTACCCCTGCACCAGCTCTCGCAATCGCCTTTAAATCTTTTGAGAATTCTTCTTGATGTAAAGAATAGCTGCGAAGTAAAATGCCGTCTGGGTGATCCATTCTCTCCCCTACTTCATAGCACTCTCCGCTAAGTACTTGCAAGCCTTTTTCTGCAATTTGATTTAACGTTTGAACACGAAACATATCCCCATCTCCCTATCTATTCTCAAGCTCAAATTCCTTCATATAACTTACTAATTGCTGTACACCTTCCGCTGGCATCGCATTGTAAATACTTGCGCGCATACCACCGACTGAGCGATGTCCTTTTAGCGTAACAAGGCCGCGTTCTTTCGCTTTTTGTAAAAACTCATTGTTCAACTCTTCTGACGGTGTTGTAAACGGAATGTTCATAAGTGATCGATACGTAGGATCAACCGGTGAAGTAAACAAAGTTGATTCATCTAAGAAATTATAAAGAAGTGAAGATTTCATTCTATTTTGTTCTTCAATCGCAGATACCCCGCCCCGCTCTTTCAGCCACTCTAGTACAAGTTTCGTTACGTAAATACTAAAGGACGGCGGTGTATTATATAAGGAGTTATTTTTACTGTAAGTTTCATAGTTTAACATCGTAGGACAGGAGCGATCTGCTCCTCCAATTAAATCTCTTTTTATAATAGCAATCGTTAAGCCCGCTGGCCCTAAATTCTTTTGCGCTCCCGCATATATAAGACCAAACTTCGAAACATCGTATTGTTCTGATAAAATATTTGAGGACATATCCGCAACGAGCGGTACTTTATCTACATGTGGAATATCCACATATTTCGTCCCCTCAATTGTATTATTCGTTGTAATATGTACATAATCTAGTTTTTCATCGCTCAGTAAACCATCCAATTTAGGAATTGTAGTAAACTTCGCTTGTTCAGAAGAAGCAATCACTTGTACTTCCCCTACTTTTTCAGCTTCTTGCAGCGCCTTTTTAGACCATGAGCCAGTCAATACGTACCCTGCTTTTTTATACGTATTCATTAAATTTAACGGTATCATAGAGAATTGTAATGACGCACCGCCTTGTAAAAACAATACTTCATATTCATTAGGAATGTTCATTAATTCACGAAGCAAGCTACTCGCTTCATCTATAATACTTTGAAAATAAGAAGATCGATGACTCATTTCCATAATAGACATGCCTGTCCCGTTATAATTTACAAGCTCCTTTTGCACTTTCTCTAAAACTGGCAAAGGGAGTATTGATGGTCCAGCTGAAAAATTATACACTCTCTCCATCACCCTAATAACCTCCCTATTTCTCATTTTTATTAATTTTTAAACTTTCTGAATTATAACCCGAAATATAATACGTGGTCAATTTGTTTTCCACTATTACGGCGCAAGACGCAATGGAATCGCTTGCATGTGCAAACTACTTTTTATAAACATACAAAAAAGTGTTAAGTACATAATCGTACTTAACACTCTAGTAATAAATTATAATTGCTAATTGTCCGTGAAGAACCGATCAAAAATTTGATAAATAGCAGAAAGACCAATGAGCCAATAAATAGTGTCCACAAGCGCCGGCATAGAACCAAACCATTTCTCAACTACATTGTAATCTAACGCTACAAACAACCAATTCAAACCGCCAAGAATCACCAAAATTACTGTAAGGTAAGACAAAAATTTCATTATGATTGCCCCCTAGGTGATAAGATGGTGAAAGGCCTTTCACTAGAAGTATATGTGGTAAAATTCAAAACTTACCTATTTAATAAAAATTATTTTCGGTACCAGCCGTTAATAACTGCCTCTGCTTCTTTACTATGTATTTGATACGCATGCGTACTATTATGAGAGCCAATAAACCAAATTGAAAAACCTTTAAAATATGGTTTCGGTTCTAATACATCACGATAAGCACGCCATCCGTTTAATTGTACGTCCTTTGAAAACATATTAGAAACATCTGGATTCCACGGATTTTGCAGCCCAAGTTCACGTGCCGGAACGTTAAATCCACCAAAGTAAACCGGTTTTCCTGTTACATTATGTAATTGTTCCAACTGCTGCACAACATTTTGCCCACGGTTATACACTGTCGTCGCAAATAAACTTTGCTTTACTTCTTCGTATGATGGATTTCTTTTTCCCGAAACTTCAAACCAACTATCGATACTAACAATATCCACCTTTTTTAAATACGGACGATTGATTTTCTCTACAAACTTCGCTTCATAAGAAGAATCCCAACTTGCTGTTAACCACCAATTCATTTGATACAAAACATTTCCCTTATACTGCTGACGAACAAAATCAATCGTATCGCTCCAATATCCTTCTGCATATTCCATATTCACGAAATTAGAAGCAATCTTGATTCCGTACACATTGTATTTACTTGTAATCGAATTAAAGATATCTTGCAAAATAACCGTTTTCCAATTCCAGAAGAAATCATTAATATTACTCGGATTCCATTCCGTTTCCCCAACATTTCCTTGCTGAATATACGGGAACAGTTCCACTATAACTTGAATATTACGCTTTAATAATTCTTGAATTAAAAAAATAGCCTGTTGCTTTTGCGCTTGATTAATTACCATGTTCGTAGAAGTCACGTTCGGAATATCTACCTGAATCGGTACATTTACTGTATTTAAATTTAAACGCTCTACATCAGCTAACACTTTCGCCACATTTCCAACTTCCCATACCGTTACATTTCCTGATTTGATTTTCCCAGATTGAACAGTATTTACATCTGCCTGTACATTTCCTTGAAAACAAAAAGAAAACAGCATAATAAACACTCCTAAAAAATTTATTAAACTCTTATTCTTCTTCACAACTTTCCCCCTATAATTTTTGGCATTCTTGCTTATTCTATACAATATTTCACATATATTCCACAAGAATATTTAATGACATTTCATCAATAAAAATGCTATTCACCTTTTATCAATACCTTATTCATATTAACCTCCTAAAAATAGTAAGATAAATAAAAAAAGAGTGTATTTTCACTCCTTTTTATCCTTATACGATTGAAATTGTCGCATTTCTTCTAACGGGGGGGCATGAAAATTGTACGTTTAGACACAAAATTGACATGTTTTGATTAGCTCCCTTTACGTTAAGTGATTAATTGGTATATTTGAGGAGATGTGCGAGGTAGGTGTAAATTTAGGAGAATCTAATATTATCCATTCAAATATGATAGAATAGAAGTATATCCAAAACGGAGGAATAACAAATGAACTCAAACACAAAACAGTTTATTTATGATATCCAGCAA
>NZ_NVEC01000054.1 GCF_002571225.1 Bacillus sp. AFS059628 | reverse complement strand
GTAGGACCGGTAGGACCAGTATCTCCAGCAGGACCAGTATCTCCAGCAGGACCAGTACCTCCAGTAGGACCGGTAGGACCAGTAGGACCAGGTTGCTCTGATGCTAGCAATGCTATATCATCCACAACCACATTGGGACTTCCAATCTGCCCTAACTTAAAAATAGATACAAGGGCTTGGGTAGCCGTAGGTGGTGCTAAAGAAGTAGTTTGATACACTGTCAACCAAGTATTTTGACTGTTATCTGGGAGACCATTTGATGGAATTATAATAGTCAGACCATATCCTAAAAAATTTGCTGGAATAACTGCCCCTGCATAGTAAGCAATTGTAATCGAGATAGTAGGGCTTGCAGCTCCTCCAACTTTAGCAAGAGAAGCGAATAGTTCATAACTTTGATTTGAGGAAACAGGTACCTCTTGAACAATAACAGCATTCCCTATTCCGCCAAAAAGACTTGCACTGAAAAGGCCAGTATGACTATGTGTACCATCAATAGAAGCATTCACCGTCAAAAACGGTAAAAGTGTTCCGTTCTCAAATCCACCATTAATAATGAGATTAGTAATCAAAAAATCACCTCTGTTCTTGATATAAATTAGTAAAAATCCCTTTTTGTACATGAAGATAGATAAGACATCCCCAGAAAAATTAAACTATTATATATGTATGAAAATAATAAAATCCATGATTAAACTTTTATACCCTCCAAATAAATTTATTTATGTAACATGCTTATCTTTCTTATATGTTTTATTTATCACTGTTTAGCATAACGCATTATTATTAGTAACAAATAAAAAGGCTTACCCTTTACCTAGAAAGAGGTGAGTCTTTTTACTTTTTAATTTCTTTATGCACGTTTTTCTCCGTTTTCTTTAAATTAGCACATATTTATTAAATAACTCTTTTTTTAATTAATAATCTTCATTTCTACGAAGTGCATACTCGTATATTATTTTCTAAATACTATGTAAGAAAATAAATGGTTCTGGTGCAAAAAAATAATGTAATTAATATAAAAAAATAATAATGTACTTTTAACTTTAAGAATAGCCTAAATGCTTAAGTTGATGGATGTGTGGTGTTACCCCATAAACATAAAATAGATCAAGTATGGTTTGTGAAAAAACTGGAATCGGAAGGGATATAGTTGATGATTTAATAAGCAACTTGAACTAATTCCTCTCAAAAAAATAGACGTAGAATATTAAAGGGATTATATAAATTCAATCCGCTCGTGAAATTTCCCCCTGTAGAAAGGGATATTGCGATAAAATAGAAAAAGGCCATACTCACTTCAGAAACATGAATACTTAATTTATAGAGGGATTAATATGGAAGGGACCATTAGACTTACAAGATTATTTTCATTGTCGAAAGATATGTTTAAAAAAATCTTAATTACCAAGTTATTAATGGCATTAGGTATAAAAGCGAATTGCAAATAAGTGCGATTTTTAAATATGATTATAAAGATTTGAAAAAGAAAAAGTATGATGAACCTTCTGAGAAGAAATATACACTTGGATTATTCAAAAGAGGGACTAATGACTTTTTTGAATTACCGTTAGTATGCGAAGTTAAAGAAAACGGATTTAAGTCATTCGAATTACCAATAGAACTCGCAGGAGCTTTTTACAAGAAACTTAGTCTTTTTTTAGAGCTTGAACAATCAAAACATGGGCGTTTTAGTCCACAGCATTTTTTAATGCCTTAAATGCTGATATTCCAACAAAAGCTAGTGAAAATAATTTAGATAGAAAAGTTTGTTCATATTCATATCCTACAAGTAAAGATAATGAACACGAAAAAATTTATTTCCATAGCTTTCGCGATAATGATAAAAGAGGAGATAAACGCAGCCTAGAAAATTATATGAAAACAGAGAATCTCTTACCAGATGCTAATAAAGTTATTGGTGGAAGAAATATATCTGTATGTTTCACTGATACACCAAAAGATGAACAAACAGAATCAGAAGAAATAAACACTACAATAAACGAAATCTAAATTCTTATGTGTATAAAAATATCTTTCAATTTTATAATTATATTTATGAGAAAAATTTAAACATCCAATAATATAGTAGAATATGCATCCATCTTATGTTTAAATAATTCTTCTCCACCTTCAAGGTGTTGAACAATGTACATCATTACTATCTTATCACCTAGATATCCTCTATTTTCACCACATCCATGCTTGTTATCTGATTTTTAGTATAATAACTTTTCCATATCAGCGTTATATTTAAGGAGCATAATAATTAATACTGCATTAATTAAATAATCTAAAAAAGAAACCATATTTTTAATATGGTTTCTTTTTAGGAATGCACTTTTTCTAAACATGTTGGAAAGGATAAAGTTTTTTATTTAATGGTGTTAAAATTTCTTAGGGTGAGAAAATTCTTTTAGCGATTTTTAGACAATTTGAGACATTTATTATAAGTGAATATTTATAGTATGTATTGAAAAATATGTTGCACTTATTACTTAATGTTGTTGTTTTCTACGAACTCAGAGAAATTATGAAGAAACTTTAGAATAAATTGTAATTCATCTGCATTTTTTTGATGTAATAGAGAAGTAATGATACTAAGAGATTCCTCTCGTCGAGGGTTATCGATTAAATTGATATTACCAAAATTTAAAACTTTATCAGGTGAAACCTCTAGACCAATAGCAATTTTTTGCAGAGTAAGCATGGAAATGTTCCTTTCTCCACGTTCAACTCCACCGATATAAGCTTGTTGCAGATTGATTTGTTCAGCCAATTCTTCTTGTGTCAATCCTCTTTTTTTTCGTAAAAAGCGGATGTTTTCCCCAACTAATTTTAAGAAATCAGACAAGTGTATCACCTCTCTATCAGATTAGAGAAGTGTACAAATGAATGTAAGAACACTATAGTGATTAAAAAACAATATATAGAACTTATAAGTATTATTTTTTACATTGAATCGTTTAGTTAATTCGAGGAATGAAAATATAAAATAAACTGTATTATATCCCATTATGTTTAGTTAGTAGAGAATCTGACTGTTTTTAATGAGTGATTTATAATAAAGTATGGTTTATGTAATTATAAAATTACCATATCAAGCCATACCAAACACCACCGAACCGAACCCAGCCGGGGGATACCATGCCAAGCCCAACCTGATTAAATGACCTATCTCTTCAGCAATAGGGAGGTCATCTCCTATTGAACAGCTTAAACTGTTTCGACACAATCATGATTTTTAGAGAATGCTTATGTAACGTGAAATTTGCAGTAAATGTATTTAAATAATTGATTTATAAACAATATAGTATCAATTATTTATTTGTTATTAAATATTAATTTAGTTTAGGTCCGTGTCAAATCGTACCATACATCTAGTTGTGCTTTATAAAATGCACCAATTTAACTATATTTGAATTTCTATATTATTACTATTTCATTAGGAAATATAAAAAATTCTGTTCTACCTTTTCAATATTGATTCTTTTTCCTAAACATATTGACGCCAATCGGCTGTTATAACTCCATCTTTTAAAGCTTTTGCAATCATACCACGATGAAAGTGATCTGCACGTAAAACGTGACATCTTCTACAAAGAGTACGTAAATTTTGAAGCCTATTGTCTCCACGTATCCCACTGATTATATGATCTATATGACACTCGTTTAATAGAACTGTCTTTTTACAACGTATACATTTTTTATTATCTCTGTTCCATACAATAGGTCTTATGTTTATCCTCCAAGTTTCATAAGGGGTTCTTTTCTTAGGCATGTGCTTTTTGCTGGATGATGTTAAAATCAGTGACATGGAATCGACCAAATCCAACCTTTCTTGCATCTCCTAATCCGGCGTACGCACCAGCATCTTGGCAAATAGCTCTCATTTGTTCACGGCTAATTAAGGTTCCCTCCCATATTATACTGAACTCTGTTTCCCAACCGGATGAAATAGCTAAGCGATAACGTATATTTTTTACTCCTCTTCTAGAAACAGGGCGTACGTCAATATAAACATCCCTTTTATCATCCCTTGTTATTTCGTTAATGGGTGGAAGAAACCTGTTAATTAATATTTTGTTATCTAATACTTGGAGAGTTGAAGATACGTCTGGCTCTAAGGTTCCTCTTCCTTTGGAAATAAATTTTCCTCCTGCGCGTAAACAAGAGAAAATATAAATAGGATCCAAGTAAAGTTGACCTTGTGGAGTGGCTTGAAAGGTTTTCTTCCATTCTTGTGGATTATTTCCTGGAACTCCCCATTTTTCTTGTTTGGTTATAGGAATTGCCTCTTCGGTAAATCGATTAAATAAGAGTGGTCTAGTTCCTGAAATTTTTACATTAGCACAAATTATTGACATTTAAGTTGCCTCCTTAAATAAAACTTATAAGTATTTATTTCCTTTTTTTGATACTTTTAAACACAGGTGTGAATTTTACGTTTAAAATAATTAATAGAAAGACAACAAATACATTAGTTAAATCCTTAAAAGAGTTTGATCATATATATTTTTTGAGGAATTTACATATATTGAAAATGATATAATAGTGAAATAAATTAGAAATGAAGCTTGTAATATTAATTTTAAATGTCATTTTCCAATACTTTTTAGATAATCGCGGAACATGGGGATAATGTTGATTTTTATAGCTGATTTGTACTGTCTATAAAATACACACAAGAAAATATATATTTGGTCAGTGTTAGGATTAATAATCGTACATTGTCTTAATCGATGGGAAAACATGATATTAAAATTATGTAGGTATGTATTAAAAATATCTGGGGGAATCAATATGATTGTAATAGAGGAACTGAATGGATTTTCTTCTTTAGCATTTAGAAAGTATTACCTTACATTGGATAAAAAAATAAGATTGGAGGAAACTGTTTACATAAGTAGTGCAATAGTCAACAAAGATAACTATAAGTACATGATAATTTACGATTGTAGAAAAAAAGTAATTTCGAATGCGTATGAATTTTTGAATTTTCATCTTGCTGAAAAACCCTATAATACAAGTGAACAAGCTTTAACTGCAATAAAATTATTTTACAGTTTCGTAGAATTATTTGATATAAATGATTTTCAAAATTTGTCTTGGCGTGATGTTCAACTATTAAAAATATTTTTACTTGGAGATTGTAATAATGGAGTGGACATATCATTAAAATTAAAGTCTAAAAGAAGTAATTTAACAATAAATAATTATTTTGGTGTGTATCGTAAATATTTCGAATTTTTAGGTATAGATGACTCGATTTTATTTAAAAAAAATACCGTACGCAAGTTTAAAGGGAAAAGCGGTTTTTTGTCTCATGGATACAAGGAAATAGTTGAAAAATATACTGTGAATGAGCGTAACAATTCTAATAACGATGTTGTTCCTATGTACATAAAAGTTAATGAATTTAAGGCAATAATAAATATTGTTCGTGCGGAGTATTCTGCAAGAGAAGAAATGATAATACGATTAATGTTTGAGTGTGGTTTAAGATTGGGTGAGGTATTGGGGCTTACTTTAGAAGATATAAAAACTGATTTTTTAGAGAGCTCAAAAAAAGAACTAGATGATTTAGGGTGTATTTTTATCCGTAATCGTGTATCAGATAGAAGTGATCAAATGGCAAAGTCTTGTCTTAAGCCTATAAGAAAAGATGATTATAAAAGCAAGGACTATTCGACTAGAAAAGTAGGTTATCAAGAGATTTATCCTAGTATTTGTTTACTATTAAAACTAGACGAGTATATTGCAACCGCTCATGAAAAAATGTCATTTAAAAATCGAGAAAATTATCTTGGAAAATCGGTCGCAGACAAAGTAGATTTTATGTCTGTTCTGGGGAGAAATGATAATTTTTATATATTTTTGAGTAAAAATGGTACGCCTTTAACTAAAACGGGCTGGAACAAAACATTAAGAGAGATTTTTAAGAAAGCTGGGTTACATATAGATATTTATGAGAGGGAACATAATTTAAGCCATCGGTTTAGACATGGTTATGCCATGTTTTTGAAAAAATATCAAAATGCTGATGAACTAGATTTGAAATATGCTTTACGCCACAAATCCATAGCTAGTGTTGAATGTTATTTTAGACCGGACACGGAAGACATATTGGAGGCAAATCAAAAGGCGACAGAAAGTATGTTTTCACTTGTACCAGAACTCTATTATTAATAAATAAGGAGAATAAATCGATGAATCTTTTTGAGAAAAATGTGGAGTCATATAAAAATCATCTGAAAAGAATTGTACAAGATCAAGAGGTTGTTAACCTTTTATTAGATTTCTTAAAAGAAAAAAGAACAGATATTTTATTACTTGAAAATAATGAAACATCGTATAAGATTAATTTAAAATCATGGGTACAGACATTTTCGAACATAGGCATGAATGAATTATCTTGGAATGAAATGTGCAAACAAATACAACGATGTGGAAATGGCTTATCTGAAATTAGGGGAGTCTATGGTTTTGCGTATGAAACCCAAAGAATTCTTGATCAAAATTCGGATTATTTGAAAGAAAATCAATGGATATTTACGGAGAAATTGGGCGGTAGTAAACCTAAAACTATATTTTTTGAGGATTCCGAACCACTGAATTTACAGAAATGTACGGATGGAGTAAAGACAACCTTTTTGTATTTGCATTGTCATAATCATTTCATCAGAAAATTACTAAGAGAATTTATAGACACGCTTAAATTTACAGAACAAAGACATACTCGTATACGAAAATTTATATATAGGTTTGAACAAAGCTTTATGGTTTTGTCTGCATTTCCACAGAAACTTGTAGATTTTAATATAGATACATTTAAAAAACAATATCGCTTTTTTCGTAATTTAGATCTATCAAATAACAAAGGACGTTATGCTCGTTTTTTAGTTAATTTCTATATATTTTTATGTCAAAAATATGAGGTGTTTTCTTTAAAAGATGATATCAATAAACACATGCTATTTCGTCCGGATTTTCACAATATATATGCGAAAGGATTTAAGGTTGTATATGCAAATAAATTAAATGAAATTCCTATTTTCCCTAGATGGATAGTTGCCCTAAATGGTGAAGAAAAAGGAAGTACTGTAAAAAGACATAATGAGTATTTTTTAGTAGACTTTCTAAAAGTAAAAAATGTAAGGCTTAGATATTTGTTAAAGCATTGGTTTTGGCATTCTGAACTAAATATTCATACGAAATCTAAAGATATATATAGTCTGTTTTATTTTATAAAGTATATTCAAAAGAAAATAGATTTTAATTATTCTTGTACTACATTAACAGAAGTGAATTCAAATAAAAAAATGATTTTTATAGCTGAAAATATTGCTGCTTTCCGCTTATATCTCTTATATGAGTATCAAAATAACAAATCAATAAATTCGCACATATATATATAGTTAAAGATTTTTTAAAACATATATCAAAATATGAATTAGAAAATGTAGAGACACATTGTTTTGAATTGTTAAATCAAATTGAAAAAGGAGAAGCAAAACCTAATCCAATATTGAAAGAAGATTTAGATAAAATCATTTTTGAATATAAGGAGAAAGAGAAAAAAGGGGAGCTAAAGTATAGATTATATTGGATAATTTTGTCACTTAAATTGACAACTAATTTAAGAATCAATGAAATTTTAAGCATTAAAGTGAAAGATATAAAAAGAATTAATGATAAAAATGTTCTAATGGTGTTGAGAAAATCAAAGGGTAGAGAAAAGAAAAAATATTATCCTAATCAATATGTAATGAAGCTAATAAATTTAGCAGTTGAAATTACAGAGTTCCTAAGGAATGGAAATAAAAATGATAAAAAAATAAATGAATACGTATTTCTTAACACCTCTATTAAAGGAGGAATAAGAGTCATTTCGAGGGATGTATTTTATCGTGATTTTAGGAGAACTATTAAAAATTTAGACTTATCTCAAAGTAATTATACTGTTTATAACTTAAGAGATACTTTTATGAACAACATTTTTGAAGAAGGTAAAAAACAAGGAGTTAATATATTTGATATTCATAAGGTGACGGGACATGCACATATGGAAACTACAATTAAGCACTATAGAAAAAGTAATATTCAAAATTACTTAGAGGCAATGTTCTATATTAAGTTAGATAATGTAATTGTTAATGGAACGGTAGTGGAAAATCCTAGAGAGAGTATTTCTAATGAAATCCATTCTTTAAAATCTGTAACAGTACGAAATGAAAATGGGTATTGTGAATCAGGAACATGTATTGCAGAAAAAGATTTAGATTGTTTAATGTGTCCTAATTTTATAACGACTTTAGATCGAATTCCATACATAATTAAAAGTATAAAACAGATAGAAAAAGATATTAAGCAGAGTGTTTATGATGAGAAAGACGAGTTAATACATATAAAGAAACTATATGTAGCATATCTGAAAAAACTGTACGAATTAAAAGAGGAGAGATCAAAAAATGCCTAAAGAGGTTATTAATTTTAATGGGTTACAATGGTATGTTGATGAGTTAGAGGGGCTATTTGTTAAACCAGAGATTAATCAGATGAATTTAAAGAATATCTTTAGGTTACCATTAAAGAATAAAGAGATATATTTCAATGATGATATATGGGATTTTTTTGATCCAGTTACAATAATAATAGGAAGGCATAGTGATTATAATTTTAATTTTTCGGAAGTAGTAAACTCATTCAAAACGTATGCAAAACAATATATATTAGAATTAATTTTGATAAAGCTTTTGAGATTTTCCACAATAAAAAGACGTTATATGTGTTTAATGAAATTCATGAATTTTTTGAATGATAAATTGATAGATGATTATAAATTATTTTCACATTCTCTTTTTAAACAATATATAGAAGAAGTATGCAAGAATGTATCAGAAAGTTCAAAATCTTTTCAGATAAAAGTTGTGGTGGCGTTTTTAAAAAAGATCGAATTCTATGATAGAAAAGTGAATTTTAAATATATTTATAAATTCTTATTATCGACAATTAATCAACAGCGAATTCAAGCTGAAATTGAAAATAGAAAAACTACCTTAATTCCGGAGGATATTTTAAATTGCATTATAAAGGCGGCATTAGATAGTATTTTGGATGATAATCAAGACAAGATATCAAAAAGAGCTGCATGTATGATTGTACTTTTATCTCAAACTGGTATGAGGGTGGGGGAATTGAGATTACTAGAAGCAAATCAAATTGAAGAAGTAAATATTTTTAATGGAAATGAAAAGGTCTCATATTTGAAATTTATTACTTATAAAACCATTACAGGAGAATCTTATGCGTGGACAAAAACCTTTTTAACGCAACATGCTTTATTGGCATATAATACGCTAGTAGAAATGACTAAAGAGGACAGAAAAAGGAAAACTCATCTTATTTGTTAGGGGTGTATGTTAAAAACGGTAGATATAAGGGAAGACCGTTGGAATCCCAGTGTATACGCAAAGCATTATTTAATTTTGTTTTGAAAAATAAGGATAAGATTCCCTGTTTAAATCTATCATTAGATGAAAATGATAATTTCAAATCATTGTCTGTTTATGATATTAAGAAGTTTCGATACTCTCCTCAAGCATTGATAAAAGGATTAGAAGATACTGATATTGTATACTGTCCTCTTCCGCACCAGTACAGGGTTACTGTTTGTACTAAATTGTATGAGCAAAATGTAAATTTAGACTGGATACGAGAGCATATGAATCATTTAAGTTTACATATGACACAACACTATATTAGGGAACAAAATAAATATGAAAATCAAGTGAAAGAAACTCAAAAAAAAATAAGAAAGATAATTGAAGAAGAAAAAACAATTCTCAATTCTGATAAAGAAGTTGAAAAGGCGTTACATAGAAAAATTAATCTGTTTATTAAGAAAAACGATTTAAATGTTAGTATTGATGTAGCAGAAATAATTGAAGAATTAAAAGGAAACTCTCCGATTAGAGAAAAGGAACAAGGGTATTGTATAAAAAGTAATTACGGAAGACAATGTCCTAAAAATTTAGAGTTAGATATACCAGAAATTTCTCCTTCGCACATTGTAAGTTTTGAATTTTTGGATATAACTTATAATAGGTATATGAAAATAAAAGAAATTATCATGTACAATCAAAATAATGGTTTTATTGTTGAGGCTGAACGAGAGAAAAAAAGATTAGTTCGGTTAGTGGAAAATTATTTGTTACCTGAATTGGAATATTTATATAAAGAGATATAACAAAGAGGGACAGAGCATGTAATAAAGGAGAACCCGGAATTATATAGCATTGCAAATTCATTTGTAGTGATAAAAGAGGAGGTTTTAAAATGGATATAATAAAAGTAATTGAAATGAAGTTAGAACAATTAAAATTACCTCAATACAATATTTTAAAACCTAATATCCAACAGTATTTACTAAAGATTGAAACAATAGTACAGCAAAAAGAAATGAGCAGAAAAGTTGCTGTGCAAGAATATCGCAATGGGAAAATTAGTGTAAATAATATTGTAAAAGATATAGGTATATCAAGACAAACAGTATATAATAATCCGGAAATTTTAGAAGCATATATTTTATATTGTATAAGCATGCAAGAAAAAGAGGATGTTTTTGTAAAGGGGATGGATAATAAAAATAAAATTTGAGAACTCGAAGAAACTATATTTTATTTACAACAAAGGGATGTAACAATTGAAAATTTAAAAATTCATTTGAAAGAGTATGAAGAAAGAATAGCGGTACTATTGGATGGTTTATCAAAACAACAACAACAAAACAGTGCATTAATACAAAGAATCAAGGAATTAGAGAAAAAAATTATAGTCAACAACACAAATACCATTGGATTATATGATGAAATTTAATGTTATTGATTGAGTATAACGAACGAAAAAAGTTGAGTTTAATAGGCATCGTTCAGTGTGATCTATTGTTGTATATGTTTATTTCATAAGTAATAGCATAAATCTACAGTTTGTCATCATAAAAGTTCCATGTTTTATTAATGTAGCGTGAAACAATAACAAAATTTGTCCTGCGAATATCTTTATGAATGCAATATCATCATGCAAGTTAAACTTATAAATTGAAAATTACTACAAAATCGGTATCTGCTATAGTAGTGCATATGATACTATAAATATACAGAGAAGCATGAAGAAATAACATGTGAAAATAAATAGATGAAATTAAAAATTTTATTTTTAAATATAAACAGTTGTCTAATCCCTAAAAACTATCATTTGGCTCCTTAATTCGTATTAAATCAATAATCTGAGCTAATTAGACAATTAGTTAAGTTCCTATAATTTGGACGTGAAGGCGGAGGGGTATCTATATACGAAAATGATGAGCTTTTAGCAGAAGATAAAACAACGTATTACTTTGAACAGCGGAAAATATATCAGCAATACATAGAAATGCCTGACTATACAATTGATACATGGGATGGTCCGTATACTGGTAAATTATTAATTGGTTCACACTGCATTAGCGGGAGAGCCGCAGGGTTATTTTTACGTGTAGGTGAGAAAATAACGGGGAACTTATCGATGTTTACAGGGGTTACAATTGAGGGATAAATGAAACAAAGAGCTCATCAGTTTTGATGGGTTCTTTCGTTTATAGAGTGTTCTTATTTTTTTGATGTAACGCCTTCATCGTTCTTCTTTAGTTATATAAAACCAATATATTACTATTTTAATGTGTTGATAAAAACGATTAAGTTAAAAATTAAGAAAAATATGATAATATATGTATGTAGTAGTTTAAAACAAAATGGGGGAACAATCGTGAAAATGAATGACATAGTGGCAAGTACGCCATTGCCAAATACAATTAAAACAATTACAAATGATTTAAGAAAATTAGGGTTAGAAAAAGGAATGACGGTTATTGTACATTCTTCGCTAAGTTCTATTGGTTGGGTAGCAGGCGGAGCAGTTGCGGTAGTAGAGGCATTAATGAAAGTGATTACAGAAGAGGGAACCATTATTATGCCAACGCAATCTTCAGATTTATCTGATCCGAAACATTGGTCAAGACCACCTGTACCTGAAGAATGGTGGCAAATTATTCGGGAAAACGTACCAGCATTTGAGCCGCATATAACACCAACAAGGGCAATGGGGAAGGTAGTTGAATGTTTTCGTACATATCCGAATGTAGTACGTAGCAATCATCCATTAGGAAGTTTTGCTGCATGGGGAAAACATGCAGAAGAAATAACGATGAATCAGTCACTATCAATGAGTTTAGGAGAAGAGTCTCCATTAAGAAAAATATATGATTTAGATGGATACATATTATTAATTGGTGTTGGATATGACTCAAATACGTCTGTACATTTATCTGAAGTACGTTCTGGTGCATGTGAGTTAATAAAAGTAGGAGCGCCTATTATAGAAAATGGTGAAAGAGTTTGGAAAGAGTTTGTTGATATGGATTACGATTCTGATAAGTTTGTAGAAATTGGTGTAGCGTTTGAACAAAAGGCAACTGTAACAAATGGGAAAATAGGAAACGCAAAGTGTCGTCTTATGAAACAACGTGATATAGTTGACTTTGGAACAGAATGGTTTCGTAAGAAAAATAAGTAAGGGATGGTTACTATGAAGGGGAAAAAGGTATTAATTACAAGTGGTGGTTGTTTAGAAAAATGGGACCAAGTGCGTGGTCATACGAATATGGCAAAAGGAACAATAGGAAGAATAATCGCCGAAGAGCTTATAAATAAAGGGGCACATGTTATATATTTACACGGTTATTTTGCGGAGAAACCGAACGATATAAATAATCAATTGGAATTACACCCATTTGAAGGAATTGTTGATTTACAAGATAAAATGAAGAGTATAATTACGCACGAAAAGGTCGATGCAGTTATTATGGCAGCGGCTGGATCAGATTGGGTTGTAGACAAAATTTGTGATCAAGATGGTAATGTTCTTAATATGAATGGAAAAATTTCTAGTGATATAGCACCAATTATTCATTTTCAAAAGGCTCCGAAAGTATTAAAACAAATAAAAGAGTGGGATCCAGAAACGGTACTTGTTGGATTTAAACTTGAAAGTGATGTGAATGAAGAAGAACTGTTTGAAAGAGCGAAAAATAGAATGAAAGAAGCTAAGGCGAGTGTAATGATCGCAAATTCACCACATTCTTTATATTCGCGCGGAGCCGTACACTATGTAATTGGACAAGACGGTAAAGAGAAGTCGTGTAATGGGAAAGATGAAACAGCGAAAGAAATTGTCAAAAGGTTAGAAGTACTATGTAATCGTGTTATCACTTTATAATTTTAAGTATTTGGATAAGAGTAAATCCGCATAGCATATAGAGAGAAGCGAAACTTTAATTTATGGGAATTTTACTTTTGCACAAACGTTAACCATTTAAGATGGATACATAGCATAATTGGTGAGGAGTGGATTCTATGGAACATTTATTAAAGCAAGCTATTAAACTAAGAAATGAAAAGAAATATGCGCAGTCCAAAGAGATACTTATCGGATTAACAAACTTTACGCGAGATGCAGAAGTGCTTTTTCAATGCGCTTGGATACATGATGTAATGGGACTTGAAACGGAGGCTGTGCCGTATTATGAACAGGCAATTGCAAACGGTCTTGATGGTGAGTCACTTTGCGGAGCGTATATCGGTCTTGGCAGTACATATCGCTGTATAGGTGAGTATGACAAAGCGATTACTGTTTTAGAAACAGGTTTGCAGCAGTTCCCGGATAATGACGTGATAAAAGTATTTTTATCATTAGCAAAATATAATGTAAACGATCATGAATCCGCAATGAAATTATTACTTGAAACAGTCGTAAAAGTAGAGAGAGTAAAAGAGTTTGAGCGTGCTATTTCATTTTATAAAGATCATTTAGATGAGGTTTTAAAATAAGAGGGTGAACGTATGAATGTCGCATTATCACGAAGGCGAAAAGGTATTTGGTTTGGACTAATATCTTTCATCTTATTATCAAACTATGTATTGTATGCCCTTCCAATTGTACCAGCTGCTCCGAAAGAAGTAGTACTTGGTTCCTTGCTAGATTGTATGTTTGTAATTCCGGTCATTACGTATTTCTTTATCATTCGGAAAAGATACTCATTAACGTATTTATTTCCTGTTGTAATAGCTGGTTATATATTTGCAAGATTTATTATTCCAAGTGATTATTTTCAAGATTTTTCATACGTTTCTTATGTTATAGTGGCGGGAGAAATTGCATTTGTATGCGTAGAATTATTCCTTCTATATAAAATTGTTAAAATGCTACCTAACATAATACAAAAATATAAAGAATATAAAAGAGAGTATTCTTCATTTTCTTATGCAATTGATGCAGCGTTTGATGCTACTATGAAAAGAAATAAATTAGTAGATGTCATTGTAACAGAGTGTAAGTTAATCTACTATGCATTTTTATCGTGGCGTGTAAAAGTACCAGAAGGTGAATGCGTATACTCATATTACAAAAAGACAGGTGCAATAGGTGTGTATATTATGATTATCCATGCAACCGTAATAGAAAGTATCGGTTTTCATTATTTACTTCATCAATGGAACCCAGTAGTAGCATGGATTTTACTTATTTTAAACGTATACGCAATGTTTTTCTTTTTAGCTGAAATACAAGCAATGCGAAGAAATCCAATTATTGTTGCGGAAGAAAAAATAATCATTCAAATTGGATTAGGAAAGAAAATTGTTATACCATTTACAAAAATTGATAAAATTGAGTTTTATAAAGGCGAACTTTTAAAGAAAGAGAAAGAAGTTCTTGACGCAACCGTTATGGAATTTATAAAGGAACCTCCGACATTTGAAATAACACTAAAAGGGTCAGTGAAGGCGCAATTGTTATATGGATTTTCTAAAACAGTAAGTCGTGTTCACTTAAATGTTGATGAGGAACGGAAGTTTTATGATGCAGTTATGGAGAAGTTGAAGCGTGAATAATTTTACTAATTTTCATCGTGCGTTTAGGGTGTACGGCATTTGTATCGAAGACAATAATTTATTAGTAATTGATAAAATTAAAGGTCCATATAGAAATCGGTATGATTTACCTGGTGGTAGTTTAGAAGAAGGAGAGTCATTACTAGCTGGACTTCATAGAGAGATGAAAGAAGAGACTGGGTTGAAAGTGAAGGTAGTAAAACAAATAGGTACAGTTGATTTTCAATTCCCATCAAAATTCAAGGAGTACACACATGTTCATCATATCGCAGTTTTTTACTTTGTTGAAAGGTGTGAAGGTGAATTCAAAGTACCGGAACAATTTGAAGGTCAAGATTCAATAGGAGCTAGATGGATTCCGGTAGAAAGTATTACTGAAGATAATTCATCTCCTCTTGTATGTATTGCTGTAGAGTGGTTAAAAGAATCTAAGTTTCGTTTGGAAGTAAGGGCATATAAATTATGGGTTATAAAATAATGATACAACTGGGAGTTCCTTCTAACTTAGAAGGAGCTTTTTTGTGGGAAAGAAAATGAGATTATATTAATAAAACAAGAAACGAATTCACTGAACGGCTTCTTAGTGGAAAAAGGGGTATAATGAAAGAACTACAACTAAAGGGGAATTTAAAAATGAGTTGCTTACATACGTTAGGGATTGAAATTATTGAAAGGAAAATTCGCTATGATGCTTCAACTGTAGATCATGCTTGTTTATTAATAGAAACGCAGCCAGATAAAATTGTTTTGTATCATGAAGTACAGTACTCTTTTACTATGACAGCAAACGATACGAAGTTAACGATCCCGAAAGGAAGTTATACAGTTGCATATTACTGGGGAAATCGCCCATATAATTTATACGTTTGGAGAGATCAGGGTGGGAGTTATCTAGGTTCTTATTTTAATATTGTAAAGAATACATGTATAACGGATGAAGTGGTATCCTTTGAAGATTTAATTGTTGATATTATGGTACTTCCAAGCGGAGAATTTTTCATATTGGATGAGGATGAATTACTTGAACCGTTAGAACAATTTGAAGATGGATATGTAGAAAAAGCTCTTCATACAGTATTGAATACAATACAAGAGTTGCTTCCAAACATCATTATAGAAACTGCTACTATTTTTAAAAATAAATAAAGTTTAATAAAACCTAGTTGACTTATCGGAAATATTTGTATAATATGTAGTTAATTCTATAACGTATAGCTGATTGGAAAAACCAAAGGCATTTCATNNATGAAATGCCTTTGGTTTTTTTATTATATAAATAATGAATCTGTTCATTTAGATGAATCATTTCAAGGAGGAGAAGTAGTGACTGTTTCAATTGAAGGGGTTTCAAAATATTTTTCAAAACAAACTGGTACGGTTCAAGTATTAGAAGATATTAATTTTCAATTAGAGAAAGGGGATTTTGTCACTGTAATTGGACCGAGTGGTTGTGGGAAAAGTACGCTTTTGAAAATTGTTGCAGGATTAGATAACGAATTTGAAGGTAAAGTTATCATCGATGGGGAGAAAATCGTAAAACCAAGTAAGAAACAAGGTTTTATTTTTCAAGAACATCGCTTATTTCCATGGTTAACAGTTGAAGAAAATATTGCTGCAGATTTGTCGTTAAAAGGCAAGTACGTAAAAAATAAGGTAAAGGAATGGATTGAAATCGTTCGATTAGACGGCTTTGAAAAATCTTATCCGAAAGAAATTTCGGGCGGGATGTCACAACGTGTTGCGATTGCGAGAGCTTTATTAAGAGATCCGAATGTATTATTACTTGATGAACCATTCGGGGCACTTGATGCTTTTACTAGAAGTCATTTGCAAGAAGTACTGTTGAACATTTGGGAGCAGAAGAAAACGACAATGTTATTTGTCACTCATGATATTGACGAAGCGATATACCTTTCAAACCGAATTATCCTCATGAGTGCAAAGCCTGGAAAAATACATAAAGTGATTGAAAATAATTTATCTTATCCGCGTAGTAAAACTTCGGAGTCATTCCAAGAAATTCGAAAGAAAGTATTACAGCAGTTTGAACACGGGGGATTAATTCAAACAAGTATATAGGAAAAGAGTGAGTATATGTATAAAAAAATTAAAGTTCTTTCTTTTGCAGTAGCTATTTCTTTATTTTTATTTGGATGTGAAAAAAGCACAGCAAGTAGTAAGAAGGAAGATGTAACAGTACAAATTGGTATTCAGCAAGGGTTAAGTCCACTATTACTAGCACAGAAAAAAGGATGGCTTGAAGAAGAGTTTAAAAAAGAAGGCGTTAAAGTGAAATGGACAGAGTTCCAAAGCGGACCTCCTTATTTTGAAGCAATCGCATCAAATCGATTAGATTTTGGTGAAGTTGGCAACTCCCCGGTTATTTCCGCGCAAGCAGCAGGTATTGAATTTACCGAAATTGCTAATACCAGTTATGCAAGGAAAGGAACTGGTATTCTAGTACAAAAAGATAGCAAGATTACAAGTGTAAAAGATTTAAAAGGTAAAAAAATTGCCGTAGCAAAAGGGAGTAGCGCGTTTAATTTATTATATCGAGCATTAGAAAAAGAAGGTATCAATGCGAAAGATGTAAATGTCATTCAACTGCAACCAGATGAAGCACAGCCAGCATTTGAATCAGGATCAGTAGATGCATGGGCCATTTGGGATCCATTCATTTCACTACATACGTTAAATAAAGGAGCAAAGGTTATTACAGATGGTGAACGATTAAAGGTTTCTTCACCAGAGTTTTTAATTGCAAGAACAAAGTTTGCGAAAGAGCATCCACAATTAGTTGAGAAGTTTCTCAAAGTTTATGAAAAAGCTCGTGTATGGCAAGAATCAAACTTAGATGAGGCGATAAAAATATATACTTCTGCAAAGAAAATAGATGCTGACATTGTAAAAGAAGTGTTTAATCATGACAAACCAATTTTAGTTCCAGTAACGAAAGAAATAATAGTGGAACAGCAAAAGACAGCGGATTTTCAATATAAACTCGGTTCTATAAAGAAAGAAATCAAGACAGATAAAGTTGTAGATAATTCTTTCGTAGAAAAAGCAGTAAAGGTGAAATGAAAAGAGGTTTTGTAAATTGGAGAATACGAAAGCTATTATGAAAAGGGCGAGTATAACGATTAGAAAAAATAATGTAAAGAAAGTGCGAAAGACGAATGTGAAAGTGGTAGTAAGAGCGATTATGATACCGATTATCGTATTAAGTATTTGGCAGTTAGCCGGAGTGTTCGGTCTAGTTTCTAAAACAGTATTACCAACACCTTTAGATATATTTCTAGCTTTTCAAGAACTTATAAAAACAGGAGAGTTATTCGGTCATTTAAACATTAGTGTGTTTAGGGCTGCGGCTGGCTTCTTTATCGGCGGGAGTTTAGGCATTATTTTAGGGACGATTGTTGGGTTTTCAACGAGAAGTGAGCAATATTTAGATCCGTCTGTACAAATGTTACGAACTGTACCTCATTTAGCTGTTGCACCGCTTTTCGTATTATGGTTCGGTTTTGGAGAAACATCGAAAGTATTATTAATTGCAGACGGTGCATTTTTTCCTTTATACGTAAATGCTTTTTTAGGAATACGGGGTGTAGATTCAAAATTATTTGATGTTGCGAGAGTGTTAGAGTTTAGTAAAAGAAAATTAATTACGAAACTAATTTTACCGGCGGCATTGCCGAACCTATTGCTTGGAGCAAGGTTATCATTAGGAGTTGCATGGGTGAGTTTAGTAGTAGCAGAACTTATGGGATCTACAGAAGGTATTGGTTATATGATTATGGATGCAAGGCAATTTTCAAATACAGACATTGTATTTGTTGGCATTATTATCTTTGCGTTCGTTGGGAAGTTTTCTGATTCACTCGTACGTTTACTAGAGGTGAAGTTTTTAAGATGGCGAGATAATTTTAAAGGAGAGACAGGGAATTAATATATAAATTATTAGGGGTAATTTATATAGAGTGTTTTAGTGGATTTTTCAAAACAATTAAGGGGTGTGTAATAGTATGGAATTGTTATGGTTTATTCCAGCTTATGGAGATGGTCGATATTTAGGAACGACAAAAAGAGGAAGAGCAGCTGAATATGGTTATTATAAACAAGTTGCACAGGCAGCTGATTATTTAGGATATACGGGAGTGTTACTTCCAACTGGTCAAGGTTGTGAAGATCCTTGGGTATTAGCATCGGCACTTGCCGCTGAGACTGAGAAATTAAAATTTTTAGTAGCAGTTAGACCAGGACTAATGTCACCGACAGTAGCAGCGAGGATGGCATCAACATTTGATAGAATTTCAGATGGGAGGTTACTTATTAATGTAGTAGCCGGAGGAGATCCTGTTGAATTGCAAGGTGATGGATTGTATCTTGAACATGATGAAAGGTATGAAGCAGCGGATGAATTTTTAAAAGTTTGGAAATCGACCTTACAAGGTGAAACGATCTCTTTAGAAGGAAAACATATTAAAGTTACAGATAGTAAAGTCGTATTCCCGCCAGTTCAAACACCGTATCCACCAATTTATTTTGGCGGATCGTCTGCGGCAGGTAAAGAAGTTGCAGCAGAACACAGTGATGTATATTTAACGTGGGGAGAGCCACCAGAGCAAGTGAAAGAGAAAATAGAAGAAGTAAAAAAACTTGCGGAAGAGAAGGGGCGTAACGTACGGTTTGGCATTAGGTTACACGTAATTGTAAGAGAAACAGAGGAGGAGGCATGGGAAGAGGCTGAAAAGTTAATTCAATATGTAGATAATGAAACGATTGAGCTTGCTCAAAAAACATTTGCAAGATATGATTCAGTCGGTCAAAAACGGATGACACATTTAAATAAAGGTACGAGAGAGTCGCTAGAGATAAGTCCTAACTTATGGGCTGGCATCGGGCTTGTTAGAGGTGGTGCAGGTACTGCCCTTGTAGGAGATCCGCACACAGTAGCAGAAAGAATAAAAGAATATGAAGCGTTAGGAATTGATACGTTTGTTTTATCAGGATATCCGCATTTAGAAGAAGCGTATGAGGTGGCAGAACTGTTATTTCCTTTATTGAAAGAGGAAAAGAAACAAGAAACTAAAATTGTTGGTGAAATGATAGCAGATGCTTATGCATTAAAAAAATAGTGAGGATTACAGTTTCACCTATGTTTTGCTTCATTTTGTTTATTGTCTGTTAATACGTGATAAAGAAACCCGCAAGTATTTCACTTGCGGGTTTTCATCGTAAACTATTAGAAAATATGGTAAAATTAAATAGTAACTTAAGGTACGGTTGGTTGTTCAATTATCACTTCTCCAAAGTAGGAGGGGGGTGATAATACGTGAGTGAAATAGCGTTGCTACTGCAGGGTGGACTGTTTCTCGTTGCATTGTTAACGTTCGTCGTCGTTTTAATAGACAAGCTCAAAAAATAACAACCCACCTATGCCAATAGAATGTGGGTTGTTTTGTTTGTAAGAAACAAATAGGATAAATGAACAATCCAATCTGCTAAGTTACGTGGACTAGTGTGTAGCCGCACACTAGTCTTTTTTATTTATATACAATTAATAATTAGTTTATGTGATTGTATTGTTCTTTTCATACTTATTATAACACAGTGTCTTTTCATCAAGAAAGGAGACCGTATGTTCTGATTTCGATTAAATAGAAGGAGTTTTTTCTTTAAATAGCCCATCCATATATTCTTTTAAAGTTTGGACATAAAATTCCTGCTTACTTACATTATTTACACCGACAATGGGTGATGGAAGTTCATATCTCTTTTCTGATAAATGAACGACAACATCAAAGATATCAAATAGACGAATGAAACAAAATAGGCCATCTTTATCACTTAATAAAATAAAGTAATGGTTTTCACTATTTGTATTTAATGTATTCCATAAAGAACTTTTACTTAAATCGCGCACAATGCTCTTTTCTTTTAATTCCATGAAATCGGAATTTGATAGAATATTAGAAATATCAATCGCATCTGGATCTTCAAAATAGCCATCAACGGCTTGTACAGCGAATGTATAAGCCATTTTTAATACACTCATTTTATACTTACGGTTATCTAAAAGTAATTCACGTTGAATAGAGCTAGCTACTTTCGTTACACGTTCTTCTTTCCAAATTTCGTTATGTAGTGAAATATCGTGCTTTTTACATAGTTTCATAATTAATGCATTGGAATAAAGTATTTCATCACTTACTTCAACAACATCAGTCTCAGCTGCCGCAAGTTCTTCACCATGCTCATTCGTATACAGGGGAGAGTCAATTTGTTTTTTCATTTGCTCAATCTTATATTGACTTAATTTATGCCGAATTAAGGGGCGATCAATATTTGTTGTCATTTGTTCATGACAAGTATCACAAATTGAGTTTGTGAAATAATATCCACATAATATTTCTGGGATGACATATTGTTCACTAAGTTCTTTCGTATCTTTTCTGCAAATGATGCATTGTGTCATTTTTATCACCTTTACCTGCAAATTTGTATGTAATCTCATTGTAGTGTATTTATTGGTATTTTGGAATATTGTAAAGGAAAATATTATGTGAAATTCTTGCTTATTTTGGTACAATGAAGTGAAGTGCTAGTTTAAAGGAGGACGTTTTTTTGAAATCGAAAGTGCACTTTTGGACATTAGAAGTGCTAATGGTTGTAGCGATCATATTTATTTGCACAAAAATATCGTTTCTATTTCAACCAATTGGTATCTTCATATCAACGCTGTTTTTCCCAATCTTAATCGCGTTATTTTTATACTTCATATTTAATCCGGTGTTAGTCTTTTTAGAGGAGAAAAAAGTACCTAGAAATTTAGCGATTTTACTGTTATATCTTTTTATCATAACATTAACTGCGGTTGGCGTTGGGGTAGTTGTTCCAACGATCTCACAACAGCTAATGGATTTGGTGAAAAATATGCCAGGCTATATAAAAGAGGGAAAACTATACATACAAGATTTATCCCATCATAGATTGTTTGAATGGTTATCTACACAAAACTATGTTTCCATTGAAACAATTGAAAAAAATGCAATTGAATACTTAAAGGATATACCAAACACGATTACGTCGAGTGCAACGGCTTTATTTGGTATTATAACGAACGTCGCATTAGTGATTTTCACAGTACCGTTCATTTTATTTTATATGTTTAAAGATGGACATGCGTTTCCAGGAAAAGCAGTAAGTTTATTACCAGAGTCATACCGTGAAGAAGGGCTTCGTATCATTAAAGAAACGAACGAAACATTATCTGCATATATTCAAGGGCAAGCGCTCGTTTGTATATTTGTAGGTGCTTTTACTTTTATCGGTTATTTAATTATCGATTTACCGTATGCTTTCGTTTTAGGAATTATAGCAGCATTTACAAATATCATTCCTAACTTAGGTCCGTTTATCGGTGCAGCACCAGCTGTTATCGTAGGTCTGTTCGTATCTCCGATGCAAGCGTTGTACGTAATTATTATCGTAACAATTGTACAACAATTTGAAAGTAACATCATTTCACCGCGTATTATGAGTTCAAAATTAAATATCCACCCGTTAACAATTATTATTTTAATTTTAGGGGTAGGTAACTTTGCGGGAATTATCGGAATGATTTTGGCAGTACCAGTTTATGCAGTAACGAAAACAGTTGTATCAAACTTAGTGAGACTGTTTAAGACGAAACGAAGTAATCGAAAATAATATATGTTGAGAAAGATACACCGCTTTTTTAGTGGTGTATCTTTTTGTTTGCTAATCAATGTTAAAAAGTGTATTGATGCAATTTTATTATATATTTATTGCATATCAAATGTAGCGAAAAATTCGTATGATATAGCCTCGTAAAACTATGTGGAATCCCTCTTAACTATCCAAATCATTTCCTTACAACGTGCTATCAACATCATAATCGACTCCTTTCAAGTTTTATATTTTTAAAGGATTATAGGTGAGAGTAGTATTTGCTTCTACGATCTCGAATTTCGTCTATAACCTGTTTGTATTGTTGCTCTTGTTTTAATTCAGCTTCAGAATAGTTTTTTTTCTGAATTGTAATTGTTAAAAAGAAAAGGTGAAACTTCATAATACATTCCTCCTTTCGAAAGGAATTATAGATGGCTACAGTAGTGACTTTGGCGTTCTTTTACATCTTCCATAGCTTTATTAATTTGATAATCATGCAATATTTCACTGTCGGAGAACTTAGTTTTTTGAATCGTAATGGTTAAAAAGAATACTTTAAATTTCATTTGTTTTTACCCCTTTAAAAGTTATTTAGAAAAAACGGCTGTAATAAGAAGCTTGACGCTCTTTCACTTCGTCCATAATAGATTGAATGTGTTGCTCACGCAAAATCTCATTTTGAGAAAGCTTACGTTTTTGAATCGTAATGGTTAAAAAGAATGCTTTAAATTTCATTAGGGAATTGCTCCTTAAAAATATATTTTTAATACATATGTGTATAATATGAACTTTTAATGTCAGTCATTTTATCAGTTAGTTGTTTTATTTGTTGTTTACGATTGATTTCAGCTTCAGTTAAAGTATTCTTCTGAAGTACAGTCGTAAAAAAGAAAATATGAAAAGTCATAAATGAATTCCTCCTTTCGAAAAGGAATTACATGTGATCACAATAAAGTGCTTGGCGCTCCTTAACATCATTCATAGCTTTTTCTATTTGCTCATTATGAAACATTTCATCTTTAGAAATTTTATTTCTTTGAATCGTAATACTTAAAAACAATACGCTAATAGTCATCGAATGTTGCTCCTTTCTTAAAAAAATGATGTAAGAGGCTAAAAAATCGCACAAAAAAGCCACAGGAAGATATAGTTCTCCTATGGCAGGGCGTGAAAAAGCCACAGGAAAGTATACGACCTCCTGTGGCGAATTTATGAATTAATCGAAATAGTGTACGATTTTCAATTCTCCATTAGGGTGGTCGAATTCATATTTAATTGTCCGAAAAACAAAGGTGCAGTTAACGCTAAAGTTAAAGCATGTAATTGTAATTTCATCATTTCCTTCGACCTCCTTTTAGAATATTTTTCTTACGTTAGTAATTATATACAATTAATGGATAATTGTAAACGAAAAAAATGAAAATTTTTAATTTTGATTAAAATACGTATGTTTTAAAGGGTTTTGAGAAGATGTATTGTAATTAACGAAATATCGATAAAAATGGGGGATGCTAAATGAAATATATGCATCGTAATGTAGTTGTTATGCTAACAATTTTTTTATTTATTACTGCTTGTTCTAGCGGAGAAAGAATAAAAGAAATATGTGATGTGAAACCTGGTGACTTTAAGAAATATGCTGGAACATATGTTGGTAATAACTCAGATGTGGTTGCAATTGTTAATCATTTACCCGGTGGTGATACATTTCAAAGTATTAGTTTAGAGAATGAAAGTATAAAGGTGTACTATGGTGCAAAAGGAAATGGAACTCTGACAGAAGACATGGTTGAGACGTATTGGTTTGATGGTAAGGATACGATGGAGAAGAATTTTCTCTTTAACATTACTTATCTAGCAGTTCTAGTACCAAATGCAAAAGGTTACGAGTTTCAAGTAGAAAATAAAAAATTCATGATAAAAAGAGAAGAAATACTATCAATTCTGTATGAAAAATTTGATGATTTTCCAAAAGAAAATGATATATGGGATAAAAAGAAAGTAGTAAAGTTTCTTAACGAAAATAACGAAGAAATTACAATGCTTATGAATGATAAAGAGTTTAGGAAGGCTTTATTTGTAAAGTATCCAGTACAGCAGTTGAAATGATGGGAGGAAAATAGGTGGAGTTAGTATATAAAATTACTTATCATCGAATGCAAGATCATTATTTACATAAGTTAGTACAGGCAATTAGCTCCGTTAGTGAAGAAGATAAGAAAAAACTTTTCTTTTGAGAAGTTTTTTCTTTTTATATGTAATTGAAATCATTTGTTGAAGTGCAAGCTACCATACAATATGATGAATATAAAAAGAGAAAGTAGGGGATATAAAAATGCGCACAATTTTACTTTTTCTAAACGACATGTCTATTAATGAAATTGAGGACATTAGGAAAAAACATGATCCTTTATTTGGTTTAATCCCACCGCATATTACAGTTATATTCCCATTTGAAAGCTCGATTTCAAATGATGAACTGAAGTTACATATTTTAAAATTATCAAAAAGGATACAAGAGATAGAAATTAAATTTGCGAATCAAATTACAGGTGAAGGGGAATATTTGTTTTTACGAGTTGAAAAGGGGAAAAAACAAATAGAAGAACTACATGATTTGCTTTATACAGGACCTTTAATACAATTTTTAAAAGGAGATATTCCATACATACCGCATGTAACAGTCGGGAGAAAAGAAAGTGCTGAGTTAGCTACTGAAGCAGCTAAGGATATTCATAGTTTCCCTGAAAAGTTACAATGTGTAATTGATAGAATTAGTGTAGAAAGAATTGGAGAGAACGGGGAATCAATTATTGAATTTGAAGTACCGTTGTAAAAAAGCTGACAAAAGTCAGCTTTTTTGATTCGTAACATAAAGTAAAGCACCAATCGCACCGCTATTATCACCATCTTGTAAAAAAATAGGTGTTTTATTTTGATATTTTGTGTAGCTCCGAATAATATTTTGAAGGTGTACGTTATTACATAGAGTGGAACCGATATAAATAATATGGTCAATGTTTTTTGTTTCGGCGAATTGTAGGCTTAATGCAGTAACGACTTCACCGACGAGTCCTTGTACAGTAGCAAGTATGTCTGAGCTATTATATTTTGATTCTGAAATAGCGGCTTTACCAAAATTGCTAGCAGTTAAGCTATTATCAATAGGAGAGAGAATACCACCGTAAATATCTCCAACCGTAATATCTAAATCTGTTCTAGAACCTACTTTTGTTAAAGGAATCACATCTTCAAAATGATCTATATTTGTTAATAATTTTGAAAGCCCCATAATAGTACCACCACCAACACCGGTTCCACCAGCACGAACATATTTGTCATTATACACGTAATGAATGGAAGTACCTGTACCAATATTTGTTAAAATGAAGTTATTTATATCATATTTCTCTTCTTTTAATATGTATCGTACACCTACAAGAGTAGCTTCAAATTCGTTTAGTTCTACTATTTTATATGAGGGGGAAAGTAGTTGCTGTAATTGTTTTGCTTTACCACCTGTAATACATATTTGTTTTATACCAGCATTTTTCTTAAGCCAATCTATTATTTTATTTTGTTTATTGGAATGAAATTTTTGAAAAGTTAATTGTTTTCGTTCGTTCAAATAAGCAATTTTCGTTAATGTTCCTCCAGCATCGATACCGATAGTACTTTCCATTTTCCTGCCCCTAACCAAGTTATTTATTTACCCTGTTCATGTTAGTAAAAAGAATTTGCAGGAGATAGATCCCCTGTAGGATTACATCGTCTCTATTCTGCTTGATATATTAATAGCTTTTCTATCGTTACAATCGGCTGATCGTTTACAGTTGCAGTACCTTTACCGAGAACAAAACCTCGGCGATTACGAGTTAGCTCATAATGTAAATCCAGTTTATCACCGGGGTATGCTTTTCCGTGGAATTCAACCCCATCTAATGAGGAGAGGAAGCCTAGTCCTTCAGAGCCACTCGCATGTACAAATGCACTAAGCTGAGCAAGTGCTTCTACAATTAACATATGAGGCATATGTTGTTGACTATCATTTATAAACCACTCGTTATTTGTAATGAGTTTATATCCTGTAACGGACTCACCATGTTTTACATTTGTTACGTTATCAATCATTAAAAATGGATAACGATGGGGAAGTGTGTCTGTAATATGCATATGAAAATACCTCCAATGAATAATACCCCTGCTACAGTTAAGCAGGGGAGTTATCATTAATTTTTAACTAATTCATTTACTTTTTCAAGAGAAAAAATACCGCTATTTCTAATGTTTTCAACAACTTGTTGTAACACTTCTTTATCTTGAACAAGTGCAATACGTACAAAGCCTTCTCCGTGAGGTCCAAATGCATGACCTGGTGTAACAACGACATTCGCACGATCCATTAATGCATAAGCGAAATCTATAGAAGTCCAGCCTTTCGGAATTTCGGCCCAGACGAACATACTACCTGCTGGCTTATCGACATTCCAGTCAAATGTGCGGAATCCATCAACTAAAGTGTCTCTACGTTCTTGATAAATACCGCGATTTTTCTCACAGAACGAAGCGCCATTTCTTAGTGCCGCTGATGCTGCTTTTTGAATTGGTAAAAACACTCCGTAATCTGTATTAGATTTAAATTGTGTAAGCGCGCCAACAATTTCTTCATTACCAATCATATAACCAATACGGCTACCTGCTAAACTATAACTTTTTGACAAAGAGTTTATTTCTACGCCAACTTCTTTAGCACCAGGTACAGAGAGGAAGCTAATTGGTTTTTTACCATCAAAATAAAATTCAGCATAAGCAAAATCATGGACAACGATAATATTATGCTTTTTCGCAAATGCGATTACCTCTTTAAAAAAATCTTCATGAGCCATTGCTGGGACGGGATTCCCTGGGAAGTTTAAAATCATCATCTTCGCTTGATCGGCGATTTCTACAGGGATCGCATCTAAGTTAGGTAAAAAATCATTTTCTTTCTTTAAAGGCATGTAGTAAGATGTTGCTCCAGCCATTTGAATTCCTGTTTCATAAGCTGTATATCCTGGATCAGGAACTAGTATAATATCTCCCGGGTTCGCATAAACCATAGGTAAATGAACAAGTCCGTCCTGTGACCCCATTAATAATAAAACTTCTTTATCAGCATTTAATATAACGTTATGAGTGTTGTTGTAATATTCAGTTACAGCTTCGTGAAATTCTTGAATACCACTTAAAGTGTATCCATAGCTTTCTTTTTGATTTGCTGTATGTACCATTTCTTCTCTTACGAAGTCAGCAGGTGGCATATCAGGATTCCCGATACTTAAATCAATCATTTTGTGACCTGCTGCAATTTTTTCTTTTTTATAAGCTCCTAATTCACTAAATATAGAAGATTGGAATGCTTTCATTCTAGTTGCTAACGTGTAAGTCATCAAAACCCCTCCTAAAAACAGTGTTTTCTATCTGCATTTTTAATTATTCTGAAAACACATGGTTACATTTTATCATTTTTTTATGAAAATTAAAATGATTGACAAATTTAGAGGAGGGTTAGTCTTTTTTGAAAGGGGAGCTGCAAATAGGTACCGGTTAACAGAACTGTCTATTATATCTTTTTAGATGGTTTAGGATATTTTGTAGTTTTTGTTAAGTATATCCCGCATATTTTGGATGAAAAAGAACACGAAAACGAGGCCTAATATACCACTAAGCCAATAATATGAATTTCCTGTCGTGAATTTTTCATAAAATGAAAGTCCATTCCATAGGATTAGGATAATGGAACAGATTGTTGATACAATTACTGAACTTAAACTTCTCAAAAAAAGCACCTCACATTAAAATATTGTTATTATATAATGATACATTTAAATTTAAAGATTTAAAAGGGGGAAAATATTTTGAGTTAGCTTTGTAAAATAAAGTGAAACTT
>NZ_NVEC01000053.1 GCF_002571225.1 Bacillus sp. AFS059628 | reverse complement strand
ATTAAAGTTTCACTTTATTCTTTGGAACTCGACTCATTTGAAGATAGTTCGCCCTTAAACGTACGCTCTTCAAAGTCATCAAGCATTTGTTCATATTCTTCATGCTCTTCTGTAGCGAAAACTTGCGGATTTTTTCCATACATATCCGTACCGATAAAGTTTTCAAAATCCTCTACGTATCCTACATTTTCCTCACTATTTACGTACATGCCATTATAATTTTTCGAATCTCGTCTTTCTAAATCAGACGGTGTTTCAGACGTTCCATAATTGGCAACATCTTGCCACGCATCTTCTGCATCGTACTCAACAGAACGATCTTCATCATGTTTATGGAAAGAAGGGGATAACACTTCTTCCTCAACTGGTCGTGTATTCATATTTAACTTATTTGTCGTGTGCTGGATGCATGTTGTAGCAGTCGGCATTGCTTCTAATCTTTCAAACGGAATTTCTTCACCAGACACTTCGCAAATGCCGTACGTACCCGCTTCTATTTTTTGCAGGGCATGTTTCGTATCCTCTAGCTGTTTATGCCAAAGTTCAATAAGTCCGAAGTCTTTTTCGCGTTCATATAGCTCTGTTGCCATATCAGCCGGATGGTTATCATAGCTAGATAATTCTCCAACAGACTCTCGTTCAGATGCACGATCTTCATTTTCATGTGTTTGTATCGTTTGTTCTAGCTCTTGTTTTTGTTTTTCTAAAACGGATTTAAATTGATTTATTTGTTGTGGAGTTAACATAGTCGTCCACCTTCCTACAATTCAGTTTCTTTACATAGTATGAGCGTTGCGAGTAGGAATTATGAGCTGAAATTGGTATATGAAAAAGGAGCCGCGTTAGCAGCTCCTTTTAAAGGAAATATCCAAGTAATAATCCGATTCCCATTAAGAGACCAAAGATTGTATTTGTTTTTGCTGTTGCAATCATTGCAGGTACCATTTCCATTGGAATGCTTTTGCCGATAAAGCCTTTCGTCGCTTTAAATGCTTTCGGTGCACTTAAAAATACGATAAGCATCCATGGTGATGCGATACCCACGATAATTAAAGCAATTGTCCAAATGTAGGAAACGATGAACATAGAAGCAAGTACACCAACGGCTCTTTCACGTCCAACGAGAATTGCTAACGTTTTACGACCGTTTTCTTTATCGCCATCTAAGTCACGGATATTGTTAGCAAGTAAAATGGCACCAATTAAAATGGAGCTTGGAATAGATAGTAAAATGACTTCTGATGTTACAGTACCAGTTTGAATAAAGAATGAAATCCCAATAATGATAACACCCATAAATAATCCGGCTGTTAGCTCTCCAAATGGTGTATATGCAATGGGAAGTGGTCCACCCGTATAAAGGTAAGCAACGGCCATACAAACAAGACCGATTGCAGCAAGCCACCAGCTAGAATTCATACAAATATAAACACCTAATAGTATTGCGATGCCGAAAAATCCAAATGCTAAGTTAAGCACTGTTTTTGGCTGAATGCCATCGCGAACGATAGCGCCGCCGATACCAACTGAACCTTCGTGATCAAGTCCTCTTTTATAATCAAAGTATTCATTAAACATGTTTGTTGCTGCCTGAATGAGAAGACAAGCAAGAAGCATTATAAGGAAAAGAGGGAGATGTATTTGATTTATACCTCCGACCTGCATTGCATAGGCTGTTCCGATGAAAACAGGAACGAAAGCTGCTGTTAATGTATGGGGACGTAGTAAACTCCACCAAATGCGCCAGCCTGTTTGCTTGCTTGGCTTTGGCGCCGTAGGAGAGGAATTCGTTTCGACGTTCATTTCCATGTTGAATCCTCCTTTGGTCACATATTGTACACAACTAAGTGTAGAAAAAGCATCATTTAGTGTCAACGTTTATTTTCTAGGAAGAGAAGGTGAATTTCTCAGAAATGCTAAACGTTGACAGGCCTTTCGTTTGAGGTGTATCTTAAAATCAAGCGTAATTATGACTATTTTTCGCCCATAGGGGGGAGACAATTGTGATTCAAACGAAACAAAAAGGCTTGCAAGAAGTTCTGAGTGCAGCCATTAAGCATGCAACTGATGAAAAAATATTGGTTAGTTTTGTAAAACAAATAGACTGGATGGATCCTCTTCTGTTTTATGCAGCAGGAAAAAGGATTGCATTCGAAAATAGATGTTATTTTGCAGACCCATCTCAGCATGTAATATTTGCTGGAATTGGTTCTGTTTTCACTATAGCAACTGCTTCTCACAAACGCTTTCAAACTGCCCGTGACGAGTGGGATAAAGTAAAAGAGAAAGCATTTGTACAAAGAGAGAGATACGAGTTTGGAACAGGGCCGCTTTTATTTGGTGGATTTTCATTTGACCAAGAAAAAGAGAAAACGGACTTATGGAAAGAATTTGAGGATACGACATTTTCACTACCAGCATTTTTATTAACTGTAAAAAATGAAAAAGCATGGTTAACGATGAATACATTCGTTTCAGCAACAGATTGTGCAGAAACTCTTTATAACGAAATTGTTTCTTTAGAAGAGAAAATTTTTGGGGAGAGTAAATGTGCACTAGAAGGATCGAAATTAACAGTTACTTCTAAGGTAGAAGTGGATCCGAAAGGCTGGATGAAGGCCATTGAGAAAGTGCAAGATGAAATGAAGCAGGGGAACGTGCAGAAGGTTGTATTAGCGAGGGAGTTAAAAGTAGAGATGGATCATCATATTGATTCTGCTCTTGTTTTAGAAGCACTCCGCATTGGGCAACCGGATTGTTACGTATTTTCTTTTGATTATAAAGGAGCATGCTTCTTAGGAGCGACGCCAGAGAGGTTAATTCGCAAAGAAGATGAGAAGTTTACTTCGATGTGTCTTGCGGGTTCAACTGGTCATGGTCAATCTATAGAAGAAAGTAAGCGAAATAGTAATGCGCTTCTTCATGATGAAAAGAATTTAGCTGAACACGGTTATGTTGTGAACATGATTAGGTCTGTATTAACTGAGCACTGCGAATCTGTTAATATTCCGGAAAGTCCGGGCTTATTAACAACGAAAAACTTGATTCATTTATATACGCCTGTAGAGGCAAAAGGCGATGCAAGTCTTTTAACAATGGTAGAAGAATTACATCCAACACCAGCTCTTGGCGGGACACCTCGGTTGGAAGCGATGAAACTGATTCGTGATGTTGAATTGTTAGACAGAGGATTATATGGTGCACCAATTGGCTGGATAGATGATGAAGGAAATGGTGAGTTTGCGGTTGCACTTCGCTGCGGATTATTAAATGGCGAGAAAGCATCCTTATTCGCCGGTTGCGGGATTGTAATTGATTCAGTACCACAACTTGAATATGAAGAAACAAGTTTGAAGTTTAGACCGATGCTTGGTGCTTTGGAGGAATTAATGAAATGAACAATCATATAGAAGCATTATCATATTATTTAGGCGCGTTCGTGGATGAACTGACGCGTCTAAATGTATGTGATGTTGTCATTAGTCCAGGCTCACGGTCAACGCCGATTGCTCTACTAATGGAACAACATGAAGGAATGAACACATATTTACATGTAGATGAAAGATCTGCGGGATTTTTTGCGCTCGGTATCGCAAAGGCTAAAAAACGTCCGGTTGCATTATTATGTACGTCAGGAACAGCAGCAGCGAACTATTATCCAGCTGTATGTGAAGCTTTTCATTCGCGAGTGCCGCTTATTGTCTTAACAGCAGATAGACCGCATGAATTAAGAGATGTCGGTGCACCACAAGCGATGAATCAAATTAATTTATACGGTACGTTTGTGAAGCAATTTACAGAGATGGCACTTCCAGAAGCGAATGAGGCGATGTATCATTACGCTCGCATGACGACGCAGCGCACGATAGCAAGCGCGCTTTTAGCACCGCAAGGACCTGTTCATCTTAATTTTCCAGTTCGCGAACCGCTTATCCCGGACTTCTCATTAGAAAGTTTATGGGATAAAGGACGCGGAGAATATACAGGAGTAGTTCAGCAAGGTAACGTGACGATGCCGAGTGAATATGTAGATTCTCTTGTAGGGCGCCTTTCACATATGGAAAAGGGGCTTATTATTTGTGGAGATGATAGTCATTCAGAGATCGCAACGTTTGCAACGCAATTAGCTGAAAAGACGGGATATCCAATATTAGCGGATCCACTTTCTAACATTCGTAGCGGTCACCACGATAAAACGATGGTGATTGACTGTTACGATACATTTTTACGAAATGAGCTGTTAAAAGAAACGTGGAAGCCGGACGTTTTAATTCGTTTTGGTGGTATGCCTGTTTCGAAAGCATTAACGCAGTTCATCAAAAAACAAACGAAAGCTGTTCATATCGTTGTTGACGAATCTGGACAATGGAGAGATCCAGCTCTCGTTGCGACAGAAGTTGTCCAAGCAAATGATATTGCATTTTGCAGTGCATTAATAGAAAAAATGCCAGTTATGAAAAAGAATGATTGGTCCCTAATGTGGCAACATATAAACGAAAAAACGAAGGAAACGCTTCGTGAAATGGAAACATATGAAACTGCATTTGAAGGAAAAGTCATTACAGATATTGTTCGCGTATTACCAGAAGGAGCAACGTTATTTGCGAGTAATAGTATGCCAATTCGTGATACAGATTCATTCTTCTTCACATCAGATAAAAATATTCAAGTGATGGCAAACCGCGGTGTGAATGGGATTGATGGCATCGTTTCAACAGCTTTAGGAGCGAGCATGATTTGCGATCCGCTCGTATTAGTAATCGGTGACTTATCATTCTATCACGACTTAAATGGACTATTAGCCGCAAAATTACATGAATTAAATATAACAATTGTCGTTGTAAATAATGACGGTGGCGGTATTTTCTCATTCTTACCACAGTATGAGAAAAAGGAACACTTCGAATCATTATTTGGTACTCCAATTGGGCTTGATTATGAGCATGTTGTTAAAATGTACGGTGGTTCATTTAGCCGTGTAAATGGTTGGGAGCAATTCCGAGAAGAGGTACAAAAAGGAACAAGGGCGGAAGGTTTACACGTTGTAGAAATTTGTACGAACCGTGATGAAAACTTAACATTGCACCGTAAATTATGGGCAAAAACGCAGGACGTAATTACTACATCGTTGCAAGGTGAATCAAAATGAACGTAATGCTGCAAGGTGTATCGTATGAATATGAAGTAGTCGGAAGCGGGGAACCACTTCTACTTCTTCATGGTTTTACGGGAAGTATGGAAACGTGGCGTTCCTTCATTCCTTCTTGGAGCGAGCAGTTTCAAGTCATTTTAGTAGACATTGTTGGGCACGGAAAAACGGAAAGTCCTGAAGATGTGACGTATTATGATATTCGAAATGTAGCATTGCAAATGAAAGAACTACTAGATTATCTTCATATTGAAAAAGCACATATACTTGGCTATTCAATGGGCGGTAGACTGGCGATTACGATGGCGTGTCTATATCCAGAATATGTACATTCTCTTTTATTAGAAAATTGTACAGCTGGGCTTGAAAGTGAAGAGGATAGAAAAGAACGTCGTGAAAAAGATGAGCGACTTGCCGATAAAATTGAGCGAGAAGGCATCGGAAGTTTTGTATCGATGTGGGAAAGTATTCCGCTGTTTGAAACGCAAAAACGTTTAGCACAAAACGTACAAGAAGCAGTGCGAAAAGAGCGGCTTGCTAACAATCCAAAAGGGCTCGCAAATAGCTTGCGCGGCATGGGAACAGGGGCTCAGCCTTCATGGTGGGACGAGCTACAAAACTTAAAAATGCCTGTTCTTTTAATGAACGGTGAGCATGATGAAAAGTTCTTGCGCATATTAAAAAATATCGAAAAATGCGTCTCTGACGCGAAATTTGTCAAAATTGATGGCGCTGGCCATGCAATTCATGTGGAACAACCGGAAAAGTTTGATACAATAGTAAAGGGATTTCTAAAAACTATGCAGTGATGCTTTTTTCAGTTAAGAATGAAGTTACACTTATAGAGGAGATCAGAAATATACAAGGAGGTAGTTGTAATGGCTATTGAATGGGTAAAAGAAGGCAATTACGAAGATATTATTTATTCAACATACAATGGTATCGCAAAGATTTCGATTAACCGCCCTGAAGTACATAACGCATTCCGTCCTAAAACGGTAATGGAGTTAATCGATGCATTTGCACAAGCTCGTGATGATGCAAATGTTGGCGTTATCATTTTAACAGGTGAAGGTGGACGTGCATTCTGTTCTGGCGGCGACCAAAAAGTTCGCGGTCATGGCGGATATGTAGGTGACGACCAAATCCCTCGTTTAAATGTATTAGACTTACAACGTCTAATTCGCGCAATTCCTAAACCAGTTATCGCGATGGTAGCAGGTTATGCAATCGGTGGTGGACACGTACTTCATATCGTATGTGACTTAACAATCGCTGCAGAAAATGCTGTATTCGGACAAACAGGTCCTAAAGTAGGAAGCTTTGACGGTGGATACGGAGCTGGTTACTTAGCTCGTATGGTAGGTCACAAGAAAGCTCGCGAAATTTGGTACCTATGCCGTCAATATAGTGCACAAGAAGCGCTTGATATGGGCTTAGTAAATACAGTAGTACCATTAGAAGAACTTGAAGCAGAAACAGTACAATGGGCACAAGAAATCTTAGCAAACAGCCCAATGGCACTTCGTTTCCTAAAAGCTGCATTCAACGCAGACACAGACGGTCTAGCTGGTATTCAACAACTAGCTGGAGATGCAACGTTATTGTACTACACAACTGACGAAGCAAAAGAAGGTCGCGACGCGTTCAAAGAAAAACGCAGTCCGGACTTCGGTCAATTCCCTCGTTTCCCGTGATCAAAAGCGGAAGCGGCTTGCTTAGAACAAGAGGGCGTTGGAACTCCTGACGTAGAGGCGCTTTTTGCCTCGTAGGAAGAAGTGAAGCTACCGAACATTCTAGCCGCTGTAGCTGGATGTGACCAAAAGTGGAAGCAGCTCGCCTACAAAGTGAGACGTAACCGATGATCAAACCGGAAACAAAACAACTAAGAGACTTGATGTCATATCAAGTCTCTTTCTTTCATGAAAGGAGAATGAATGATGGAGACGATGCCAAATTGGTTAAAGCAACGTGCATTTTTAACACCAGATCGCACTGCAATTGAAATAGAGGAAGAGAAAGTTACTTTTATGCAGCTGCATGAAAAAGTAGTATCTGTTTGTGAACACCTCACTCATGTAGGAGTGAAGCGTGGGCAAAAGGTGGCTGTTCTGATGAAAAATGGTATGGAGATGATTACAGTTATTCACGCCCTATCTTACGTAGGTGCAGTAGCTGTGCTTTTAAATACGCGTCTTTCAAGAGAAGAGCTACTTTGGCAAATGGATGATGCTGAAGTTGTATGCTTAGTAACGGATCAAGATTTTGAGGCTAAAGAGGTTCCTGTATATTCATTTGCTGAAGTGATGAATGGACCGAAGGCGGAAGCCTCTATACAAGAAGAGTTCTCTTTAGAAGAAGCGATGACAATTATTTATACGTCGGGGACGACAGGGAAACCGAAAGGCGTTATTTTAACGTACGGCAATCACTGGGCAAGTGCGGTTGGCTCTTCGCTTAATTTAGGGCTTCGTGATGATGATTGTTGGTTAGCTTGTATGCCGATGTTCCACGTTGGTGGGTTATCTCTTCTAATGAAAAATATTATGTACGGCATGCGCATTTTACTCGTTCCGAAATATGATGCTGACTTTATTCATAAAGCGCTTCAAACGAGAGGCGTAACGATTATTTCTGTCGTTTCTAAAATGTTAACAGATCTATTAGAAAGACTTGGAGAAGAGACATATCCATCTTCTTTACGATGCATGTTACTTGGCGGAGGACCAGCACCGAAACCGTTACTTGAAACATGTGTAGAAAAAGGAATTCCTGTGTATCAAACGTACGGTATGACAGAAACGTCGTCGCAAATTTGCACGTTATCAGCAGATTACATGTTAACGAAAGTAGGATCAGCCGGGAAACCACTATTTCAGTGCCAACTTCGTATCGAAAAAGATGGCGTCGTAGTACCGCCATTTGCGGAAGGCGAAATCGTAGTAAAAGGACCAAATGTAACAGGCGGTTACTTTAACCGTGAAGATGCGACGCGCGAAACTATTCAAAACGGATGGCTTCATACTGGTGACCTCGGTTATTTAGATGAAGAAGGATTTTTATACGTATTAGATCGCCGCAGTGATTTAATTATTTCTGGCGGGGAAAATATATATCCGGCTCAAATTGAAGAAGTGTTGCTTTCTCATCCGATGGTAGCGGAAGCAGGTGTCGTCGGGATGACTGACGATAAATGGGGACAAGTACCGGCTGCTTTTGTTGTAAAAAATGGAGAGGTAACAGAAGAGGAAATTCTTCATTTTTGCGAGGGGAAATTAGCGAAATACAAAGTGCCGAAAAGAGCATGTTTCTTAGAGGAATTACCACGAAATGCTTCGAAAAAATTGTTAAGACGAGAGTTAAGACAATTAGTGGAGGAGATGTAGGTGGAAATAAAAAAAGCGGCACTTCATATAACAGAAATGCCACTCGTAATCCCGTTTGCTGCAAGTTACGGAACTTACGAAAAGCGTGAGAGCATCGTTATTGAATTAGAAGATACGGATGGACATATTGGATTTGGTGAAGTCGTTGCCTTCTCTGAACCGTGGTATACGGAAGAAACAGTGAAGACAGCGCTGCATGTACTTCAGGATTTTTTATTACCTGATTTATTGAAAGCTGAAATTTCCCACCCGAATGAAGTACCTGGTTTGTTCCAGCATATAAAAAGAAACCGAATGGCAAAGGCCGGAATTGAAGGTGCTGTTTGGGATTTATATGCGAAGCGTGAACAGAAATCGCTAGCGACATTACTTGGAGGCATTAGGACTGAAATTGAAGTTGGTGTTGTGATTGGTATCAATATAATTCCGGTTATGTTAAAACAAATTGAAAAGTACGCGGAAGAAGGATACGAGCGTTTTAAAGTGAAAATAAAGCCAGAGCATGATTATGAATTATTGAAAGAGATTCGTAAAGAGTTTCCACATATCCCGTTAATGGCTGATGCAAATTCAGCTTATACACTAGCGGATACGGAGAAGCTGAAACGATTAGATGAATTTCAATTGATGATGATTGAACAACCACTAGCAGATTACGACTTTCTTGATCATGCACAGTTGCAAAAGAAAATAGAAACGCCAATTTGTTTAGACGAAAGCATTCATAGTTTAGAAGACGCGCGCGTTGCGATTACACTTGGCAGCTGCCGCATCGTTAATATTAAACCAGGGCGAGTGGGCGGATTAACAGAATCGATTCAAATTCATAACTATTGTATGGAGCACAACACACCCGTTTGGTGCGGCGGTATGGTAGAGATGGGGATTTCACGAGCGCAAAATGTTGCGCTTGCTTCATTGCCGAACTTTACAATTCCAGGTGATATATCTGCCTCTAGTAGGCACTGGGAGAGGGATATTATTTCGCCGGAAGTGACGCTTGAGGGCGGGAAAGTGATGGTGCCGCAAAGTGTTGATACTGAGTATAAAGTTGACCGCGGAAGGCTGGCGGAGATCACGAAGCAGCGGATTGTTTTGGAGCGGTAGGTTGAGTCTTTCAAATAGCGGGCGAATTTCGTCGTTAATTGTCGGTAAGTCGATATTCCTTGGCGAAACGTCGATATATTAAAAAAATCGTTGATATATTTCAAGTTGTGTTCGATATATTTGAAAAATCGTCGATATAATTTCATTTACTAAGGTTACTCCCACGAGTAGCCTTTTCTTATTGTACAAATTGGATAGACTAGTTTACAATCGAGCGTATAAAGGGGGAGTAAAATGAAGCGCATTTCCATTTTAATAGCGGATGATGAGGCAGAAATTGCTGATTTAATTGAGATACATTTAGAAAAAGAAGGGTACCACGTCGTGAAAGCAGCGGATGGAGAAGAGGCAATTCATATTATTGAAACGCAGCCAATCGACTTAGTGGTTTTAGATATTATGATGCCGAAAATGGATGGTTATGAAGTGACGCGCCAAATTCGCGCGAAGCACCATATGCCAATCATTTTTCTAAGTGCGAAAACATCTGATTTTGATAAGGTGACAGGTCTTGTATTAGGTGCAGATGATTATATGACAAAACCTTTTACACCAATTGAATTAGTCGCACGTGTGAATGCACAATTACGTCGATTTCTTACGTTAAATCAGCCGAAAGTAGCGGAGAGTAAATCTGCTTTAGAGGTAGGCGGAGTCGTTATTGATCCTGAGCGAAGAACAGTAAATGTGTACGGAGAACAAGTTGAATTAACACCGAAAGAGTTTGATATTTTATATTTATTAGCGAGCCATCCGAAGAAAGTGTACAATGTAGAAAATATTTTTCAGCAAGTATGGGCAGATGATTATTTTGAAGGCGGAAATACAGTTATGGTACATATTCGTACGTTGCGGAAAAAACTTGGGGAAGATAAAAGAAAGAACAAGTTAATCAAAACAGTGTGGGGAGTAGGTTATACTTTCAATGGCTAAAAAGATGAGAAGCTTTCGCTCGAAGATGGTTATGCTATTTGCGTTAAGTATGATATTTGCTGGTGGCGTAACGTATATCATTTATGAAGGGTTACGAATTTATTATAAATTAGTCGTTCGTTTTGAGGATCCATTAGCCCAAGTCAGATCAATGGTAAGACAAATTGGGGATGTTAATTTCTTTTTAATTATTTTCATTCCTCTATCTATTATGTTTTTCTTCTTTCTTACTAGGCCTTATGTAAAATATTTTGATGAGATTTCAAGCGGGATTCACCATTTGGCAAACGGAGAATTTACAAATGAAGTTCGCGTGTCATCAAATGATGAGTTTGGGTATATTGCACGTGAAATTAATGTAGCGAGTGAAAAATTAAAGGAAGCAGTAGAACGAGGCGACTTTGCAGAAAGTAGTAAAGACCAGCTTATTGTTAACTTAGCTCACGATTTAAGAACGCCGTTAACATCTGTTTTGGGTTATTTAGATTTAATTCTTAAAGATGAGAATTTGACGAAAGAACAAATTAAACATTTTTCCACAATTGCTTTTACGAAATCCGAAAGGCTGGAAAGTTTAATTGATGAATTATTTGAAATCACAAGAATGAATTATGGGATGCTGAAGCTTGAAAAAAGACCAATTGATATAGGTGAATTGCTTATTCAGTTAGACGAAGAATTATATCCGTTATTAGAAAAGAAGGAATTAGAAGCGAGATTGAATATGACGCCGCAATTACCTATTAACGGTGACGGGAAATTATTAGCGAGGGTATTTGAAAATCTTTTAACGAATGCGATTCGCTACGGGTATGATGGAAAGTTTGTTGATGTGAACGGATATATTGAAGGTGAAGAGGTAGTCGTACAAATTATTAATTACGGAGACAGCATTCCGGAAGAAGATTTACCGTATCTTTTTGATATGTTTTATACAGGTGATAAGGCAAGATCAGAGCAACAAGGTGGTACAGGCCTTGGGCTATTTATTGCGAAAAATATCGTTGAGCAGCATGACGGGACGATTGCTGCTGAAAGTAATGTAATTAGAACGATATTTGAAGTGAGATTGCCAAAAGAAGAGAGCGAAGTAATTTAATAAAAATTTAAACTTTATCCCACTTTTTATTTTAATAGTTTTTTCTATTCTATACGTAAGTTACATGAAGGAGGAACTAGAAATGAAAAAGTGGGTATTTATTACTCTTTTTATAGCATGCACAATCTGCGTAGGCTTTTATATATCACCATTATTTCAAAAGGAGATCGATGTTAAAATTGCCGAGAAAGATAATACGGTAAGGGCTGCGAATACGAAAAATATAGAGGTTACAAAAGAAGACATTTATAAAGGGGATCTATTATTAGTTAATAAAGATTACCCGGTTAAAAAAGATAGTGTTAGGTCCGATATTATAAATGTAAATCACAATAGTGAATTAGTAAGAGGTTATGTGATATTTGATAGAAATCTTCGTTTATCAAAGGATGTTGTGAGCAAGTTTTTGAACGTTGTCGATGCAGCTGGGAAAGATGGCGTACAGCATTTTTTAATGAATAGCGGATATCGAGATTTTCAAGAACAAAGTAAGTTATATAAAGAAATGGGATCTGACTATGCACTCCCAGCAGGATACAGTGAACATAATTTAGGATTATCACTCGACGTTGGATCTACGCAAAAGAAAATGGAGAAAGCGCCTGAAGGAAGATGGATTGAAGAGAATGTATGGAAGCACGGGTTTGTTTTACGTTATCCAAAAAATAAAAGTCATATTACAGGCATTCAATATGAGCCGTGGCATATACGTTATGTAGGATTACCGCATAGTGCCATTATGCAAAAGGAGAAAATTACACTAGAGGAATATTTGGACTTTTTAAAAGAGAAAAAGGAAATCACAACGGATGTGGAAGGTAAGAAATATACGGTTTCTTATTATAAAGTGTCCGGGAACAGGAAAGTGAATGTTCCAGCGAATAAGCAGTATGAAATTTCGGGGAATAATATGGATGGGGTTATTGTGACGGTTCAGGAATAGAAAAAGAGGTTGTTCCGTTTGGAGCGGCCTTTTCGTATGTAAGAAAGGGATTGGTGTTTTTTGTCGGTAAACTGATATTCCTTGTCGAATCGTTGATATAATTTCTTGTACTATCAGCATTTTTGAGGTGCATCTTTTTATTTACTTTTAAACATTATAACGTTATATTTACTTCTCCCTTTTTTTATGTTACGCTAAACGTGTGAAAGACATATAAAATGAAACTTTAATGTAAGCGTATTCTTATGGCTTCTTATAGAAAAGGGTGGAAATACAATGACAGAACGATTCGTACTACGTAATGTGAAACGTGTGAACGGGGAAGAGATTGACATTGTAATTGAAAATAATAAAATCGCACAGGTGACGAAAGCTGGTGCTGGCGAGGGTGGAAAGGTTCTTGATTACTCAGGTACTTACGTATCGAGTGGCTGGATTGATTTACATGTTCATGCTTTTCCAGAGTTTGATCCGTATGGCGATGAGGTGGATGAAATTGGCGTTAAGCAAGGGGTAACGACAATTGTTGATGCGGGTAGCTGCGGAGCTGATCGTATTGCAGATTTAGTAAAAAGTAGAGAGCAGGCAAAAACGAATTTATTTGCCTTTTTAAATATTTCTCGCATCGGTTTGAAACGAATTGATGAACTATCCAATATGGAATGGATCGATAAAGAGAAAGTGATAGAAGCAGTAGAAAAGTATAAAGATGTAATCGTCGGGTTAAAGGCGAGAATGAGTAAAAGTGTCGTTTGTGATAGTGGAATTGAACCGCTTCATGTTGCACGCTCTTTATCTCGTGAAACATCATTGCCAATTATGGTACATATCGGTTCAGCGCCTCCTCGCATAGAGGAAGTTGTACCTCTTTTAGAAAAAGATGATGTGATTACACATTACTTAAACGGGAAAGAAAATAATTTATTCGATGAAGAAGGCAAACCGCTACCTGTGTTACTAGATGCCGTGAAGCGCGGTGTTCATTTAGATGTTGGTCACGGTAATGCTAGTTTTTCTTTTAAAGTAGCAGAGGCGGCGAAGCATCACGGTATTGCTTTTAATACAATTAGTACAGATATTTACCGAAAGAATCGTATACACGGTCCCGTGTATAGTATGGCTCACGTTCTTTCGAAATTCCTTTACTTAGGATATCCGCTAGAAGAGGTAATTGATGCGGTGACGAAACATGCGGCAGAGTGGCTGAAAAAACCAGAGCTTGGTTGTATTCAGGAAGGCGATATTGCAAACTTAACTTTATTTACGGTGAAAGATGAAAAGATTACGTTAATTGATTCAGAAGGGGATCAGCGCATTGCTGAAAGAAGAATTGATACGAAAGGGGTTGTAATCAATGGGTCATTCATTGAATGCTAAGTACGGATTAAAAAGAGTAATTAATGCGAGCGGTAGAATGAGTATTTTAGGTGTATCCGCTCCTACAGATACAGTTATGGATGCGATGAAACATGGGGGACAAAATTATGTGGAAATTGCTGATTTAGTAGATAAAGCGGGAGACCATATTGCGAGAATTCTAGATTCAGAGGCAGCGGTCGTTGTGAATTCAGCATCGAGCGGAATTGCACTTTCTATCGCTGGTATCGTGACAGAAGGAAATCGCCGTAAAAGTGAAAGACTTCATCAAGAGGTCATCGCGAAAAATGAAGTGATTATGTTAAAAGGTCATAACGTTCAATACGGTGCTCCTGTTGAAACGATGATTTACTTAGGCGGAGGAAAACTTGTAGAAGTTGGCTACGCAAATGAAGGGAAAGCAGAGCATATTGAAGATGCGATTGGTGAAAATACAGCAGCGATTCTGTATGTGAAATCCCATCACGCTGTGCAAAAAAATATGATTTCTGTTGAAGAAGCATGGGAAGTTGCGCAGCGAAATAATGTACCACTTATCGTCGATGCGGCAGCTGAAGAAGATATTCAAAAATATGTGAAGTATGCAGACCTTGCCATTTATAGCGGTTCAAAGGCAATTGAAGGACCTAATTCTGGTATCGTTGGCGGTAAACGAAAATATATTGAGTGGTTGAAAGTGCAATTACATTGCATCGGAAGAAGTATGAAGGTCGGGAAAGAAACAACTTTCGGTTTACTTCAAGCGCTTGATGAGTACGGAGTAAAAGAAGATAAAAGTGAACAAGAAAAAGAGTTATTACAAGTACTTATGCCGCTTAAAGAATTAAACGGTGTAAATGTAACGATCGTTCAAGATGAGGCAGGAAGAGCAATCTTTAGAGCGCGTATTCACATTAACGAGAACGAGTTAAATAAATCAGCAAAAGACGTCGTAACAGCATTACGCGAAGGGGAAATTGCCATTTATACACGTGATTACGGAGTAAGACAAGGATTCTTTGATATTGATCCACGTCCACTTCAAGGTGATGACATACATGTAATTGAAGAAAAATTGAGAGAAATTGTAGGAGGAAACTAAAATGACAAACATTCAAAAACGTTTTTATAAAGGCCGTGTAGCATTAAATGTATTAGCGAACAATATTGAAAATGCGAAAGACATCTTTGAAGCAGCAGAAGGTTATGTAGTAGTGGGAGTGTTATCAAAAGACTACCCAACAGTAGAAGAAGCCGTTACAGCGATGAAAGCATACGGAAAAGAAATTGATGACGCGGTATCAATCGGACTAGGAGCTGGAGATAATCGCCAAGCGGCAGTTGTAGCTGAAATTGCGAAGCATTACCCTGGTAGTCATATTAATCAAGTGTTCCCTTCAGTTGGAGTGACACGTGCAAATCTTGGCGGAAAAGATAGCTGGATTAATAGTTTAGTATCTCCAACAGGAAAAGTAGGTTACGTAAATATTTCTACTGGTCCAATTAGTGCAGCTGGAGAAGAAAAAGCAATCGTTCCAATCAAAACAGCAATCGCACTTGTACGTGATATGGGCGGAAATTCATTGAAATACTTCCCAATGAAAGGTTTAGCTCATGAAGAAGAATATCGCGCAGTTGCGAAAGCTTGTGCGGAAGAAGGATTTGCATTAGAGCCAACAGGCGGAATTAATAAGGAAAACTTTGAAACAATTGTACGTATTGCGCTTGAAGCAAACGTAGAGCAAGTGATCCCGCACGTGTACTCTTCTATTATTGATAAAGAAACTGGCAATACGAAAGTAGAAGATGTTCGCGAATTATTAGCGGTAGTGAAGAAGCTAGTTGATCAAAATGCGTAAGAAAATTGCAGCATTTGGTGAAGTAATGATGCGTCTGCAAGTACCAGGGTATGAATTGTTATCACAAGCTAACACATTACATTACTCATTTTCTGGTACAGGTGTGAACGTGGCAGCAGCACTTTCTCATCTCGGTCATGAAGGCTTTCTTATTTCAACTTTACCAGAGAACTCGGTTGGGGATGCTGCGATATCACATATTCAAAAGTTAGGCATTCAGTCACCGTTTATTTCAAGAGGCGGTAAATATGTCGGCATGTACTTTTTAGAAAATGGATTTGGAGCACGTGCAAGCCGCGTTACATATTCAAATCGATTAGAAAGTAGCTTCAATACGGCATGTGAAGGCATGTACCAATTTGAAGAAATCGCAAAGGAAATTGATATCGTTCATTTTTGCGGGATTACACTTGCGATGAATGATACGGTGCGCCATCATATGAAATCTTTAGCAAAAGCAGTTAAAGAAAACGGAGGTACTGTCGTTTTTGATTGCAACTATCGTCCATCTCTTTGGGGAGAAGACGGATATGAGCAGGCGAAACCGCATTATGAAGAAATGCTAGCTCTTGCTGATATCGTTATGATGAATGAAAAAGATGCAATGTTCGTTCTTGGAATGAAAACAGAGGAGACGGAGCGAGAGGCGCAACTTGTTGATCTTATTCCGAAGGTTGCTGAAACGTATCATATCGCTACAATTGCTGGCACACATCGCTCTATTAATAGCGATAATACACACTCGCTTCGCGGGTTTATATGTAAAGATGGTGCGTTCACTTTTGCAAAAACACTTACGTTTTCTGTATATGATAGAATAGGTGCTGGAGATGCTTATACGAGCGGGATTATTCATGGCGAGATAGAAGAGTTTGCACCAGAGAAAGCTGTTTCATTTGCGTCAGCAGCTGGAATGCTTGCACATACAATCGTCGGTGATACGCCAATGTCATCAGAGAAGGATATACTTCGGGCAATGACGGCATCAGTAGGTGATGTAGAAAGGTAGTGGGTGTAACGGTGAACGTAACGAGGAAAAAAGGACCATTATATTTACAAATAAAAAATATTATTCGTGATCGAATATTGCATGGTGTATATGCGATTCATACGAATATTCCTTCCGAACCGCAGTTAGAAGAAGAGTTCAAAGTGAGCAAAATTACAGTGCGTAATGCAATTAAAGAACTTGCTCAAGAAGGATATTTAGAAAAGAAAAGCGGTAAAGGAACGAAAGTTATCCGCAATACTTCTGCGACAAAGTTGTCAAAGGGTAAGAAATTTACAGAAGTGTTAGTGGAAGAAGGATATAAAGTACAAAAGAAATTGCTAAAAGCAGAAATCATTCATAATGAAGAAGGAACGGTGCCATTTCGATTATTCGGTAAGGAAAGTTTTCGTATTGAGCGTTTATATACGTTAAATGATGCACCGTACATTCATTATACGCACTATTTCTCAGCGAAAATGGCAAGTACAGATTTATCGGACTTTGACTTGCAATCGCTTTATGATTTAGTGGAAGACCGAGGCATTCATTTAGAAAACTTCAGAGATGAATTCGCTGTTGGACTTGCGCCTAGTTTCGTTGCAGAAGCGTTAGGTGAAAAAGAGGGGACAGCACTATTAAAACGTATGCGCTATTCTTACGATGAAGTTGGCGAAGTAATTGAATATAGCGAAGGCTACTACAATACAGAAATGCAGCATTATGTAGTGAATTATGACGTATAAAAAAGAGGGTATTCGCCCTCTTTTTTTATAAAGTAAGGGGTAACTAACTGTTACGAT
>NZ_NVEC01000052.1 GCF_002571225.1 Bacillus sp. AFS059628 | reverse complement strand
TGTTGTGGTCATCTTCCGTTGTTTCCTTGCTCATTCCCATTATTCCCTTGTTGAGTCCCTCTTCCGTTGTTTCCTTGCTGATTTCCGTTATTCCCTTGTTGTGGTCCTCTTCCGTTGTTTCCTTGCTCATTCCCATTATTCCCTTGTTGTGGTCCTCTTCCGTTGTTTCCTTGCTCATTCCCATTATTCCCTTGTTGAGACCCTCTTCCGTTGTTTCCTTGCTCATGCCCATTATTCCCTTGTTGAGGCCCTCTTCCGTTGTTTCCTTGCTCATTTCCGTTATTCCCTTGTTGAGGTCCTCTTCCGTTGTTTCCTTGCTCATGCCCATTATTCCCTTGTTGTGGTCCTCTATTTTCTTGCTGAGATCCTCTTCCGTTATTTCCTTGCTGTTGTCCATTATTTTCTTTTATTTGCCTAGATGGCTGTTCCTCTGTTTTCTTTTGTTCTTGATGTTCTGGCTTCTCATATTTTTTTTCTTTTACAGGAGACAAATCTGGTGATGCATCAGGAGATGACTCCGGCTGCGATTGCATCTCTTCTTCGTTTTCCATCTGATTAGACGGCGAGGCGGGTGGAGTAAGCGATTTATTCTTCTCATTCTCCTGCTTTATATAAACACCAGTGCCAATTCCAGCTTTTCTAGCATTCTCTCGTACTTGCATTGTGCTACTTTGATATTCGACTGTAATATGTTTTAGCTCATACTCTTTCTTTAATTCTTTCATTGTCTTTTCCAACTGTTGTTCTAGCGACTTATCCTTTGCAACAGCTGTTAGCATAACTTGCTTATCATCCGTTAAATACTTATCTTCTTGACTCTGTTTTATAATTGTACGTATCACTTCTTGCAATTGTTTATTTTCCCATTGCTTCAATTCTTTTAAAATACGCCTTCCATCATCATTACAAGCTTGTAAATCTATAACGCGAAGATCCTTCGTTACGCTCACCTCTAAACTTGGATTAATGTCAACTGAGACGTAAGCAAATACTTTTTCTTCCGGTTGGTTGTAGAAAAATAAAAGCGCACATAGAAAACAAGTAATAAGTAATGATGCCGGCTTTAAAAAATAAGGGATTGAAAAACGCGATGCTCTTTGTTCTTGTTCTTCAAACGAGATTTCCTCTCCAATCACGCAAGAATCCCCTTTTCTTTTACACGTAATAAACTCTCCATTTGGCGTTAAAACAACTACGCTATGTTTTTTTATATCCATTACAATTCCTTTATTCATCATGCTTCCCTCCCCTTATATAATCAAGAATGTATGTATAGTTATTTGCGAAGATAATACACATTGCAATGATATATTTTCTATGTCGCTCCAACGTTTTACGACTTACCCTAACACGCGGTTCAATATGTTTAAGCGGTAATTTTTTCTTTCGGAACAGCTCTTCCATCATTTCCTCTTCTTTTATAATAATCTTCACAATTTCTATTAAGTGCTCACGCGAATCACGGTGCTTAGGAGATTCTTTAGCAAGCTCTGAAAATGTGATTTTAAACTCAGCTAACACACTTTGAAAATGAAGAATTTCCTCCTTACGGTTGCTATTTTCCATCTCTTTCATATACTCCGTAAGCGATACTTGCATTTCTAACATTTCCTCTTGCTCATCTTCTTTTAAAAAGACAAGGTTATGCTTAGACTCCTTGCGTATATAGTCAATTACATCTCTTTTTATAAGAAGATCAGCAAACGCTAGAAAAGATTTTCCCTTTTTATATGAATACTTTTCTATTGCTTCATTAAATGCAAACAATCCAATACTATATTCATCATCCTGTTCTGTAATATATCGGCGGCAGACAGACGAGATTGATTTTCTAATAAACGGCTGATACTGCACGATAAAAGCTTCTTTATCTTCTTCGTTATTTTGTATGTTATATACGATATCTTCTATTTTTGGTTTTCTTAAGATCTTCATTACTAAACTCAACACTTGTAATCTCCCAGCCTCCTTCACATAGAAAAATGGTCACTAAACAAGTGACCATTCAACCACATTTTGTTAGTACTTTTCTTTGAGCTTGTCTTCTTGTTGTTGCTCGTATTTTTCAAAAACGACTTTCCTCATCGTTTTCTTAATGATTATTCTGTTCTGTTTATACAAAAGCTAAATCTGCATTTTCATTTCTTATATTTTTTGCTTGCTCTTTTTCTATTTTATCTGCAATCTTTACATAACTCTTCTCTATATTTCTGGTAATTTCAGCCTTTTCTTTCGACTTCCTCACTTAATCTAGCAATTTTATAAATGCTTCAATGCTGTATCCGATGTGTACTTTTAATTCCATTTGCTTTCTGCACTATACATATTCGAAAGAACAACAAAATTTATGGGGGTCTAAAAATATTTTTTATAAAATAAATATTTGTTTCAAAAATAAAAGCCATCAATTTTNNAAAAATTAATCAAATTTAAAAGTCCTCCAGATTTTTTATTGGAGAACTTTCATTTTCATATAATTCTCATTTTCAGAAGTAAATCTTTAAAAGTAACCTATCCATAGCGCCACTACAGCAACTACTAACAAAGCAAAACAAAATGTAATATTTCGAATCCACTTTTTTATATCATCAAAATACTTTTCTATAAATACAGTGTAAATAGAAAGCATAAGAAGTAGCACAATGAAAGTAAAAGATTCCAATTTATCATTAAATATTTCATTAGTAAATGTACTTACATGAAGGAATAGAAAAACCAACGTTACTATGAACAGCTCAAATATCCTTTTTTTATTCAAACCGCCACCACCTTACATTAATTCCCTTTTATTCCATTTTACCAGAACATATTGTGTAGCAGCATGAATATTTTATTCATGTCAAAAAGGCTAACAATTCAAGATTGTTAGCCCCTACTTTCCATATTCGTACCTTTTATCACTTTACTTCCTAACAACTGGAATCCACATTTCACCAAATACTAAACCGTCTCTCTGCCCCATCTCAACCGTTGTATTTGGGCCACCAACATAAGCAAAATCTTTTGCATCTGGTAAAGCTTGACCGAAGGCAATACCAGTCAGCTTATTACTTAACTCTTCAGCCGTTTTACCTTCCCCTTTCACAACTAAGTATTCTCCCTTTGGAAACTGGATTACTCTAGATGCTTCTTCTATTTGTGCCTCTGTCATAACACCAGCATAATACATCATCTTGTTATTCACCGCTTCACTCACAGAAAAAATGTATTCATTTGTAGCTAAAGCTTTTAAAGTATCGAGCCTTCCATCTTCTTTAACAGCCGACCAAAAGTCTTCCTTTTCTTTATTGATTCCAGCAAAGTCTGTATAGTCACTCTTAATTTCAGTTCCAATACCTAACACAATAAAGCTATCTTTTTCTTCTATCGTATAATTTTTCATTTTCAATACCTTCCTTTTTTTAAAATGAATCAAACGATTTATCTTTTCATCTGATGAGTTTATAATAACTTTAAATCATGTCAAAAAATGATACTGTTTAGGAGACTCCAATGAAAAAAGTTGAACGTATTAATACGATTATGCGGTATATCAACAATCGCTCCCACTTTACAATTACTGAAATCATACGAGAATTTAACATAGCACGGTCGACAGCTATTAGAGACATAAGAGAAATTGAAGCTATGGGCATGCCACTTGTCGCTGAAGTTGGAAGAACTGGTGGATATTTTGTCATGCACAATTCTATCCTGCCCGTTGTTCGCTTTACTGATAATGAAGTGAAAGCTCTTTTTATTGCCTTTATGGCTACAAGAAACCAACAACTTCCCTATCTAAAGAGTCGCCAATCTTTAGCCGAAAAACTACTAGGACTCATTTCTGAAACTCAACAAGATGACCTTGTTCTTTTAAATCAACTCTTACTTTTTGAAGGGACTAACCCCCATAATCCCGATCTACTTGAGCTTTCTGACCTCCCCCATCCGATGTTAGAAAAACTCATTCAAATCCTTCTTTTGGATAGACATTTATTGATTACTGTCAAGGAAGAAAAAATCAAATCTTATCCAATTTACCTATTACACCTTTATCAAGAAAAAAGCCATTGGATCATTGAAGGATTTGACTTGAAAGAAGAAAAGAAGCTGATTTTCCCTGTCGATGACCTCATCAATATCGAACCGTACACACCGAAAAAGAGGTTAAATAAGAAAAAGATTTTAGAAAAACTCAATAAAAAGGACGAGGTATTGAACCTTGTACTTGAACTTGGTCCAAAAGCAATTGCCCAGTTCAAAAAATACCACCCTTTCAAAATTTCAATTTCTTATACAAATCCTTACCAATCTACAGCCATTTTAAAAACATTTATCGATGTTCACAATTCCGATGAAGTGACAGAGATGACAAATTGGCTGCTTTTCCTAGGTGAGGATATTAAAATTGTGGAAATGCCTGAAGGAGTATTAGAAGGTTTACAAGAACGACTATCCTTATATTGCCCATGAGCGATAATCCGTATTTTCTACCATGAGTGCACAGCAACTAATAAAAGCACGGAAACCTTCCGTGCTTTTCAAACATATATATTATTTCAGATGACTTAATTCACTTACCCTAACTGACGTTTAAATGCTTTACTAGCAAAAAAGTACGAGATAATCATGATTCCTACGCACCAAGCGAGTGCAATCCAAATATCGTTATCAACAGTCCCTTCATATAAAAGGGCACGAATCGCATTTACAATTGAAGTTACAGGCTGATTCTCTGCAAATGTACGAACAATTTTTGGCATCGTTTCAGTAGGTACGAAGGCTGAACTAATAAATGGAAGAAAAATTAGCGGGTACGAGTACGCTGTTGCTCCCTCCATTGACTTCGCTTTCAACCCTGGAATGATAGCTAGCCATGTGAGCGCTAGCGTAAACATTCCTAGTATTCCAATTACTGCAAGCCATTCTAGCATATTAGCACTGGAACGGAAGCCCATTAAGAGCGCAACAAGAATAACCACTACGATAGTAAGAGCATTCGCAACAAGTGAGGTTAAAACGTGAGCCCACAATATCGATGAGCGCTTAATTGGCATCGTAATAAAACGTGCCATCAGCCCACTCTTTACATCCGTAAATAATCGCACAGAAGTGTAAGCCACACCGGATGCGATAGCCATTAGCAAAATTCCTGGCAATAAATAATTCACGTAGTTATCCGTTCCTGTCTTTATCGCGCCGCCAAATACGTAAACAAATAATAGCATCATCATAATCGGTGTAATCGCTACAGTAATAATTGTATCCGGACTACGCATAATATTACGCATTAAGCGCCCTAGTAATACCCCTGTTTTGCTTTTCATTTACATCTCCCCCTTTTTACCGATAATCGCTAGGAAAATTTCTTCCAATGTCGGTTGCTTCTCGATATACTCCACTTTCGCTGGCGGGAACATCTCTTTCAGTTCAGTAAGAGTACCTGTCGTAATAATTTTTCCGCCATGCAAAATAGCGATACGGTCAGCTAGTTGTTCTGCTTCCTCCAAGTATTGCGTCGTGAGCAAGATCGTTGTGCCGCTGCCGGCAAGTTCCTTGACAGTATTCCACACTTCAATCCGCGCTTCCGGATCAAGTCCAGTCGTTGGTTCGTCTAGAAAAATAACTGCTGGCGCCCCGATCAAACTCATCGCGATATCAAGCCGGCGCTTCATCCCGCCTGAATATTGGTCTGCCCTCCGGTTGGCCGCATCTGTCAGGCTAAATCTTGTAAGTAAATTGTCAGCGACTTGGGCGGGACTGGAAACACCACGTAGCCTGGCAATCATGATCAAATTTTCCCTCCCAGTCAACATGCCGTCTATAGCTGCGAACTGTCCTGTCAAACTGATGCTTTGACGAACATGATCTGGTTGTCGCTGGATGTCAAACCCGCAAATACTCACTTCACCATCATCTTGCTTAATTAGCGTCGAAAGGATATTGACCGTTGTCGTCTTTCCCGCCCCGTTTGAGCCTAGCAGCGCGAAAATTTCACCACGCTGCACCTCAAAATCTACTCCCTTTAAGACTTCTTTATCTTTAAAAGATTTTTTTAACCCTGTTATAGAAATCGCTGCGTTGCTCATACTTTTTCCTCCTTATTAAAATAGGTTACCTATAACCCCTATTTAGTATCACTGATATTCTGTATTACTTAGTAGTGGTTTAAAAATATAACTGAATAGCGATGGCGGCAATTCACATTTGTAACCAGCTAATCAGTCGGTATTACTAATTGCATTTATTTTTTTCTCAATTTCTTCATAATACTTTCATTCAAATCCTCACGATACTTGGAAACATACGTTTTAGCGTTTGCCACTAGTTCATCAGCAAAAGATGCTACGTCCTCCCCAGTAATGTCAAGCACTTGTCTGCCTTCCGCTGCACCAGCTTCAAACAAGTCGATTAATTCATACTGTATGTGCAGCATATCCATCCCGTTTCCGGTTGAAAAATTCCACATGTAGTTTTGAATTTTCTTAAACACAAATTGATAGTCCTCGGGTAGTGCTGCAACACGTGCCATCATCATTCTGTACTCTTTTTTATCACCAATTAATTTTTTGAATATTTCCAACATCTTATTTTCCTCCTTTTTTTATAAAGCAGAACAAGAAACTCTCCAAATATGAGCCGGAACATTTTATATTATGAAGCTAGTTTGACTTCAAGACGTTAATTTTTGAAGATACAAAATCCCATTTTTTCCAAAACAATTCAAGTTCCTGACGGCCTGCTTCATTTAATGAATAAAACTTACGAGGCGGTCCCATATCTGATGGTTTCTTTTCAATATTTACAAGCTTTTTCTTTTCTAATCGTACGAGGATAGTATAAACCGTCCCTTCTACAACTTCGGTAAATCCAAGATCATTCAGGTGTCGAGTAATCTCATAACCATACGTTTCACGGCGGCTGATGATTTCCAGTACACACCCTTCCAGTGAACCTTTCAACATTTCAGTTAAATTTTCCATATCCTGATCCTCCTTTACCCCCTATTCTGTCTGACTTATATTCAGTACCACAGAGTACTAAGGCGAATTTTTACTGAATAGCTTTTGAGTACATCTACACTATTCAGTATTACTTATTACAACTACATTGTATGACTAATTAGTTGTGAATGTCAACTGATTTTCAAAATTTTTCTAAAAACCGCTATTACCTATCGTTTGCTGAAAATATTTTGAGAAACAGCACTACTGAGTATTACCTATTACAAGTACATTGTATGACTGAGTAGTTGTAAATGTCAACTTGATTTTTATATTTTTCTAAAATCAACTATTACCTATCCCACTAAGAAAAAATGCCCCGAAACAAAAATTCTACAATTTTGTTTCGGGGCGCTATAGGTCAGTTCTTCTTCTTAATAAGAGAAATCATCCTTTTGTTACGATAATATCATATCCATATCCTCTGCTGCAGTTGTAATCAATTTCAAACCGAATGTTTCTTGTAATACATCAAGCACGCCAGTTGAAATAAATTCAGGTGCCTTTGGACCGATGCGAATATCTTGAATACCAAGACTAAATAGCCCAAGTAAAATCGCAACCGCTTTTTGTTCAAACCATGATAGAACAATACTAACTGGCAATTCGTTCACTTCGCATTGAAAAGCATCTGCTAAAGCGGCTGCTATTTTCACTGTAGAAATTGAATTATTGCATTGTCCTAAGTCAATGTAACGCGGAATCTCCGTACCAGGTACAACACCGTACTCTACATCATTAAAGCGAAATTTTCCGCAAGAAGTCGTTAAAATAACTGTTTCTGGTGGAAGTGACGTTGCTAATTCACGATAATATTCCCCGCCTTTTCCTGGTGCATCACAACCTGCGATGACAAAGAAACGCTTAATCTTTCCTGCTTTTACTGCCTCAATAATTTCAGAAGCCAATGATAATACTGTATTATGATGAAACCCTGTTACTAACTGTTCATCCGATTCCATATGTACTTCTGGAAGTTCTAGCGCTTTTTGAATCAACGGTGCAAAATCATCATTTTCAATTTTTTGTACACCTTCTAAACCTGCAATATCATATGAAAAGAATCGATCAGAGTATGATCCTTTAATTGGCATAACACAGTTCGTTGTCGCTAATATGGCACCTGTAAATTTTTCAAAAAGACGTCGTTGATCATACCATGCCTTACCGATATTTCCTTTTAAATGTTTATATTTTTTCAGCTGCGGATATCCGTGTGCTGGTAACATTTCAGAATGCGTATAAATATTAATTTCTTTTCCTTCTGTTTGTTTTAATAATTCTTCTAACGCAAATAAATTATGACCAGTAACTACAATTGCTTTACCTTCTACATAGTTTTGTGTAATTTGAACAGGTTCTGGAACACCAAAGTGATTCGTATGCGCCTCATCTAACAACTCCATTACTCGTAAAGCCGATTTCCCAACTTTAATAGCCATATCAATATGCTCTTGTTCATTAAAGTTGGAATTTGTTAATGTCATATACAATGCTTCTTGTGTCGTAGCATCTACAAAAGCATCCGTATACCCTAGCTGGGCAGCATGCGTACGATAAGCAGCAATTCCTTTTAATCCAAATACAATCGTATCTTGTAAACTTGCTATTGTTTCATTTTTACCACAAACACCGATTACTTTACATCCGCCTGTTGGCGTTTGTTCACATTGATAACAAAACATGATTATCCCACCCTCTCCCAATCATTCCTTACAATCTAAGCATAATACCCATTGAGAAAAAGGGATGTGATATCAATCACTATAATATATAAAAATTTGTGACAGTTCATATTGTTGACATAACATTTTTATTGACTCTAAAAACATTACTGAAAAATGTACATCTTTGTTGGTGCTTTCAAATAGCCAGTTAATAGATTTAGAGAACTATTAGCAACTAGCAATTTTTTTGATTAAAAATTCTATGGGAAAGTCCTTCGTTTACAATACATTTACATCATCTTAACATTGTTTACATTATTTATATGATATATTTATATAGAAACTACTTAAGAAATCTCATGTACATTGTTATCTTTATGATTTTTATGCCAGGGGTGAATTCGGATGACTGAAACTTTGAAAACACTTATTATGCTTGATGCTACTTACGTTGTTATCGCAATTATGACGGTACTGGTATTTGTATACTTGGAATTAAAATCTCAGTAACGTATGCGGACTTCGCATTTAAATATAGTTAGAAGAAAGCGAGGAGAAAATTGTTTCTCCTCGCTTTTTTTATTTCAACAAATCCAATGTATGTAAAAGTAATCCTCTATCCCCTACTTCTCCATGACCAGGCACCACTGCATTTATATTTCTATATCGCGTCAGTACATTCTCAATCGATGTAGACCATTCATTTACATAAGCATCAGCAACGTTCCCTAAATCTTTAGCTTCCGCAGATTTCACTAAACAGCCTCCAGCTAAAATGTTATATTGCGGTAACCACACGACGATATTATCTTCTGTATGTCCTTTCCCTGGATAAAATGTTTCTACTTTCATATTTCCAAACTTCAAATTCGTAATCGTTTGTAAGTCTCCAAGTGGTTCTTCATATCCATTTTTCTTTGCTAGTTCTGCAGTCAATGCCGTACTATGCGCTTTAATGCCTCTTTCTTTCAACATTTTTATTCCGCCAATTCGATCAGCGTGCGCATGCGTAATAATAACATCCGTTACGCGCTTCTGAAATTTCTTTTCTACCATTTCTATTAGTTCCTTCGTTAATTTGTCATCCCAAGAAGAATCAACAAGTACTAACCCTTTAGAAGCAGTAAGAACTAAACCGTTCGAAGGAACTGCTTCCCCGTTAAAATAACCTACCTCCGTATGAACCCATACATTTTTGTTTAACTGAGAAATTGAAATAGTTCCTGTCTCATTTTTTATTATTTTTTGCTCTACCGTTCGTTCTGCTTGTATAGAAGAAATTGTACTAACAAATTGAGTTGTTCCTAGTAAACTAACACATACCCCTAATTTTAATAATATATTCTTTTTCATTTTCTCCACCCTTTCTTTCAAACGAAATAGTTATTACCTATAATAGACAATTCATCTTCAGTGTTTGTTCCATCTTTTCTTACATATTTTTCATACCATTAATAAAAAGCGCACAAAATTTTGTGCGCTTTAAAACTTAACCTTTCATTCCGAAATTTTCAAACTCTTCTTCATTCCCATAAAATACATTCAAATCAATATACTTTTCTTTTCCATTATAACCATTTAATCTCCCCCGGTTCGTGTATTGCCAAAACGTCCATTTCCTCTCATCAGATAAACTCGGTTTTGTAAAAACACTACGAATCCATATATCAAATTGGGAATACGCATTACCATTCACGTTTTTTATTAATCATCATTTTTTCTTCAAACGCCTTCTCTAAATTAATTTCTAACTTATTCGCTAAATCACATACATTCCAAATTACATCAAACATTTCTAAACCAATCTCTCTTTTCGAATCTTGTATTTTATCACGCTTTAATATAACTTCCGCTAATTCACCTAATTCAGCCATTGTATACATCGTACGCTCTTCAATTGTTGTATCTTGAAATCCTTTTTCTTTACTGAAATTTAATACATACCTCTGGAATTCCACAATATTCATACTTAATCTCCCTTCTCCGTTTTTCTCTTACACTTAAAATCAAAAATGTATTTTGTTAAATTATAACATTCATACTATAATTTATTTATAGCCCTTTCATGGAGGTGTTTTCAATGACTCTCTTCGCTTCCCCATCATTATTCATACTAGCAATTATTTCATTTGCACTAGCCTATTTCATCGGAGTTAAGCAATACACTTGGCTCTTATCAGGATTCAACGAACGCCGTGTACCAGATAAAATGAAGTTATCAAAAATAGTTGGTCTTTATAATTTAACTGCTGGTGCTATTGCCACAATTGGCAGTGTCTTCACTACCCCTAATGCAAAAATCTTATTTCCTATCATTATAATTGGCCACGTTATAATCGCTGCTTATGTAAATACACGCATGGTGCATTGAAAAAAGATCATCCAAATGGATGATCTTTTTTATAATTTATCAACATATTGCTTCGCTTCTAGTAAAGAAAAACCAAAAGCCTCTCTTACTCTTTTAACTGCTGTAACTGTTTTTCCTTCTTCCATAAGCTGGCGCAACTCTTTATTAATTTCAGGTTCTCTATCTATAATTCCCATTTCCTTCGTAATTAGCTGTAATCTATCTTCCATCCTCTTTAAACGTGCATCCGTTTTCTTTTCGATTCTATTTAATTTTTCAACAATATAAATAAACCCAAAGATCGCTATCGGTATGATCATCCAAAATTCCATGACTATCCCCCTATTAGCTCTCATTTGTTTTATTTCATTATCTTATGTAAATTTTACCACAAAACACATTTAATGTATAATAGTAATATACAACAATGTTGATAAAACCTTTTATTTTAGGGGGACACTTTATGAAAAGATTTTTAAATACGTTGCTACAATTTGTAGTTCTTTCAATTGCACTACATTTATTATTTGATATCGTTGGCTGGCTTGTTTTCAATGCGCCAATTCAAAACAAACAAGTTATCATTTCCTTACTAACAACTTCATGGTTTATGTACATGTACCGAGATAAATTTTTTAAAACATTCACTTCGAATTAACTAAAAAAACTTCATCGATAAAAGATGAAGTTTTTTCTTTTTCTCTCTATTTACTACTGTATAATAGAACTAACATTCTGTCTTTTCAAGAAAGGAGTCACTATGAACTTAAAAAGTAACAATATATACGAAAAAATGAACCAATATTCCGTTGCAGGTTTAAGCCTTGCTATTATACGTGATGGCAAACTAGACGAAACGATTGCCTTTGGAACGCTTGAATCTAGAACAACTAGAACTGTCACTACGAATTCTATATTCAACTCTTGTTCAATTAGTAAATTCATCACTACAATGCTCGTACTAACGTTATCAGATCAAGAAATCATACATTTAGATGAAGACATAAATGATAGACTCACATCTTGGAACATACCTACCAATCTATTTACCTCACAGAAAAAAGTTACGTTACGAAATTTATTAAGTCACCAATCTGGAATTATTGATCCCCCTAATAGTTTTGAACATTATACACTTGCACAAGGGCGACCAAACATGGCTGAACTACTTGCTGGTAAAACATCATATTGTTCAGTACCAATAGAAATAACTTATAAACCAGAAAGTGAATTTCACTACTCTGATGCAAACTTTTGTATTATCGAATTACTACTTGAAGATATAACTGGAAAACCATTCAAACTTTTACTTGAAGAATATATCATTCAGCCACTCCAGCTAAAGAATAGTACAGTATTCTCTTCTGAAGATATAAATAAAATGGAGATCTTTACTTGCGGGCATAATAAAAATGGCACCGTTACAAATGAAAAGTATCCATTTTATCCCTTCGCAGCTGCTTCAGGTATTTGGACAACACCAACAGACTTATCAACTTTAGTAATTGAAATCATTCATTCCTTACAAGGAAAGGGCAAACTAAAACTTTCTCAAAAAACAGTACAAGATATGATTTCACCTCAAGGTTGCTCAAAATGGACTGGATTAGGGGTTTTTCTAGATAATTCTAATGAAGACTTTCAAATATATTCACTTGGATGGGGCGTTGGATTTCAATGTATGATGGTTTGTTATCCATACCGGGGTAATGGTGCTGTTATAATGACGAACACTGATTTAGGTGTTCATCAAATGGAAGGGATTATTGGTGACGTTTTAGAAACGTTATCCTTATAATGAAAAGAAAGAAGCTGTTCCTTTCAGCTTCTTTCTTATATAACATTTTTCGCAACAATTTTTATATGTTCCGGTGCGATAATCTCCGTTATACTTTCTTGGAAATCTTCCTGCAACATTTCTTCAATATGTTCTAGCTGCACTTCAACATGTGTGCATTCTAAATTATGTATATTTAATAATGCATAATGATCTTTTTTCTTTATTACTAAATATTGATTTTCCTCTGTTACAAGTACTGAACCTAATCGTACTCCTAGTAGGCGTTGATCATCAAACTTCACAACCATTCCCCCTTACTTTATATGTAATAAAATAACATTTTATGTAATCTACTCTTTATAAACTATATCATAATTTATTAAAATATAAATATCATATTTCTTTTTCCTAAAAACCCCTATTCTTTTATATATTTCGATACAAAAAACTTTCTCAACATAAAATTAGAATTTTCAGTTTTTATTCCTATGAAAATCAATTATAATAAAGTTAATAAATGTTTGACCTCTCCTAATTCATGTACATATGGATGATCAGTAGTCGCTGCTACTGATCTATTTTTTTGATCTTAGAAAGTAAATATGCTGCATCCTTTCCCACAGCACAAATAAGTGCAGAGCCCCTTTGAGATTGCCACGGTAAACCGATATAATATAACCCTTTTACTGGACTTATTCCTCTTATATGATTAGGAAATCCTTTCTCATTCACTGCCTGCTCTATTTCAATCCATTTATAGTTTTGAATAAAACCAGTTGACCATATAATGCTTCCTCCGCTATACGTGCCACCATTTTGAAACATAATGCCATTTTCTGATGCATGAACCACTTTTTCCTCTAGTTTAATTGCTCCATTACGAATAAATTCTTTACCTTCAAAACCAAAAATAGGATCCTTTCTCTTCTGAAACCACTTTCCCCTCTTAGTATTTACTTCGGCGTACAATAAACCTAATTTTTCTAACCAATTAAAAATGCTTCTTCTAAAAAGACGTAACGGTAAAAATGTTAAAGGATGGCTGATAGACATTGTAACTTCATGAGTTTTTGCAAGTTCTACTGCAATTTGCATTCCTGAATTCCCGCCACCTACTACGAGTACTTTCCCCTTAGGAATTTGTGATGGTGATTTATATTGTGATGAATGTATTTGAAAAACATGTGATAAAAGATGTTGTGAAAATGAAGGGATGTACGGTTGCTGAAAACCACCTGTTGCGATAACAACCTTTTTTGATTGTAAAACTTCTGTAGGAGTATGTAATTCGAATATATCTTTTTCTTTCTTTATTTTTAAAACTTCGGTTTGCAATTGGATCGGTAATGTAAAGTGTCTTGCATATTCTTCTAAATATGTTGCCATTTCATCTTTACATGGAAATCCCTTTCCTTCTCCTTTTACTACCATCCCTGGTAAACTACTATATTCTCTCGGTGTGAAGAGCTGTAAAGAATCATATCTGTTTCTCCATGAATCCCCAATTCGGTTTCCTGCCTCAATTAATAAGAAATTATATCCTTCTTGCTTCAAGTAATATCCCATAGCTAATCCAGCTTGACCAGCTCCAATAATAATTACATCTAACATCTTTTTCCTCCTTCTCAAAACGTATGAATACATGCTCATTTGTTCATATGTTTTATGATACGATTTATTTTTCAATATTTCAATCTATTTAACAAAATGAAAAAGAGTAGTTCACCGCTTTATGAACTACTCTTCATCCCATTTATTTAATACGTAATTACACTGCACTATCTCTAAAAAAATATATATTAATTCCTTCCGGCTCTACAATTTTTCCTCATAAAATATAATTCTATTTGAAAACGGATCAATTACAGTTAATTCAATTGTATCCCAAGGTGTTTTTTCTATATTTGGCTTCGAATAAGCATATTCTTTATTCAATAATATAGAATGATAATCCTCTACATTACCTATTTTGAACCGAATCGCACCGCCTGGCGAAGCATCCCCATGATGTTCTGATAAATGGATTACAGCATCATGTAACGAAATTTGCATATATAATGGCATATGTTCCTCATACCGATGTTCCCAATCCCGTTTAAACCCTAAAAAATCTATGTAAAATTGCTTTGCTTTTTCAATATCAAAAATTCTAAATATAGGTGTAATCATTTATAATCCTCACCTATTTATAAACATCTGCCGCCAATTCCCTTAAAACATCCACATTCACTACTTCAAAGCATCCATTGTTTTTCTTTATAATCTCTTTATCACAAAAGGTATTCAATGTGCGTAATAAATGCCGATAACTCGTTCCTAACAATTCAGCTGTTTCTGTTAAATTCCCACTAAATACAATTCGATTCCCATGTTGCACAGCTCGTTCTCCCGCTGCTAACATGTAACTCGCAAGTCTATTTTCAAGTGGATATAGTAAATTAATGGTACTATTTTTTGAAAGTCGGTTTAATTTATGTGCTAGTGATCCACAAATACATCGTAAAAATTTCGCATCATGAAATAGTTGATTTCTCACTTTTCCTAAAGGCAAACCAACACAATATGAATCTGCCATTACTTGTACGTTTGAAGTAATCCTTTGTGAATGAATTAACTCCACATCTCCAAGCAACTGCAAGCTATCATAAAAGCATAATAATACAGATTTCCCGTTACTTAACGTATTAAACGCTTTCGCTTTTCCTTCAACAAAAAAATATAAATAATCTATCTCTTCATTTTCTCTACAAATAAACTCATTCTTTTTAAAAAATATTAGTTCCATATACGGATTCATATCATTACTAAAAAAGGAGTCAATATTATTTTGTTTCATATACTCTGCTAATTTAATAGAATTACATACTTTCTTCATAGTTCCCCCGCCTTTACAACTCATCCTCATTGTAATCAAAATTTTCTTTCTCTACTATGACATATGTCATAGTAATACACAATTTCAGCATGATACAGTCATTACAAATATGAAATATAAAGGGGATATTACATTGTATAACTTTCTTTCTGTCTTTATTGGTGTGCTCATCGCCGTTATGCTGCCATTGAATGGGATTTTATCTGAGTTAATTGGCAAGTACACAGCGAGCGTTGTCATTCACCTTGTCGGTTTACTTGCAGTTATCTTCATTTTAATCGTAAACAAAAATAAAATCCATTTTGATAAAAGTATTCCACTTTTTTTATATAGCGCTGGAGCGATTGGAGTATTCACTGTTCTTTTTAATAATATAAGTTTCTCCGTCCTTGGTGCCTCTATTACGATCGCATTAAGTTTACTCGGTCAATCCATTGCTTCCATCGTTATTGATCATTTCGGCTTATTAGGAATGAAAGTTGCAAAGTTTGAAAAGAAAAAACTAATTGGATTATGTTTCATCTCTTCTGGAATTATAATCATGACAATTTATTAATGGGGGCAAGAAAATGTTATATGTTACAATCGCTATTTTAGCTGGTGTTTCTATCGTCGTTGCTAGAATTATTAATGCGAATTTAGCAAAAGAAATTGGCAATTGGGAAGGCACTTTTTTTAATTATATTACTGGATTATTTTTCTCTACATTATTTTTAATTTTCAGCTCAGATTCATTGTATATTCCAATGCAGACGTTACAATCTATTCCTATCGCTGTGTACTTAGGCGGATTAGTAGGCGTTATCGTTATTTCATTATCCAACTATATCACTCCTAAAATATCAGCATTTTATTTAACATTACTCATCTTTATCGGACAATTATTTGCGGGGACTATCATTGATTTCATCTTGTCACATGAACTCTCAATGGGCAAAGTTATCGGTGGCATTTTCGTACTAATTGGTCTCACTTACAATTTACTCGTAGATCGCCCTGTAAAAACTGTGAAACATAACCAAGTTCAACTATAATACTTTGCGCCTCCCTATCATATATTAATAGAAAAACTCTTCATACGAAGTAATAGAGAGGAGAATATTCTATTAAGAAAATCATTTTACTGCTCGGTAGCGTATTGATTATTTTTTGTATCGTATGGTTTTTCAACTCTGGAAAATCTATTCAAGATTTCTATACAGCAAACAAACCAAAGAAGAAAGCTACTATCATTTCAACTCAAAGAGATCCAAATGAGCCCCCTGTCTTTTTAGGAAAACAGGAAATAAAAGATATACATGTCGAGTCAATTAAAACAAAAAAAGATATCTTTCTCACAAAAACAGATGAATTAAAGACATTCATGAACAGTATGGATACAGCCAAAAAAGGAAAATTAACATTAGATGAAGAAGGATCAGATTTAATAGACTGTGATATGTGGATTACTTTCGAGGATGGAACTTATAAAAAATATTTCATATGGGTAGTTGACCATCACAGTAACGAAGTGATGATTGCTCAGCAAGATACTCCTGATGATGTAAACCTTACGTACTATCAATTAAATGAAGATAGTTCTAAAAAAGTATATAACTTATTTAAAAAAATTATTTAAACGAAAAAGTCATGAGCAAATAAGCTCATGACTTTTTGCACTATATATATTCTGGAAACACTTTACATCCCTTTTCCTGTTCTATATCATGTCCAAAGAAAACAATCGGTTTCTCTTTCATCACAACTTCTTTTAAACGTTTAATTGAAGATAAGGCTAATTCCGAATCAAATCCCGCAAACGGTACTTCATCTTCAAAATTCTCTTTCGTATAAGATGCATCAATCGTTAATAATATAGGACCGGATTTTTCCGTCTCAATTAATAATGACTGATGCCCTGGAGAATGTCCTGGTGTATACAATAACCGAACACCAGGTACCACTTCATAATCACCTTCAATAATTTTGTAGTTTAAATCTGGTAGTATACACTCTTTCAAATATTCCTCTCTATATTGTGCCGCCTCATATTCAGCACGCTGTATAATAATTGGCGTATTCAAAAAAGCACCATTTCCCCCTGCATGATCAAAATGCAAGTGCGAACTAATAATATATAGAAGGTCTTCCGGCTTATATCCTACACGTTTCAAAATAGTTACAATTTTATCTTCTTCAGTCATTTTCGGCAAAATCTGTCCCTCTGCAAATGTCCCTTCAAATAAGCTTTCATTATGAACCGCACTTTCTGGCATACCTGTATCTACTAAAATAGTCCCCTCTTCTGTCTCCAAAAGATAACACCATACAGGTAAGTTCAATAAATTCCCAGGTGTGAGCGTACTATTAACAGAAGATTGATCTAACATACAACGACCTGCTGGGATGAAATAAAGCTTCTTTACTGTCATTATGTATCCACCTTTACATTTAGTTTTGGATAAAGTTCACAGTAAAAAATTCCTCCTGTTAGAAATAAACTCCTTCTCTTCCTTCACTGTTTCAATTATTATTTTTGAGTCATTCACAAATTCTCCTTACACTTTTAATTACTATTCATTATTTCCCTAAGAATCCAGAGTAATAAATCAACTGTTTGTATTTTGTAATACGAAAAAGATACACACTTAAACGAATGTTACAAATAAAAGAACCGACTACCTATATATCGAGAAAAGGAGTCGGTTCTTTTATTTATTATTACTCTTTATGTGTGGCGAGCTGAGATTATAAAAGATAATATACTATTGTTTTTTCACTGTAATATTTCCGTTATGTGTGTTTAATTTAATTACATTTTCTCCTTTTCCAATAACCGTATTTCCATTATATTTATCAAGGATATTCGCTCTGCCATTGTCAACAGAAACATTAAATTGAACATTAGTTGGTTCTTTTTCAGTTTCAATATTGATTTTTCCATTGTGAGTCATAAAATTGAGATTTCGATCCAGTTCATTCGTTTTCAGAGTAAGACTTCCATTTTTAGTTTGCCCCTCTATTTCACCTTCAACATGGTCTAGCACTATTCGTCCGTTGTTCGATTTCACATGAATATTTTGTGCCAATACATCTTTGAAATCCATAATTCCATTATTTGCTTCTGCGATAATTTTTGGCGAATTGATTTCTCTTAATTCAACACGTCCATTGCTTGTATTGATATTAAAATGTGTTGTGTTTAGTTTTTTAGCAGAAACGTATCCATTATTATTGGAAACTTTTAATGAATCATATTGTTTTTCGGGTAGATACACATTTAATGTTAATGGTGCCAATACTTCAGAAATATTAAAGTTAAACCAGCTCTGTTGTTTTTCTTTGTAAGAAATGAGAAGCTTTGAATCTTTCTCATCCGTAGCTAATTTCCTTTTTACATTAGGATTCACTTCGCCATCTAATTTTACTTTAATACTACTATCTGTTGTAGGATTGATGTTAACACGAACGTTATTCGTGTCAATAATGACGCTTGACACATTATTATTGTTAATGACCTTTTCTTCAGAAATTGGTACTGCAGCAATTGAACGATAAGTAAATAAACTTCCGATAATACCAATAAGGAAAACAATACCTGCAATGATTGAAAGGCTCTTTTTATTTATCATGCTTCAAACCACCTTTTACTAATGCCATATTGAACTTTAAATAACGAACAAATCCATTCTTTGCTAGCTTCGTTAAAAATAACATAGCAATAACAATGAAATATCCAAGTCCGCAAAGTGCTAAAGAAACAAAAAGATTAAATAGCAAGAATGTATTTGGATGTATAATAGCATCAACTAAAACAAGTAATGGTGCGCCTAAAAATGAGATACCTAGAACCCATCCTGAAAAAATCAATGCCGCTAATGTAATTGCAGGTGCAAGCACGATTAACAAATTGAAAAAACCTAATCCAATTACTGCCCAAATTGCACGGAAAACATTTCCTGTTGTTGCACTTGTTGTTACTTTCTCAATATGATAATCTGCTAATAGCTCTTTAGCGATTTGAGATGGAGAACCTAATGAAACTGCAATTTCTTCTTCGCTTTTCCCTTCCTCTAATCCGAAAGTAAAATGTTCTTCATAATCTTTTAAAATATCTGCACGCTCTTTATCAGATAATCTTTTTAGAGATATATTTAATTGTTTTAAAAATTTATCTTTCGTCATTACGTACACCTTCTTTAATTAATTGATTGACACCTTGTGAGAACTCATTCCATTCCTCCAAAAGTTGATACAAATACGTTCTACCTTTATCCGTTAGTGTATAATACTTTCTTGAAGGACCTTCTGAAGACTCCTGTAAATACGTGGTAAAATATTCTTCCTTAGTTAACCTTCGAAGAAGAGGATAAACAGACCCTTCTGATATTTCAATTCGATTAGAAATATTTCGAACTAATTCATATCCATAACGGTCTTGCTTATCCAGTAAGACAAGAACACAAAGTTCCAAAACTCCTTTTTTAAATTGTACATTCAATATTCATTCACCCTATTCTAATTAATATCCACTACTATTTATTATTTAGTACTGTTTTATAATAAGTAACTACAAGTATAACATACCATTTAGTATTGTTCATTGCAAGGTACAGTATAAAAATATATACCTTTCATCCAAAGAAAATCAAAACGATGGCTGGCCCTCTGCAGTTACAAAGTTCTAAATGAGGCTAAAACAAGCCTTTTACAAAATGGAAAGGATTCAACTTTTTTACATAATGACACTTTACCTACTATAATAAAAGGGTAAATGACTCTTACTTTAATGGAGGGAATACAAATGAAAGCAATTGGTTTACATGAATACTTACCTATTGAAGAAGAAAACAGTTTAATTGATATTGAAGTTGAAAGACCTGTTGCTACAGGAAGAGATATACTCATTAAAATTAACGCTATTTCCGTTAATCCAGTTGATACAAAAATTCGCTCTCCGAAAGATAAAAAAGAAGATGTAGCGAAAATACTTGGCTGGGATGCTAGTGGTGTTGTCGTGCAAACTGGCGAAAGCTGTACATTATTTAAAGAAGGCGACGAAGTGTTTTATGCTGGAAGCATTACGAGACAAGGTACATATAGTGAATATCATTTAGTTGATGAAAGAATTGTTGGTAAAAAACCTAAAACGTTAAGTGATGCGGAATCTGCAGCACTCCCTTTAACAGCTATTACAGCATGGGAAGGTTTATTTGAACGTTTAGGTATTGATTATAATAAAAGAGATGAGAATACATTTAAAAACATTTTAATCATTGGCGGTGCTGGTGGTGTAGGCTCGATTGCGATTCAACTTGCAAAGTGGGCTGGATTAAATGTCATCACAACTGCATCCCGCAATGAAACGATACACTGGGTTGAAAAATTTGGTGCCGATTATATTATTAACCATCACCAACCTTTACGAGATCAAATATTAGAATTCGGGATAAAAGATGTAGATTATATTTTCTGCTTAAACAATACAGATCAACATTGGCAAGCAATATGTGAGCTTATTAAACCACAAGGAAAAATTTGCTCTATCGTAGAAAATGAACACCCTCTTGAAATGGGTATTTTAAAAAGTAAAAGTGCTACATTCGTTTGGGAGTTTATGTTCACAAAAGCGATGTATGAAACTGGTGATATGATTACGCAGCACGAACTATTAAATAAAGTAAGCGAACTGTTAGATGAAGGCATTTTAAAGACTACATTAAATGAAACACTAACACCAATTAACGCTAAAAATGTAAAGAAAGCACATGTACTACTTGAAAGCGGCAGTACAATTGGGAAAATCGTTTTAGAAAAGTTTTAATAACAAAAAGTCCGATTTCCAAATGAGAAATCGGACTTTTTTACTATCTTTATTTACTTGAAATCTCCTGATCATTTGGAACATCTAACGGACGTCGTTTCCCTATTCCGAAAGCGTAGAAACTAATTGTAACGATAGCTAAGAAAATAATACCTACAACTAGTGAAATACGTGTATCATCGTTAAACCACATTCCGATTAATACCATAATTAAAAAGGCAATCGTCAAATAGTTTGTAACAGGAGCGAATGGCATTTTGAACGGATGACCTTTCATCTCTGCTCCCTTTTCTTTTCTGAAATTAATTTGACTAATTAAAATGACGAACCACGGTACCATACCAGGAAGTACACTCGCACTATATACATATACGAATAAGTTTTTCGGTGCGATATAACTTAAAACAACACCGACCGCTAAACCGATAATTACGCCAACTGTACCGAATAAAGGCACACCATTTCCAGAAAGTTTCGTGAAATATTTCGGTGCTTGTCCATTTACACCTAACGTATAAAGCATACGACCCGCACTATAAATACCACTATTACAACCAGACATCGCCGCTGTAATAACAACGAAGTTAATAAGTCCAGCTGCTGCCGTAATACCAACCTTCGCAAAAGTTGCTACGAACGGGCTACCAATTGTACTTAATTGATCCCACGGATACACAGTTACAATAACGAAAATAGCACCAATATAGAAAATTAAAATACGCCAAATTGTACTTTGAATCGCTCTTGTAAGTGTCTTCTTCGGATCTTTTGCTTCACCAGCAGTAATACCGATTAATTCCACACCTTGGTATGCTCCCACTACAAGTGATAATGCAAAGAAGAATCCTGAAAAACCACCTGTAAAGAAACCGCCATTTGACCAAAGATTTGATATGCCAATCGCTTCTCCGCCGTTACCAATTCCGAAGAAAATAAGTCCAAATCCTGCAATAATCATTAATAGAATCGTAACGATCTTAATCATCGCAAACCAAAATTCAAATTCGCCAAATGACTTAACAGAAATTAAGTTAGCTGCGCCAAGAATAACCATTGCGATTACACCTGGTATCCATGCCGGTAAGTCTGGGAACCAATATTGCATATATGCTCCTACCGCAATAATTTCTGACATCCCAACGATAACCCACTGGAACCAGTTACTCCACGCTGTCATATAACCAGCTAACGGATGAATATACTTATGACCGAACGTCGCAAATGAACCTGTACTCGGCTCCATATACAACATTTCACCCATCGCACGCATAATGAAGAAAATAAAAACACCTGCAATTGCATACGCAAGCATTACTGACGGACCTGTCCATTTAATCGTGCTGGCTGACCCCATAAACAAGCCAACACCAATCGTTCCGCCTAAAGCAATCATTTGAATATGACGTGCTTCTAAGCCTCTTTTCAATTCTTTGTTTGCCACTTAACTTCCCCCTCTTAGATGATTCATAGCTACATTTTAAAACAAGATGCTTTCCCCTAATTCCTTTCGGCCCTGAAAATGATGAAGCAAACGTCATTTTACACTAGCTTTAAAGCTATCCTAAAATCTTTTTTTGCCTCTCACAAAATTTTCAAAACCTTTCATCTTCCAACATTCTATAAATCTTAAAATTACTTACCTTATATTAATTCATTAATCTGAAAAATTCAATTATTTTTTCAATAAATTAATATGCATGATTATGTTTAATTTTTAACTGAATTAACAATAAAATACATCTATTCAATTTGATTCCGGTATGAATATTATTACAATATAAATAACCGAGGAGAGTATTTCTTCCTCGGTTTCACACCTCATGTACTTCAATCTATATAGTTGATAACGTAATTTCCCACACGTCCGATTTATATACCAACCAGAAATTTAATATATTAATAAACTACTAACTTCTTTAGTCCAGCCCAATTTTGAGACAGGAATCTTGCTGCCTCAAAACAGCGGGATACAATATAAAAGAGTCTCATTAAAAAATGAGACTCTTTTACCATTTCATATTTAACTCATTTTTGAAGTTTCTTTACCTAAAATAAACACTTTAGTAAACACCATCATGATAACTACAATAACCAGAAAATAAAGTGGCAACACGAGTAAAGAGCCCGTATGCAGCTGACTCATTCCCCAAATTGTTATCGTTACAATGACATAGTACCCTAAGCTAAACAAAGCTCCGGCTGTACCAATAACATCTTGAAAATCTACTAATGCTAAACTTAAACAGTTAGGTAACGCTATCCCAATTCCTAATAGCAAAATAAACATCGCTACTAAAAATCCAATCATATATATTATGTCTGGATTTGAGCCCAGTGAAGTAATAACAGATAAAAGGATAGCTCCTCCTGTCATTACAAGACAACCAATATATATAATCTTCTCTGGTTTATAAGTAGCAAGCAATCGTTTTGAAACTTTTGCTCCAATAATAGAAGCTGAAGCAACAACAATCCCTAAAAATCCATACATACTAGGCGATAATTGAAAGTATTCAATAAAGATAAATGGCGCTTCTGCATAATAGCTAAATAAAACACCATTCGCTCCTCCAATTAATAACCCGTATGTTACTACTTTCGGATTTGTAATTAACCTCTTCAAGACTGAAAACACATTTATTTTATTCGTTACTGAGTCCGTCTTTGTTTCGGGAAGAGAAACAAACGTATACAGAAAAATCCCGATACTCATAACTACTAAACTTAAAAATACGATTTTAAATCCAAACATTTGATCAAGAAAGCCACCAATTAATGGCCCTATCGCTGGTGTAAAAGCAATGACTGCCGATATTTGAGCAAACATAACATGCCTCTTATGCCCTTCTACACTTTCACGTAGAATCGTTTGTGTAACAACAGAGCCAGCACTTGCTCCAAATGCTTGAATAAAACGACTTACCAATAAAACTTCAATGGATTTTGCGATAAAGCATAAGAAACTCCCAGCGCCATATACAACAATTCCAAATAACATTGCCGGGCGGCGGCCAATTATATCCGATAACCACCCAATAAAAAATACACCTAAAGCAAATCCAGCAAAATACACACTTAGTGTTAACTGTACCTCATTATTACTTACATGTAGTGCCTTTGAGATGTCAGGTAAAGACGGTGTGTAAATCGTTTCACTAATTTGCGGAAATGCGACAAGAATGATCATTAACAAAAGTGATGGTACTGAGACTTTTTTCATTTTTCATACCCTCCTATAACTTTGAAAATCTCAGAAATAAAAAGACTTTCCTAAGCTACGGAACAGGAGGGGCCATTATAGAAATTCGATCATAAAACAACAAAGAAAACACCTCAATTACGTATGTTAATACTTATAGGAGGGTAATATTAACATTGATTTTTTAAATATACTTTTTCAATTATATTACATATTGCGTTTCTTTTTCTAGTGTCGAGCCTTGGAGGATTTGTTAAAAAGATAACTTGAATCCACCACCTTTTTATGGAATAATTAGAAATAGTTTGAATTTACAACTTTAATTATTAAACGATAGACTAATATATTTTAATATCGCAAGCTTACAAACAGGAGGACTTTCGTAATGATTGAAATTTTAAGGACAATAGTAAATTTCCTAATTTCTCTATTCTCAGGAGAATTACCAATTGTATATTATGTGTGGATTATCGCTTTATTTATCATGCAAATAATCCAGGCTACTCTCAGCTATAAATTCTTTAAAAAGAAAGTCAATTTCAGCACCTATATGTCAACAGAATTACTCGCTTTTATCATTCTATTGTTCGGCGGTATGTTAATATCTAAGTTACTTGCCTACATAATAGACGATCCTACTATTAGTATGACAAATATAACACATTATTTTATTTCACTTATCATACTAACTATATTTGTCTCTATTGGCTTTATTAAAGACTTTTTACTAACATCTATTAATAATAAAAATATAGCTCTTTTTACCATTTTAGTAGTGTCCTTACTTGCTAGTATACTATCATTTAAGTTTTTATCACCTTTCATTGCAGGTTCCTTTTCTCTTTCTAAATCTTTTATAACTACTTTAATTATTGTAGTACTCGGGTTAATTGCTCTATTAATTTCTTTAGAGGAAAAGTATGCAGATGAAGAGTAATTCTTACATCCATAGTGTGAAATTGGATGTCTATTCTTTTTTAACGGTATTACTAAAAAAATAACATAGTCATTGAATGGAAAATTACGTAGAAATGAGGAACTACAATTGAGCATTGAACAACAATTATATGATGCAGTGAAACGTTTAATTGACCAAAGATACCCACATGGTTGGGGCGGAGCTGCAGCAATTCGTGTAGAAGATGGATCCATTTATACAAGTGTGGCCCCCGACGTAATAAACGCTTCAACAGAACTTTGTATGGAAACAGGTGCAATTTTAGAAGCACATAAATTTCATAAGAAAGTTACACATTCTATTTGTTTTGCAAGAGAAAATGAGCGTGCTGAATTAAAAATATTATCACCTTGTGGCGTATGCCAAGAACGTTTATTTTATTGGGGACCAGAAGTACTATGCGCCATTACAAATCCGAAACAAAATATCATTTTCAAACCGTTAAAAGAATTACAACCATACCATTGGAGCGAAGCATATCATGATGAATTTACAAAAGAATGGAGTACAAGATAAAGTGAAATCTGCTCGCAAATAGCAGAAAAATAAAAATTATTCACTAAAAAAGCACCGTCACAAATGACGGTGCTTTTTCTATGTAAGAGCTACTAGAAGGTTCCCTTCTAGCCTACTCCCATTTATAAGTCCAAAATTGTTCAAGTTGCAACCATTTTAATGTTGCTGCATCTTTGTTTTTGATTTTTACGTGTGTTTCTTCTAACATCGCTTCTGTTTGGGAACGATGCGCACCTAGTGCAGCTAATTTATGCTCGAATACTTCACTAATATTATTTACAACATCCGGCTCACCTAATACAGCTTCACGATTTTTCGTAATTGCAACTGCATGAATGACTGGACGTTCTTCTTTTGGCATACGTGATACAGCGCGAACGGCAGCGCGTCCAAATGCATCGTGATCTGGATGTACGCCGTGCTCTGGATAAAATGTAATAATTCGAGATGGATTTACTTCTTGAATGATCGCTTCAATTTTATCTGCAACGAAATCAACATCTTCAAATTCTAACGTTTTATCATGGAAACCAAGCATTCTTAAATCTTGAATTCCCATCGCTTCACATGCATCTTTTAATTCTTTTTCACGGATATTTGGAATCGTTTCACGATTAGCGAATACGTTTTTCCCCATGTTACGTCCCATTTGTCCTAAAGTACCACACGCATACGTTACAGGTACTCCTTGATCTGTTAATAAGCGAATTGTTCCTCCCGCAGCAAATGCTTCGTCATCTGGATGTGGAAATACAACAAGTACATGTCTCTCCATAAGTTTCCCTCCTTCTTACTTAAATGGCGTTAAGCTTAACTCAAGTGCAACTGCTAAGCGGCCTTGATTATCGTGCCCTGCAAGTAATAAACGCTCTTTATCGTCTACTTCCCAGTGCGTAATACCTTCTGCATATACCCAGCCATGATCCATTTTCAGACCAACTCGGTATGGATTCGTTCCAGTAATCTTCCCGCGTTCAAAGCGAATAATTGCATTTCGAATGAATGCACCAACCGTCATCATCTTTTCATTAAAGTGTGACGCATACGCTCCGTTCGTTGTTTCTAAATGAATATATACATCTTTATTTACAAAACGTTCAATTTCATTTTGAATAAGAGAACTATCTTTTACTATTTCCATCGGAATTCACCTCTTTAAACCATTTTACGCAAAAATAATGTAAATTGCTATCTCTATATTAGAGGACAGCGCCCACTTTTCCTAATAATTTGCACTGTGTTTCTTTATTTTTTTACCCCGCATTAACGGATAGTAAGATTTCCACCTTAAAATCCAGCAAATGCACGTCAGCTATGTTGGAAATCAACTATCCCTAAATGCCCGATTGGTGAGGGCTGATAATTAGTGGGGATGAACAAAAATCCCACTGATTAAAGTTTCACTTTATATCATATGTAAAATCATCATTTTTTCTTTCACTTTGTTAAATAGTTTTCTTTCTTTTTTGAATTTGCTACAATATATTTTATCCCGTATGAATACAGCGAGATACATTTTGACAATTGAATACATACTTTAAAGAAGGTGACATGATTGGAACAATCAGCACATGAAGTAGCAAATTGGCAATATTATTTTGCAATTGCCGTATTTTTAATCACATATGGATTTATTATTTCCGAGAAATTAAATCGTGCTGTAATCGCACTATTCGGTGCTGCTATTATGATTATTTTTGGAGTTGTAGATTTACATACCGCTTTCACATCACATATTCAATGGGAAACGATCACCCTTTTAATTGGGATGATGATTCTCGTACATATTACGAGTCAATCAGGCATATTTGAATTTGTAGCCATTAAAGCGGCAAAAGCAGCTGGCGGAAAACCAATCCGCATTTTATTATTGCTATCCCTATTAACTGCTGTCGGATCAGCATTTTTGGACAACGTAACAACCGTTTTATTAATCGTACCTGTTACACTGTCCATTACACGTATTTTAAAAGTAAACCCTGTTCCTTATTTGATTTCAGAAGTGCTATTTTCAAATATAGGCGGAACAGCAACATTAATCGGTGACCCACCGAACATTATGATTGGATCAGCAAACAAACATTTAGATTTTAATGCCTTTTTACTAAACTTAGCTCCAATCGTAATCATTATTTCTATCGTTACACTTGGCATTATTTACTTCATGTATCGTAACAAACTAAAAACAACAACTGAACAAATTAAAATATTAATGGCATTGAACGAAAAAGATTATATTAAAGATCAAAGCCTCCTTTTAAAATCGATCACGATTTTGGGACTAACTATTTTAGGCTTTGTACTTCATTCGATTATTCATGTAGACGCTGCCGTTATCGCGATGACAGGCGCTACACTTCTTATGCTAATTGGAGTAAAAGAACATGATATTGAAGATGTATTTGCCCACGTTGAATGGGTAACCATTTTCTTCTTCGCTGGACTATTCGTTCTCGTTGGCGGATTAATTGATATCGGCCTTATTTCTTCACTTGCAAAAGAAGTACTCGACGTAACAAATGGCGATATCGGTTTCGCTGCGGTACTTATATTATGGGTATCAGGCATCGCATCTGCGACAATTGATAATATCCCCTTTGTCGCAACGATGATTCCGCTTATTCAAGATTTAGCTACAGGACTCGGACTATCTGTTGACTCTCCGCAAATCGAAGTACTATGGTGGGCGTTATCACTTGGAGCTTGCTTAGGAGGAAACGGAACATTAATCGGAGCATCCGCAAACGTAGTCGTTGCTGGTATTGCAAAACGTGAAGGACATGGATTCTCGTATATGGACTTCTTAAAAATTGGTTTACCGTTAACAATTATTGCGCTATTGTTATCACATGCTTACATATATTTACGTTATTTAATGTAAAAGTTATATTGCATGAAATTATATCGTCAAATACAAAAGGTTTGCAGCACTATGCTGCAAACCTTTTTTCATCACCAAAATATACCGATAATTGCTAATCCACCTAATATCATACCACCAATTTGCCCGACGATTGCTGGCGATAATTGAACACCTTTTCTCACTTCAACAACCGGTCTCTCGTGCCTTAATTGCTGCACTTCACTTTGAAGTTGATGTACACTTCCGTGTAATTCTTTAATTAATTCCTTTAATTCAGCGACCTCTTCATTTACTGGTTTTGCTTTTTCTAAGTTCATTTTGCATAACTCCTTATAAGTTCAATCAGTACATTGTAAAAATTCGCCAATTATTGTTTTATCTCCTGCATATTACACATATAAGAATGCATTTTTAATCTTGCATCTCTATCCATTCATCTCGCAATATCCCCATAATGATACGATCAAAACACTTCCCATCCCTTTGAACCGCTTCTCTCATACAGCCTTCCATCTGAAAACCCATTTTTTTATACAACTCAATAGCAGCTTTGTTATAAGAAATAACATCCAGACCGACACGGTGTAAATTCAATTCATAGAAAGCATATTTTAAGATAAGGTAGATCGCTTCTCTTCCATATCCTTTCCCTCTATCATTTGCATCTCCTATACCAATCGCTAATAAACCCGTCCTGTTATTCCACTCTATGCCATGAATTGCAACAAAACCAATTAAGCGATCATCTTGAACTGTCCTTACCATAAAAGAAACACTATTCGATCTCCTTCCCTTTAATAGACCATCACTTACTATTTCCTGTAAAGATTGCGGGAATGCTACATCTGTATCGACATTTCTTAAATACTCACTATCTTCTTGCCATTTGGCCATTACTTCAGCATCGTTTTCTCTCATAGCTGTTAATTTCATCGTTTTATTTTGAAAAAGTTTCATTGTCATTTCAAACTCCCCCTTTTTTAATAACGGGGATACTTATTTTAGCCTATTTATCCCCTTGTTCCATAAACTGCGTTATAAACGGGATACATACAATAAGCGCTGACATTGGCACATCTCCTCTACACGAAATTAACTTTATTGTATAATTTCCTGTTTATTCTAACAACAATAAAAAAGCCCTCCAAATTTAGAAGGCCTTCCCTAATAATAAAACTGCATTATTTCGTAAACATTTTCTCCGCTTCATCCATTGCCATTTTGTTACCTAAAGCAGAATAGTCAAGCCATGGTTGGTCATTAATAATGTATACATGCTTGCCTTTAACAGCTTTTAAGTCTTTCCAAATTGGTGTTTCTTGAAGTTGTTTAAATGCAGCTTTTGCCTTATCGTCTCTATTTACAACAACGAAAATAGCATCTGCATCAAAGTCAGGTAATACTTCTTGGGAAATGACTTCGAAAGGACGGTTTCCATCAATTTTCTCTACACCATTTGCAGGTTGTAATCCTAAGTCTTGGAATAAAATTGGTCCCATCGGTCTTTTCGTACTAAATACACGTAATTCTTTTGCAGTAACGCGAATTGCCATTACTTTTTCGTTATTACCTAACTCTTTATCTATTAAACTTTTTACTCGTTTTGATTGCTCTTCGTAATCTTGAATATATGTATCCGCTTCTTTCTCACGGTTTACAAGTTTACCAACTTGTTTTAAATGGTCTCTCCACGTACCTTCATCTAAATTGAAAGAATGTGTTTTTGCAATTTTTTCGTATTTCGCTAAATCTTTGCCAGCGTATTTTTCATCCACATAAATGTCAGTTGGCTTCAATTGAAGTAATGCTTCCATATTCGGATCCGTTACAACACCAAGTTTCTTCGTACCTTTCAACTGCTCTTTTGCATGCGGTAAGAAATCTTTTAAATCTCCACCAATAACAGAACCTACAGGTGTAATTCCTAATGCTAGTAAATTATTCGTTAAGTGAATGGACATAGAGGCGATTTTCGGGTCATTACTTTTTTCCGTTTTTTCACTTGCCCCTTCATTAGATTTCGTTTGACCACATGCTGCTAATACTAAAATACACATCATACTAAATAAAATAGTAAGTTTCTTTTTCATATGTTCTCCTCTTTGAAATATTTATTTTGTTTTTGTAAGTAAATAAAGAAAATACGGTGCTCCTAAAGCTGCCACTACTACACCAGCTGGAATAGAGTTTGGCTCAAATATAGAACGACCTATCGTATCTGCTAGTACTAAAATAATCATTCCGATAATGCCAGCTAGTGGAAGGAAATGTTGATACGTAGTACCTACTAACTTTCTTGCAATATGCGGAGCAACTAAACCGATAAAACCAATCCCTCCTGCCATCGATACACTCGCGCAAGATAATCCAACCGCTGTAGCTAAAAGGAGTAAACGTTCTTTTTGAACAGAAACACCAAGTCCTGCTGCCACACTATCACCGAGTGACAATGCATTTAACGTTTTAGATTTTAGCCATGCATACGGAGTTAGTATGAAAATCCAAGGTAATAATGCAAGGACATGAATCCAATCCCTTCCCCACACGTTACCAACTAACCATCTAGAAGCGAATGTATATGTCTCATCATTTAACTTGAGAGAGAAAAATAACGAAATTGCACTAAATCCAGCTGAAACAGCAATACCAACGAGAATAAGTCTAATAGGCAGTAAACCTTTTGACCGATCACTCGCAAGTATAATAATTGAAAATGCAGCTAGCACTCCTCCGCCAAATGTAAATAACGGTATTAAAATCGATGCATTCTCATTAATAGAATGAAAGAAAGTAACGAATATAATTAGCCCGAAGGATGCACCTGCATGTAATCCTAAAATACCAGGGTCTGCAAGTGCATTACGTGATAATCCTTGTAAAATCGCACCAGAAATCCCAAGGCCAATTCCAGCTAACATGGTGATTATAATTCTTGGCATACGATAATCGTATAGCACTGTTACGCTCTCAAAATCACCATAACCGAAAAGTGTTTGAATTACTTTGAGCGGTGCAATGCTAAGTGTCCCTGTATTTAAGCTAAGTAAAATGACAGCGATACTAATACAACCGAATATTGTAGTTACAGTAATGGCTCTTTTTTTATCTGTGGTAATAAGATCCTTCACCTTATAGCTCCCTCCCAACTTTACGTGCTATATAGAGGAAGAACGGAACTCCAACAAGAGCTACCATAATTCCTATCGCCAGTTCTTTAGGAGGGTTTACTGTTCTTGCCCCTAGGTCAGCTAAAACTAATAACATAGCACCTAATAATGCTGACATAGGAATAATGAGTCGATAATTCACACCAACTATTTTTCTAGCAATATGCGGGATAACGAGTCCTACAAATCCGATAGAACCAACAGCTGAAACAGATACACCTGCAAGAATGACTACTATAATCATCCCTAGTATTCTCGTTCGGTTCGTTTTTACTCCTAAATTCGTAGCGACGTCATCCCCCATTGATATGAGTGAAATAGATCGCCCTATCACTATCGCAAAAAGAATCGTTATAAGAATAATAGGAACTAAAAACTTCAAATGTTCCCACTTAACCCCTGCAACACCACCAGCGTACCAAAACGCTAAATCTTGACTTAAGTCATAATAAATCGCGATACCTGAACTCAACGAATGCAATAACGCGGCCATAACTGCCCCTGCAATCGTTAATCTCATCGGTGTTAATCCGCCTGATGTGGCCGATCCGATAATAAAAATGAGTACTGTACTTAAAACCGCTCCAATAAAAGAGACAATCATTAAATAGGAATATGGCATATGCGGAAAAAAGGCAAAACTAAGTGCTACTACAAACATCGCACCTGCATTTATGCCAAGTACACCTGCATCAGCTAAAGGATTTCGTGTTACTCCTTGCATAACAGCCCCAGCGACCGCAAAAGCCGCTCCTACAACTGCTGCGCCAATTACCCTTGGGAGCCTTAATTCGTAAATGATTTGATGCTGCGTTAATTTCGGATTGTAATCAAAAACCGCTGTCCACACCGTTTGCAAATGAATATCCTTTGCACCAAATGCGATGGCCAAAAATATAGATCCAATTAAACATATAATTGTTAAGCTCATAAAACATATGAACTTAATATGTATCCAGCGGTTATTGCCAGCACGTATAGTAGACTTATGTAACATGTTTCATTTCATCCTTTATATTCAGTTATTTTTTATAATTATTTTTTATTTATAATTAATATTGATAACAATTATCATTTTCATTTAGATATTATATCCCCACTTTTTTTAAATAGCAAACTATTTTTTACTTTGTTATATATTAAAATACTTATTACAATTCCCCTCTAAAACTTACAAATACATGCAAAATAGACTACTGGTTTATTTTTTTAATTATAGTATACTTAGTCATTATTTTGATTTTTCTAACAAAAAGGAGATACAATGTTCTATATAAAACAACTATTACATTTCACTTACGAGCAAGCATTATCCTGTTTATTCCCAGTCGTTATTTTCTTAACACTAGCCCTATCAAAAATCATTTCTATCCCAGGGTTATACCGCTATGATTTCATACTCATCGTATGTCTTCTTATGCAGTGGATTATGTATAAGACTGAACTTGAAACAAAAGACGAACTAAAAGTAATTACTGTCTTCCACCTCATCGGCCTTCTACTAGAAATATATAAAGTACATTTCGGTTCATGGAGTTATCCGGAAGAGGCGTATTCAAAAATTTTGGGAGTTCCGCTTTACAGTGGTTTTATGTATGCAAGTGTCGCCAGTTACATATGCCAAGCTTGGAGAAGATTGCATTTACAAATGCATCATTGGCCGAGAGCTATTTTTACAATTCCTCTAGGAGCAATGATTTACTTTAATTTTTTTACACATCATTTTCTATATGACTTTAGATGGGTATTAACTGTCCTTTTATTCATCGTTTTCTTTCGGACATTTGTAGAATTTTCATTACGAGGCGTTACCTATAAAATACCACTTGTTCTCTCCTTTTTCCTTATCGGTTTCTTTATTTGGATTGCAGAGAACATAGCAACATTTTTCGGAGCATGGCAATATCCAAATCAACGGGAGGCGTGGAATCTCGTTCACTTAAGCAAAATTAGCTCATGGTTTTTACTCGTTGTTATTAGCATTATGATTGTTACACAACTTAAACATTTGAAGGAGTCGAAAAAATAATGCTGATTATGTAAAAAAGCCCATCACTCATTAAAGAGTGATAGGCTTTTTTACCGTCCTTATCAAAGGAGTTATACATTACAAGAGCATAAGCAGTTACACATTATGAGCTACTACTAGCTGAAGAGGTTGCTGCAGATGAAGCGGCAATCGTTGCCATCATAGCTGCTTGTTGTGCTTGTATGATGACTTCTATCATTGTTTGTAAACCTGTGTTAGTAGCTTTACTTTCCTCACCTTTCTGACTTACGAACAGTTGAATAGCAATAAGAATATTCGTGTCTGTATGCCAACGGAATAATTTCTCTCCCTGCAATTTTTCAATCAACGCTGTAATAGAATGAATCTCTTTTTCTCCATCCTCAAGTAACGCTAGTAGCCCTATGGCTGGGTAATGCATCTGTTTCACTTTTACCTTTTCTTTTTTTAATGAATTCCATATGTTTGTACATGTTGCAACTAACATTTCTTCACGAACATCCTTCTTTAGTGAAAAGATATGACTTAAAAACTGAAGGTCATTCCCTTTACGCAAACCAGCTTTCACTAGTTTCTGATACAGACGTTCCACTCGGTCCATAAGCGTTTCTACATTCTCTGATTGTCCTGCTAGTAAAACTGCAAGTGGGTAATCATTTGTACTTGTAAGAAAAAAGTGATCCTCTTTCATACGTTTATATACTTGCATCGAACGCTGAATGTGCGTGCCATGCTGTTCATTTTCTTCTGTTAAAAGCACAGATGCTGCGAGATAAGTAAATATACTCCGACTAAAACCACCAGCAACCAATTGTTCATATAAATCTAAAAACTTCCGAAAAGCCTTCTTGTAATCTGTAAAGTGAATATCTAAAGTTGCGGCCACCACAAAGCGATGATAAGACTTTAAGTATGAAAACATCCCTACTTGATTTTTAATATAACTACTAATCTCTAAAAAACGTCCGAGATCAAACAATTTATCACTACCTGTATACATAGCAGCAATCATCATACCTGTTCGAGAATCACTCGTTTTCCATTTTAGTTCTCGCTTTAACTGTGTATACGTATGTGTGTATTGCTCCAACTTTTGTTCTAATGTAATCATAGTATTCACCCCTATTTCTAGTTCTTCTCTTTTATTATACTTATATTTCATGCAGGTTTCGCAACCTTAATTCTGTATTATCTTCAATATTTTTCTATTATGTAAAACAAATATAATAACTATTCCTATTTTATCAGTATTAAGATTGCAAGCGCTTATACCTCCTTTAAGCGCAACGACAAAAAGGATAGATANNTATCTATCCTTTTTGTCGTTATATTATTTCACAATACAGGTGTAATTTCGTTTTTTACATGCAATTACAACTAAAGAGCTTTAATAATACGCTCCATCGCCTTCATTTGCCCAATATGATCAGCTTCATGATAAAGCATCATGCCGTAAAGCTCACCTACCGTTTCCAATCCTAGGAATGGCTCTGGAAGTTTATTTTCAAATGCTTCTGCTGGAATTTCGTTAATACGTTTTGCTTGTTCTTTTAATTGAGCCGCTAACACTTCCAATGACGGCCCCTCTGTTTTCCATTTAGATGGTCTTGATCCATACCCAAACATACCTGGATATTCAGTTGGTAATTGTTTAAATTCTTTTCCAAACATGAAAACTTCTGCTGCCGTTAATACATGACCGATATGCCAGCGAATTGTATTGTTAAAACCCTCTGGCTGTGTATCTACAGTTTTATCGTCTAGCGTCTCCATAAATTTAAGCAATGCCCCACGCGTTATTTCAAATTGTTTTAAGCCAACTAGTCTATTCATTTGATCGTTCTCCTTCTTCATGTACCATTTATTATGAACTAAGAATGTTCAATTTATTAAAGTTTCACCTTGTTTAATCTATCAGAAACAATGAAGAAATACATCTAATATGCTTAGTAAAAATATTTAAAAGGTTCACCCCTAATAAATATAGAATTACTTACTACACAGTTAGTTTAGTAAATAATAGAGGAGTGTCAATTACATGTTACGTGTTTTTAAACAGCAATATCATCTTATTAGCTCTACAAGAGAAACTTTATTTTCGTTTTTGGAAGAAATCCCACTAGAAAAATTACATAGCACTGTTCCCAATTTCGGAAGCGGTAGCATTATAAAGACGCATATTCATGTAGCCGATTGCTATCGATACTGGCTTGGATCATTTGCATTTAAGCAAAAGCGAGCAGATTTTTCATTTGCTAGTGATGATGAAATTGAGCATGCAGATGTGGAGAAAGTCCGTGCTAGATTTAAGTTAGTAGATGAGACTGTACAACGTTTTTTAGATGAATACAATGACCGCTGGCTCGAAAATATAGCAAATGAAGTAAAATGGCAAAAAGAGCCTTGGAGCACAACACCGCTATGGCTTTTAACTCATACAGAGACACATGAGTTTCATCATAAAGGACAAATTGTATCAATGGCTCGTCACCTTGGGTACACGCCTCCTGATACGGACCTTATTAGTTGATTACCTAAAAACTTAAAATGAATACAAATCGAGCATGCTTTGAAAACCACTCAAAACATGCTCTTTAAATATGCTATCTTAATTTTTTTATAATATGATCAATACCAAATAGTCTCAGCATAATTATATGCATCACTATTCGGAATGGCATGTTTCCCCTGCGCTTGCGCCTTTCTTGGATCTAAATCATATACCATTGGTGTATAGCATGATGTTTGCCCTTTATTTACAACACCATTTCCTCCAGCACTGCCGCAAGTGTATGCCTTTCCATCTGTTTTTCTTACAATTCTTGCATCAGCTTCATTATTATATACTGCTGGGCGGGTTACAGTAACTTTTGCCCACGCTGTCTTACACGTCGTGCTAAATTTTAATTCCACATAAGAATTGGAATCAATCCATTTCTTTTCTTTCGTTACTGCGGATTGGTCACAACTATTGTAATACGGACTTTTCCCATCATACGAATGGTCTTCTGCATATGCTTTTTCATTACCAGTCGTACTAAACACACTAGTTAAAACGAGCAAAGATAGAAAAAAACATGCGCTCAGCTTTTTTAAAAGTTTCATAGCACTCCGCTCCCTTATTAATAACGTCCAGTTTTCCCGTAACCATTATTAATCGTCACCGCTTCGGCATCAGCTGTATAACCAAAATCAGCAGTTAAATCAAATACCATTCCTGTATACGTGCTCGTTTGACCTGTTTTTATTGCTCCATTACCACTATTAGAATCTACTGATTTTTGGAATACACCGTTTTTATATTTATTAATAACAGCGTAAGCATATACTCCTCCAGAAACAGAAGGTGCTGGTTGATCTAAAACAAGCTTAGCCCAAGCTGCATGACATTTATTACTGTAACGTAAATAGACTGTTCCTACTTTTTTACTACCTTCGTACACGGCTGTAGACTTTGCATTAAATCCATCAGCATCACACGTTGTACTTCCCCCGTATACCTTTGTTGTTGCTGAATTTTTTCCGTCATAATAACTACTTAAATCAGTAGCTGCAAATGTACTTTCTTGAAAACTAAATAATACCCCGACACTCACTACACTTAACGCACATACTTTCATTAGCTTTTTAAACATTTTAAATCTCCCCCTTAAAATAAGTACGTATAATAAAGACAATCTATCCCCTATGTACGCCCCTCCTTTCATACTTCCTAGAGGCATCTTACAGAAACCAATAAACGTTGTAAATTTCCTTATGATTATTGGAATATACGAAGAATTTTACGTATCCATCTAAGAAAAAAAGTTGAGAAATACACATTTTATAGCATCCTTTATTTAAAACATAAAAGAACCGATACTCGTTTCATGCAAGCACCGGTTCTTTATACAAAATTTCTATTTTTACTACTATATAAAATAAATATTTCTCCACTTAATCCGTTGTAAGAAACTCCCTCGTTACATCAATAAATTGTTGCAGTGGCACTGTCATCCATTTATCTTTATGCCAAGCAATTTGTGTGTAAATTGGTGAGATTGCACTTTCTACATGTAACTCTTTTATCGTCCCTTCTCGTATATCTTTTTCTACTACTATCGCTGGTAAAACAGCTATTCCTAAATCTGCAATAACACATTGTTTAATTGCCTCTACACTAACGAACTCAATTTTATTTGCTGGATACACATCTTCTGTACGAAGTAGCTCTTCAAATAAAGTCCGGTACGAGCACCCTAGCTCTGTTAGCAACAGCGTCTCACCTTCTAAATCTTTTGTAGAAATGGAAGCTTTCTCGAGTAAATGATGCCCTGAAGCAGCTACTATTTTTAATTCTTCTTTCATAAGCGGCTCCACATGTAAAGCATCTTCTGTTTTACATTCGTCCAAAATAAAGGCAAGATCGACTTTTCCCTCCATCAATTGTTCCTTCGCATCTTTATTGGAATGCGCTGGTTTAAATATAAGTTTTATTTGAGGGAATTGTGCTTTAAACCTCTTTAATATAGAAGGAAGTCTATATGTACATTGACTTTCCTGCGCACCGATTATTAATGTACCTGCTATTCCCTCATCATGTTTCACAGCCATTTTTGCTTCGTTACTCAGTGCAATCATCTTGTCGGCATATAGTTGAAACTTCCTACCTGCTTCCGTTAAGAAAAGGCGTTTTCCTAATCTTTCAAATAACGGCGTACCTAGCTCAGCTTCTAACGTTTTAATTTGCGCTGTTACGCTTGATTGAGCAAAGTTTAATTTCTTCGCAGTTTGCGTAAAATTCAAAGTGTCCGCGGCTATTTTAAATGTAATTAATTGTTTTATCTCCATTTATCGTCCCTCTTTTCAATCGATATTTCCGATTGATTTCATCGAAATAATCCTCTTTGTCTATTAATATTTGTATTGTATGATAAAGAGCATCGACAAACAATAAAATGGAGGTATTCCATATGAAAGCACTTTGTTTTGAACAGTTTGGAAATCCGGATGTACTACAATATAAAGAACTAAATGATCCAATCATAAATCCAAATGAAGTTCTTGTCCGTACGAAAGCAATCGGTTTAAATTTCGCCGACATTTATAGACGCCGCGGTGATTATCATCTCGCTGGCAACCCGCCGTATATATTAGGTTATGAAGGGGCTGGCATTGTTGAAAAAGTAGGAGCTGACGTTACGAATATTAATCCTGGAGATCGTATTGCATTTGCTGATGTACCATTTGCTAATGCAGAACTAGTTGCCGTTCCATCTGCGAAAGCAATTATACTTCCAGATTCTATTTCTTTTGAAACAGCCGCTTCTGTCTTATTACAAGGATTAACAGCACATTATTTAACGAAAGATAGCTATGAAATAAAACAAGGTAATATAGCTTTAGTACATGCCGCAGCTGGTGGTGTTGGGCAACTTCTTATCCAAATCATTAAACTACTAGGCGGAACAGTAATCGGCCTCACGTCATCAAAAGAAAAAGCACAAATAGCTACATTAGCTGGTGCTGACCACGTATTTTTATATACGGAAGCATGGCCTACGAAAGTAGTTGAAATAACAAACAGTAATGGGGTAAATGTGGTATATGAATCAGTAGGTTCTACATTAGAGGAAAGTTTTAGCGCTACTAAAACTGGTGGCACTGTCGTATTTTACGGAATGGCCGGTGGTAATCCTGCGCCTGTTGATCCGCGTATGCTGATGGATACTTCGAAAACTTTAACTGGCGGAGACCTTTGGAACGTGCTTACTACGTATGAAGAACGTAAAAAGCGTTCTACTCAATTATTTGATTGGATCGCTACTGGCAAATTAAATATTGCGAGCCCTACTACATTCTCCTTACAAGATGGTGCTCTTGCACATGAATTATTAGAGAGCAGAAAAAGTACTGGGAAGATTTTATTGATCCCATAATTAACAAAATAAAAAGGAAGCTAGATTTCTCTACCTTCCTTTTCTTATTTTTATATTTCCACACTTTCTTTCCCTTTTGCAACGTAGCTCATATCTCCAACCGACTCGACTGTGTATGTTCCATTTTGATATATAATCTTCGTCACACTAGCATTTTCTACTCCAAGTTTTGTTTGGCTACTGTCTAACATTTCGATTAATGTAGTAATTAAAAGCCCATGAACGACAACTAAAACGTTGCCGCCTCCATTTGCAGCAGATTCTTCACTAATTTTATCAATCTCTTCTTTTATACGAGTAGAAAATAATTTCCAATCTTCCGCCTGTTTCGTAGGGTCTGCTGCTCTAATAAGATTAATTACTTCTTGAATAGAAAACTTCATAAGTTCTTCTGGCGATGCAACGCCCGCAGCTTTTCCAACCACATCCCACATATTTTCAAGTTTTTCACCTTCAAAAATACCAAAATTTAATTCTCGTAAATTTTTTCTTTTCTTAAGTTTTAACTTTGTTTGCTCACTATATTTTAATACTAAATTAGCAGTTTCGATCGCTCGGCCGCTATCACTACTATACGCATTCACAAAGTGAACATCTTTTAATCCTGTTCCTAAATTAGAGGCAACTTCCACACCTTTTTCTACTAACGGAGAGTCTGCCCAACCTTGCGCGCGATGATTCGTATTTAATATTGTTTTACCGTGTCTCGTAACATATAACGTAACTACATTCTCATTGCTATCTGTTTCTCGCTTCTTCATTCAATTCTCTCCCTTTACATTTCTATATCAATCTTACCACCTTAATTATTCATTGAGCAAAATATACGTAAGTGCATTTGTTTAATAAAAAAGCTATCTTTCTGTATATCCCTACAAAAAGATAGCATCTTTTATGATTACATTTATTTAACCGATACTCCTACTCAGCAAATGCACTCGAATACTGAACAACTCCTTCTACACCTTGCAGAGCGTTCTCACTTAGCTCAATCACCATAAACACTTCATCTGGCACTTCAAATGGTGCTTTTATATTCCACTCACTTGCTTTCTTAAAACCAAATTTCGGATAGTACTCTGGATGTCCTAACACTACAACTGATCCGTATCCGAGTTCTTTCACTTTTTCTAACGCAGCTACAATAAGTTTTCCGCCAATACCTTTTCTCTGATGAATTGGAGTAACTGAAACCGGTGCAAGTGCTAACGATTCTACAGAAGTTGTACCCTATTCTATCGTAATTTTAGATAACATAATGTGACCAACGATTTCCTCATCTACTGCAACGATTGATAACTCTGGAATAAACCCGTCACATTCTCTAATACGTTTTACAAGTTCATGTTCTTTTTTATCGCTACATTCTTCCTGTAAAAATGCTTGTTGTACAACTTCTTCTGTTTTTCTATAATCGTTTTTTTGTTCTTGTCTAATCGTTACCAATTTAACTTATCCTCTATTCTTTCTTATTTCTTTTTGGATTTTACGAAGCGTTTTTTTCGATCCCCGCTCTATATCATGCTGCATTTTTCTTTCTTTATAATCGACAAATAGTGTATTTAAATCGTATCCCTCTGGGTATAATTCCTTTGCCGCTACCTCCAACGTAATACGTTTTATATTTACTTCAACAAATTCACCGTTATAATATACAACGACGTTATAGAAATTATCTATTTCCTTATAGATAATACCAAAATCATCATAATCTAATAATTTTACACGATCACCGATTTTGTACTCATAATGGTTTTCTCTTTTTTCTTGCACAAATTTCGGTTTTCTAATTTTACTTTCATTCACTTTTTCTAGAGCGTACTCTTTATTTTCCATATACGCTTTCGCTCTTTGCAGTACACGCTCTCTTACGTTCATTTTATTCGCAATCCAAAGCGCATTACTTTCACCTGATTTTCCGATTACTAATTTATAAAGTGGTTCTAGTGTCTCACTATTAAATTGCATCGCTGCGTTCATAAAATCATCATGCATTTCTGAAAATCGTTTAATTTCACCGTAATGCGTACTCGCAACTGTAATACATCCTGCAAGATAAAACTCCTCTAAAATAGAAATTGCAAGGGCTGCCCCTTCGCTCGGTTCGGTCCCACTTCCTATTTCATCAAATAATAACAGCGTATTATTGTTTGACATCCTCATAATTTCAGATAGATTTTTCATATGAGATGAAAATGTACTGAGTGCATTTTCGATACTTTGATTATCACCAATATCTACAAACACATTTTCGAAAATAGCAATTTCTGTTTCTTTATCTCCAGCAATGTGCAAGCCTGACATTGTCGCTAATGTTAACAATCCAATTGTTTTTAATACAATCGTTTTCCCGCCTGCATTTGGTCCTGTAATAATTAAACTACGGTAATTTTGACCGATTTCAAAGTTTAACGGTACTACTTTCCCACTTAAAAGCGGATGCTTACAATTTACTAAATGCATGTAGCCATGATCATTTAATCTCGGCTCTATTCCATCGATTGATTTACTAAACTTCGCTTTCGCAAATACCATATCATATTGACTAATTAACTCCATGTTAATCTTTATACTATAAATGTTTTCTAACACCATTCCTGATAAAGTCGCTAAAATTTGATACTCTTCCATCGCTTCTTCTGCTTTCAAACTTGCGAGTTCCCCATTTAACTTTGTAACCGTATGTGGTTCTATAAATACAGTAGAACCTTTAGCGGAGGCTTCAACTATACTTCCCGCAACTTGATTTTTATAAGAAGATTTAATTGGAATCGTATACCTATCATCCTTCTTACTAATAAAGAATTCTTGAATATACTTCTTATTTGCACTACTATTTAAAAACTTCGTTAAACGCTCTTTTATTTTTCCATCTACAGAATCGATGTTATTTCGAATTCGTTTTAACTCTTTACTAGCGGCAGAATCAATGGTATTTCCTTTTATTGAAAAATTAATTTCCTCTTCAATACTTTTAAATTCAGTCATTGAATTTGCATAAGAAGCTAATACTGGCGCAAAAAATTCTTTATCTAACATAAACTTTTTAATCTTCCTACAGCCACGTAAAAAATCTGAAACGCTTACTAACTCTTCAGGATCTAAAATCATCCCTTTTTCTATTTTTTGAATCGTACTTGCGATATTTGAAATACCGAAAAAAGGAACATGCCCTTCTGCATCTAATATAGCTCGCGCTTCGGTTGTTTCATTTAATCGATTCCTTACTACTTTTATACTCGTACTCGGCTCTAATTTATTTATTAATTCTTTTCCTAATCCACTTACACAATAAGATTTCACTATATCCTTTAATTCGTTATATTGTAACTTTTCAAAAGTCATTGTATTCATTTTGTTTCTCCTCACTATGATTGATTTCTATCATAAATGAAGATACCTACTCATTAGATTCCAATGAGCTCTACATGATTCAATTACCATTTTTATACATTAAAAATATATACAAAAAAGCTGCGGGGATACCGCAGCTTTTACATTTACAAGGCATGTGTAATAACATATGCGGAAATAAGCCATAAAAAACAGATGGCAATCCCCTTATTACACGCTTTATAAAGTATTGTAGGTATCTTCATAGGTTTCGAAATAAATCCATGACAAAATTAGGGGTATGGTATACATAAAAATCCCCTGCTCTTATCCGATTTATTTCATTAAATTTTTCCTATTTAGTACCTACCGCACTCACAAAAAGCACCTCTCATTAATTTATATTATAGTCATTGAAATCTAATTTACTGAAATCATCATACTATATGTTTCTTGAGAAGTAAAGGTGTCAGACTATTTCCTTACAGATTGTAAAGCTTTCATATAATCAACATTTTTCTCAAGTGTCTTTTTTGCCTCTTCAGCCGTTACTATATAATCTACCGGAATATGTTGTAATACATCCTTATTATCATTTGGCAACTGAATCGTTATATCATCCACGCTACTCTTACTATTTTCAATTGTTTTATTAAATTCCTGAATATTTCTTGCAACCTCCGCTAATGTTTCCATATGTACACGGTTGTTTACGTCCAACAAGATATTACTTTTGAAAACTGCCGTAACATAATGCTTCGGATGTTTCTTCACTATTCTTTTCTCTGCATCCTTATCGAAAACAATATCCCCCGTCTGCATTTGTTCAAAAGTAAGTATAGTATTATTTCCTTTTTCTTCATAATATGTATTGTATCTTTCTCGTAAATCATTCGCTCCTTTTTTTATTTTATAGTTATCATTGTTTACCTTTGGAGAGCTTCGTCCATCGAAGGATATTTGAAAGTGTAAATGCGGTTCATCTACTTGCTGTACATAAGCTGTTCGTGTGTCTGGACCTAAAAAATCCTTACCTAGGTCGGGTATTTCAATTCGATCTAGTTTTACAGAAATACCATACTCAGCTTTTGTATAACTTTGTGCTTTTTGTTCCATTTCTTTATCCGATATATCACATGATGTTAATAGGACTAAACTAAACATTATGCTATATTTCATTATTGTTCTTTTCATATTGCCTCTCCTTTTGCTACTACTGCCTATACAGAAATGTCCTTATCGATTTTAAATTACGATTTATATAAAGAACTTCTTCTCATAACCACAAGTGTAAAAACACTTTTTATTGTAACTTTACAATTATAGTGTAATTTTACACTATAATTGTTTTATCGTAAAGCAAATATAATATCTATAAAAATTACGTTAAAAACATACTAATATTTAGTTCTATAGCAATCACATTAAGGAGATATTCTTCGAGTACGAATAAGAGAAGCCACGGGTGACATTATTTATTCCAACGCATCTCTCATTGTTTTAAAAGTCGACTAGTTCATTTATAAAAATAAAAATTTAGGAATGATAACAATATAAAAAGAAGAGGAAGACTTATATTTCAGTCTTCCTCTTTTTTTATCACCAGTTCACTGCTGAACATATATGGAAACTGATCCTCCACTTACATGGAACTGCCCCCATCCGTCCTTATTAATTGTTACAGTATTTGTTTGATTACCCGTCATATCGTACCATACTTCCCCTGCGTTATTCTTTCCAACTTCCATCCACTTTGATCCTCCTGGCCCATCCGAGATTAATGTTGCTAGACCAGAATCCGCATGTACACCATCACCTTCTCTTGTCCATCCAATTACATCTGGATGGTCTAAATAATCACGCTGCGTACCATATGCAAAGTTTTTTCGTGCCGTCAAAATCGGATCAATTTTATCTTTTAACGCTGGAATTTCATAACTACTATTTCCGTTTGTACCATAGTAATCACCATAGAAAACTGAAGGATAGCCCTCTGCACGAGTTAAAATAAATGCATATGCCAACGGTTTAAACCACGGACTTACTACAGACTCCAATGATTGTCCAGGCTGAGAATCATGATTCTCAACGAGAGTAACTGCAAGTGTAGGGTGATTTTGCATTACTGTTCCATTTAAAATATTTCTCATATCATAATTCCCATTTCTTTTTGAAGCATAATGAAAATTGTAATGCAGTGGTGCATCAAATACAGATTGATTATAATTGACTTTCGCTAAATAATTATTTAAAGTCTGGATATCATTTTGCCAATATTCAGCCACCGTAAACATTTCTTTTCCTGTTTGCTGTCTGACATGATTTACCCAATCGCGTAAATATTCATGATCAATATGTTTAACAGCATCTAAACGAAAGCCATCTAAATTTAATTCATTCGCATACCAAGTTCCCCAATTTTTCATCTCATTCGCAACATCTGGATGATCAAAATCAAGATCTGCATACATCAAATAATCATAATTTCCATTCTCGCTAGACACTTCCCAGTCCCATGCTTTACCTATCCCCCTAAATTTATAAATTCGATTTAATTTCCTTCCTTCATCCCAATCCGTTCCGTCAAAATGATACCATTTCCATTTGAAATTAGAATAAGCATCGCCGCGCCCTGGAAAGTTAAACCCTGTCCATGCATTAATTTCATAATCACCTGATACCTCAATATTTCGATTGTTACGGTCTACCTCAACAGCTGTTACAGTTTCAGTATAATCTGCTCCACCTTTATGATTCATAACTACATCGCCATATACATCGATGTTTTGCTTATGTAAAGCTTCAATTGCAGATTTCAACTGTGCTTTTGTCCCATATTTCGTCCGCACCGTTCCTTTTTGATTGAATTCTCCTAAATCATATAAATCATACGCTCCATATCCTACGTCATTTTGCGTAGTTCCTTTATATGCAGGCGGTATCCAGACAGATGTAATTCCTTTCTGAGCTAAATTTCCAGCATCCGAATGCAAACGATTCCAATGATTCCCATCATTCGGAGCATACCACTCAAAATACTGCATTAACGTTCCATTGTTAACTGTATCTGCATACACTTTACTCCCTCCATATATAATAGGTAAAAACAAAACAACCGAAAAGCCGACTACTATTATTCTTTTCAACATATTTACACCATCCCCTTCAAGAAAACGTTTGCATAGTTTATCGGAATTATTATAATATTCGTTCTACAATTAGTAAAGTAGCAATCTCTCACTCTCCCACGTTATTTTTCAGTCTAACTTCACATATTTAGCAAATACTTCAAAGTAGTTTTATTTCACATCTTATTCAAGATTGTTTACAATTTATCTATAAAAGCATGACGGAGGGATTTCTATGACCGACTTTCAAAAACAATTTTTCGCACGATTACATGTAGAAGAAAAAGGCAACGTTTCATTTGAAGATTTACCTAACATTATGTACGCGATGGCACAAACTGTCCCTTTTGAAAACTTAAATATACTCGAAAACAACTTTACAGAAATATCAAAAGAAAATCTAAAAGAAAAAATTTTAGTAAACAACCGTGGCGGTCTTTGTTATGAACTTAATCCTACTATGTACTACTTCCTTAAAGACGCTGGATTTGATGTTCATCTCGTTTCAGGAACAGTGTACAATGCGGCAAATTCTATATGGGCTGTTGATTCTGGCCATATCGCAACCGTTTTAATATATCATAATGAACTTTATTTAATTGAAGTGGGATTCGGATCATACTTACCTCTTGCACCTATTCCTTTCTCAGGTGAAGTCATTCACTCCGTTACAGGAGATTATCGTATTCGTAAAGAAATAACCGAAAAAGGAAACTATACTTTAGAGATGCGTAAAAATAATGAGTTTTTGGATCAATCTTCTGCTGATGATTGGACGTTAGGCTATGCATTTTATTTAGAAGAAGTCACTGAAGAAAAAGCAAATGCGGCACAAAAAATTATCGTTGAACATGAGGGCTCACCATTTAATAAAGTACCTCTTATTGTAAAACTAACTGAAGATGGGCATGCATCATTAACGAAGGATGGTCTCACAATAGCAAAAAACGGTAAAAAAACGAAAGAAAACATTACAAATGGGCAATATAAAAATCTTTTACATGCAAAATTCGGAATTACATTATAATTTTTCAAGCCTTGCCATTTTAGCAAGGCTTTTCAATTTTCAGCAGGGATTTTTTGCAATTTGTTGTATTTCATAGTTATATAGGAATATAACTACATATTTAGAAAGGAAATGATTATGACTGAACTTAAAGAGCGACTACAAGTAGATGAGAAAGAGAAATGGGATTTAACGGATATTTACGATACCATTGAAGATTGGGAAAGCGATTTTCATAAAATTGAAGTATTAACGAATGAATTACACGAGTTTAATGGAAACATTCACGATGGCAATAGTTTATTAGCCTATTTAACAAAGAGCGAAGAAATATCTAGCATAATATCTTTAATGTTTGCTTATGCACGATTACAATCTGATCTTGATACGCGTGATACTGACGCTCAATCTCTTGTTGATAAAGTGTCACAATTGCACGTGAAAGTAAGTGCGGCTAAATCTTTCTTTTCTCCATTCTTACTTAGCATAGATGAAGACACATTACATTCTTACATAGAAGAAGCAGAAGGCTTACAATATTATAAAGAAGACTTATTTGAATTATATCGTTATAAAAAACACGTATTGAATAAGGACCAAGAAGAGATTTTATCACAAATGGGTGAAGCACTTTCCTCTCCTCAGCATACATACGGCATGTTAAATAATGCAGATATACTATTTGGAGAAATTACAAATGATGATGGAGAAAAAGTAAATTTAACACGCGGGATGTATGCAAAGTTAATAGAAGATGAGAATCGCGAGAAACGTAAAGAAGCCTATAAAGCTTATTACAAGCCATACGTACAATTAAAAAATTCTATCGCTTCTACTTTATCTGCTGCTATTAAAAATAATGTTACTGTTTCAAAGCTAAGAAACTATCCATCAGCTTTAGAAAAATCATTATTTGGCGACATGGTTCCAAAAGAAGTATATGAAAATTTAATTGATACGACGAAAAAAAACATTCAATCACTACATACTTATAATGAACTTCGAAAAGAAAAATTAAATGTAGATGAACTACGCCAGTACGATTTGAGCGTTGATTTAGTAGCGGGTGTAAAACAAGACATTCCATATGACAAAGCGTTTGACATCATGATTGAATCACTAGCTCCATTAGGTGAAGAATATATTGAAACATTAAAAAACTTTAAAGATAAACGTTATATTGATGTGAGAGAAACGCCAGGAAAACGTTCCGGTGCTTATAACTTTGGTGTGTACGGTGTTCATCCTTTCATTCTTTTAAATCATCACGATGATTTAAATAGCCTTTTCACTCTCACTCATGAATGTGGACACGGTATGCATACGCACTACTCACACGGATACCAACCAAGAATTTCTGCACACTATACTATTTTTGTTGCAGAAGTCGCTTCTACAGTAAATGAAGTGCTATTAATTCATCATTTATTAAAAGAAGCAAAAGATGCTAATGTACGTAATCATTTAGTAAACCATTTCATCGATAAATTTAAAGGCACTTTCTTTACACAAATCATGTTCGCTGAGTTTGAAAAAATCACACATGAAATGGCGCAGAAAGGTAAACCATTAAATGCCCAAGTCTTTAGCGAAGTTTATGAAAACTTGTTTAGAGAGTATAATGGTGACTCCCTCGTATTTGACGAAGAAGTAAAATACGGATGGGCTAGAATACCGCATTTCTACCGTCCATTTTACGTATACAAATATGCAACTGGATTCGCTTCTGCAATCCAAATTGCCGATAAATTATTGAGCGGCGATCCAAATGCTCAAAAACATTATATTGAATTCCTTAAAAGTGGAAGTTCAGACTACCCATTAAACTTATTGAAAAAAACTGGTGTCGATTTAACTACTCCTGAACCGATTGAGAGTGCACTAAATCGTTTTAGCTCACTTGTTGAAGAGTTTTCAACTCTATAAAAAAGAAGAGCCTCTCGCTAGAGGCTCTTTCTCTTTTATGCTCCCTTTCCTTCTATTAAATCATTCGCCATTTTCCTAAACTCTTGATTAAATGCATCATTCATACCATTTTGAACGTTAGAGAATAATATGACGAACGTTTTTTTATCCCAGTTAAAATTATTAAAAGTATTCCAACCTGCTAATACGCCGTGGTTATGATAATAATCTGGATACGTATAGAAACTAAATCCATATTTTCTTGCTGGTGATGCAGTAAACATATCTATTACACTTTGTTTCGATAACAGTTTTCCATCCATTATTGCCTCATCTAGTCTTTTCATATCTTCAACAGTCGTATACATTTCACCACACCCATACAACCAGTTCATTTTCAAACGGGGTGTAGCTATTAACTCATTATCTTTTCTCGTATAACCTTCTGCTAAAAAAATATCTTCAGGAAGAGTTGCCCCCATTCCAGACTCATGCATTTCAACAGGAGTAAAAATATTTTCTTTCACATATTCAGCGAGCGGTTTATTTGCTATTTTTTCTACAATATACGCAAGTACCATATAATTATAGTCTGTATATTTCCATCCTGTACCTGCAGGAAATTGCAATTTTTGCGCGCCAATCCACGTTACTAACTTTAATCGTGACGCCGCATCAACCCTACCTTGTCCCTGATCTGGTAACCCGGACGTATGTGTTAACAAATTTCGTAACGTAATGTTTTTATCTGCTGGAAACGATGGAATATACTTATTTACATTATCTTCAATATTTAATTTCCCTTTTTCCTTTAGCTGCATAATAGATATTGCAACGACTGTTTTCGTAATAGAACCAATACGATATTTCGTTCTTGGCGTTGTCGCTACTTCATCTTTCACATTTGCATACCCATAACCTTTTCGTAAAATCACATGGTCTTTACTAGCTACAAGAACACTCCCATTAAATCCTTTATCTTTTAAATATTGATCTAGTTTTCCAGCTACAACTTCATAGTGCTTTTTCTCATTGGCATCAACTTCTTGCATATCGTCCTTTTGCTTACTATTTACATTAGAAAATGCCTTTATATCATATTTCTTTCCTTTACTTGCATGTATGAGTGCAACGACACTCCCACAAAAAATAGCAAAAATAAAGAAAACGATTAACCATTTCTTTAACATAATAGGAACCCTCTTTTATCTAGTTTCACTTAACGCACATCCATTCTATTCTATATCTATTAATTTTCAATTTTTTATAATAACTATCTATTATTCATCCAAGTGAACTAGATTCCCTTTTCTCATATTCAGTTTTTGGCTACTCTCTATTGTATTTCTTTCTTGCAAAATTTCCACCTTACAATCGGATGCACCCTACTATAATTTCAATATCTTATGTAACATTTGTTACACACTATAAAAACAGAGTTGTTAAGATGAAAAATACAGATAGAGATAATCGTTTAGATGATATAATGTTTTATTATCCTACAATAAAATATAGTTATAATTTAATATTAAGTAAAATGGATTATAACTTTAAAGGGAAATGCTACTGAAAATTTTCAATCAAAATAAATCATGCAAATAACGATACAGAAAAACAACTCATTATGTCTAAAATTACAGGCAATGCACATCATTGAAAATAAATCTCATTTATGTTTTGATTATACAACAAATAAAAAAAGAAATGTCGCTCATTCGGCATTTCTTTAGATTTTCTTCATAAAAAATTTACATTGCTAACTTCCCTTTATTTTTGGTTTTTTGTTTTTTCTATATAAACTGACTGCTGAGATACATAGTAATACTACTATACACAACCACGCATACGTATACCCTTTTTTATCTACAATATAACCAAATAAAATAGGTGCAACAATAATAGCAATTTGATTGAATGTAAGTGCCAAACTAACTGTTATCCCAACGGAATCTTCACTCGCCAATTCAGCAACTTCGGCGATAAAAAGACTAAACCAACCAATTGAAAAGAAACCTAACAATGCACTTACACCATACAATACACCAGTCGTTACCGTATGTATATTCATGACTAACAATAGAATTAAACCGATAGAAGCACAGACAGCTATAAATAATGGCGTGCGCCGATTTCCATTATAAAACAAATCACTAATAGATGCTAATATAACACGGCCAATCATGCCAGAAAAGAACATCACTGAAAATACTGTTCCGGCTACAATAGATGTGATAGATTGTTCCTTTACTAAAAATTTCATAAAGTGTCCAACTAACACCATTTGCAATGAAATCATACAAATACCCGTTATATATATTGGATACAACTCTTTTTTACATATCACTACTTTTAGCTGCGTCCAAAAAGAAATTTTAATATGTCCTTTCCTTGCATCCACTTGAACATATGGTTCTTTATAAAACATAAAAAATAATAATCCTCCAATTATACAAATGCATGCCATACTATTTATCGCGTAAGTCACATTATATTGTATCGTAAGAAATGGGATTAGCACTCCCGCTAATGCGCCACCAATCGGTATACCAGCTTGCCTTATTCCCATCGCTAATCCACGATTTTCTTTTGAAAACCATTTCAAAATCACTTTACTTCCTCCTGGCTGGGAAACACTATAAAACATTCCTACTAATAAAAGTACAAATAACAGACCATTCAATCCACTTACTATATTAGTTAGTAAAAACGAACCTCCTAATAAAAATGAACTGATAGAAATTAATAATTTTTCATTATATTTATCCAGTAACCGACCGACAAAAAGCATGCAAAATAATGGTCCAACATTTACAACACTTACTAACAATCCACTTTCCATATTCGTAAGCGCATATTCTTCTTTCCAAAATAAAGCGAAAGCTCCAACACCATATGTTATAAGTGTCGCTGTTGTTTGAGTAATCGTCGCAAACAATAACATAACCCACTTATAAGTACTATTCATCCTTTCTTCCATTAACACAATAATCCCCCCATTCTCTTCCATTGTATGAAAGTTCTGATATCATATAAAATAAAGATTCATCATATAATCCATCAAAAAAATTGATACCTTTCCGGAGGGATGATACGTGGACATAAAAGATTTAACTATATTTTACGAAGTGGCAAAGGAAAGTAATATTTCTCACGCAGCGAAAAATTTGAACTATGTACAATCAGGCGTAACAATGCGTATGAAACAACTAGAAAACGAATTAGGTGTGCCTTTATTTTATCGTAACGGAAAAGGTGTAACATTAACTTCTAACGGTGAGATTTTATTAGCATACGCCAAACAAATTATCCACTTAATGGATCAATCTATAAAAGCGGTTCAAAGTAATGGAACCGACCCTAAAGGTACTTTAAAAATCGGATGTACAGAATCTACAACCGCGGTTAGGCTGCCATCTATATTAACGGCCTATTATGAGAAATACCCAGAAGTCGAATTGATTTTGGAAACAAATACGACTGAACAACTAATTAAGCTTGTATTAGAGCGAAAACTAGACGGAGCGTTTATAGCTGGCTCTACTCAGCATGCTGAACTTCATACAAATGTATTTCATGAAGAAGAATTGGTTCTCATTAGTAAAAAAACTTTATCCTCTCTTAAAGACATAGAAGATATGAATTTACTCGCTTTTAGTCACGGGTGCTATTATAGAAGTTTATTAGAAGACTGGCTTCAAGAAGAAGACATCTCACCTAAACGAGTTTTGGAATTCGGGACAATCGAAGCTATACTTGCATGTGTAAAATCAAGTATGGGCGTAGCGATTATGATGAAATCAATTTTAAAGGGGCATGAACATAATTTATCATTCAATCCTTTACCTAATAGATTTAAAAAAGTTCCTACTACTTTTATTACTAGAAAAGATATATATCACTCAGCTGCACTTCAAAAATTTATGGAGATGATTTGACAATGCGTGAAAAGAAAATACGTGGGGTGAAGCGTAAAACAAACACGATGATACAGCGAATTGAAGAACATACAAAAACGTTCCCTTCTACTTTCTATAACGATGAATATTGGTATATGCCTTTACCATTTTCACAAACTTTTATCAATTCGTGTAAAACACCTAGACAAGTAAAACGATTATGTATACAAACCTTATTAAATCAAGCAAACCATTTAATAAACATAAAACCGAGCGATATACATACATATCGAGTTGTTGTTTTCATTTCTATAGAAAGTTTGTGGGATTCGCAAATTATTGTATTTAAAAATGAAGAGTACTTTCATAATTTCTTTAAGAGAAATAGTGCATTTCAAAAATGGATTCCTCTTGCAAATGAACCTGATTTTTGGAAGATATGGGGAATTTTAATTTACCCTCCCTTCCAAACCTTACACTTCCAAGAAGTCATTTATGATGAAGGTAAATGCTATGAAAAAGAAATTTGGTTTGTTGGAGAATTAACTTAAAAGGGGTACTTTACTTCTATCATCTAGCATATTAGAAAAGGTATACCAAAACCTCGGTATACCTTTTCTAATATTTATTTTTCTTTTAACACACTATGTAATCGATCAGGATAATTTGTAAACATTCCTGTAGCACCCCATTTAATTAACAATCTCATATCTGGTTTCTCATTAATTGTATAAGGATGAATTAACAGCCCATTATTTCTAGCCATTTTCATATATGACTCATCAATAATTAGTTCTCCGTTATCATTACGTAAGTTTGGTCCAATACCAACTGCATACTTTTTAATTTCTTGAAAATCTTCATTTGTTACACTTTTTGGTTCATGTGTAATGCCAGACCATTCAACAATCTCATTGTTTTCATTTGGGTAATACCAAAGCAGTTGAACTAACGGAATATTTTTATTCATACTATGAATCTTTGTTAAACTATCTTTACTAAATGATTGAATCATAACACGGCTAGAAGACATGTTTTGACCTACTAAATTATATTTTTTTAATAAAGCTAATAATTTCTCTTCCATTCCTGGATACACATCTGGTGATTTTGTTTCAATGTAATACTTCATGCTTCTTCCGTACTTTTGGAAGATTTCTTCAAGAGTCGGAACTTTTTGCCCAACATACTCTTGCTTAGCCTTTTCTGGATAAGCTTTATTGAACCAAGATCCTGCATCTAAGCTTTTTATTTCACTTAATGTTTTATCTCGTACTTCACCTGTTCCATTTGTAGTGCGGTCAACTGCTGTATCATGCATTGCAATTAATTGGCCATCCTTAGTTAATTGAATATCTAACTCCAAATAATCCGCTTTCATTTTTTTCACTAAATCATAAGAAGCAAAAGTATGCTCAGGTGCATGTCCACTTGCTCCGCGATGTGCAATATTTAAAAACTTATTCGTATTCCATTCATGCTGCCCTTCTGCTTTCGCATGAACAGCTCCCCCAGCAAAGATACTCCCCGTCATAAAGAAAATAACTAACACGCTAATAACTTTTCTCATCCTTCTAATCCTTCCTACGTTGCAAATTTCAACAAGTTAATGAGATTTACACGAAATAGAAGATATACTTTCATCATTTTTATAAGCTTATATAAAAATTCCAATCTTACAAATACAATTCCCCTATGTTATTACTATACTATTTATTTTCCATATCCCTCCTATTCACATGTAACTCCTTATTGATTACAGTTCATCAATAAAAAAAGCCATAAATTATTTAGAGGACACTGCTGTATCCCTAAATAAATTTATGGCTTATCTCAAATATCTCCGGCCTCGATTAACTTGTCGAAATTAATCATACCAAACCTATTAATATTTGTGAATATTATTTTTTCAGTAAAGTGAAGCTTATCAGACAATGTTTCCATAGTTACTTAAAAATCACATAATAAATTACTCATTACCTCCTCCAGTATTACATCTGGATTTACCACTGCTTTTTCCGAACGCCATCCAATAAAGCCATCTGGTCTAATTAATACAATTCCTTCATTTTCTATCCCATATAATTCACGAAAAACATTTTCTTGAGCAATAAAATCTCCGCTTAACCCTACTCGATACACATTAATATTTATCCCTAATTTAGATGAAACATCATATACGGCTTCAGCCCAAGAACTATTGTCTACTCCAGTAAGTAATACAAAATTGTTACCAAATAAGTCTAATATAGAAACTTCTTTCCCTTTATACATCCCCCAAAAGTGCGGTGCTCGTGTTCCAGGTCTTCCATTCAAATCTACGATATCCATTCTATGTGAAGTGGCTGATTCATCTAGTATTGCTTCTGAACAATACTGATACCCAACTGTTACAGCTAAACCATCCATATTATTTAAACTGCCCTCCTCCCTATTTGCAGCACGGAACAACAAACTACTCGCATACTCCGTCGTTAATTTTGCAACAGGATACCTCTCTTTATGATATGTTTCTAACAATTTTGGTTTTGCCTTCCCTTTTATAACAGCCGCTAATTTCCAAGCTAAGTTATGTGCATCTTGTATACCTGTATTTGAACCAAATCCTCCTGTTGGCGGCATAATATGTGCAGAATCGCCAACTAAAAAAATGCGATTATCTTGAAATTTTGTAGAAGTACTTTCAGCCGCTTCCCACGGTAAAACACTTACTATTTCCGGCTCAACATTTGTGCTTCCAATTGCTATTTGAATAATTTGTTTACAACGTTCTATAGTGAAATCCTCTGGTCGCTCTCCTTTTAATGGATCGTAGGATACATGGTAAATCCATCTTCTTTCGTTATCAACTGGAATAAGTGCACCAAGAACTTCAGGATGAAGTACCATAGTAAAACCAAATGCATCTCCTTGCATAAACTCACTTAAATCCGCTGCAAAATAAATATTCATATAATAGCCACCGATTGTACCTCGTCCCTCAGTACTTATCCCTAGTTGCTCACGCATTTTACTTTTCGCTCCATCCGCTGCAATTACATAATCACAATGAATAATGCGCTCTTGCTCCGTTTCACGATTCCGAATCGTTGCGATTACTCCGTGCTTATTTTGTTCATAAGAAACTAATTCATGATAAAAAGATAATTCTCCACCTAATGTTCTCGCTTCTTGTAACATGATCTCTTCTAAAGTAATTTGATAACAAGCCGTTTGTTTTGATGGACTAATTTCTTCTATTTTTCGAAGTAACTTCTCATCGTTTCCATACTGAGTCGCCCGCATTTTTGCCAATTCTTCCTTATTCACCTCAGCTATCGTATGAACTGCTATTCTTCCGCGGCAATTTTCTAACGCTTTACCCGCTGATCTAATTCTTTGTTCTAAACCTAATTCTCGAAATAACTCCATCGTACGAAAAGTGATTCCACCCGCTTTTGGATGAATTGCAGTAGCCGGGTGTCTTTCAACCAATAAATAATCAACGTTATGTTTTGCAAGGAATAGCGCAGATGCTAACCCTGATAATCCCCCTCCAACAATTAAAACTGGTACATCGTTCGATTTCATATATTTATCCTCCACATCATTGTTCTGAGCTCAGTGACATAAATATAATCAAAAAAAACATTAAAATATAGACTTATATTTCATTTTAAATTATCATATAGATAGATTACGCCCCAAATTACTTTTACTTTTTCATACATCTATAATCTGCTTGAATTATGCATGTATGAAAGAGTAAAACGAAACAACTCACTTTAGTAGACAATAACATAATAAAAACATGATAAGCAGTCGTAACCCTATAAGTTATACAGGGCACGACTGCTTATTTTTTTTAAAATTCTTATCCTTTCTCATCTGTAAACAACGTATCATTAAAGCCTTTTCTATCCCCCTACCATTTCCAACTCATAAAATTTCATTCGTCTCGATTTTCTTTCCCAATATTGCAGCCCATTCAACAATCATGTAGCATTACCGTATCGATGTAATGGTTCATCATCTTAAACCTTTCGACTAATTACCAGGAGGTAAAATGATTGAAATGAATAAACAAGAACAATTAAATGTTATAAAAAAAGATTTTATTGATTCTCAAAAAGTATTATTGGCAATTGGCGATGAAACACGTCAAGCTATTTTGTTAGTTCTCATGGAAACGGAATGTCAAACCGGATTACGTGTAGAAGAAATCACGAAACAAACACACCTTTCTCGACCAGCGGTATCGCATCACCTTCGGATTTTACGAGAAGCTGGTATTATTTTAATGCGAAAAGAAGGTACAAAAAACTTTTATTATATTGATATACGTACAAAATTAGGTGTATTAAAAAATCTTGTATTAGATATCGAAAAGCTATTACACAACTTTTATCCCACTTTAACGGGCAGTAAGACCCCCACATCAAAATCCAACGAAAGCAAAGAATTTTGATGGGGGATCAACTGCCCATAAAAGTCCGATTGGTGAGGACTAATAATCAGTGGGGGATGAAGAACCCCCCCACTGATTAAAGTTTCACTTTATTAAAATTTGGAGGTATAAGAAATGAAAGCAATGATAATTGATAAATACGGGAAAGTTCCAATGCGTATGGCAGAGGTACCTACGCCTGAAATAAATAAGCATGAAGTGCTCGCAGAAATTCATGCAGCTAGTATTAACCCAATTGACTTTAAAATACGTGATGGAAAAGTAAAGATGTTACTTAAATATGAAATGCCCCTAATCCTTGGGAATGACTTTTCCGGTGTTATCGTAAAGGTTGGATCAAAAGTGACTCGTTTTAAAGTCGGCGATGAAATATATGCACGTCCAAGAAAAAATAAGATCGGTACTTTCGCGGAATATATAGCCATTCATGAGGATGATATAGCTTTAAAACCAAAAAATTTAAGTTTTGAGGAAGCAGCGTCGATTCCACTCGTTGGCTTAACATCCTATCAAGCACTACATGATATTATGCATTTACAAAAAGGACAAAAAATATTAATTCACGCTGGGTCTGGTGGTGTTGGTACTTTCGCAATTCAGTTAGCAAAAATAATGGGCGCTACCGTTACAACGACTGCTAGTGAAGCTGGTGCCGATTTAGTAAAGTCTCTCGGCGCAGATGAAATTATTAATTACAAAACAGAAAAATTTGAAGAAATACTAAAAGATTATGATGCAGTATTTGATACAATCGGCGGTACAACCCTTGAAAAATCATTCAATATTATAAAAAGCGGTGGCAACATTGTTTCAGTTTCAGGTATGCCGAATGCTCGATTCGGTAAAGAATTCGGTTCGGGATTTTTCAAAACACTCTTATTTTCATTAGCGAGCAAAAAACTTACTGCACTTGAAAAAAAGCATAATGCTCAATATTCATTTTTATTTATGAAACCAAGCGGAGATCAATTACGTACTATCGCAAACTATATTGAAGCCGGAAAAATCAAACCGATAATCGATCGAGTTTTTTCATTTGAAGATGCTCAAAAAGCAATGGAATATTCAGAGGCTGGAAGAGCAAAGGGAAAAATAATTGTAAAAATAAAATAATAACAAAGACCCCATTTTCTTAAAATGGGGTCTTTATATTTACTGTTAAATAGACATAGTGCAGTGAAGTCCTTACAATAGATTGCAAGGGGAAATATCATATTATACTTTTAGCTAATTTTGCAAAGAATACATACGTACAAATACATAATAAAAAAATAAACAAGGAGGAAATAAAATGACTAAAAATAATGAAGCTGGTTGGAATTTAGATCATAGTTATACGACTTTACCACAATCATTTTATACAGAAATCCCCCCTACTCCCGTAAGTTCACCGGAGCTAGTTAAACTAAATCATTCACTAGCAATATCTCTTGGCTTTAATCCTGAAGAATTGAAAAAAGAAGTTGAAATTGCTGTTTTTGCTGGTAATGCACTCCCAGAAGGAGCTCGTCCATTAGCTCAAGCATATGCCGGTCATCAATTCGGACATTTTAATATGTTAGGCGACGGTCGTGCGCTTTTAATAGGTGAACAAATTTCCCCTTCAGGTAAACGTTTTGACATTCAGCTGAAAGGTTCTGGCCCTACTCCGTATTCACGCCGTGGTGATGGTCGCGCTGCACTTGGTCCGATGCTACGTGAGTATATTATTAGCGAAGCAATGTATGCACTTGATATTCCGACTACTCGCAGTTTAGCAGTTGTCACAACAGGCGAACCAACATATCGGGAAACAAAGTTACCTGGAGCCATTTTAACTAGAGTCGCTAGCAGTCATATACGCGTCGGCACATTTCAATATGCTGCTCGTGGTTCTATCGAGGATCTACAATCACTAGCTGACTATACGATAAAAAGACATTATCCAGAAATTGAAGCTCATGAAAACCGATATACTGCATTACTACAAGAAGTCATAAAGAAACAAGCAAGTCTCATCGCTAAATGGCAACTTGTTGGATTTATCCATGGTGTAATGAATACTGACAATATAACAATCAGTGGAGAAACAATTGATTACGGCCCTTGTGCATTTATGGACAATTACGACCAAGGAACCGTATTTAGCTCTATTGATACACAAGGTCGCTACGCATATGGAAATCAGCCATATATGGCCGCATGGGACCTGGCGCGATTAGCAGAATCTTTAATACCAATTCTACATGAAGATGAGGAAGCAGCATTAAAGATTGCTCAAGATGAAATTTCAAAATTTAGCGTACAGTATGAAAACCTGTGGTTCCTTGGAATGAAAAAGAAATTAGGACTATTTAGCAGTGAGGAACAAGATCAATCACTTATTGAGCAACTTTTAAAAATGATGGAGAAACATAAAGCAGATTACACAAATACATTCCGTTCATTAACTCTTAATACGATCGAAAATACAGCTCTATTTGAAAGTCCTGAATTTAAAGAATGGTACAAACTATGGCAATCTCGATTAGAAAGACAAGAAGAATCGAAAGAAAACGCCTACGAAATGATGAAAAATAATAATCCATCCATCATCCCAAGGAATCACCGCGTAGAAGAAGCGCTAGAAGCAGCTGTCACAAACGGCGACTATAGCGTAATGGAAAAACTTCTTGAAGCTCTATCAAATCCTTATGCGTATGCTACAGAGCAAGAAGAATACTGCGTTCCACCTGCACCGACGAATCGTCCTTATCGTACTTTTTGTGGGACTTGATGGTTTAATATAAAAAAGTGTGTTCATACAAATTATGTGAACACACTTTTTTATATTCTCCCCTCTCAACTAGAACTTTAAAATGCACTTCCCCCGATTCCTTTTCTTTACTCCAAAACAAAAACCTAACTATTCCAATAGACTTACTCATGATCTTGTTAAACAAATATTGAGAAATAAAAATTACATTTCTAAATATTGTTATTTTTGATAATATATTTTATAAGAATATTCAAAAAGTGAGGGGATTTCATGAACGTTCAACTACAAGGTAATAAACAAATTACGAAATTATTTAATGATTGGTATTTAGCTATGCTTAAACAAGATGTGTCCCAGGCGACAAACTTAAAGCATGAAATTGAGGAAAAGGAACTAAACTTTGAAGAAGATGAAAACTTAGCATTATACTATTCTCTACTAGATTTTCGTTTCAAAGTTTTAACTGACGGTTTAAGTATCACAAAAGACAGTTTCAATAAAATAGATTCTTACGCGATTTCACCTAATCACCAACTTTCTTACTACTATCATTTCTTTAAAGCTATTCATGCTACTTTAACAACAAATTATAATTTAGCAAATGAACATTATGAAAAAGCTGAGAGACTACTGGTAAATGCCACTGATGATCTAGAAAAAGGGGAATTTAATTATCGAATGGCTATTTTCTATTATCATTTTTACCAGCCAATTGAGGCTATTGAATATGCATCCAAAGCAAAAGAATTCTTCATAAAAGCTGTAGGATATGAAAAAAATGTCGCCTCTTGTGAAAGCGTATTAGGTGCAGCATTTGTATATTTAAAACAATACGAGCAAGCAGAGGAAAAATATAATTCAGCAATCAATATTTTACAGAAACAGGGTGAAGAATCATTACTGTTAAGAGTGCGTAATAACTTAGGTTGGCTATATGCTAATCAAAACTTATCAACATTAGCTATTCGTCATCTATCTGAAGTGACAACAAAAATGCCTACACATTTTAAAGCAATTTTCTTACAAGCAAGGGAACATTCTAAACTTGGTGAAATAAATATCGCTTCAGAATTTATTAAAAAAGGATTAAAAATTTGTACAGAACTTAACAATGAAGAATATATGCTTCACTTTAAAATTTTAGAGTCTCTTAACAATAATGCATCAACTGAAGACTTAGAAAAAATTATTCTTGAAGGAATTACGTATTTCGACAAAGAATCTTTATATAACTACACTCAGGAATATTCAGAAAAGTTAGCCATTAAACTTTACGATGAAAATAACCATATAAAAGCAAGTGAGTATTTTCATAAAGCGTTACAAGCAAAAGAAAAAACGTTTGAGAAAGGGGCATTAAAATGATAAAGAAAATTAGTTCTATCGTTTTAGGATTATCTGTACTAGGTATTGTATCTATTGGTCTAAATAGTTCATTTACATATCAAGCAGGCCATGCAGATTTCCCGGCACCACAAAGACCTGACTTTGTTCAATCTGTTGACACAAATAAAGACTACAACTCAACAACAGCTGAAAAAACACTTTAAAAAATGAAAGACCTTCAATTAAGAAGGTCTTTTTAAATACGTTTATTTAGAATATTTTCCTTTCATGTAGACTTTATTTTCTCATCAACTCCGCAATCCCCCTGCTCCCCTCACTATCAACTTTTTCAAGTTCCTCCACAACTAATTTTCTTCTTGTCACAGAATGATTTTGACTTAACTTCGCTTTTCCTTCTATTTTATTTATCTTTATTTTGAATCCAACTATTCCCTTACTTAATCCTGCCATATAATTCGGATTTACATCGTTTAATGAGTACGTGCTCTTTGAATCTTCATATTTATGTACTAATTGTTGAAGAGAGTCAATTAATTCCTGTTCACCCTCAACAATTTCTAATTCACCGTATACATGCACTGCAACGTAATTCCAAGTTGGTACTGCATTGTTTGTTTCATACCATGACGGCGATATGTAACTGTGCGGTCCTTGGAATATAGCAAGCGCTTGTTGACTCTCAATATCTTTCCACTGTTCATTCGGACGTGCGAAATGTCCATGTAACGTGAGTGTTTCCCTATTTAATAACAACGGTAAATGCGTTGCATATGGTTCCCCGTTATGTTGAGAAAATAATGTTGCAAAGCTATTTTGTTCCATTATTTCGTATTTCATCTCTTCATCTTGTATTGCGAAATATTTTGGTATATACATAAACTCCCTCTTTTCCGCTCTTTTCTATTTTATCCCGCTTTAATGGGCAGTAAGACCCCCACCTCAAAATGCAGCNNCATAAAAGTCCGATTGGTTCAACTAATAATCAGTGTGGGATGAAGAAAACCCCCACGATTAAAGTTTCACTTTATTTTCTATTATATTTAGTAATCGCATCAATCAACAGGGACAGTTTGCCATTATTTTATAGTGGCAGCTTTCAATCAAAAAAGAATAGGTCGCATATACTCAATGCGACCTTAGTTTATTTTTTCTAATATACTTGTAATAAATGCCGTCTTACCTTCACTATAACTGGATCGATTTTTCGATTCTCTTGCCAACTCTTCCTTTAAACGACCATATTCAACAGCAACGTCTTCATGCTCACGAAGGTAATCCCGAAACGCTATATGTCTTCTTAACTCTTCACTATTTTTATCACACACATATAAATGATGTTCCATCCAAACTGTACTTTCTTCACTCCACGGAACGAAAGCATCCTTTCTGCCAACCCCCTCTCTCCCTTTGTAACTCCATTCTGCCTGATGATAGTATCCTATCGTTTCAAGCCTTTTTACTACTTCAGGAAAAATTTCGTACTCTTCTATTACTATATCAATATCTAATACTGGTTTTGCTGCAAGTCCTTTAACAGATGTACTCCCAACGTGCTCAATGGACAAAACTAGTTCATTTATTACATTGTTAATGAGCGATTGTAGTCTATAAAATTCATTCTCCCATTTGATGTTATATTCTTCGATAGTAATTCTCTGTTTCAATGTATCCCTCTCCTCAAAAGCAACTATAACCTCTGAATATGAGTATCCTTAAAATCCGTCTCATATTTCAATCCATATCCAAACATTCGATCCATTCCAATATGCGCTATCCATATTAAGCCAATCATTATAACGGTATCTACCTTAAAATAGACACCTATGATAGCTATTACTATCGATATAATATATGTGTGACATATATTATAAATTGTAGCACCTACATGATTATTTATCCCATACGCGAACATTGATAAATCCGGCGTTAAAAGGAACACCAAAAATATAATCCAACTAAATTCATATATTGAATACGCATAAGTCGTGGCTAAGAAAACAACTAGACCTTCAAAATGTAAAATACGCTTTTGCATTCTTTACCATCCCTATTTTTCTATACTTACAGATACATTTTCATCACTGAAAGTATTCTTTGCATTTTTTGACCAGATGGTTGCTAATATTGGTCCTGCAATGTTATGCCATACTGCAGCTAATACACTTGGGAGTGCGGCAGCTGGTCCAAAATGTGCAGTTGCTAGCGCAACACCTAAACCTGAGTTTTGCATTCCTACTTCTATTGAAATAGCTCTTCTTGTCCCTTCGTCTAGTCTAAGTACGAACGCTGTTATATATCCGAGTAAAAAGCCAAATGCATTATGAAGCATCACTGCAATAAAGATAAGCAGGCCTGAAGGAGTAATGTTACTTACATTCGCTGAAACAACTGCAGAAACAATAATGATAATTGCTAAAACTGATATTAACGGAATAACAGTCATCTCTTTCGTAACAGTTGTAGGGAAAAACTTCTTCACTACTAATCCTAAAATAATAGGTATGATAATAACTTGTACGATAGAAAGAAACATAGACATAGCATTCACTGGCATCCATTGTCCCGCGAGTAATAATAAAATAAGAGGTGTAGCAATCGGTGCTAGTAACGTTGATAATGACGTCATTGCAATAGACAATGCTAAGTTCCCTTTTGCTAAATAAACCATAACATTTGATGCAGTGCCACCCGGTACTGAACCGAGCAACACTAGTCCAGCTGCTAATTCAGCTGGCAGATTCATAACGTAGGCTAGTACGTATGCGACAAGTGGCATAATAATAAACTGAGCACATACACCGATAATAACTGGCAATGGTTTTGTAGCAATGATCTTAAAATCAACAGCCTTTAATGTTAATCCCATCCCAAACATTACAACTCCAAGTAAAATTGTGATGTAACTAGTTAACCCGAGAAATGGTCCAGGAATGAAATATGCAATTGCTGCAATACAAATAACCCAAAATGCAAAATACTTTCCAGCTATATTACTTATCGCTTCTAGTACTTTCACCCCATCATCCCCTATCCTTCAACTGAAAAACTTTATTCGGATTCAAAATATTTTGCGGGTCAAGAGCTTTCTTTATTTTTTCCATTACGAGTAATGCCGCCCCATGTTCTTCTTCTTGATACTTCCGTTTTCCGATTCCAACGCCATGTTCTCCCGTACACGTTCCACCTCGTTTAAGAGCATATAAAACGATACTTTCATTTATTTCGTCCGCCTTTTCCACTTCTTCTTTATCGTTTGGATCAACCATTAAGAGCACATGGAAATTTCCGTCTCCTACATGGCCAAGAATACCGCCGACAAGTCCAATCTTATCCAACGTCTCTTTCGCATGTTGGATTGCGCCAGCTAATTCTGAAATTGGTACACATACGTCTGTACTCATAAGCTTTTTACCAGGATAGCTATGAACGTAAGAATATGCTAGATTATGCCGTGCATCCCATAATTTATTTCTGGCCGCAGTTTCTGTTTCAAAAGCAACTTCTTTACATTTATGATCAAAAACAATTTCCTTCGTAAATTCAATATCTTGCTTAAGACCTGCTTCATTACCGTGAAACTCTAAAAACAGTATAGGCTCTTCTCTATAACTTGTTTCATTATAATGATTTACTTGTTTCATAGATAATTCATCTACAAGTTCAATTCTCGCAATTGGAATACCCGCTTGCAGTATATGAATAACAGCTTCTACTGCATCATTTATAGTTGGAAACGATGCTCTAGCAGCCATAACATGTTCTGGTATGCCGTATACTTTTAATGTTAACTCTGTAAAGCATCCAAGCGTACCTTCTGATCCTACGAAAACACCATTTAAATGGTAACCTGATGACGACTTCGCGGCTAAATTCCCAGTATGTATGACTTCCCCATCAGCAAGAACGACTTCTAAATCACGAACTTGATCACGCATTACCCCATACTTAACCGCTGTCGTTCCGCTCGCATTTGTGGCAGCCATTCCACCTAACGTCGCATCTGCACCTGGGTCTACACTAAAAAACAATCCATACTTTTTCAATTCTTTATTAAGCTGAGAGCGAGTCACTCCCGGCTGTACTCTCACAAGAAAATCTTTCTCTCTTATTTCGAGTATTTTATTCATAAACGAAAAGTCCATTGTAATTCCTTTTTCATATGGAATAACATGGCCTTCTAAACTAGAACCTACCCCAAAAGGAACGACAGGTTTTTTATGCTCACTCGCTACTTTCATTAATTTACTAACCTCTTCAGTCGTTTTCGGAAAAACTACTACATCAGGTAAACTACTAGTATGATAAGATTCATCTTTACTATGTAACTCTCTTACTGTCGTATTTACAACTACTCGATCTTCGGGAAGTACGCCCTTTAATTCATTTACTAAACGCTCTACCGTTATTTCCATCATACACTCTCCTACCTACTATAAATTCGAATTACAAAATATGCTAACTATTTTATACATAATAATCCGAAAAATTAAATAATTCAAGTTTTATACATATGAAACTCGTTTCATACTGTCGAATAAACAAAAAGAACTTGCAACAATTGCTGCAAGTTCTTTTCTATAAAGTGAAACTTTAATCAGTAGGGTGTATTCATCCACCACTGATTATTAGCCCTCANNACCTAACTTCTTTGCTTTCGTTGAATTTTTAGTTGGGGGTCTTACTGCCCGACGAATAGCGGGATAAAACTATATTTTAAATGACTTCTTTATTAACAACATAAACCAAACTAAAGTAACTGCCATTAACGAATGGGAAAACCCTACAATATACGTTAACCCTTTAAAGTCTGCTCCATTTAACTGAAGAAGCCCTCTCGCTGCTAACGAACCTAACATTAAAGTTAATGCGATATTATGTACAACAAACCACTTATTAAAACTTTTCGCTTCATGAAACCCGAATACTTTTGCTAATCCTAAAGCAATTAAAAAGAAGAAAAAGCCCAGCACAAGTGTATGTGTATGCAAAAGATTTAACAAAGTAGATCCTAAAATCCCCTTATACTTTCCATACTCCCTAGCGAAAATTCCTGATAATAAACCGATAATCAAATACGTAAACGATGCATTATATAATTTTTTCATTATGTACCTCCTTGAGTAGAATGTGTAGTGTGTCATATTTAGTAATAATGATAGTTATATAGTAAAAACTCCTAGTTACCTAGGAGTCATTGTATAAGCATCTCACTCTTTACAATCAATTCTAATTATAAAATATCCCTTTATACAAAACAAACGAACTTTATGTGAACAAGCAAGATTCTTTTAAAATATGTTGCGATTTCGTATTACGCAATCCATACTAATTATTATAAAGTGAAACTTTA
>NZ_NVEC01000051.1 GCF_002571225.1 Bacillus sp. AFS059628 | reverse complement strand
GACGTCGCCAAGCAACTAAACACGAGTCATTTGACTCGTGTTTTTTCGTGTTTTCTTTTATAATCCATAGTAATAAAAAATGTGTTTAAATAATAATAATTTTGATTAAATACAGGTGAATGTGGCTAGGATAGTGAATAAGCAAAAGAGTTGCAAATTTTATTAATACGTATATAATTAAAGTCAAAGATAGTCAAAGTCAATAAAGGTGGCGGATAAATGAGAAATATATCTGATATCATTGAGCAATATCTAAAGCAAGTTATTGACTTAAGCAATAATAATGTGATTGAAATCAAAAGAAATGAGATTGCGGATCGATTCGAGTGCGTACCATCTCAAATCAATTATGTAATCAATACCCGTTTTACGTTAGAAAGAGGATTTGTAGTAGAAAGTAAACGTGGTGGAGGAGGTTACATTCGCATTATAAAAGTCAAACTGCATGATGATATAGACATTATTGATCAAATGCTTCATATGATTGATCATAGCGTTGCGCAAGGAAATGCAGAGAGTATGATTATACGCTTAATAGAAGAGGGAATCATAACAAATCGTGAAGCTAAACTCATGTTAAGTGTACTAGATCGTTCTGTACTATCAATGGATGTTCCTTCTCGAGATGAACTTAGGGCTCGAATATTATGCGCAATGTTAAGAACACTGAAATATAAATAAATACAGCTTTTGTAAAAGAATAATAATGAAGAAATAAGGCAGTTAAATATTGTAGAAGTTTTGAAAAAAGAACACGCACTTTTATTTAAACAAATAAAGGAAAGTGAACAATCTAGTAATGTATGAAAAGTACTATGAGATAGATCGTTCCTGTTGTAAAGGTGGGGATAGTGATGACTTGTCAAAACTGTAATATAAGACCAGCAACTTTACATTATACAAAAGTAATTAACGAAAAGAAGGCGGAAGTTCATCTTTGTGAGCAATGTGCAGAACAAAGTGGCTATACGTCTTTCTTTCAATCATCGCAGTCTAACTTTTCATTCCATGATTTATTTGCTGGGTTATTACACGGTGAATCAACAATGTTTGAAGAAGGAAAAAACGGATTTTCGAATACAAGTATATTAAGGTGTCCAGATTGTAAGATGACATATGAGCAATTTACAAAGGTAGGACGCTTTGGATGTGCTTCTTGTTACGATACATTTAAGGAACATTTAAAGCCCTTATTAAAACGTCTTCACGGCGGGCATACAGATCATTGTGGAAAAATTCCTAAACGTATAGAAGGAAATATTCACTTAAAGAAAGAATTAGATGAACTAAAACTCATTCTGAAACAATACGTACAGAAAGAGGAGTTTGAGAAAGCTGCTGAAATAAGGGATAAAATTCGAGGTCTTGAAAATCAGCTTAGTGAGCATAGAGAGGGGGAATAGTTCTATGTCACTGGACAAAATTATGAATGAAGCGATTAGTCCATGGATGAAGGGGGATGGCCCTGATTCTGATATTGTTTTAAGTAGCCGAATTCGTTTGGCCCGTAATTTTAAAAAGTATCAATTCTCTACTATGCAAAACGAAGAAGAAGCTGAACAGATTCATGAATTATTTAAAAAGGAATTTATAAATAAAGCGGTAGAACCTTTTGGAGAGTTTGAGCTATTAAAAATGAATGAGTTAACGCCTCTTCAAAGGAGAGTATTAGTTGAAAAGCATTTAATTAGTCCCAACCTTGCAGGAACAGAATATGGAGCATGTTTATTGTCAGAAAGCGAACATATTAGTGTCATGCTGAATGAAGAAGACCATATTCGGATTCAATGCTTATTTTCAGGATTGCAGTTATCAGAGGCTCTTCAAAGTGCCAATCAAATAGATAATTGGATAGAAAAAGAGGTTGAGTATGCTTTTGATGAATCACTTGGATATATTACGAGCTGTCCTACTAACGTTGGTACAGGATTAAGGGCTTCTGTAATGATTCATTTACCAGGACTCGTCTTAACGAAAAGAATTAGCCGTATCATACAAGTAATTCAAAAATTAGGGTTAGTAGTAAGAGGAATATACGGTGAAGGTAGCGAAGCGTTAGGTAATATATTTCAAGTGTCAAATCAAATGACACTAGGAAAATCTGAAGAAGATATTATTGCAGATTTAAAGAGTGTCATTCAACAAATTATACAGCAAGAAAAAATGGCGAGAGAATTAATTGTACAGAATTCAAGTATTGAGCTTGAAGACAAAGTTTATCGCTCTTATGGCATACTAGCAAACAGTCGGTTAATTCAATCTGCGGAAGCGGCCAATTGCTTATCAGATGTACGACTTGGTATTGATTTAGGATATATAAAAGGTGTGTCGAGAAATATTTTGACTGAACTAATGGTTCTTACACAACCAGGCATTTTACAACAATATGCAGGAGGGCCTTTAGGACCAGAAGAAAGAGATTATCGAAGATCAACCCTAATCCGTGAGCGATTACGTATTGAAAAAAACTAAGCGCAAGTAGGAGGCGATTTCTATGATGTTTGGAAGATTTACAGAAAGAGCACAGAAAGTATTAGCTTTATCTCAAGAGGAAGCAATTCGCATTGGGCATAATAATATTGGAACAGAACATATTTTACTTGGGCTTGTACGCGAAGGCGAAGGAATTGCAGCAAAAGCGTTAATTGCTCTTGGATTAAGCCCAGAGAAAGTTCAAAAAGAGGTAGAAGCGTTAATTGGGCGCGGAACAGAAGCTTCTCAAACTGTACATTATACACCACGTGCTAAAAAGGTTATTGAGTTGTCTATGGATGAAGCTCGCAAATTAGGTCATTCTTACGTTGGAACAGAACATATCTTACTTGGTTTAATCCGCGAGGGTGAAGGTGTAGCAGCACGTGTTTTAAATAATTTAGGTGTTAGTCTAAATAAGGCAAGACAACAAGTATTACAACTTCTTGGAAGTAATGAAGCAAGTTCAGGTCACCAAGGTGGTTCTTCAACAAATGCAAATACACCAACACTTGATAGCTTAGCACGTGATTTAACAGTTGTTGCACGTGAAAATCGTTTAGACCCTGTTATCGGACGTGGTAAAGAAATTCAACGTGTAATTGAAGTTTTAAGTCGTAGAACAAAAAACAACCCTGTATTAATTGGGGAGCCTGGTGTAGGTAAAACAGCAATTGCAGAAGGGTTAGCGCAACAAATCGTAAATAATGAAGTTCCTGAAACTTTAAGAGATAAGCGTGTTATGACACTAGATATGGGTACAGTGGTAGCTGGAACGAAATATCGTGGTGAATTTGAAGATCGTTTGAAGAAAGTAATGGATGAAATCCGCCAAGCAGGAAATATCATTCTATTTATTGATGAACTTCATACATTAATTGGTGCAGGTGGAGCAGAAGGTGCCATTGACGCATCGAACATTTTAAAACCATCTTTAGCTCGCGGGGAGTTACAATGTATTGGGGCGACAACGTTAGATGAATATCGCAAATATATTGAAAAAGACGCGGCTTTAGAGAGACGTTTCCAACCAATTCACGTTGATGAACCAAGCTTAGATGAATCAACTCAAATCTTGAAAGGGTTACGTGATCGTTATGAGGCACATCACCGCGTATCTATTACAGATGATGCCATTGATGCAGCTGTAAAGCTTTCAGACCGTTATATTACAGATCGTTTCTTACCAGATAAAGCGATTGATTTAATTGATGAAGCTGCTTCAAAGGTTCGCTTACGCTCGTATACAACACCACCAAATTTAAAAGAGCTGGAAGTGAAGCTTGAGGAAATTAGAAAAGAAAAAGATGCAGCTGTACAAAGTCAAGAATTTGAAAAAGCTGCGTCGTTACGTGATATGGAACAACGCTTACGTGAGAAGTTAGAGGATACGAAGCGTCAATGGAAAGAGCAACAAGGAAAAGAAAACTCAGAAGTGACAGTAGAAGATATTGCAAATGTCGTTTCTACGTGGACTCGTATCCCGGTTTCTAAACTTGCACAAACAGAGACTGACAAATTATTAAACTTAGAATCCATTCTTCATGATCGTGTTATTGGTCAAGATGAAGCGGTAGTAGCTGTAGCGAAAGCTGTTCGTCGTGCTAGAGCAGGATTGAAAGATCCGAAACGTCCAATTGGTTCATTTATTTTCTTAGGACCAACAGGTGTAGGTAAAACGGAGTTAGCAAGAGCGTTAGCAGAATCTATGTTCGGTGATGAGGATGCAATGATCCGCATCGATATGTCGGAGTACATGGAGAAGCATTCTACTTCTCGTTTAGTTGGTTCTCCTCCAGGGTATGTTGGATATGAAGAAGGTGGACAGTTAACAGAGAAAGTTCGCCGTAAGCCATATTCAGTAGTCTTATTAGATGAAGTAGAGAAAGCTCATCCTGATGTGTTTAACATTCTACTACAAGTATTAGAAGATGGTCGCTTAACAGATTCTAAAGGGCGTACAGTTGATTTCCGTAATACAATTGTTATTATGACATCTAACGTTGGTGCAGAGGCGTTAAAACGTAATAAACATCTTGGATTTAACGTCCAAGATGAGAGCCGCGATTATTCAGATATGAAAGGTAAAGTAATGGATGAATTGAAAAAGGCATTTCGTCCAGAATTCTTAAACCGTATTGATGAAATTATCGTGTTCCATATGCTTGAGAAAAAACATATTCAAGAGATTGTAACACTTATGGTAAATCAGTTAGTGAACCGCTTAAAAGAGCAAGAAATTGAATTGCATTTAACAGAAGGAGCGATTTCAGCTATTGCTGATAAAGGATTTGACCGAGAGTACGGTGCTCGCCCACTTCGTAGAGCAATTCAGAAACATGTAGAAGATAGACTATCGGAAGAACTTTTAAAAGGTGCTATTGAGAAAGGACAAAAAGTTATCTTTGATGTTGAAGGAGAATCATTTGTCATTCATAGTGCTGAAAAGGTAAAATAAGTATAGACAAACTAAGAGGGCTACGAGATAGCCCTCTTTCTTGTACGAGAAGGATAAACTGTTTATAGATGAAAGTGAAGTGAAATATAAAACGATATGGCTAAAAAGAAAACAAAATTCACATGTCAAGAGTGTGGGTATCAGTCACCGAAATATATGGGAAAATGCCCTGGATGTGGTCAATGGAATACGCTTGTTGAAGAGATGGAACCGGTTGTATCATCAAGGCGCCTTAATTATGCCAATGCAATTCAATCGGAAGTAACAAAACCAAGACGCCTAACAGAAGTAGAAACAAAATCTGAGGCGCGTATTGAAACGAAATTCCAAGAATTTAATCGTGTACTTGGTGGCGGGATTGTAGATGGTTCCTTAGTACTTATTGGTGGAGACCCTGGGATTGGAAAATCAACGTTACTATTACAAATATCATCGCAATTAGCAGATTCTTCATATGATGTACTATATATATCGGGTGAAGAATCAGCAAAACAGATTAAACTGCGTGCGGATCGTTTACATGTAAATGGTAGTAATCTATTTGTTGTATCAGAGACGGATTTACAGCGAATTGCAGCCCACATTGAAGAAGTGAATCCAGCCTTTGTTGTTATTGATTCCATCCAAACGATACATTTACCTGAGGTAACGTCAGCACCGGGAAGTGTGGCACAAGTACGTGAATGTACAGCGGAATTAATGAAACTTGCAAAAACGAAAGGGATCCCTATTTTTATCGTTGGACATGTGACAAAAGAGGGCGCAATCGCAGGACCTCGTATGTTAGAACATATGGTCGATGCAGTTCTTTACTTTGAAGGAGACCGTCATCATACATATCGTATTTTGCGAGCTGTGAAGAATCGTTTTGGTTCTACAAATGAAATGGGTATTTTTGAAATGAAGGAACTTGGTCTCGCGGAAGTCTTAAATCCTTCTGAAATTTTCCTTGAGGAAAGACCAGTTGGGGTTGCAGGATCGACAGTGGTTGCCTCAATGGAAGGAACACGACCAGTTTTAGTAGAAATACAAGCATTAATCTCCCCTACTAGTTTTGGAAACCCTCGAAGAATGGCAACGGGAATTGACCATAACCGTGTATCGCTTATTATGGCAGTGTTAGAAAAAAGAACAGGTTTATTATTGCAAAATCAAGACGCATATTTAAAAGTAGCAGGCGGTTTGAAGTTAGATGAACCGGCAATTGATTTAGCTGTGGCTTTAAGTATAGCTTCAAGTTTTAGAGATAAATCTACGGCACCGACCGATGCAGTAATAGGAGAAGTAGGATTAACTGGAGAAATAAGAAGGGTATCAAGAATTGAACAACGTGTACAAGAAGCAGCTAAATTAGGATTTCAACGCGCTATTATTCCTAGGAAAAATTTAGGAGGATGGACAATTCCAGATGGGATTGAGGTAGTAGGTGTATCCAATTTAGGAGAAGCGCTTCGTTTGACATTAGGAGGCTAGGCTATGGAAGAAAACAAGCAACGTGTCAAAAGTATGATTAATATTTTACAACTTGTGGCCCCGGGAACACCACTGCGCGAAGGGATAGATAATGTACTTCGCGCACAAACAGGGGGATTAATTGTTCTTGGATATAATGAACAAATTAAAAGTATTGTTGATGGTGGGTTTCATATTAATTGTGCATTCTCTCCCGCTAGTTTATACGAATTAGCAAAAATGGATGGAGCACTTATTTTAAATGAAACTGGAAGTAAAATTTTGATTGCGAACGCACAGTTAGTTCCAGAGTCATCTATTGACTCTATTGAGACTGGTATGCGCCATCGAACGGCGGAGCGTGTAGCAAAGCAGACAGGTAGCCTCGTAGTGGCTATTTCACAAAGACGTAACGTAATTACGCTATATCAAGGGAATTTACGTTATACACTAAAAGATATAGGTGTTATTTTAACAAAGGCAAACCAAGCTATTCAAACGTTAGAAAAATATAAGGCTGTATGGAATGATGGGATTACGAATTTGGGCATTCTAGAATTTGAAGAGGTCGTTACAATGTCCGAAGTAGTTCATGTTTTACATAGTGTTGAAATGGTACTACGTATTAAAAATGAAATATTGAGCTATATTCATGAACTGGGGACAGAAGGTAGGTTAATTCGTTTACAACTTACGGAACTACTAGCCGATTTAGAAGCAGAGGCAGCACTATTAATTAAAGATTACTATCAAGAAAAAACGCAAGATCATCATCAAATATTGAAAAAGTTACAAGAACTTGCGAATGCACAACTTCTAGAGGATAGCGATTTAGTTAAATTGCTCGGATACCCAGGACAAACAAGTTTAGAAGAAAGTGTGACACCGAGAGGATATCGAATCACTAGCAAAATTTCACGTGTTCCACCACTTATCATTGAAAATTTAATTAATCGATTTAAAACCTTACAAGGTGTTTGTCGGGCGACTATTAATGAATTAGATGATGTAGAAGGAATTGGGGAAGTCAGGGCGAAGAAAATACGAGAAGGCCTAAAAAGAATTCAAGAGCATCTCTATATGAGTAGACACAATTAAGAATATTACATTGATTCCATAATATAACGACACTAGAACATTTTTGGTATATGATATGATATATTGGTAAATAAAACTATTTATAAAAAAACACGTCCGCTTTTGCATTCGGCGTTTTGATTAGCGAAACAATGGTTAATAATGAGTAGGAGGTGGTTGGATGTTAAAACGGATTGTACAGCTCTTCTTTTTAGTAATCGGGGGAGCGTTAGGGATTTACTTAATCCCAAAAGTTATTAATGTATTAGACATCGGTGCCGTTCCTTTATTGGAAGGATCGTATGTTCGTGCAATTATTGGTGCAATTATTTTATTTTTAACAACATTTTGGCTTGTAGATTATATTGTTCAACTTATTAAGCATATTGAAGAGGCTCTTGTAAAAGCGCCTGTAGCAGATGTTTTATTTGGTACATTAGGTTTAATCTCGGGGCTTATTGTTGCGTACTTAATTTTAATACCAATTCGTGAATTTACAATTCCAGTTATTAGTACGGTGTTGCAAGTGTTCTTTACTCTTTTACTAGGATATTTAGGATTCCAAGTAGGGTTTAAAAAGAGGAATGAATTGTTAGGATTATTTACATTACCACAACGTGGGAAGAAGAAAAATAATAATAGTGAGAATGAAGAACCAGAAAATGAGGCAGAAGAATCTTTAGCACATTGGAAAATTCTTGATACGAGTGTAATTATCGATGGACGTATTGCTGATATTTGCCAAACAAAGTTCTTAGAAGGAACAATTGTCATTCCACAATTCGTGTTAGAAGAACTTCAGCACATTGCCGATTCTTCCGATGCTTTAAAGCGTAATCGTGGTCGCAGAGGATTAGACATTTTAAATCGTATTCAAAAAGAGATGCCGATTCCGGTAGAGATTTATGAAGGCGATTTCGAGGATATTCAAGAAGTGGATAGCAAACTTGTAAAGTTGGCAAAAATCACTGGTGGAACGGTAGTGACGAATGATTTCAACTTAAACAAAGTTTCTGAATTACAAGGGGTAACGGTGTTAAACATTAACGATTTAGCTAATGCAATTAAACCTGTTGTACTCCCAGGTGAAGAACTAAGTGTTTATGTTGTAAAAGATGGAAAAGAACAAAATCAAGGTGTTGCATATTTAGATGACGGCACGATGATTGTAGTAGAAGACGGTAGAGAATATGTAGGCTCACAACTCGATGTACTCGTTACGAGTGTGTTACAAACATCGGCGGGTCGTATGATTTTCGCCAAACGTAAGTTATTAGAAAAGGCATTATAAGTAGAGGATTATTAATATGTATACATTAATTATTCCAGCAGCTGGTCAAGGAAAGCGGATGGGCGCTGGCAAAAATAAGTTATTTTTACTTATTAATGAAGTACCGATTATTGTGCAGACGTTACGTGCTTTTGAAAAGGATAAGGCGTGTAAAAATATTATTATGGCAATTAATGAAGAAGAGCGCCCGTATTTTGAAGAGTTAATGCAGAAGTATCCGATTGAAAAGCCAGTACAATTTATTCAAGGTGGAGCTGAAAGACAAGATAGCGTGTATAACGCGATTCAGCATACGAGTGGTGTTGAGTATGTTCTTGTACATGATGGGGCACGCCCGTTCATAACGAATAAAGTGATTCAAGATGTATTAACTGCAGCAGAAAAATATGGAGCTTCCATTTGTGCGGTGCCAGTAAAAGATACCGTTAAGAAAGTAGAGCAGGGTGTCGTTGTCGAAACGGTAGAGAGATCTCAGCTTAAAGCTGTACAAACACCGCAAGGGTTCTCTGTTTCTCTTTTATTAGAAGCTCATAGAAGCGCGAAGCAGAGTTGTTTCCTTGGTACAGATGATGCAAGTCTCATAGAACGTATCGGGAAGCAAGTAGGTGTAGTAGAGGGGAGTTACTATAATATTAAAGTAACGACTCCAGAGGATTTACTAATTGCTGAAAGTTTTCTTCACGTTCAAAAGAAATGATAGCAATGATTATAGCGAAGAAAAGCTCGGCAACGGCCGGGCTTTTCTTTATAAGGATAGCGATATAATATAGAATCATAAAGCCCAGTAGTTTAGCTTGAGGAGGATGTAAAAAATGTTTCGAATTGGACAAGGTTTTGATGTGCATGAATTCGCGGAAGGTAGACCGTTAATTATTGGTGGAATTACAATTCCCCATGAGAAAGGATTAATCGGTCATTCGGATGCAGATGTATTGTTACATACAATTGCGGACGCATGCTTAGGTGCAATTGCAGCAGGAGATATCGGAAAACATTTCCCTGATACAGACCCTGCCTTTAAAGATGCTGATTCAGCTGTATTACTGCAAAAGGTTTGGGAATTTGTGCGTGAACAAGGTTATGAGTTAGGGAATTTAGATTGTACAATTATTGCTCAAAAGCCAAAAATGGCACCACATATTGAAAGTATGCGTAAACGCATTAGCGAGTTATTAGAAACGTCTATTGATAATATTAATGTAAAGGCAACAACAACAGAAAAATTAGGATTTACAGGTAGAGAAGAAGGAATTGCTTCTCAAGCAGTTGTTTTATTGCAGAAAAAATAATGGTTTTTAATTCGTAAGATGGATAATCACATTTTTTTGGTGTACAATTATAGAATGTGTTGACATTAAGAATGGAAGGTGTACCAATTATGGAAAAGCAAGTGAGAGTGCGCTATGCGCCAAGTCCAACAGGACACTTACATATCGGAAATGCGCGTACGGCATTATTTAATTATTTATTTGCTCGTCATCAAGATGGTAAGTTTATTATTCGTATTGAAGATACTGATGTAAAACGTAATGTTGCAGGTGGAGAAGAAAGCCAATTAAAATACTTGAAATGGCTCGGTATGGACTGGGATGAAGGTGTTGATGTTGGTGGTGAATTTGGACCATATCGTCAAACAGAGCGTTTAGATATTTATAAAAAGTTATATGAAGATTTATTAGAGCGTGGTCTAGCTTACAAATGTTATATGACAGAAGAAGAGTTAGAGGCAGAACGTGAAGGGCAAATCGCTCGTGGTGAAACACCTCGTTACGCAGGTAACCACCGTGATTTAACTGAAGCACAAGTGAAAGAATTTGAAGCTGAGGGACGTATTCCAAGTATTCGTTTCCGTGTACCAGCTGACCGTGATTACACATTTAAAGATATCGTAAAAGATGAAGTTGCATTCCATTCAAATGATTTCGGTGATTTCGTTATCGTGAAAAAAGATGGAATTCCAACTTATAACTTTGCGGTAGCAGTAGATGATCACTTAATGGAAATTACACACGTACTTCGTGGTGATGACCATATTTCAAACACACCAAAACAAATGATGATTTATGAAGCTTTCGGTTGGGATATCCCACAATTCGGTCACATGACTTTAATTGTAAATGAAAGCCGTAAAAAATTAAGTAAGCGTGATGAATCTATTATTCAATTTATTGAGCAATATAAAGAGCTTGGATATCTTCCAGAAGCAATCTTTAACTTTATTGCATTACTAGGTTGGTCGCCAGTGGGAGAAGAAGAAATCTTCTCTCAAGAAGAGTTTATCAAAATGTTCGATGCAGCTCGTTTATCAAAATCACCTGCATTATTTGATTCTCAAAAACTAAAATGGATGAACAACCAATATATGAAAAAGCAAGATTTAGATACGGTAGTAGAATTAAGCTTACCGCATCTAGTGAAAGCTGGACGTATAGGTGAAACTTTAAGTGAACAAGAACAAGCTTGGATTCGTGATGTAATTGCGTTATATCATGAACAAATGAGCTTTGGAGCTGAAATTGTAGAGCTTTCTGAAATGTTCTTCAAAGATCATGTTGATTATGAAGAAGAAGGACAAGAGGTATTAAAAGGTGAACAAGTACCAGAAGTACTTCGTGCATTTGCTGGTCAAGTAGAAGCACTAGAAGCGATGGAACCAGCAGCAATTAAGGCGGCTATTAAAGCAGTTCAAAAGGAAACAGGTCATAAAGGTAAAAACTTATTTATGCCAATCCGTGTTGCAACTACTGGTCAAACACATGGCCCAGAACTTCCGAATGCTATTGCACTTCTTGGAAAAGAAAAAGTTTTAAATCGTCTACAAAAAGTAATTGGTTAACATTTTCTAGGTTTAGAAATATAATAAGTATACTTAAAACCTAATAAGGAAAAGCGACGAGAAGGAGAAGTAGAAAATCAGGCTTTTTACAGAGAGAACCACCTTTAGGCTGGAAGTGGTTTATAAGCGGATTTTTGAAATGCCCCTTCGAGTCTTCTGCTGAACAGCAAATTGTTTTGTAAAGTAAGCAGAAGCGGTTTACACCGTTATCAGAGATGAGTTTGAGGCTTATTTAGCCTAAACAGAGTGGAACCGCGCTTATAAGGCGTCTCTGTCATTATGACAGAGGCGTCTTTTTTTATACCGTAAAACTGGGTGTGGGTATAAGTTTTATTCGCGTGTATAAAGATTTAGGGAGATAAGTAGGGAGTTAGTTCACTCGAAAAAGCAGCCCATAAAGGGGAGGGAACGTCGATGTTTAAGAGGCTTCGGGAAGATATTGAAGTCGTTTTTGAACAGGATCCAGCGGCAAGAAGTTACTTCGAAGTCATTTTGACTTACTCTGGATTACATGCAGTTTGGGCCCATCGAATTGCACATGCTTTTTATAAAAAGAATTTCTTCTTTATGGCACGTTGGATCTCACAAGTTAGTCGTTTCTTTACTGGCATTGAGATTCATCCAGGAGCAACAATTGGTCGTCGTTTTTTCATAGACCATGGAATGGGGGTTGTAATTGGAGAAACGTGTGAAATTGGTGATAATGTAACAATCTATCAAGGGGTTACATTAGGTGGTACGGGTAAAGAAAAGGGAAAGAGGCACCCTACAATTCAGGATAATGTATTAATTGCAACGGGTGCTAAAGTACTAGGATCCATTACAGTTGGAGAGAATTCTAAAATTGGAGCAGGTTCTGTCGTATTAAAAGAAGTCCCTGCACATTCTACAGTTGTAGGTATACCTGGCCGAGTCGTTATTCAAAATGGAGTAAAGATTGGTCAAGAATTAAATCATTCTGACCTTCCGGATCCAATTTTTGATAAATTAAAGGTTATGGAAGTAGAACTTGATAAATTAAAAAAACAACTTGAAGTAAAGGTAGAAAGGGAGGATAAAAATGACTATTCACATTTATAATACGTTAACACGTCAAAAGGAAGAGTTTACTCCATTAGAAGAAAATAAGGTAAAGATGTATGTATGCGGACCTACAGTTTATAACTACATTCATATTGGGAATGCAAGACCACCTATGGTATTTGATACGGTACGCCGTTATTTAGAATATAAAGGGTATGATGTGCAGTACGTATCTAACTTTACTGACGTAGATGATAAATTAATTAAAGCAGCAAATGAATTAGGTGAAGATGTGCCAACAATTGCTGACCGTTTCGTTGAAGCGTATTTTGAAGATGTAACGGCGCTAGGTTGCAAGCATGCAACAGTGCATCCACGTGTAACGGAAAATATGGATATCATTATTGAATTTATTCAAGAACTTGTGAATAAAGGATATGCATATGAATCAGAAGGAGATGTGTACTTTAGAACGAAGGAATTCGAAGGATACGGTAAATTATCTCATCAACCAATCGCAGACTTACGTCACGGTGCGCGCATTGAAGTAGGAGAGAAGAAACAAGATCCACTTGATTTCGCTTTATGGAAAGCTGCGAAAGAAGGAGAAATCTTCTGGGAGAGCCCTTGGGGGCAAGGTCGTCCAGGTTGGCATATCGAATGCTCGGCAATGGCGCGTAAATACTTAGGGGACACAATTGATATTCATGCTGGCGGTCAGGACTTGGCATTTCCTCATCATGAGAATGAAATCGCGCAATCTGAGGCGTTAACAGGAAAAACATTTGCACGTTATTGGATGCACAATGGATATATTAATATTAATAATGAGAAGATGTCTAAGTCACTTGGGAACTTCATTTTAGTTCACGATATCATTAAGCAATATGATCCACAGTTAATTAGATTCTTTATGCTATCAGTACATTACCGTCACCCAATTAATTTCAGTGAAGAGTTATTACAAAGCACAAATAACGGACTGGAAAGAATTAAAACGGCTTACGGTAACTTAAAACACCGTATGGAAAGTAGTACAGATTTAACAGATCATAATGAGAAATGGTTAGCTGAACTGGAGAAATTCCAGGCTGCATTTGAAGAAGCGATGGATGATGACTTCAATACTGCTAATGCAATCACTGAATTATATAATGTAGCCAATCATGCAAATCAATATTTACTGGAAGAACATACGTCTACAGTGGTAATTGAAGCATACGTAAAACAACTTGAAATATTATTTGATATTTTAGGATTGGAATTAGCGCAAGAAGAGTTACTTGATGAAGAAATTGAGGCACTTATTCAAAAACGTATTGAAGCTCGTAAAAATCGTGATTTTGCATTGTCAGATCAAATTCGCGATGATTTAAAAGAACGTAACATTATTTTAGAAGATACCGCTCAAGGTACAAGATGGAAAAGAGGATAAGAATGATTGATGCAAAGCAATTAAACAGCTTAGCGTTAGCATATATGGGTGATGCGGTATATGAACAATATATCCGCTATCACCTACTTCAAAAAGGGAAAGTTCGTCCTAATCAATTACATCGATTAGGGACAAGCTTTGTTTCGGCAAAGGCACAGGCGAAAGTTGTTTATCATTTATTAGAGACAGCATTTTTAACTGAGGAAGAAGAAGCGGTATTAAGAAGAGGACGCAATGCCAATTCGGGTACTGTTCCGAAAAATACGGATGTACAAACATATCGACATAGTACAGCCTTTGAAGCGCTTATTGGCTATCATCACTTATTAAATAATCGTGAAAGATTAGACGAAATTGTATATAAGGCAATTGCTGTTTTAGAAGAAAAGGAAGGGGGCACATCATCATGAGTAGTGAATATATTATCGGACGTAACCCTGTAATTGAAGCGTTACGCTCAGGAAGAGATATTAATAAAATTTGGATCGCAGAAGGTGCTGCCAAAGGACAAGTACAAATTGTACTAGCACTAGCGAAAGAAAATAAGATTATTTTGCAACATGCACCAAAAAAGAAATTAGATCAATTAGTTGAGGGGAACCATCAAGGTGTAATTGCTCAAGTGGCTGCATATCAATATGCTGAGCTAGAAGATCTATTCAAAGTAGCAGAGAAGCGTAATGAAGATCCGTTCTTCTTAATTTTAGATGAAATTGAAGACCCACATAACCTAGGTTCTATTATGCGTACTGCGGATGCGACAGGAGCTCATGGCATTATTATTCCAAAAAGAAGAGCTGTAGGACTTACAGCATCAGTTGCGAAAGCATCTACTGGGGCAATTGAATATATTCCGGTTGCGCGCGTAACGAATTTATCTCGTACAATCGATGAATTAAAAGAACGTGGACTTTGGATTGCTGGTACAGATGCAAAAGGGAAAACGGATTACCGTAATTTAGATGGTAAAATGCCAATTGGATTAGTAATTGGAAGTGAAGGAAAAGGTATGAGTCGTATTATTGGTGAAAAATGTGATTTCTTAATTACTTTACCGATGGTTGGTAAAGTTACATCCTTAAATGCTTCAGTAGCCGCGAGTCTGTTAATGTATGAGGTATATCGTAAACGTAACGAAATTGGTAAATAAAAAATGAACGATATTTTAATCGTTGACGGTTACAACATTATTGGAGCTTGGGGAGACTTGAAGAAACTACGGGATGTAGATTTGCAATCATCAAGAGATGCGCTGATTGATAAGATGGCGGATTATCAAGGTTACACAGGTACAAGGGTAATGATAGTCTTTGATGCTTATACAGTCCACGGTATTGAAAAAAAGATGAAACAATCGCGTGTGGAAGTTATATTCACAAGGAAGAATCAAACTGCAGATGAAAAGATAGAGCAACTTGCAATTGAGCTTAGAAATATAAATACGCAAATATATGTTGCGACTTCTGATTATACGGAACAATGGGTTATATTTGCACAAGGTGCTCTTCGGAAATCTGCACGTGAATTAGAGTTGGAAGTACAAGCGATGGAACAACAAGTAAGAAGGCGTACACAAGACACAAAAGAAAAACAACCCGCCATGCGAAAGATATTTAGTAAAGATATTACAGAAAAGTTAGAAAAATTAAGAAGAGGAGAGCGTTGAAGCATTGACGCTCTTTATCTTTTTACTGTATAATATTTCTAAATAAATAGCGGTCGGAGGGATCAAGGTGGAAGCAGGCTTCGTAAGTGTAGGCGACGTTACATTTCGTGATTTAGAAGATGAGGCAATCGTTGAGTTAGTTCGAAAAGGTAATACTGACGCTCTAGAATATTTGATTCACAAATATAAGAACTTTGTTCGCGCGAAATCGAGATCTTATTTCTTAGTGGGTGCCGATCGAGAAGATATTGTTCAAGAAGGTATGATTGGATTGTTTAAAGCGATTCGTGATTATAAAGAGGACAAGCTGTCTTCATTCAAAGCATTTGCTGAACTGTGTATCACTCGACAAATTATTACCGCTATTAAAACAGCAACCAGGCAAAAGCATATTCCGTTAAATTCATATGTGTCTTTAGATAAACCGATTTATGATGAGGAATCGGATCGGACATTATTAGATGTTATTTCGGAAGCGAAGGTAACTGATCCTGAAGAAATGATTATAAGTCAGGAAGAATATACAGACATAGAATCTAAAATATCTGAATTATTAAGCGATTTAGAAAGAAAAGTGCTTTCTTTATATCTGGATGGTCGTTCTTATCAGGAGATTTCGGAACAGTTAAATAGACATGTGAAATCTATTGATAACGCTTTACAGAGGGTGAAGCGAAAATTGGAACGATATATGGAAATGAGAGAGAGTACCACTTTAAATTCATAACAAGTACTACAGGTGTAAAAAATCACCTGTTTTCTTTTTGTAGAGAGTACAAAAGGCATGACATTGACATTGTCTTTTGTTGTATGATACATTTTTAGGGACATAATGTTACAAGGTTGGTGTAACTAATGAGGAAAAAAGTTGTACTCTCATGTGAAGAGTGTAAAAATCGAAACTACTCTACGATGAAAGATACGAGCTCAGTAGAGCGACTTGAAATAAAGAAATTCTGTAAAACATGCAATCAGCATACAGTTCACAAGGAAACAAAATAAATAATTGAAATAATACACTGGAGGTCCCGTAGATGCGTTTAACGAACTTTTTCGGCGATGTAGGTCGCGAAATGAAAAAAGTAAGTTGGCCTAAAAAAGATGAATTACTCCGTTCAACAGCGACTGTTATCGCTACAGTTGTCTTCTTTGCGATTTTCTTCGCAGTGGTTGATATGGGCATTTCTTCTTTAATTCGGTTAATTCTTGGTTAATTCTTGAATAAGAAGCACTTATCCATGATATAATGTTATTTATAAGAACTGTGTAAAAGCCCGGTGAACGGGTTTTTTCATTTGCGCAAAAAAATGTACGTCAGGGAGGGAAGGACGCTCGTCCTAAATGAATGGAAAAAAGTTGGTATGTTGTCCATACTTATTCTGGATATGAAAATAAAGTAAAAGCAAACCTAGAGAAACGTGTAGAATCAATGGGTATGCAAGATAAAATTTTCCGTGTTGTTGTCCCGGAAGAAGTAGAAGTAGAAATGAAAAACGGTAAAGAAAAATTAATGAAAAGAAAAGTGTTCCCAGGTTATGTATTAGTAGAATTAATCATGACTGATGACTCTTGGTATGTTGTACGTAACACGCCAGGTGTAACTGGGTTCGTTGGTTCTTCTGGTTCTGGATCTAAACCATCACCTCTATTAGAAGAGGAAGTTGTTACCATTATGAAACATATGGGAATGGACAACGAAGTGGTTGATTTCGACTTTGAACTTCATGAGACAGTACGTGTAAATGAGGGACCATTTGCAGATTATACAGGTGCTATCGAAGAAATTGATGTGGAGAAGAAAAAGGTTAGCGTGCTTGTGGACATGTTTGGTCGCGAGACTCCAGTTGAGCTTGACTTCCATCAAATTGAAAAATTATAAAATGAAACTTGAAATGAATTGTAAAAAGTGATAATATCTTTTAAGTCAGTACGTCTTCGTTATCGGAGACGTTTTTTGAAAGATTTTATCCTTACAGATAAAATATGACGTGGGAGGGCAAATCACTGTCCAATTGACCACATCACGGACTTAAGGAGGTGTGTCTCGTGGCTAAAAAGGTAATTAAAATGGTAAAACTTCAAATTCCTGCAGGTAAAGCTAACCCAGCTCCACCAGTTGGTCCAGCATTAGGACAAGCAGGTGTTAACATCATGGGCTTCTGTAAAGAGTTTAACGCTCGTACAGCAGATCAAGCTGGTCTTATCATCCCTGTTGAAATTACGGTATTTGAGGACCGTTCATTCACTTTCATTACTAAAACTCCTCCTGCTGCTGTTCTTCTTAAGAAAGTAGCTGGTATTGAGTCTGGTTCTGGTGAACCAAACCGTAATAAAGTGGCAACTGTTAAGCGTGATAAAGTACGCGAAATCGCTGAAACTAAAATGCCTGACCTTAACGCTGCTAGCGTAGAAGCTGCAATGCGTATGGTTGAAGGTACTGCACGCAGTATGGGCATCGTTATCGAAGACTAATTCGATTTGTTTTTTAAAAAAGGTTGCGGGTCTGGAATTCCAATTCGCAACCTTTATTATCGTAAATGATTATCGTTTTTAAATAAATGGATGGCGCGCATCCTCAGGTTATACCTGAAAATAAGCGTAAACGTGGGAGGTTATTCCGCTAAAACCACATTCGAGGAGGAAATAAAAATGGCTAAAAGAGGTAAAAAGTACGTAGAAGCTGCAAAGCTTGTTGATCGTGCAGCTGCTTACTCTGCAACAGAAGCAGTAGAATTAGTAAAGAAAACAAACACAGCTAAATTTGATGCAACTGTAGAAGCTGCATTCCGTTTAGGTGTTGACCCTAAGAAAGCTGACCAACAAATCCGTGGTGCAGTTGTTCTTCCACACGGTACTGGTAAAGTACAACGTGTATTAGTATTCGCTAAAGGTGAAAAAGCTAAAGAAGCTGAAGCTGCTGGAGCTGACTTCGTAGGCGATGCAGATTACATCGGTAAAATCCAACAAGGTTGGTTCGACTTCGATGTAGTAGTAGCAACTCCTGACATGATGGGTGAAGTTGGTAAACTTGGTCGCGTATTAGGACCTAAAGGTTTAATGCCAAACCCTAAAACTGGAACAGTTACTTTCGATGTAACTAAAGCTGTTAACGAAATCAAAGCTGGTAAAGTTGAATACCGCGTTGATAAAGCTGGTAACATCCACGTTCCAATCGGTAAAGTATCTTTCGAAGATGCTAAATTAGTAGAAAACTTCAGAACAATTGCTGACACTTTACAAAAAGTTAAGCCAGCTGCTGCAAAAGGTACTTACATGAAGAACGTAACAGTTGCTTCTACAATGGGACCTGGCGTACGTGTAGACGTTTCTACATTAGCGTAAATTTTGGAAGTTGACTTCATAAAGAAGTTTTTATATAATCATTTATGTTGTGAATTTAATTAGTGTACCGTAGACAGTAGGTGTCAATAGACTTAATTTCCTACCTAGGTGTTAATATACGAAGCGGAATTTTTTTCTGTGACTATATGCCTCCATGTCTACAAGTTGGGCATGGAGGTTTTTAGTGCACTTTCGGTACATCTTCTATATAATCTACAGGAGGTGTAATAACATGAGCAAAGTAATCGAAACTAAACAACAAGTTGTAACTGAAATCGCGGACAAACTTCGCGCTAGTAAATCTACAATTGTTGTTGACTACCGTGGTTTAACAGTTTCTGAGGCAACAGAATTACGTAAGCAATTACGTGAAGCTGGCGTTGAGTTCAAAGTTTACAAAAACTCTCTAACTCGTCGTGCTGCAGAGTCTGCTGAAATGGCTGAGTTAAATGAATTCTTAACAGGACCAAACGCAATCGCGTTCAGTAACGAGGATGTAGTTGCTCCTGCGAAAGTATTAAACGACTTCGCTAAAGATCATGAAGCTTTAGAAATTAAAGCGGGCGTAATCGAAGGTAAACTTGTAACACTTGATGAGGTTAAAGCAATCGCTACTCTTCCATCACGTGAAGGCTTACTTTCTATGCTTCTTAGCGTTCTTCAAGCTCCAATCCGTAACCTTGCACTTGCTACTAAAGCAGTTGCAGACCAAAAGGAAGAGCAAGGCGCTTAATTTTTTAAAAGATAATTACGTATTATCGATAAAACAATACAAACCTATTTAAGGGAGGATATTTACAATGACTAAAGAACAAATCATTGAAGCAGTTAAATCTATGACTGTATTAGAACTTAACGACTTAGTAAAAGCTATCGAGGAAGAATTCGGCGTAACTGCTGCTGCTCCTGTAGCTGTTGCTGGTGGCGCTGGAGAAGCTGCTGCTGAGAAAACTGAATTTGATGTGGAACTAACTAGCGCTGGTGCACAAAAAATCAAAGTTATCAAAGTTGTTCGTGAAATCACTGGTCTTGGCTTAAAAGAAGCTAAAGAATTAGTTGACAACACTCCAAAAGTAATCAAAGAAGCTGCTGCTAAAGAAGAAGCTGAAGAAATCAAAGCTAAACTTGAAGAAGTTGGCGCTGCTGTAGAAGTTAAGTAATTAACTTTTGATGCTTTAAAAAAAGCTCGCTCTCATGCGAGCTTTTTTTTTAACTGTAAAGAAAAGAGGTGGCCATATGGCAGACCATTATTTTTCTAACGACCCTTCTAGTAAAAGTGATCGTAAGCGATGGGAATTTACCCTTCGTGGATCTCAATTTACTTTCTTATCTGACCGTGGGGTGTTCTCGAAAAACGAAGTGGACTTTGGTTCTCGTCTTTTAATTGAAGCGTTTCAAGTGCCAGATATTAAAGGTGATATATTAGACGTAGGTTGTGGATATGGACCAATTGGTTTATCGTTGGCGAAAGAGTTTCAAGACTGTAAAGTTCACATGGTGGATGTGAATGAAAGGGCACTTGAGCTTGCGAAAGAAAATGCCGCTAACAACAGAATTGGAAATGTGCACATTTTTCAAAGTAGCGTCTATGAAAATGTAGATGGTATCTATGCTGCTATTCTATCTAATCCTCCGATTCGTGCAGGTAAAGATATCGTGCATGAGATTTTAGAAAAAGCTGTAGAGCATTTAGTTCCAGGTGGAGAGTTGTGGATTGTTATTCAAAAGAAGCAAGGTGCACCATCTGCGCTAAAAAAACTAGAAGAAGTATTTTCTGAAGTCGAAGTTGTAGAAAAGAAAAAAGGATATTATATCATAAAATCAAAAAAACGTTGACGGTTATTTTTGGCTATGTTAACATTATACAATGCCAATATATGATTTTCTGCGTTGAGAAAGATGTATATTTTTGTTTCTCTTGGAAAAGATAGTAAAATCAGCAGATTATGAAACAGAATGATGGTTTTCTTATAGAAGCCATTTTTCTTTTTTGAGCAGGTAGAAAGACTCAACGTATTTATCTTTAAGAGAAAAAAGACTACGCTAGATAGCAGTAGTTGTATTTATTTGTGATTTTGCACAAATTTTTTTGTGCATTTATAATACTCATGATTTGAGGGGTGAAGCAGTTGACAGGTCAACTAGTTCAATACGGACGCCACCGCCAACGAAGAAGTTATGCCCGTATTAGTGAAGTATTAGAGTTACCAAATCTTATCGAAATTCAAACCTCTTCTTATCAGTGGTTTCTTGATGAGGGTTTGCGAGAAATGTTCCAAGACATTTCTCCGATTGAAGACTTTACGGGAAATCTATCGCTTGAATTTATCGACTACAGCTTGGGTGAACCTAAATACTCTGTAGACGAATGCAAAGAGCGTGATGTGACGTATGCAGCACCACTTCGTGTAAAAGTGCGTCTAATCAACAAGGAAACTGGTGAAGTAAAAGAACAAGATGTGTTCATGGGAGATTTCCCACTCATGACAGAGACTGGAACATTCGTAATTAACGGTGCAGAACGTGTTATCGTTTCCCAGTTAGTTCGCTCTCCAAGCGTATACTATAGTGGCAAAGTGGATAAAAACGGAAAACGTGGTTTTACTGCTACTGTAATTCCAAACCGCGGAGCTTGGTTAGAGTATGAGACAGATGCTAAGGATGTTGTATATGTGCGTATTGACCGTACGCGTAAACTTCCTGTAACTGTTTTGTTACGCGCATTAGGGTTTGGCTCTGATCAAGAAATCACCGAGCTTTTAGGTGATAACGAATACTTAAGCAACACATTAGAAAAAGACAACACAGATAGCACAGAAAAAGCATTGCTTGAAATTTATGAGCGTCTACGTCCTGGTGAACCACCAACAGTAGAAAATGCTAAGAGCTTACTTGTGTCTCGTTTCTTCGATCCAAAGCGCTACGATTTAGCAAATGTAGGTCGCTACAAGATCAACAAGAAGTTACACATTAAAAACAGATTGTTTAATCAACGTTTAGCTGAAACATTAGTGGATCCAGAAACTGGTGAAATTTTAGCGGCAGAAGGAACAATCTTAGATCGTCGTACACTTGATCGCATTTTACCTTACTTAGAGAAAAACATTGGATTCAAAACAGCGAAACCAATGGGTGGAGTGGTAGAAGGCGATGTTGAGCTGCAATCTATTAAGATTTATGCTCCTGAGTCGGAAGGCGAACGCGTAATTAACGTAATTGGTAATGCAAATATTACTCGCGATGTAAAACACATCACACCAGGTGATATTCTTGCTTCTATCAGTTACTTCTTCAACCTACTATACAAAGTAGGGGATACAGATGATATCGACCATTTAGGAAACCGTCGTCTGCGTTCCGTTGGAGAACTATTACAAAATCAATTCCGTATCGGTCTTTCTCGTATGGAACGTGTTGTTCGTGAGAGAATGTCGATCCAAGATACAAATGCAATTACACCACAGGCGCTAATTAACATTCGTCCTGTTATTGCATCTATTAAAGAGTTCTTCGGAAGTTCTCAGTTATCTCAGTTCATGGACCAAACAAACCCATTAGCAGAGTTAACTCACAAACGAAGACTATCTGCATTAGGACCGGGTGGTTTAACGCGTGAGCGCGCAGGCTTTGAAGTGCGTGACGTTCACTACTCTCACTATGGTCGTATGTGTCCAATTGAAACACCAGAGGGACCAAACATCGGTTTGATTAACTCATTATCTTCGTTCGCGAAAGTAAATGAGTTTGGTTTCATTGAAACACCATACCGTCGTGTTGACCCAGAAACTGGTCTTGTAACAGGGCATGTTGATTATTTAACAGCAGATGAAGAAGATAATTATGTTGTAGCCCAAGCGAACATGAAGTTATCGGAAGAAGGAGAATTCCTTGATGAAGATATCGTAGCTCGTTTCCGTGGTGAAAACATTGTCACAAATAAAGAACGCATCGACTACATGGATGTATCACCAAAACAAGTAGTGTCGGCAGCGACAGCTTGTATTCCGTTCTTAGAAAACGATGACTCTAACCGCGCACTTATGGGAGCGAACATGCAACGTCAGGCGGTTCCGTTAATGAATCCGGAATCTCCGATTGTAGGTACAGGTATGGAGTACGTATCAGCAAAAGACTCAGGTGCTGCAGTAATCTGTAAACACCCTGGTATTGTTGAGCGCGTAGAAGCACGTGAAGTTTGGGTACGTCGCTATGTAGAAGTTGACGGTCAAACAGTAAAAGGCGATTTAGATCGCTACAAAATGCAAAAATTCATTCGTTCTAACCAAGGAACTTGCTACAACCAACGTCCAATCGTAAGTGTTGGAAATGAAGTTGTAAAAGGTGAAATCCTTGCGGATGGTCCTTCTATGGAATTAGGTGAACTAGCACTTGGACGTAACGTGCTTGTTGGCTTCATGACTTGGGACGGTTATAACTACGAGGATGCGATCATCATGAGTGAGCGCCTTGTAAAAGATGATGTGTACACTTCTATTCATATTGAAGAATATGAGTCAGAAGCTCGTGATACGAAGCTTGGACCAGAAGAAATTACACGTGACATTCCAAACGTTGGGGAAGATGCATTACGTAACCTTGACGAGCGCGGTATCATTCGCGTTGGTGCGGAAGTAAAAGATGGAGATTTACTTGTTGGTAAAGTAACACCTAAAGGTGTAACAGAATTAACAGCTGAAGAACGTCTATTACATGCAATCTTTGGAGAAAAAGCACGTGAAGTACGTGATACATCACTACGTGTACCACACGGTGGTGGCGGTATTATCTTAGACGTAAAAGTATTCAACCGCGAAGATGGCGATGAATTGCCACCAGGCGTGAATCAACTTGTACGTGCATATATCGTTCAAAAACGTAAAATTTCTGAAGGTGACAAGATGGCCGGACGTCACGGTAACAAAGGTGTTATCTCTCGTATTTTACCAGAAGAAGATATGCCTTACTTACCAGACGGTACGCCAATCGATATCATGTTAAACCCATTAGGGGTACCATCTCGTATGAATATCGGTCAGGTATTAGAGCTCCATCTTGGTATGGCAGCAAGATACCTTGGCATTCACATTGCAACACCAGTATTCGATGGTGCTCGTGAGGAAGATGTTTGGGGCACAATTGAAGAAGCTGGTATGGCAAATGACGCGAAAACAATCCTGTATGACGGACGTACTGGTGAACCATTCGATAACCGCGTATCTGTTGGTGTCATGTATATGATCAAACTTGCGCACATGGTTGACGATAAACTTCATGCTCGTTCTACTGGACCATACTCACTTGTAACGCAGCAGCCTCTTGGAGGTAAAGCTCAGTTCGGTGGACAGCGTTTCGGTGAGATGGAGGTTTGGGCACTTGAAGCTTACGGTGCTGCTTATACTCTTCAAGAAATCTTAACAGTGAAGTCTGATGATGTTGTTGGACGTGTTAAGACGTATGAAGCAATTGTTAAAGGCGAAAATGTTCCAGAACCAGGCGTTCCTGAATCATTCAAAGTATTGATTAAAGAGCTGCAAAGTTTAGGTATGGACGTTAAAATGATGTCTAGCGACGATACAGAAATTGAAATGCGTGATACGGAAGATGACGATGATCATCAATCAGCAGATAAATTGAATGTCGAAGTTGAGACAACTAAGGAATAATTGGGATAACCTGTAGACTAAAAGGGAGGTAGGCCCCTTGATAGATGTAAATAACTTTGAATATATGAAGATTGGACTTGCTTCACCTGACAAGATTCGTTCTTGGTCATACGGTGAAGTTAAGAAACCAGAAACAATTAACTATCGTACGTTAAAGCCTGAAAAAGATGGCTTGTTCTGTGAGCGTATTTTCGGACCACAAAAGGACTGGGAATGTCATTGCGGAAAATACAAACGTGTACGTTATAAAGGTGTAGTTTGTGATCGATGTGGCGTTGAAGTAACGCGTGCAAAAGTACGTCGTGAACGTATGGGTCATATCGAATTAGCTGCTCCTGTATCTCATATTTGGTATTTCAAAGGTATCCCGAGCCGCATGGGACTTGTCTTAGACATGTCCCCTCGCGCGCTTGAAGAAGTAATTTATTTCGCTTCTTATGTTGTAACAGAAAGTGGAGATACACCACTTGATAAGAAGCAATTACTTTCTGAAAAAGAATACCGTGCATATCGTGATCGATATGGTAGCACATTCCAAGCTGCTATGGGTGCAGAAGCGATTAAAAAGCTATTGCAAGACATCGATTTAGATAAAGAAGTAGACTTCTTAAAAGAAGAATTAAAAACAGCACAAGGACAACGCCGTACTCGTGCTATTAAACGTCTAGAAGTATTAGAAGCATTCCGTAACTCTGGAAATGAGCCATCTTGGATGATCTTAGATGTTCTACCAGTAATTCCACCAGAACTACGCCCAATGGTACAGTTAGATGGTGGACGTTTTGCTACTTCTGACTTAAACGACTTATACCGTCGTGTAATTAACCGTAATAACCGTTTAAAACGTCTATTGGACTTAGGTGCACCAAGCATTATCGTTCAAAACGAAAAACGTATGTTACAAGAAGCTGTAGACGCATTAATCGATAATGGTCGTCGTGGCCGTCCAGTTACTGGACCAGGTAACCGTCCATTAAAATCACTATCTCATATGCTTAAAGGTAAACAAGGACGTTTCCGTCAAAACTTATTAGGTAAACGTGTTGACTACTCTGGACGTTCTGTAATCGTTGTAGGACCGAACTTAAAGATGTATCAATGTGGATTACCGAAAGAGATGGCGCTTGAATTGTTCAAACCTTTCGTAATGAAAGAGTTAGTTGAAAAAGGATTAGCACACAACATTAAGAGTGCGAAACGTAAAATCGAGCGTGTACAACCTGAAGTTTGGGACGTTTTAGAATCTGTGATTAAAGAACATCCAGTACTTCTAAACCGCGCACCAACACTTCACCGTCTTGGTATTCAGGCGTTTGAACCTACATTAGTAGAAGGTCGCGCAATCCGTCTTCACCCACTTGTATGTACTGCATACAACGCGGACTTTGACGGTGACCAAATGGCCGTTCACGTACCTTTATCATCAGAAGCACAAGCAGAAGCTCGTCTTCTTATGTTAGCGGCACAAAACATCTTGAACCCGAAAGACGGAAAACCAGTTGTTACTCCATCTCAGGATATGGTATTAGGTAACTACTACTTAACACTTGAGCGTGAAGGCGCAATCGGTGAAGGTATGGTCTTCAAAGATGCGAACGAAGCATTACTTGCATACCAAAATGGATATGTACATCTTCATACACGTGTTGCAGTAGCTGCAAGCGCAGTAAACAACGCAACATTTACTGAAGAGCAAAAGAGTATGCTTCTATTAACAACAGTTGGTAAATTAATATTCAACGAAATCTTACCAGAGTCGTTCCCTTATATTAATGAACCAACAAATTCAAACCTTGAAAAAGAAACACCAGCGAAATATTTCGTTGAAAAAGGTGCGAACATTAAAGAAATTATTGCTAGTCGCGAAGAAGTGGCGCCATTTAGTAAGAAAATCCTTGGTAACATCATTGCGGAAGTGTTTAAACGTTTCAAAATTACAGAAACGTCTCGCATGCTTGACCGTATGAAAAACTTAGGATTCAAATACTCTACAAAAGCTGGTATTACAGTTGGGGTATCTGACATTCTTGTATTAGGCGAAAAAGATGAAATTCTCCACGAAGCACAAGCAAAAGTAGATAATGTAATTAAACAATTCCGTCGCGGTTTAATCACGGAAGAAGAACGTTACGATCGCGTTATCTCTATTTGGAGTAATGCAAAAGATGTTATCCAAGGAAAACTGATGAAGTCCTTGAATAAACGCAACCCAATCTTCATGATGAGTGATTCCGGTGCCCGTGGTAACGCATCGAACTTTACTCAGCTTGCTGGTATGCGTGGTCTGATGGCCAATCCATCTGGTCGTATCATCGAACTTCCGATCAAATCAAGTTTCCGTGAAGGTTTAACAGTACTTGAGTACTTCATTTCTACGCATGGTGCGCGTAAAGGTCTTGCCGATACAGCACTTAAAACTGCCGATTCTGGTTACTTAACACGTCGTCTTGTTGACGTTGCACAAGATGTAATCGTTCGTGAAGATGATTGTGGAACAGATCGTGGTTTATTAATTGGTGCGATTAAAGAGGGTAATGAAGTTATTGAGTCATTATATGATCGTCTTGTTGGACGTTTTGCAAGAAAAACTGTAAAACATCCTGAAACAGGTGAAGTATTAGTTGCTGAAAATCAATTAATTACTGAAGATATCGCTCATATCGTTGAGAATTCGGGTGTTGAAACTGTAAACATTCGTTCAGCGTTCACGTGTAACACTCGCCATGGTGTATGTAAGAAGTGTTACGGTCGTAACTTAGCAACTGGAACAGACGTAGAAGTAGGGGAAGCGGTAGGTATTATCGCAGCTCAATCTATCGGTGAGCCAGGTACACAGTTAACGATGCGTACGTTCCATACAGGTGGGGTTGCCGGAGATGATATCACTCAAGGTTTACCTCGTATCCAAGAGATCTTCGAAGCTCGTAATCCGAAAGGTCAGGCAGTTATCAGTGAAATCGACGGTGTTATCGCAGCGATCAACGATGTTAAAGATCGCCAAGAAGTAGTTGTACAGGGTGAAGTTGAAGCTCGTACGTATGCTATTCCTTATGGTGCTCGTCTGAAAGTAATTCCAGGACAGAAAATTAGCCACGGTAAAGAGTTAACAGAAGGTTCTATTGATCCGAAAGAATTACTAAAAGTAACGGACATTACGGCAGTTCAAGAATACTTATTACGTGAAGTTCAAAAAGTATACCGTATGCAAGGGGTAGAAATTGGTGACAAGCACGTAGAAGTAATGGTACGCCAAATGTTACGTAAAGTTCGCGTAAGTGATGCAGGTGAAACAGATGTATTACCAGGAACGTTACTAGATATCCATCAGTTTACTGATGCGAATGCGAAGGTGTTACTGCAAGGTAAACAACCAGCAACAGCTAGACCTGTTCTACTTGGTATTACAAAAGCTTCACTTGAAACAGATTCATTCCTATCTGCAGCATCGTTCCAAGAAACAACTCGTGTCTTAACTGATGCAGCGATTAAGGGTAAACGTGATGAGCTTCTAGGATTGAAAGAAAATGTTATTATCGGTAAACTTGTTCCTGCTGGAACAGGTATGAATCGTTATCGCAAAGTGGATCTTGTTAAAACAACACAAGATGACATGAATGTAGAAAACGATGAAGTTTATGTGGAACAGTAAAATTTTCCGTCGTAAATTTTGTATAAAAACAGTTAATCCTAGTTGACATTGTATGAGTCAAAATGTTACTATAAGCAAGGTTGCTCCTGAACGATGCTTTGGAGGATATTTATATGTCTTATCAAAAAGTGTCAAATGCTGAAAATGTGGTCGTTGGTCATAAACGCACATTGGAAGCAATCAAAAATGGTATAGTTAAGGAAGTTGTCATTGCAGAAGATGCTGATATGCGGTTAACCCATGTTATTATTCGTACTGCATTGCAACATAACATACCCATAACAAAAGTTGAATCAGTTCGTAAACTTGGAAAAGTTGCGGGGATTCAAGTAGGAGCTTCAGCAATAGGAATAATAAGTTAAAACTGTTTTTGTGAGGAGAGAGCATTTGCTCTCCCTTGCAAAAACTTTGTTTTCAACTAATAATGAACCACCTGGATATGTGGTCATACAAACATGCGAAGGGAGGATAATCAAATGCCTACTATTAACCAATTAGTGAGAAATGGTCGTACTGATAAAGTATGGAAATCTAAATCACCTGCGTTAAACAAAGGTTTTAACTCTTTAAAGAAAAAATCAACTGATATCTCTGCACCTCAAAAACGTGGTGTATGTACTCGTGTTGGTACAATGACTCCAAAGAAACCTAACTCAGCGTTACGTAAATATGCTCGTGTTCGTTTAACAAATGGTATTGAGGTAACAGCATACATCCCAGGTATCGGTCACAACTTACAAGAGCACAGCGTAGTATTAATTCGCGGTGGTCGTGTAAAAGACTTACCAGGGGTACGTTACCACATCGTTCGTGGTGCGCTTGATACAGCTGGTGTTGACAAGCGTATGCAAGGCCGTTCTAAATACGGTACTAAAAAGCCAAAAGCGGCTAAGAAATAATAACTTTTTAATGAAAGGAGGAACTCAATATGCCTCGTAAAGGACCTGTTGCAAAACGTGACGTGTTACCAGATCCAATGTACAATTCGAAACTAGTAACACGCCTTATCAACAAAATGATGGTTGACGGTAAAAAAGGTAAATCTCAAACAATTCTTTATAATGCGTTCGATATCGTAAGCGAACGTACTGGTAAAGAGCCAATGGAAGTATTCGAGCAAGCTCTTAAGAACATTATGCCTGTTCTTGAAGTACGCGCTCGTCGTGTTGGTGGTGCTAACTACCAAGTTCCAGTTGAGGTTCGTCCAGAACGCCGTACAACTTTAGGTCTTCGTTGGTTAGTAAACTACGCTCGTCTTCGTGGTGAAAAAACTATGGAAGAGCGTCTTGCTAACGAAATCTTAGATGCAGCTAACAACGCTGGTGCATCTGTTAAGAAACGTGAAGACACTCATAAAATGGCAGAAGCTAACAAAGCATTTGCTCATTACCGTTGGTAGGATTCAACGTAAAATAAATGTAAGCATAAACCGCTTTATTTGTCGCTTATGGAAGTGTGGAGAGGGAGAATGCCTCTCCCTTTCGTTGGGCGCTCGTTTTACATAATGAGGGTACTGGACATACTGACATGTGTAACAATATAAAGTGGCTTTTTTGCTACTTAAAATAAAAAAATCCAATCCATATATGGAAGGAGCAAGACACCAAATGGCAAGAGAGTTCTCTTTAGAAAACACTCGTAATATTGGTATCATGGCTCACATCGATGCTGGTAAAACAACAGCTACTGAGCGTATTCTGTACTACACAGGACGTATTCACAAAATCGGTGAAACTCACGAAGGTGCATCTCAGATGGACTGGATGGAGCAAGAGCAAGAGCGTGGTATCACAATTACTTCTGCTGCAACTACAGCACAATGGAAAGGTCACCGTGTAAACATCATTGACACTCCAGGTCACGTAGATTTCACAGTAGAAGTAGAACGTTCTTTACGCGTACTTGATGGCGCAGTAGCAGTACTTGATGCACAATCTGGTGTAGAACCACAAACAGAAACTGTTTGGCGTCAGGCTACTACTTACGGCGTACCTCGTATCGTATTCGTTAACAAAATGGATAAAATCGGTGCAGATTTCTTATACTCTGTAGGAACAATCCACGATCGTTTACAAGCAAACGCACACCCAATTCAGTTACCAATCGGTGCTGAAGATGAGTTCAATGGTATCATTGACCTTGTTGAAGAATGTGCTTACATGTACGGTAACGATTTAGGAACAGACATTCAACGTGTTGAAATTCCTGAAGAGCACAAAGAACTAGCTGAAGAATACCGTGGAAAACTTATTGAAGCGGTAGCTGAGCTTGATGAAGAAATGATGATGAAGTACCTAGAAGGTGAAGAAATCACTGTAGAAGAGCTTAAAGCTGGTATCCGTAAGGCTACAACTTCTGTAGAATTCTTCCCAGTAATCTGTGGTTCTGCATTCAAAAACAAAGGTGTTCAAATTCTGTTAGACGCAGTTATCGACTACCTACCATCTCCATTAGATGTACCTGCAATCAAAGGTACTCTTCCGGATACAGATGAAGAAGTAGAACGTAAGTCTAGCGATGAAGAGCCTTTCTCAGCTCTAGCATTCAAAATCATGACTGACCCTTATGTTGGTAAGTTAACATTCTTCCGTGTGTACTCTGGTGTGTTAAACTCCGGATCATACGTGAAAAACTCAACTAAAGGTAAGCGTGAGCGTGTAGGTCGTATCCTACAAATGCACGCTAACAGCCGTGAAGAGATTTCAACAGTTTACGCTGGTGATATCGCTGCTGCTGTAGGTTTAAAAGATACTACTACTGGTGATACTCTTTGTGACGAGAAGAGCCTTGTTATCCTTGAGTCTATGGAATTCCCAGAGCCAGTTATCTCTGTAGCTATCGAACCAAAATCAAAAGCTGACCAAGATAAAATGGGTACAGCATTATCTAAGCTTTCTGAAGAAGATCCAACATTCCGTGCTCACACTGACCAAGAAACTGGCCAAACAATCATCGCTGGTATGGGTGAACTTCACCTTGATATCATCGTTGACCGTATGCGCCGTGAATTCAAAGTTGAAGCAAACGTTGGTGCTCCTCAGGTAGCATACCGTGAGACTTTCCGCGCTGCTGCGAAAGTTGAAGGTAAGTTCGCTCGTCAATCTGGTGGACGTGGACAATTCGGTCACGTTTGGATTGAGTTTGAACCTAACGAAGAAGGTAAAGGATTCGAATTCGAAAACAAGATCGTCGGTGGTGTTGTTCCACGTGAATACATCCCAGCTGTAGGCGCAGGTCTTGAAGATGCACTTAAAAATGGTGTACTTGCTGGATATCCAGTAGTAGACATTAAAGCTGCATTAGTTGACGGATCTTACCATGATGTCGATTCATCTGAGATGGCGTTCAAAATCGCTGCATCTATGGCACTTAAAGCTGCGGTTTCTAAATGTAACCCAGTAATTCTTGAGCCAATGATGAAAGTTGAAGTTGTAATTCCTGAAGAGTACATGGGTGACATTATGGGTGACGTAACATCTCGTCGTGGACGTGTAGAAGGTATGGAAGCTCGCGGTAACGCTCAAGTTGTTCGCGCTATGGTTCCACTTTCTGAAATGTTCGGTTATGCAACGTCATTACGTTCTAACACTCAAGGACGCGGAACATTCTCTATGGTGTTTGACCACTATGAAGAAGTACCAAAGTCTGTTTCTGAAGAAATTATCAAAAAAAATAAAGGTGAATAATTGATTTTTATCGATTCTTCACGTATAACTACTTATGTAAGCTTAGAAAGTGGGACGCAAGTTTCGCTTTCTAGCCTAAATATAAAATAACCTATATAAACTAAGGAGGAATTTAGAATGGCTAAAGCTAAATTCGAACGTTCTAAACCCCATGTTAACATCGGTACAATCGGCCACGTTGACCATGGTAAAACTACATTAACTGCTGCGATCACTACAGTACTTGCAAAAGCTGGTGGTGCTGAAGCACGCGGATACGATCAAATCGATGCTGCTCCAGAAGAAAGAGAGCGCGGTATCACAATCTCAACTGCACACGTTGAGTACGAAACTGAAACTCGTCACTATGCACACGTTGACTGCCCAGGTCACGCTGACTATGTTAAAAACATGATCACTGGTGCTGCTCAAATGGACGGCGGTATCTTAGTAGTATCTGCTGCTGATGGCCCAATGCCTCAAACTCGTGAGCACATCCTTCTTTCTCGTCAAGTAGGTGTACCTTACATCGTTGTATTCTTAAACAAATGCGACATGGTAGACGACGAAGAATTATTAGAATTAGTAGAAATGGAAGTTCGCGACCTATTATCTGAATACGGATTCCCAGGCGACGACATTCCTGTAATCAAAGGTTCTGCTCTTAAAGCTCTTCAAGGAGAAGCTGATTGGGAAGCAAAAATCATTGAATTAATGGCTGAAGTTGATGCTTACATCCCAACTCCAGAACGTGAAACTGACAAACCATTCTTAATGCCTGTAGAGGATGTATTCTCTATCACAGGTCGTGGTACAGTTGCTACTGGTCGTGTTGAGCGCGGTATCGTTAAAGTTGGTGACGTAGTAGAAATCATCGGTCTTGCTGAAGAAAATGCTTCTACAACTGTAACTGGTGTAGAGATGTTCCGTAAACTTCTTGACCAAGCTCAAGCTGGAGACAACATCGGTGCTTTACTTCGTGGGGTTGCTCGTGAAGACATCCAACGTGGACAAGTACTTGCAAAAAGCGGTTCTGTAAAAGCTCACGCTAAATTCAAAGCTGAAGTTTTCGTATTATCTAAAGAAGAAGGTGGACGTCACACTCCATTCTTCGCTAACTACCGTCCTCAGTTCTACTTCCGTACAACTGATGTAACTGGTATCATCCAATTACCAGAAGGTACTGAAATGGTAATGCCTGGTGACAACATCGAAATGACTATCGAACTTATCGCTCCAATCGCTATCGAAGAGGGAACTAAATTCTCTATTCGTGAAGGTGGACGTACAGTAGGTTACGGTGTAGTTGCTACTATCGTTGAGTAATCTTAACTGATATAAAAAACCCCGAGGGAAAATCCCTCGGGGTTTTTGTTTGCGTTTCTATAATGAATGAAATCATATTTTTATATTTTGACGAGTTTCTTCTATAGTATATAAAAAGCAATAAACAAAACCCAGAAACTGTAAAGTGAATTCTGGTAGATGAAAACTTGAAATTCTTTAAAGTGCCATGTATAATAGCAAAAGTAGAGAAAAGCAGATGCAAACAAAAAGATGCTTGCATCTAGACGAATAACATTGTATAATAGACAATGTTGGTCTTTGACTGCGATGAAGTGGAAGGTTGCTGACACACCCGGCCGCTTTGCCATGGCATGGTGTGGGGAAATTTCCATGGAGAAGGTCTATTTTAGAAATAGGCGAACGAAGGAGGGAAAATAATGGCAAAAGAAAAAATTCGTATCCGTTTAAAAGCTTACGATCACCGTATTCTTGATCAGTCTGCTGAGAAAATTGTAGAAACAGCTAAGCGTTCTGGGGCAACAGTTTCTGGTCCGATCCCATTACCAACTGAAAAAACTGTTTACACAATTCTTCGTGCTGTTCATAAGTACAAAGATTCTCGTGAGCAATTCGAAATGCGCACGCACAAACGTCTAATCGACATCGTGAGTCCTACTCCACAAACAGTAGATTCATTAATGCGTTTAGACTTACCATCTGGTGTAGATATCGAAATCAAACTATAATTTATATAACTTAAAAATGTAGGAGGTGTAACTCATGACCAAAGGAATCTTAGGAAGAAAGATCGGTATGACTCAAGTATTTGCTGAGAACGGTGAGTTAATCCCAGTAACAGTTATCGCTGCTAATCCAAACGTTGTTCTTCAAAAGAAAACAACTGAAACTGATGGCTACAACGCAATCCAGTTAGGATTTGAAGATAAACGTGAAAAGTTAACTAACAAACCTGAACAAGGCCACACTGCCAAAGCATCTACAACTCCTAAGCGCTTCATTCGCGAAATCCGCGATGCAGACGTGGACGGATTAGAGGTTGGTCAAGAGGTAAAAGTTGACGTATTCGCTACAGGTGAAATCGTTGATGTAACAGGAATTTCTAAAGGTAAAGGTTTCCAAGGTGTTATCAAACGCCACGGACAATCTCGCGGACCTATGTCTCATGGTTCTCGCTATCACCGTCGTCCAGGTTCAATGGGCCCAGTTGCTCCGAACCGTGTATTCAAAGGCAAAAAACTTGCTGGACGTATGGGTGGAGACCAAGTTACTATCCAAAACTTAGAAATCGTTCAAGTTGACACTGAGCGCAACTTATTATTAGTAAAAGGTAACGTTCCAGGTGCTAAGAAATCTCTTGTAGTTGTTCAAGGCGCTGTGAAGGTTAGCAAATAATTCACAATAGGAAGGAGGAATTCCAATGCCAAAAGTTACTGTATATAACCAAACTGGTTCACAGGTTGGTGAAATCGAATTAGCTGAAGCTATTTTCGGTATCGAACCAAATGAAGCTGTACTTTTCGAAGCTGTAATGATGCAACGTGCATCTTTACGTCAAGGTACACACAAAGTAAAAACTCGCTCTGAAGTTCGCGGTGGTGGTCGTAAACCATGGCGTCAAAAAGGAACTGGACGTGCTCGTCAAGGGTCTATCCGCTCTCCTCAATGGCGTGGTGGTGGTACGGTATTCGGACCTACACCAAGAAGCTATGCGTACAAACTTCCTAAGAAAGTTCGTCGTTTAGCAATCAAATCTGCATTAGCTACTAAAGTAGTTGAGAACAACATTGTAGTTCTTGAAGACCTAGTGTTAAATGCACCAAAAACAAAAGACATGCTAGCAGTACTTAAAGGATTAACTGTTGAGAAGAAAGCTCTTATCGTAACTGCTGATGCAAACGAATCTGTAGAGTTATCTGCTCGCAATATCCCTGGAGTAACAGTAATCACTGCTGATGGCGTAAACGTTTTAGACGTGCTTCATCATGATAAGCTAATCATGACAAAAGCGGCAGTGGAAAAAGTAGAGGAGGTGCTTGCATAATGAGAGATCCTCGTGATATCATTAAGCGCCCAGTTATCACTGAACGTTCTATGGAAATGATGGCTGAAAAAAAATACACGTTCGATGTGGACGTTAAATCTAATAAAACAGAAGTTAAAGATGCTCTTGAAGCGATCTTTGGTGTTAAAGTAGAAAAAGTGAACATCATGAACTACAAGCCGAAAGCAAAACGCGTTGGTCGTCACGCTGGTTTTACTAGCCGTCGTCGTAAAGCAATCGTTAAGCTAACTGCTGACAGCAAAGAAATCGAAATCTTCCAAGGCGTTTAATTCTTACTAAAGAAGGAGGGAAATTGAGATGGGAATTAAAAAGTATAATCCAACTACTAACGGTCGTCGTAATATGACTACGAATGATTTCGCTGAAATCACGACTGACAGACCCGAAAAGTCATTACTTGCTCCTTTAAGCAAGAAGGCTGGTCGTAATAACCAAGGTAAAATTACTGTACGTCATCAAGGTGGCGGACATAAGCGTCAATACCGTATCATCGACTTTAAGCGTAACAAAGATGGAATTCCAGGACGCGTTGCTACGATCGAATACGATCCAAACCGCTCTGCGAATATCGCATTAATTAACTACGTTGACGGTGAAAAACGTTACATTCTTGCTCCTAAGAACTTAGAAGTAGGTATGGAAATTATGTCTGGCCCAGAAGCTGACATTAAAATCGGTAACGCATTACCATTAATCAACATTCCAGTAGGTACTGTTGTTCATAACATCGAGCTTAAGCCTGGTCGTGGCGGACAATTAGTTCGTTCTGCTGGTACATCTGCTCAAGTACTTGGTAAAGAAGGTAAATACGTACTTGTACGTTTAACTTCTGGTGAAGTACGTCTTGTATTATCTGCTTGTCGCGCTTCAATCGGTCAAGTAGGTAACGAACAACACGAACTTATCAAAATCGGTAAAGCAGGTCGCTCTCGCTGGTTAGGTAAACGCCCAACAGTTCGTGGTTCTGTAATGAACCCAGTTGATCACCCACACGGTGGTGGTGAAGGACGTTCTCCAATCGGACGTAAGTCTCCAATGTCTCCATGGGGTAAACCAACTCTTGGATTCAAGACTCGTAAGAAAAACAAAGCGTCTGACAAATTCATCGTTCGTCGTCGCAAAAAATAATGGGATTGTAGTACGGTTCATTTCTAGAACCGTACGCCAATCACGAAGGGAGGCACCAAAATGGCTCGTAGCTTAAAAAAAGGACCATTTGTCGATGATCATTTAATGAGCAAAATGGAAAAATTAGTTGCATCTGAGCAAAAACAAGTTGTTAAAACTTGGTCTCGCCGTTCAACAATCTTCCCTCAGTTCATCGGACACACAATCGCTGTATATGACGGTCGTAAACACGTACCTGTGTACATCACTGAGGACATGGTTGGCCACAAGTTAGGTGAATTCGCACCAACTCGTACGTATAAAGGTCATGATGCTGACGATAAGAAAACTAGAAGATAATGAGAGGAGGCACTTCAATGCAAGCTAAAGCAGTAGCGAGAACAGTTCGTATTGCTCCTCGTAAAGTTCGTTTAGTTGTAGACTTAATCCGAGGTAAGCAAGTGGGTGAAGCGATTGCTATCCTTAACCACACACCAAAAACTGCTTCTCCAGTTGTAGAAAAAGTTTTAAAATCTGCAATCGCAAATGCAGAGCACAATTATGAAATGGACATTAACAACCTAGTTGTTGAGAAAGTTTTCGTTGACGAAGGTCCTACGTTAAAACGTTTCCGTCCACGTGCAATGGGTCGTGCAAGCCAAATTAACAAACGCACAAGCCACATCACAGTTGTGGTATCAGAAAAGAAGGAGGGATAATCGATGGGTCAAAAGGTTAATCCAATTGGTCTTCGTGTCGGCGTTATCCGTGACTGGGAATCTCGTTGGTTCGCTGAGAAAGATTACGCTACATTATTACATGAAGACATCAAAATCCGTGAGTACATTAATGTACGCTTAAAAGATTCTGCTGTTGCTAAAGTAGAAATCGAACGTGCAGCAAATCGTGTAAATGTTACAATTCACACTGCAAAACCTGGTATGGTAATTGGTAAAGGTGGTACTGAAGTTGAAGCACTTCGTAAAGCTCTTAACCAATTAACAGGCAAGCGTGTACACATCAACATTTTAGAAGTTAAGAGAGCTGATCTTAACGCTAAATTAGTAGGCGAAAACATCGCTCGTCAATTAGAAAACCGTGTATCATTCCGTCGTGCACAAAAGCAAGTTATTCAACGTGCTATGCGTGCAGGTGCTAAAGGTATTAAAACACAGGTTTCTGGTCGTCTTGGCGGAGCTGATATCGCTCGTGCAGAATCTTACAGTGAAGGAACTGTTCCACTTCATACACTTCGCGCTGATATTGACTATGCAGCAGTTGAAGCTGATACAACATACGGTAAATTAGGCGTAAAAGTATGGATCTACCGTGGAGAAGTCCTTCCTACAAAAAAGAAAGCTTCTGAGGAAGGAGGAAAATAATATGTTAATGCCAAAACGCGTAAAATATCGTAGAGAGCATCGTGGTAAAATGCGTGGTCGTGCTAAAGGTGGAACTGAAGTTGCTTTCGGTGAATTCGGTTTACAAGCACAAGCTGCTTCATGGATTACAAACCGTCAAATCGAAGCTGCTCGTCGTGCAATGACTCGTTACATGAAACGTGGCGGTAAAGTATGGATTAAAATTTTCCCTTCTAAACCTTACACTGCAAAACCTCTAGAAGTACGTATGGGTTCCGGTAAAGGGGCACCAGAAGGCTGGGTAGCAGTAGTAAAACCTGGGAAAATTATGTTCGAAATCGCGGGTGTATCTGAAGAGGTAGCACGCGAAGCATTACGTCTTGCAGCTCACAAGTTACCTGTGAAATGTAAATTCGTAAAACGTGAAGAAAATGGTGGTGAATCTAATGAAAACTAATGATATTCGTGAATTAACCACTGCCGAAATCGAAACAAAAGTTAAAGCTTTAAAGGAAGAGTTGTTTAATCTTCGCTTCCAACTTGCTACAGGACAATTAGAGAATCCAACTCGCATTCGTGAAGTGCGTAAAGCAATTGCTCGTATGAAAACTGTAGTTCGTGAAAGAGAGATCGGAATTAATCGATAAATTGAGGGGAGGTTTGCATAGTGAGCGAACGTAACCAACGCAAAGTTTATACTGGTCGTGTTGTGTCTGACAAAATGGACAAAACGATTACAGTTTTAGTTGAAACTTACAAAACTCATTCCTTGTACGGAAAACGTGTTAAGTATTCTAAGAAGTACAAAGCCCATGATGAGCAAAACCAAGCGAAACTTGGCGATATCGTTAAAATCATGGAAACTCGCCCGCTTTCTGCTACTAAGCGTTTCCGTTTAGTTGAAATCGTTGAAGAAGCGGTTATTATCTAAATAGACGAATCGGAATTTTTAGTCCGAAGGGAGGTTTCATAACATGATCCAACAAGAATCTCGTTTGAAAGTTGCTGACAACTCTGGTGCACGTGAACTTTTAACAATTAAAGTATTAGGCGGCTCTGGTCGTAAATATGCTAACATTGGTGACATTATCGTTGCTACGGTAAAACAAGCAACACCAGGTGGCGTTGTTAAAAAAGGTGACGTTGTTAAAGCAGTAGTAGTACGTACGAAGAGCGGAGCTCGTCGTCCGGACGGTTCTTACATCAAATTTGATGAAAACGCAGCGGTTATCATTAAAGACGATAAGAGCCCACGTGGTACTCGTATCTTCGGACCAGTAGCTCGTGAATTACGTGATAGCAACTTCATGAAGATCGTTTCTTTAGCTCCAGAAGTTCTATAATTTAAGGTATTGCCTTGCTAAGGAGGTGCAGAATTAAGATGCATGTAAAAAAAGGTGATAAAGTACAGGTAATCACTGGTAAAGACAAAGGAAAACAAGGCGTTATCCTTGTGGCTTTCCCAAAGCAAAACCGTGTTATCGTTGAGGGTGTCAATATCGTTAAGAAGCACTCTAAGCCATCTCAATTAAATCCACAAGGTGGAATTATTACTAAAGAAGCACCTATTCACGTTTCTAACGTTATGATTTTAGATCCGAAAACAGGTGAACCTACTCGTGTAGGCTTCAAAGTAGAAGATGGTAAAAAAGTTCGTATTGCAAAAAAATCTGGTGAATTATTAGATAAATAATTTTCTTAAGAAAGGAGGTCACTTCATTGAATCGCCTTAAAGAGAAGTTCCAAAAGGAAATTACTCCTGCTCTAATGAGCAAGTTTAACTATAAATCTGTAATGCAGGTACCAAAAATCGAAAAGATCGTAATCAACACTGGTGTTGGTGACGCGGTATCTAACTCAAAAGCTTTAGACAACGCAGTAGAAGAATTAACACAAATCGCAGGTCAAAAACCTGTTGTAACTCGTGCTAAAAAATCTATCGCTGGTTTCCGTCTTCGTGAAGGTATGCCAATCGGTGCGAAAGTAACTTTACGCGGCGAGCAAATGTATGAGTTCTTCGACAAATTAGTATCAGTTTCTTTACCACGTGTACGTGATTTCCGTGGTGTTTCTAAGAAATCATTCGATGGTCGTGGAAACTACACATTAGGTGTTAAAGAGCAACTTATTTTCCCTGAGATTGATTATGATAAAGTAAGCAAAGTCCGCGGTATGGACATCGTAATCGTTACTACAGCGAAAACTGATGAAGAAGCTCGTGAACTGTTAACACAATTCGGTATGCCATTCCAAAAATAATGGAAGCCAACGCTAAGTAGAGGAGGCGAAAACGTGGCTAAAAAATCTATGATAGCGAAACAAAAGCGTACTCCTAAGTTTAAAGTACAAGAGTATACACGTTGCGAACGCTGCGGTCGTCCGCATTCTGTATACCGCAAATTTAAACTTTGCCGTATTTGTTTCCGTGAACTTGCATATAAAGGTCAAATTCCTGGTGTTAAAAAAGCTAGTTGGTAAAACCCACAAATGGGAAGGAGGTAAAACACATGGTGATGACAGATCCAATTGCAGACATGCTTACTCGCATCCGTAATGCGAACATGGTACGTCATGAGAAATTAGAGGTTCCTGCTTCTAAAATCAAAAAAGAGATCGCTGAACTTTTAAAACGTGAAGGTTTCATTCGTGATGTAGAATACATCGAGGATAACAAACAAGGTATCCTTCGTATTTTCCTGAAATATGGTGCAAACAATGAACGTGTAATCACTGGATTAAAACGTATCAGTAAGCCTGGCTTACGCGTTTACGCTAAAGCTGACGAAGTACCACGTGTACTTAACGGATTAGGTATCGCTCTTGTTTCTACATCTAAGGGAGTAATGACAGACAAAGACGCTCGTCAATTACAAACTGGTGGAGAAGTAGTAGCATACGTTTGGTAATATATATTTAAAACGAACGGAGGTGTGACCACATGTCTCGTATTGGTAAAAAGATTCTTGAAATCCCTGCAGGTGTTACTATTACAGTTGCAGAAGACAATACTGTAACAGTAAAAGGCCCTAAAGGTGAATTAACTCGTACTTTCAATGCTGATATGCTTATCAAAATTGAAGAGAATACATTAACAGTTGAGCGTCCATCTGAACAGAAGGAACACCGTGCATTACACGGTACAACTCGTGCTTTAATCGGAAACATGGTTGAAGGTGTAACTGAAGGTTTCGCACGCGGACTTGAATTAGTCGGTGTTGGTTACCGTGCTCAAAAACAAGGTGATAAACTTGTATTAAGCGTAGGCTATTCTCATCCAGTAGAAATGACTCCGGAAGCAGGTCTTGAAGTTGAAGTACCTGCACCAACAAAGATCGTAATCAAAGGTATCGACAAGCAACGTGTTGGCGAATTCGCTGCTAACATCCGCGCTGTACGTGCTCCTGAGCCTTACAAAGGTAAAGGTATTCGTTACGAAGGCGAAGTTGTTCGTCGTAAAGAAGGTAAAACTGCTAAGTAAACCCGTTAGGTGAGAGAAAGGAGTGACAAGAATGATCACTAAAGCTGATAAAAATGCGACTCGTAAGAAAAGACATGCGCGTGTACGTGCTAAACTTACTGGTACTGCAGAACGTCCACGTTTAAACGTGTTCCGTTCTAACCAACATATTTACGCTCAAGTTATTGATGATGTAAATGGTGTAACGTTAGTAAGTGCATCTACTCTTGATAAAGACCTTGCTCTTAACGGTACTAGCAATATTGAAGCTGCTACGAAAGTTGGAGAATCAGTTGCTAAGCGTGCTGTAGAGAAAGGCGTTAAAGAAGTAGTATTTGATCGCGGTGGTTACTTATACCATGGCCGTGTTAAAGCTCTAGCTGAAGCTGCTCGTGAGGCTGGATTACAATTTTAATGGTCAAAGGAGGGAAAATTGATGCATCGCATTGACCCAAGTAAATTAGAACTTGAAGAACGTGTAGTTACGATAAATCGTGTCGCGAAAGTTGTTAAGGGTGGTCGTCGTTTCCGCTTTGCTGCACTAGTTGTAGTTGGCGATAAAAACGGTCATGTTGGATTCGGTACTGGTAAAGCACAAGAGGTACCAGACGCAATCCGCAAAGCTATCGAAGACGCTAAGAAAAACTTAATCGCTGTACCATTAGTTGGTACAACAATTCCACACACAATCAACGGTCATTTTGGCGCTGGTGAAGTATTCTTAAAGCCTGCTGCTGAGGGTACTGGTGTTATTGCAGGTGGACCTGTTCGTGCGGTCCTTGAATTAGCTGGTGTACAAGATATTCTTTCGAAATCTCTTGGTTCTAACACACCAATCAACATGATTCGCGCTACTGTGAACGGATTAAGCGAACTTAAGCGCGCTGAAGATGTTGCAAAATTACGCGGTAAATCTGTAGAAGAGCTACTAGGTTAAGGAGGGAAAACAAATGGCGAAAAAGTTAGAAATTACCCTCACTCGTAGTGTAATTGGTCGTCCACAAGATCAACGTGCGACGGTAGAAGCTTTAGGTCTTAAAAAGTTGAATTCAACTGTAGTTAAGGAAGAAACTCCTGCTATTCTTGGTATGATCAACAAAGTTTCTCACCTTGTAACTGTAAAAGAAGCTTAAGGATAACTCATTAATATAAGGAGGTGCCTGGGAATGAAACTTCATGAATTAAAACCTGCAGAAGGTTCTCGTAAAGTACGTAACCGTGTCGGTCGTGGTATCGGTTCTGGTAACGGTAAAACTGCTGGTAAAGGTCATAAAGGACAAAACGCACGTTCTGGCGGCGGTGTTCGTCTTGGCTTCGAAGGTGGTCAAACTCCATTATTCCGTCGTTTACCAAAACGCGGCTTCACAAACATTAACCGTAAAGAGTTTGCTATTGTAAACTTATCAACGTTAAATCGTTTTGAAGATGGTACAGAAGTAACACCTGAATTATTGCTGGAAACTGGCGTTATCAGCAAGTTAAACGACGGTGTTAAAATTCTTGCAAGCGGCGCAGTAGAGAAAAAACTAACTGTTAAAGCGCACAAGTTCTCTTCAAGTGCTAAAGAAGCAATTGAAGCAGCTGGTGGATCAGTTGAGGTGATCTAATGTTTCGTACAATCTCCAACTTTATGCGCGTTGCTGAGATAAGACGTAAAATATTATTCACTTTAGCGATGTTAATCGTATTCAGGATTGGCACGTTTATCCCCGTGCCATTTACAAATGGAGACGTACTGAAGGCACAAGATCAATTAAATGCTTTAGGTATTCTAAATACATTTGGCGGTGGAGCCTTGAAAAACTTCTCCATCTTTGCGATGGGAATCATGCCGTATATTACAGCATCCATCATCGTGCAATTATTGCAGATGGATGTTGTTCCTAAATTTTCGGAATGGTCGAAGCAAGGTGAAATGGGCCGTCGTAAATTAACGCAATTCACGCGTTATTTTACAATTGTTCTTGCGTTTATTCAGGGGTTTGGTATGTCAATCGGTTTTAACGGTATGGTAGGTGGACAATTAATTTTGAATCCTGGTTGGAGCACTTATTTATACATTGCTACGGTACTGACTGCTGGTACTGCATTTTTAATGTGGTTAGGCGAACAGATTACAGCTAAAGGTGTAGGTAATGGTATTTCCATCCTTATCTTTGGTGGTATTGCCGCAGCGATCCCAAGTGTTATATCTCAAGTGTATCAGCAACAGTTTCAAAATATCGGAGATCAATTGTTCATGAGTATCGTTAAAGTTGCATTGATCTTACTAGCTGTGCTAGCAGTTATTGTGGGTGTTATTTTCATTCAACAGGCTGTTAGAAAGATCCCAATTCAATATGCGAAGCGTGTAACAGGAGGAAATGGTGGTTATGCTGGAGCACAAAACACACATTTACCGCTTAAGGTAAATAGTGCTGGTGTTATTCCAGTAATTTTTGCTGTTTCATTCTTAATTACGCCTCCGACTATTGCACAGTTCTTCCCGAAACATGATGTATCGCAGTGGATTATTGCTAACTTTAACTATTCTCACCCAGTGGGAATGATCATATATGTTGCGCTCATTGTAGCCTTCACATATTTCTATGCGTTTGTTCAGGTTAATCCAGAACAAATGTCAGAGAATCTAAACAAGCAAGGTGGATATGTTCCAGGTATTCGTCCGGGTAAGAATACGGAACAATATCTAACAAAAATCTTGTATCGTTTGACCTTTGTAGGATCAATTTTCCTAGCAGCGATTGCAATCTTACCAGTTATCTTTACGAAGCTGGGAAATCTTCCTCCATCTGCACAGATCGGTGGAACGAGTATGTTAATCGTTGTCGGCGTTGCTTTAGAAACAATGAAGCAGCTAGAAAGCCAACTGGTAAAACGCCATTACAAAGGGTTTATCAAGCAGTGAGTAAGTGGGAAGTATTGTCTTCCCTACATGCTCATGTACTCTGAGGGGGAACAAGGATGAACTTAATTTTAATGGGGCTTCCTGGTGCTGGTAAAGGTACACAAGCCGAACAGATTGTTGCCAAGTATAACATCCCTCACATCTCAACAGGAGATATGTTCCGTGCAGCTATGAAGGCTGAAACTGAAATGGGTTTACAAGCAAAATCTTTTATTGATAAAGGTGCACTTGTTCCAGATGAAGTTACAATCGGAATTGTTCGTGAACGTTTAAGTCAAGAAGACTGCGTAAAAGGCTTCTTACTAGATGGTTTCCCACGAACTGTTGCACAAGCATCAGCTCTTGAAGAGATTATGAAAGATCTTGGCAAAAAAATCGACTATGTTTTAAACATTAATGTGGATTCAGGGTTGTTATTAAAACGTCTTACAGGCCGTCGCATTTGTAAAGAGTGCGGTGCGACTTACCACTTAGAATTCAATGCGCCAGCAAAAGTTGACGTGTGTGATAAATGTGGTGGCGAATTATATCAACGCTCTGATGACAATGAAGAAACTGTAGCAAATCGCTTAGATGTAAATATTAAGCAAACAAAACCTTTGCTTGATTTCTACGAGGAGCTTGGTTACTTACAAAGCATTAATGGTGAGCAAGATATCAATAAAGTATTTGCTGATATCGATGTTCTCATCGGAGGCTTAGCGTAATGATAATCTGCAAAACTCCTCGCGAGATAGAAATCATGCGAGAAGCTGGCAGGATCGTTGCTTTAACTCATCAGGAGTTAAAACAGCACATTACTCCAGGAATTACAACGAAAGAGCTCGATCAAATAGCGGAAAAGACGATTCAAAAATATGGTGCTACGCCATCTTTTAAAGGATACAACGGATTTCCGGGGAGCATATGTGCTTCTGTAAATGAAGAGCTTGTACACGGAATTCCAGGGAAGCGCAAGCTCAAAGAGGGCGATATCATCAGTATCGATATTGGTGCGAAATACAATGGGTACCATGGAGATTCTGCATGGACGTATCCAGTTGGAAACATTTCTGAATCTGTTCAAAAGCTACTTGATGTCACAGAAAAATCGTTGTATCTTGGTCTAGAACAAGTAAAACCAGGCGAGAGATTATCAAATATCTCACATGCGGTTCAAACCCATGCTGAAGAGAATGGATTCTCGATCGTTAGGGAGTATGTTGGTCACGGAATCGGGCAAGACTTACATGAGGACCCTCAAATCCCGCACTATGGTCCACCAAATAGAGGCCCTAGATTAAAGCCGGGAATGGTCATCTGTGTTGAGCCGATGGTGAATCAAGGAAGACGATATGTAAAAACACTATCTGATGACTGGACAGTGGTAACGGTAGATGGTAAATGGTGTGCCCATTTTGAGCACACGATTGCTCTTACAGAAGCAGGATACGAAATCCTTACCACTTTATAAGTAGCTGGCTCTCCGGGATTTCAGAGCAGTGTAAAATGTTACTGATTTGAAGAAGGGAGAACTATTGAATGGCTAAAGATGATGTAATTGAAGTCGAAGGTACCGTTCTTGAAACGTTGCCAAATGCTATGTTCAAAGTAGAATTAGAGAATGGGCATGTCGTATTGGCTCACGTTTCTGGTAAAATCCGTATGAACTTCATTCGTATTTTACCAGGAGACAAAGTTACGGTAGAATTATCTCCGTACGATTTAAATCGTGGTCGTATTACGTACCGTTTTAAATAATATAGCACTCCGTAATCTTTAAGGAGGTTCGAGACATGAAAGTAAGACCGTCAGTTAAACCAATCTGCGAAAAATGTAAAGTTATTCGTAGACGTGGAAAAGTAATGGTTATTTGTGAAAACCCTAAACATAAACAAAAACAAGGTTAATCAGAAGGAGGTGCATTCGTAATGGCACGTATCGCAGGTGTAGATATTCCTCGAGACAAACGCGTTGTTATTTCTTTAACTTACGTATTCGGCATTGGTCGCACAACTGCTGAAAAAATTCTTGCTGAAGCAGGTATTTCTGAAGAAACACGAGTTCGTGATTTAACGGAAGACGAATTAGGACGTATCCGTGATATCATCGATCGTATTAAAGTTGAGGGAGACCTTCGTCGTGAAGTATCTCTTAACATTAAACGTCTAATGGAGATCGGTTCTTACCGTGGTCTTCGTCACCGTCGTGGTTTACCAGTTCGTGGTCAAAACTCTAAAAACAATGCTCGTACACGTAAAGGTCCACGTCGTACAGTAGCAAATAAAAAGAAATAATAAGTAAAGGAGGTTGAACTAACAATGGCACGTAAAACAAACACTCGTAAAAAACGTGTGAAAAAGAATATTGAAGCTGGTATAGCTCATATTCGTTCTACTTTCAACAACACAATCGTAACTCTTACAGATACTCACGGTAACGCACTTTCTTGGTCTAGTGCTGGTGCACTTGGTTTCCGTGGATCTCGTAAATCTACTCCATTCGCTGCGCAAATGGCTGCTGAAACTGCTGCTAAAGCTGCAATGGAGCACGGTTTAAAAACTTTAGAGGTTACTGTTAAAGGTCCTGGTGCTGGTCGTGAAGCTGCAATTCGTGCTCTTCAAGCTGCAGGTCTAGAAGTAACAGCAATTAGAGATGTTACTCCAGTTCCTCATAATGGATGTCGTCCACCAAAACGTCGTCGTGTGTAATTTTTCTGTATAGAATTTTCCCTTTTGTCTATAATGGATATGATGCATTATCGAGAAATTTCGTACAGAAACATCGCTTGTTGTGCACAATCGGGAACTGCCTAAGGGGGACTTTCGGTTAGACAGGGGTTATACCTTTGTTTAACCGGGGTTTCGACGTTTTGAAGGAGGGTTTAGTTAATGATTGAAATCGAAAAGCCGAAAATCGAAACGGTTGAACTTAACGAAGATGCTAAATATGGTAAATTCGTAATTGAACCGCTTGAGCGTGGATATGGTACTACTTTGGGTAACTCCTTACGTCGTATTCTTTTATCCTCACTCCCTGGTGCCGCTGTTACTGCTATCCAAATCGATGGCGTATTACATGAATTTTCAACAGTTGAGGGCGTAGTAGAAGACGTTACGACGATCATCTTAAACTTGAAAAAGTTAGCTCTTAAAATCTACTCTGAAGAAGAGAAGACGTTGGAAATTGATGTGCAGGGCGAAGGTATTGTCACAGCTGCTGATATTACTCACGATAGTGATGTAGAAATCTTAAATCCAGATTTACACATTGCAACGTTAGCAAAAGATGCGCATTTCCGCGTGCGTTTAACTGCAAAGCGTGGCCGTGGGTATACGCCAGCTGATGCAAATAAAAGCGAAGATCAACCAATAGGAGTAATTCCTATTGATTCTATTTATACTCCAGTATCACGTGTGACTTACCAAGTGGAAAAGACACGTGTCGGACAAGTGGCTAATTATGATAAGCTTACGCTTGATGTATGGACGGATGGAAGCATCGGGCCAAAAGAAGCTATCTCTTTAGGTGCCAAAATCTTAACTGAGCATTTAAATATCTTTGTTGGTTTAACTGATGAAGCACAAAATGCTGAGATTATGGTCGAGAAGGAAGAAGATCAAAAAGAGAAAGTTCTTGAGATGACTATCGAAGAACTAGACCTTTCTGTTCGTTCTTATAATTGCCTAAAACGTGCAGGAATTAATACTGTACAAGAGCTTGCGAACAAAACAGAAGAAGATATGATGAAAGTTCGTAACTTAGGACGTAAATCCTTAGAAGAAGTTAAACATAAACTTGAGGAATTAGGTTTAGGTTTACGTAAAGACGACTGAGGATTTAAACCCATCAACAAAGGAGGGAACTACGAATGGCATACAGAAAATTAGGCCGTACAAGTGCGCAACGTAAAGCTATGTTACGTGACTTAGCTACTGATTTAATTATCAACGAGCGCATCCAAACGACAGAAACTCGTGCAAAAGAACTTCGTTCTGTAGTGGAAAAAATGATCACTTTAGGTAAACGCGGAGATCTTCATGCTCGTCGTCAAGCAGCAGCTTTCATTCGCAATGAAGTAGCTAACGCTGAGACTGGTCAAGATGCACTTCAAAAATTATTCGCTGATGTAGCTCCACGCTATGCTGAGCGCCAAGGCGGATACACTCGTATTGCAAAAATTGGTCCACGTCGCGGAGACGCAGCACCAATGGTAATTATCGAGTTAGTATAATGATAATTAAAAGGGCAGGACAGTTCTTTTCAAGAAACTGGTCATGGCCCTTTTTTTTAAATATAAAAATAGGCTTACTTGACGAAGGAAAGGGTGCCTTGTATTGAAAAAAGAGAAACTTCGGACAGAAAATATATCATTTCAATATCCTGGGGCAGCCACTTATGCGTTAAAAGATGTTTCATTTTCCTTATATGAAGGAGAATGGGTATCTGTTATTGGACAAAACGGTTCAGGGAAGTCTACACTTGCAAAATTATTGAATGGTTTGTTTTTGCCAGAAGCAGGAACTATTACAGTAAATGATACAATGGTTTTATCAGAGGAAACGGTATGGGATGTTCGAAAACAAATTGGGATGGTATTTCAAAATCCAGATAATCAATTTGTTGGAACGATAGTGCAAGATGACGTTGTCTTTGGCTTAGAGAATATCGGAATGCCAAGAGAGCAAATGGTAGAAAGATTAGATCAGGCCTTGCGACTCGTCCGTATGGAAGAGTTTCTTAATGATGAGCCTCATTCGTTATCTGGTGGGCAAAAGCAGCGAGTGGCAATAGCAGGCGTTTTGGCACTTCAGCCATCTATTTTAATATTAGATGAAGCAACGTCAATGCTAGACCCCCAAGGGAGACGTGAAGTAGTAGAAACGGTTAGACAACTCGTTAATCAAAAAGGTATTACTGTTTTATCAATTACGCACGATTTAGAAGAAGCGGCACAATCAGACCGTGTCATTATTTTAAATAAGGGAGAGATATTAGAGGAAGGAACTCCAGAACAAATTTTCAAGTCCTCTCATATGCTCCAAGAAATTGGATTAGATGTACCATTCTCAGTGAAAATAGCAGAATTATTAAAAAGAAATGAAATTCTCTTGCAAAATACGCATCTTACAATGGAAAGCTTGGTGAACGAACTTTGGAGATTACATTCCAAAAAGTAGAACATCGTTATCAATATAAAACTCCATTTGAAAGACGCGCACTTTATGATGTAGACGTGTCGTTTCCAAGTGGGGGCTATTATGCCATTATCGGTCATACTGGTTCAGGTAAGTCGACGATGATTCAACATTTAAATGGTTTATTGCAGCCGACAAATGGCACAGTTCAAATTGGTGAACATTTCATTTCGGCAGGAAAGAAAGAAAAAAAGCTAAAGCCACTACGTAAAAAGGTAGGGGTTGTCTTTCAGTTCCCAGAACATCAGTTGTTTGAAGAGACTGTAGAGAAAGATATTTGTTTCGGTCCTACTAATTTCGGAGTATCTGTAGAAGAAGCGAAGCAAAAGGCAAGAGAGGCAATTGAACTTGTAGGGTTAGAACCAGAACTGTTAGCACGTTCACCATTTGAGTTAAGTGGTGGACAAATGAGGCGTGTTGCTATAGCAGGCGTATTAGCTATGGAACCCGAAGTGCTTGTATTAGATGAACCTACAGCAGGACTAGATCCAAAAGGGCAGAATGAACTTATGGAAATGTTTTATAAGCTACATAAGGAGAAAGGTCTTACAGTTATCCTTGTAACGCATAATATGGAGGATGCTGCTAAATATGCCGAACAGATTGTAGTCATGCATAAAGGAACGGTCTTTTTGCAAGGAAGTGCAGAGGAAGTATTTTCACATGCTGATGAATTAGAGAAAATTGGCGTGGATCTTCCTATGTCTTTAAAGTATAAACGTGCAATTGAAGAGAAGTTTGGCATTTCAATCCCAAAGGCTACCTTATCTTTAGAGGATCTTACTCATGAAGTTGTGCAGGTGTTACGAAAAGGTGGTCATGAATCATGCAGCAGTTGATTATTGGAAGGTATATTCCAGGGAATTCTCTTATTCATCAACTTGATCCACGTACGAAGCTGCTGATTGTCTTTTTATATGTATTTGTTGTTTTCTTAGCAAATAATGCGATTTCATATGGATTTTTATTTTTATATGCACTCATTGCTTTATTTTTTGCAAAAGTGCCGATTCGTTATGTACTTTCGGGCTTAAAACCAATTCTATGGATTTTTCTTTTTACATTTTTCCTGCATATTTTTACAAATAAAGAAGGGGAAGTACTATTCCAGCTTGGTTGGTTTTCGATACATGAAAAAGGATTAGAGCAAGGGATATACATTTCTATACGATTCTTCGTTATTATTTTAATGACGACATTATTAACGTTAACGACGACACCTATTGAGATTACAGATGGTTTGGAGACGTTATTAAAGCCTTTGAAGCGTATAAAAGTTCCTGTTCATGAAATCGCATTAATGATGTCAATTTCTCTTCGTTTTATCCCGACATTGATGGATGAAACGAGTAAAATAATGAAGGCACAAGCGTCACGTGGTATTGATTTTGCTGGGGGACCGATAAAAGATAGGATGAAAGCTATTATCTCACTACTCGTCCCTCTATTTATCAGTGCTTTTAAGCGCGCAGAGGACTTAGCAATTGCTATGGAAGCTCGTGGGTATCAAAGTGGCGAAGGACGTACTAAATTTAGGCAACTACGCTGGAAAACAAGTGATACAGTAACGATAATAAGCTTACTTTGTTTAGCTTGTATTTTGGCATGGGTGCGATCGTAATGGAGAATAGAGAAATGGATAGAATAAAATGTACGGTTGCATATGATGGCATGCATTTTTGTGGTTATCAAATTCAGCCGCAACATCGTACTGTTCAACAAGAAATAGAGAAAGCTTTACAGAAATTGCATAAAGGAGAACTTGTTCGTGTGCAAGCATCTGGCAGAACGGATTCTACTGTTCATGCTAAAGGACAAGTGATACACTTTGATACACCGTTGTCTCTTGAAGAGTGGCAATGGAGTAATGCATTAAACACAATGCTACCAGATGATATTGTTATTAGACAGGTAGAGAAAAAAACAGAAGAATTTCATGCGCGTTACGGTGTCGAGAGAAAAGAATATCGTTATCGTGTATTATTATCAAAGACTGCGGATGTATTCCGTAGAAATTACGTATATCAATATCCATATCCGCTTGAAATAAACGCTATAAGAAAAGCGATCCCTTATTTTATTGGAACGCATGATTTCACTTCTTTTTGTTCGGCAAAAACTGACAAAAAAGATAAAGTGAGAACAATTTATGAAATTGAGCTAATTGAGCAAGACGATGAATTAATTTTTCGTTTTGTAGGTAATGGATTTTTATATAATATGGTCAGAATTATTGTTGGTACGTTACTGAGCGTAGGGCAAGGAAAGCTTGATCCAGACAGCATTCCAGAGATTCTAGCGAAACAAAATCGTCAGTTTGCTGGAAAGATGGCTCCTGGTCATGGCCTTTACTTATGGCAGGTAAACTATAACAACTAATCCTGGTGTAACATTTGCTTGACATTAGAAACTCAAAAGTATATCATAACATATGGTATTGTTTCTAAAACCACGATTAGCCCCGGAAGGAAATCGTGTTTAAGATAAACAATAGATTTTTTCTATGGAAAAGATAACGAGGAGGGAAACACATGCGTACGACTTTTATGGCAAAAGCTAACGAAGTTGAGCGTAAATGGTATGTGGTTGATGCTGAAGGTCAAACTTTAGGTCGCCTTGCTAGTGAAGTAGCATCCATTTTACGTGGTAAAAACAAACCTACATTTACACCACACGTTGACACGGGTGATCATGTAATTATTATTAACGCTGAGAAAATTCATTTAACAGGTAATAAATTAAACGATAAAATTTACTACCGTCACACTAACCACCCAGGTGGACTTAAACAAAGAACAGCTCTTGAAATGCGTACAAACTACCCTGTACAAATGTTAGAGCTTGCAATTAAAGGCATGCTTCCAAAAGGACGCTTAGGCCGTCAAGTTTCTAAGAAACTAAACGTGTATGCTGGAGCAGAGCATCCACACCAAGCACAAAAACCAGAAGTTTACGAACTTCGCGGATAATCAATTAAAGGAGGGCTTACTTTGGCACAGGTTCAATACTATGGCACTGGACGTCGTAAGAGTTCAGTAGCGCGCGTACGCCTAGTTCCAGGCGAAGGACGCGTTATCATTAACGGTCGTGATTTTGAAAACTATATCCCATTTGCTGCATTACGTGAAGTAGTGAAACAACCTCTAGTTGCAACAGAAACTTTAGGTAACTACGATGTACTTGTAAACGTAAATGGTGGTGGATACACTGGTCAAGCTGGTGCTATTCGTCACGGTATTTCTCGCGCTTTATTAAAAGCTGATCCAGAATACCGTCTAACACTAAAACGTGCAGGTCTATTAACTCGTGACGCACGTATGAAAGAGCGTAAAAAATACGGTCTTAAAGGCGCACGTCGTGCACCTCAGTTCTCAAAACGTTAATTTTTGCGAACTAAAAACCCCAACCATTTTGGTTGGGGTTTTTTTATGTTTCATTCCTCTTTTGGAATTTTTGTAGTTTGGAATATTTTAGTGCTATCCTCTCGTGTATGCTTCTTCTTTAGAAGTTTAGACTAATATGTATTAGGGAGGTTTATAAGTACTATGAATGTCATTGTCAGCTTACAAGAAAAACAAAAAGAAAAGCAGTTGAAATATGAACGGAAGATGCTGCGGGAATTATCATTAAAAACATTACGTTCAAATATTAGAGATGCCTTTCAGATGCAGGAACTTCATCGACAGTATGAAGATTACTGTATTGAACTAGGGATAGAATCGTATTTATTAGGAGCGAGATATAGTAAGTTTGGTTATTACGGTGAATCATTTTTTGATGTGAAATATAGAGCCTTAGAAGAAGAGCAACAATTAACGGAAACACTATTTCAATTTTTGGCTAGCATGACTATGCGGGAAATTAAGTTAGAAGATGAGGAATTGCTTTTTCAATCTTGCCAGCAGTTTATCGGTTTATGGTGGCAGGAAGGATATGAAAAAGGTGAAAGAAGATATCGATTAAAGCTTCATTAAGACAAGCATAAACTTTCCTCTTGTCCCATATAAGTAATTAGAGGGACTAGCTGGAGGAGGAAAGGTATGAAGAGAATTCGAATTATCTCTTTTGCACTCGCTGCGGTTATTTTGTTTTTTTTAGTTAAACAAGAGTTTCAAATTACAAAATCGTGGCGAGCTTGGAATTTACCCTTATCAGGGAAAGTAATTGTATTAGATGCTGGGCATGGTGGACCAGACGGAGGGGCTGTTGGTGGAAAGGATATTGTAGAGAAGGATATTACGCTTGAGATTACAAAGAAGGTACAAGATTATTTACAAGAGCAAGGTGCGCTAGTTATTTTAACGCGTGATGGAGATTATGATTTAGCTCAGAAAGATACAAAATCATATAGTAGACGTAAAGCAGAGGATTTAAAAAAGCGTGTAGAGATTATTAATAAACCTGATGTAGACTTTTTTGCGAGTATTCATTTAAACGCTTTAACTAGTAGTGGATCGAAAGGCGCACAAACGTTCTATTACCGTTCTTCGATTGAAAATGAACGTGCTGCGAAATTTATACAAGCGGAATTGAGAACGAGTTTAGAGAATACGAATCGTTCTGCTAAAACAATTTCTCATGTGTATTTATTGAAGTATGCGAAAACACCAGGCGCTTTAATTGAAGCTGGCTTTTTATCGAATGTAAATGAAAGGTATATGTTAAATTCGGAGAAATATCAGCAAAAGGTAGCGGCTGCAGTATATCGTGGTATATTACGTTATTTCACGGAAAAAGGAAATCCTCCAGAATAAGGAGGATTTTTTTGCGTTTCTCTCGTTAACGAAGTTTTCCGAAAATATGTTATACTGGAAATGTAAACGCATTTATTTCGAAAATAAAGAGAGATACATTAAATTAACATTACGTTATTTTTCATACAGGGGGCTGGGCTAATTATGGTAACGAAAGAGCAAGTAGTGGAAGCGTTAGAAGGGATTGTAGATCCATTTTTACATAAAACGTTAAAAGAAACAGGGGCAATTAAAGAGGTAACGGTTAAGCCTGAAAAGGAACATGTAAGTGTTAAAATTGCAATCGTAAAAACCGGTACAGCGGAACAAATGCAATTGCAATCTGGAATTGTAAAGTTAGTAAAAGAACTAGGAGCAGCAACAGTAGGGCTTCGCTTTGCAGAATTTACAGAAGCGGAATTAGCTCAGTTTGCACCAGAACAGGAAGAGGAGCAAACTGAATCTTTATTGTCACCAAATTCAAAAACGACATTTTTAGCAGTGGCGAGTGGGAAAGGTGGAGTTGGGAAATCGACAGTTTCTGTTAACCTTGCTATTGCTTTAGCTCGTCTAGGGAAAAAGGTTGGTATCATTGATGCGGATATTTATGGTTTTAGCGTACCGGATATGATGGGGATAGAAAAACGTCCTGTTGTAAGAGGAGATAGAATCATTCCAGTGGAACGTCTGGGTGTAAAGGTAATCTCAATGGGGTTCTTTGTAGAAGATAATGCACCAGTTATTTGGAGAGGGCCTATGCTTGGGAAAATGTTAAATCATTTCTTCACAGAAGTAGAGTGGGGAGATTTAGACTATTTAGTTTTAGATTTACCACCGGGTACAGGTGATGTTGCACTAGATTTACATTCGATGTTGCCGGCTTGTAAAGAAATTATTGTCACAACGCCGCATCCGACAGCGGCATTTGTAGCAGCGCGTGCTGGAGCTATGGCTTTACGCACAGAACATAGTATTCTTGGCGTTGTTGAAAATATGGCGTATTTTGAAAGTAAAACAACTGGTGAAAAAGAATATGTGTTTGGAAGAGGTGGAGGAGATAAATTAGCTGCAGAACTTCAAACGGAAGTACTTGGCCGAATCCCACTTCAACAACCTGATTGGAATAAAGAAGACTTTGCACCGTCGGTATATGAAGATACACATACGACAGGTCTTATTTATCGCACGATAGCTGAGACAGTGATTGATAAAACAGCTGTTGCGCAAAAATAAAATAATAATGAGTGGATGATACGCATATTGTCCACTCATTATTATCGTTATTATTTTTATTGCTGTTCTTTTTTATCGCCTTGAGAACCACCTTCACCGCCTGCTTCTTTTTTATCAGAGCCACTTTTTTCAGCCTTTTGTACACCTTTACTAATAATATCAATCATCTTAGCTTGGAAGAGTGGGCTTTCGGCAGTTTCTGTTAGTACTTGTTGTAAATATTGGCGGTATTCTTTGCTCTTCATCGTTTGTAGCATCATTTTTTCTACTTCAGGGTTTTTCATAATTTCTATAACGCCTGCTTGGTATTCAGGGTCTTTTAGTAAAGTTTTCATTAAGGCTGTTTGTTCTTTTCCCATACTTTTAGCGAATTTCGATGAGAACTCAGGGTCTTTAAAGAGCTTTTCCCAGAATTGTTGCCCTTTGTCGGATACCATTGCATCTTCAATCGTTTTCTTTACTACTGTTTCATCTAGTATGAGTGCTTGTTTCATTTTTTCATCAGTTAACACATCTTGAATGGCTTTCTTACCTTGATCAGTTTTTAAAATATCAACAATCATTTTCTTTGTTTGATCATAATCAAGTTCGGACTTTGCTTCTTTTTCTTGTGCACATGCTACAAGTACAAAGAATAAAAAAGAAGAAGTCAAAACGAGCAGCATCCGTTTCATAAGTTGGAACTCCTTTCAACACAGTTCTCTCTTTTTAATATAAATATCTTTAAGGAATTTATACATGAACATGGCTAGCTTTTTGAAATTGTCATTGATACAATTTGATTAGAAATATAAGGATAATGGGGGATGTGTTGTGAATAGCCGCAAGTGGGTACGACTATTTTTTAAGACGTTGTTTCTTGGTGGGATTAGTACGGTCATTATTGGGTTTGTTTTGGAGTGGGACAAGTACGCTAAATTTTTTCAAAATTTCGACGTTAAGGAGATTTTAGCGGTTTCCTTTTGGTTGATGGGCGTAGGGTTTATTTTTAGTGTTATAAGTCAAATGGGGTTCTTTGCCTATTTAACAATCCATCGTTTTGGATTAGGGATGTTCAGGTCACCTTCTTTATGGAATATAGTCCAGCTCTTCTTCATTGCATTCGTTTTATTTGATTTCGTGTATTTAAGATCTGTGTTGATTGCAAATGGGGAAGTTTCATTAGGAAATAACATACTTGTTGCTGGTGTGTTATTTGTGTTTGGTGCCATTGTTGCTTATATAAAAAGTAAAGAAACGAACAAAAAGGCATTCGTGCCCGCTTTGTTCTTTATGGTTGTTGTAACAATTCTTGAGTGGGTACCAGCTCTTCGAATTAATGATACAGATTGGTTATATTTAATGGTGATACCACTTTTATTATGTAATGCATATCAGTTACTTATATTACATCGTTTAATTGGAAAGACGAGTAAGTCGGCCTAATTAAGAGAGCTTTTACGTAGAGTAGTTGTACAAATGTAAAAAGCTCTATTACCTGAATGAAAGGTAGTAGAGCTTTTTATGTTTGAAGAATTATTGCACATCTTCACTTTTCGTACTTGTGTTGGAAATAAGTTGTGATACGGATATTTGCTCATACCCGTCACTCTTTAATTTTTGCAGAAGCAGTGGTAAAGCTTTATTTGTTTGGAGGGCAGAATCGGATGCGTGTAATAAGACGATATCTCCACCTTTTAAATTATTAGAGACCGTGGAAACGATATTGTTTACACCAGGGTTTTTCCAGTCGTTTGAGTTATTACTCCAATGAACGACGGTGTATCCGAGCGATTCTGCTATTTTAAGTGTTGCTTTGTTAAAATCTCCACTAGGTGGACGCAATAGTTTGATTTGTTTCACACCGAGTTTTGTAAACACATCTTGTGCTCGTAAAAGATCTCTTCGTATTTCGTTTGTCTCTAGAGAAGTGTAGGACGTGTAATTATAACCCATACTACCGATTTCATGTCCATCTTTTATGATACGCTCGACAACATCAGGATGTCTTTCTGCCCATGCAGCAGAAAGGAAGAAAGTTGCATTCTTAATATCTCTTTCTTTAAGTGTATCAAGGATTGGAATTGCTTTTTTGTCTCCCCAACTAATATCAAACGTAAATGCAACTTGTTTTTTAGAGGTATCGCCTTTGTAAATGACTTTAGGCCCTGTAGCGGTTGAAAAAGCAGACTCGTGTGAATATGTTTTCAAAAAGAGTAGCCATGCTGTAAATAAGGAAAGTATCACTATTAAGCTAATGTGTTTAAAGTTTCTTTTACTCGTAATAAAAAAGAAAAACATAATATTACGCCCCTTTGTCCAATCCTTTTCAGTTACATATATGCTGTAAATATAAAAAAGAGAACAAGGGATTAATATCGTAAGTAGTGGATATAATGGATGGTAGGAAAAATGAGCGGAACATTTATTGCTCTTTAAGAAATGATTGAGGTGATGATTTGCTTGGGTTTATGTTAACGAAGGAAGAGAAAAAAGAAATGGAATACATATTGAAGAGAGAGTTAGAAGAACTCTTATTTGATTTTGAAGATGAACGTATTCATGACGTTGTAAAAAAGGCGATGGAAGAAAGGTATAAAATCATTTTTTGTTTGTTTCGAAGAGTCGCTAATGCAGAGGAATGTATTCGTTATGTAAGAAAAAGAACTTTTTATTAAAAAGTGTTGACGTCCATAGATATTATATGATAAATTAATAACCGTCGCTGATGCAGAAACGCAGAAGACGACAAAAAAGAAATTAAAAAACTTAGTTGACATTGA
>NZ_NVEC01000050.1 GCF_002571225.1 Bacillus sp. AFS059628 | reverse complement strand
AAAGTTTCACTTTATTCTTTTAAAAGATAGGTTACTTTATTTAAAATATTTTCGATTTGTTTCGCGTTTTTACTATACATTTCGCTCGCTGATTTCGACTTTGTTTCTAGGGAAAATAGTTCAAGATCAGCATGACATTTTTTTAAAGATGCTAATAATAAAGGCTTGTTTTGAGGAGATGGCATTTGTAGTTTGTCATTATAAATGTCGATAGTAAGTTGTCCATATGAATCAACTTGACCGAGAAAGACGTTTTCGATGACAACACCGAGTTTTTCTAATTCAGAATGTAACCAAGCACGGTTATGCCCACTAGAGGATAAAGGTTCGTCTAATATATTTCCATCCATAATAACAGTTTGTGGTTCTTTTTCGTTTGCTACTTTTAAGCCGATGTCTTTTGCTGTAAGAGGTTGGCGATCCTTCTTTAATAATACATTTAATTCTCCACTCGGTTCTAGTACAGCAAATTCAACATCAGCTACGCTGAAAGCATCTTTTCCACGGAGAAGTTCCAGTAATTCGTCACTTGTATATTTTTCTTTCTTTAAGTTGTCTTCGAGTATCTTTCCATCTTTTATTAATACGGTAGATTTTCCTTCAAAGAAGTCCCGAGCTGCTTTGTTCTTTAAAGAGAGGATTCCTGTTAAAAAAGGTACCACAGCGAAAATGAGTATCGCAAAGACGCCGTGAAAAAATTTTGAATCGAGCCCTGTAGATACTTGGGCAGCGATGTCACCGATTGTCATCCCGGCTATGTATTCAAAAAAGGAAAGCTGAGAGATTTGTCTTTTCCCTAACCATTTTGTAATAGCGAATAAAATAATTAATATGAATACAGAGCGAAGAATGACAAGTGTCCATTCCGGCAGGTGAGACATAGTCATTTCCTCCAGTCTACTTAAAACCCTTTATATTGAGGTTCTTCACGTTCTAATACTGAAACTCTATTCTGTAAATCAGCGATGATGTTGTCCATTTCTAACATACATTCATGAAAGACGCGTTTTGATTCAGCGTCCTGTGAATGTAGTGAAAGGGAGCTTAAACTTGCTTGAGCGCCCCTTACACTAGCAAGGCAAGTTTTAACGCTAGCGATAACTGTCATACAAACACCTCTTATCCTTTCGGTTTGAATAGCAGAGCTCCAATGAAGCCGAAAATAATAGCTGCAGATACACCGGCACTCGTTACTTTAAACATGCCGGTAATAACGCCAACGATGCCATGTTTTGCAGCTTCTTCCATTGCACCGTGGACGAGGGCATTACCAAAGCTTGTAATGGGTACAGTTGCACCAGCACCTGCAAAGTCAATTAATGGTTCATATAGGTTGAATCCATCCAGTATAGCGCCGACAACAACAAGCGTTGCCATTGTATGAGCAGGGGTTAGTTTGCCGACATCAAACATAAGTTGGCCAATTACACATATGAGTCCGCCAATGACGAAAGCCCAGAAAAAAATCATTGCGTTGCACCTCCATATTCAATCGAAACGGCGTGAGCGATACACGGAATCGTTTCTTCTTGTTGGAATGTAAGTGGAGATAGTAAAGCGCCTGTCGCAACGACAAGTATTTTTTTGAACTCTCCTCTTTTCATCCGGTTTAATAAATGACCGTAAACGACTGTTGCAGAACATCCTGGTCCACTAGCACCAGCTATGACAGGTTGCCCCTCTCTATAAATGAGTAGCCCGCAATCTTGAAACTGTTCGCTCGTTACTTTTGTTCCGTGTTTATGTAGTAAGTCATAAGCAATTTCGCGTCCTACATGTCCGAGATCGCCTGTTACGATTAAATCGTAGTAAGAGGCATCAATTTGACGTTCACGTAAATGAGCTTCAATTGTATCGACGGCAGCTGGAGCCATTGCCCCTCCCATATTAAACGGATCCGTTAATCCCATATCAACCACTTTTCCGATTGTGGCGGATGTTACCTGGGGACCGTGTCCAGTATCGCTTAAAATAGCAGCTCCGGCGCCGGTTACTGTCCACTGTGCAGTAGGTGGCTTTTGTCCACCATATTCGGTAGGATAGCGGAATTGTTTTTCTACAGCAGTGTTATGACTTGATGCCCCGGTTAATAAATATTTAGCACCTTTTGCATTTACGATACTTGCCCCAAGTGCTAAACCTTCCATAGAAGTAGAACAAGCACCGAATAATCCGAGATAAGGAGTGCCTAGTGTACGGCAAGCAAAGCTTGTAGGGGTAATTTGATTAATTAAATCTCCTGCGAGTACGAATTGAATATCATCTTTACGAAGTTCTGCTTTTTCAGTAGCGCGGCTACAAGCTTCTTCAAATAAAATTTTATGTGCTTTTTCATAGGAATCCTGTCCGAGCCATAAATCTTCATGAAGGATATCGAAGTCTTCTGGAATTTTTCCTTTTGCTTCAAATGGCCCGCCAACGACTCCTGTCGAAATAATAACTGGTTTGTTTTCAAATACCCACGTTCGGTGTCCTTGTAACATTTATAGCCCTCCCCATTGAACGAGAATCGTTTTAATAAGTGCGATGACGAAAGCCGAAAATACACCAAATAAAATAACAGAACCAGCTAATTTGAACATATTACCGCCAACACCAAGGACAAACCCTTCCGTCCGGTGTTCGATACATGCGGCGATAACAGAGTTACCAAATCCAGTGACAGGTACAGCTGTCCCAGCACCTGCAAACTGACCGAGACGATCATATACACCGAACCCAGTTAGTAACATCGAGATGAAGATAAGAGTTGCGACTGTTGGATTTCCCGCCGAGCGTTCAGTGAAATCAAAATATGTGATATAAAACGTAGAAATGAGTTGTCCGATGAAGCAAATAAAACCACCGACGAAAAAGGCTTTAATACAATTTTTCAAGACAGGGCGCTTCGGTTCACGTTCTTGTTCGAATTTTTTATATTCCTGTTGTACAGGGGTTAAGTTTTTATCTTTACTAGACATTGCGATCCTTCCTTTTCTATTCGAAAGCGTTAAGTGTTAGATTCCATTTCTGATCCGATAAGTTTTAACTGTTTTTTGATTTCATCTTTAGATATTTCTTTTTTCTTGATTCTGTTTTCAAGCTTTTCAAGTAACATAAAGATTTTTTTATCTGTACTAACACGAACATCGAAAGTGGGATATTCATCACTTAATTGCTTTTGAAGTTTCTTGCGTAAAGGTTTTAATCCAAATCGTTCATGATGTTCAGGCTTAACTGCTATGTAGAGATCTAAATTTGAATTCACTGCAGCGCTTTTTATAATTTCATCCATAGCGATAGCTTTTTTCTTTGCTTCTTGCGATATAGATTGATTAAAGGATTCTGTACTCATCTTCGTTAATTTAGGTCCTTTTTCTTTCTCTGTTCGCTTTGCTTCTTCTTTCTTTACCTTTTTATCTAATGGGCTGTGATCACATCCGGTAAAAGAGCTAAATAGAAGGGCAAATAATGCGGTTATGAGGCCGAGTTTTCGCATGATTATCATTCCATTTCTATTGCAATATGTAATGTGATAGAAAAAGGATGACTGCATATCATCCTTTTTCTATTTCACAGCATGACGAATCCGTTATTGCTGTGAGTATTGTGGTTCTTCTTGTTGGACTTCTTCAACACGTGGGTTTAAAGAATCGATAATCGTTTGTGTTTGCTGCGCAGCTGTTTGGAAAAGTTGCTTCGCTTGTTGGTTATCCGTATCAAGAGCGAATCCCTCTAAGCTAGCTTGTGCACTTTTTAATCCAGAAACAGTTTGTTTTAATTTCGTAATTACAGTCATTGAATGAAGCCCCCTTTGGAATATCAATTCAAAGATTATAATTTGTGAGTTGAGGTGAATTTATGATTGGAAAATTTAGGTGTATTGCATATATGGATTACAATTTTGTAATGAATATGTAAGGATAAGCGATAGTGGAAAAACCCTTTTTCTCCTAGAATAAAGAGAGTAAAGCAAGTTAAGAGGATGTTTGAAGGAGAGGAAAATGAAGAAATTATTATTAGGTGTAATTGGACTTTTTATATTAGTTATTGGTGTGGCAAGTGTTTCTCATAATGAGATAACAGATAGATACAACCCGCTTGTGAAAGAGGATTGGTTATATGTAAAAGCGAAAGAATCTGGCCGACTATCCAAAATCGGAGAGGTAGCTGGCGATTATAAACTTACTGGTTATTACGCTTCGGGCGAAGGAAGAGACGTTAAGTTTTATGCACCTCGTGGGCTTCGAGAAGGAGCATATGTAAAGGTTAAAACGAAAGGCGAATATATTGAAACATACCGAGAAGTACAGCCAAATGAAATTCCAAAAGAGACTAAAGTGAAGCTAGATAAATAAAGTGGGTCAGAATTGCCTCCTAAATGTAGAAATAAGGAGGCTTTTTTATGTGGAAAAAAAGCGTATATATAATGTGCTATCAAAGAGTTTTTATTGATTAAAATGGTTTTTATTGCTATTATTATGAAGAGAAAATGAAGTATATTTTATAATCATGCGCCCATAGCTCAGTCGGATAGAGCGGTGGTTTCCGGTACCACGTCTGTCGGGGGTTCGAATCCCTCTGGGCGCGTCAAAAAGTCCTAACTTACGTTTTGTAGGTTAGGACTTTTTTATTTTCCTCTTGTTATATCTAGTTATAAGATTTACTATTAGTACTTGATAATGATTTTTTTATAGCTTATTATTTTCTTTCAATATTATTCAAATTTCGGTTGTAAGTTGTGAATCTCATTAATACATATAAATTAATAATATTTTGGAATGGGTGTCTGCGATAGGATTCTCCTTTTACCAAACTTATTGTACAATAGAAACAAGGGGGAGATTAGTTTGAAGGCAAGTCTTTTACAAGAACAAAGCTTACGTTTGGCAATGACACAAGAGTTAAGGCAAGCGATTACAATGCTCCAGTATAATGTACAAGAATTATCGGAGTTTTTGTATGAGCAATCGTTAGAGAATCCCCTTATTGAGTTAGGTGGTTTTGAGAGGGAGAAGAAAAAGAGCTCTAACAACAGTAAAAGTACCAGCAAACAAGTCGAGAATCAGATGGAAATCTACAGTGTGGATTCCACAACGATTCAGCAACATTTATTAAATCAAATACAGTATTATAAAATAGAGGAAGAAGAGCGAAAAATAGCTTCTTTCATTATTATGAACATGGATGGAAATGGGTATTTACAAGAAACGAACGAGGAGTTAGCAAATCTCCTTTCCGCACCGCTACATGTAGTTGACCGCTCTGTAGAGCTTGTCCAATCACTTGAGCCAGCAGGGGTAGGAGCGCGTAATATTCAGGAATGTCTAACTCTACAATTGAAGCGCTTACAAAGACGGAACGGATTAGCAGAAGAGGTTGTAGAAGACCATTTCGCTTATTTCGTGAAGAAAGATTGGCGAAAGCTCGTTCAAGTTCTGAAGTGTAGTAATGAGGAGTTGCAATCGGCGGTGAACTGTATTACGTCATTACAGCCGAAACCAGGTCTTGCGTTTTCTTCTGATAAACCACTTTATATTGTGCCTGATATGGCGGTGAAAAAAGATGGCGATCGTCTCGTTTTACAAATGAATGAGAGAAATATGCCGAGAATCGAAATTCATTCTGAATATAGTGCGCTTCTTAATAATAGTGAAAGCGAAGTAGCATCTTACGTATCAGAAAAGTATCAGCATGTGCAGTGGATTATGCGTAGTTTGAAACAGAGAAAACAAACACTTCTGCAAGTGATGACCATTATTATGGAAAAACAACGTGATTTCTTCTGGAAAGGCCCGGAGTATTTAAAGCCACTTGCTTTAAAAGAAGTAGCAGAAGAGTTAAGTGTGCATGAATCTACAATTAGCCGTGCAACGCGAAATAAATATGTGCAAACACCACACGGTTTATTTGAGATGAAATCGTTCTTTAGTAATGCCGTTTCAACTACTGAGGATGAAGCAGTTTCTACAAAACGTGTAAAACAATTTATTCAAACGCTTGTTGAGGCGGAGAATAAGAAAAAGCCACTTTCAGATCAAAAGATTTCAAAATTGTTAGAAGAAGAGCATGAAATCGTTATTTCTCGAAGAACAGTAGCAAAGTATAGAGAACAAATGCATATTCCAGCGTCGTCATTACGAAAAACGATTGGATAGGTGAAGAAGATGAAAGTTGTACTGTATACAAAAAAAGATTGTGGCCTTTGCGTGAAGGCGAAACAAGTTTTACAGGAAGTACAATGTGAATATTCTTTTCAAATCGAGGAAATAGATATATATGAAGATAATGACCTTTTAGAAAAATACCACTTAATGATTCCGGTTGTAGAAATAGACGGAAAACAAGTAGAATATGGTAACATTCACAAAGGTGTCATAATAAACTATATAAAGAATGCAGTTAAGAGTTGAATAAGTTTCTATCTCCTGTTACAATAATACACGTAGCAGGGATTATTTTTTTAACCTACGTGGGACACAAAATGTCACTACGGGACGTAAAGTGACCACGAGGAAAAATGAACCGATGTAGTGAGGAGAAAAAATATGCGCTCATGGATTCAGAACACAAAAAAATTATTACCTGATCTGCTACCTGTTATGCAAACGAGAATGCAGATTCTTCAATACATCAGGCTCATGCAGCCGATTGGAAGAAGAAACTTATCAGCAAGTCTCGGTATGACAGAACGAGTATTGCGAAGTGAAGTTCAAGTTTTGAAAGAACAAAACTTAGTTCACGTCGCTTCTTCTGGAATGACTTTGACAGAAGAAGGAACAGCTTTAGTTCTTGCTTTGGAAGACTTTATGAAAGAAATTTCCGGGTTAAAGGTTTTAGAAAAGCAACTTAAGGAAACATTAGACTTGGATGAAGTTTTCGTTGTCCCTGGTGATAGTGATGAATCACCTTGGGTCAAACTGGAGATGGGCCGTGCTTGTGTGACTTGTATAAAAGACCGTCTGACAGCGAATAATATCGTTGCTGTGGCTGGAGGAACTACGCTAGCTGCTGTTGCGGACATGATGCAGCTTGATTGCAAAGATTTACATATGCTATTTGTCCCAGCACGTGGTGGAATTGGAGAAGGCGTCGAGTTAGAAGCCAATACCATTTGTGCTAAGATGGCGCAAAATACGATGAGTAATTATCGCTTATTGTATGTTCCAGACCATGTTAGCAGCGAAGCATATGCGTCTATTGTGACAGAGCCTTCCGTGAAAGAAGTTCTTGAGTTGATTCGATCTTCCAATATCGTCATTCATGGAATAGGTGATGCGTTAACAATGGCACGTCGCAGAAATACTTCAGAAGCAGATTGGTTAAAGATTCAAGCAAGCGAAGCAGTTGGCGAAGCTTTCGGTTACTATTTTAATGAACAGGGAAATGTTGTTCATAAAGTAAGAACAGTTGGTATGCAACTTGAGGATTTACAAAATGTATCTCACGTTGTTGCAGTCGCTGGAGGTTCTTCGAAGGCAAAGGCAATACAGGCTGTAATTAAACAAGGGCACACTTCAATTCTAATTACAGATGAAGGTGCAGCAAAACAGTTAACAAAGGGTATTACCCTTTAATATAATCCCCCAAGGAGGAAATTCAAATGACTAAAATTGGTATTAATGGATTTGGACGTATCGGACGTAACGTATTCCGCGCAGCTCTTAACAACTCTGAGGTAGAAGTAGTAGCAATCAACGACTTAACAGATGCTAAAACATTAGCTCACCTTTTAAAATATGACACAGTTCACGGAACTTTAAATGCAGAAGTATCTGCTAACGAAAACAGCATCGTTGTTAACGGTAAAGAAATTAAAGTTATCGCTGAGCGTGACCCAGCTCAATTACCATGGAGCGACTACGGAGTAGAAGTAGTAGTAGAATCTACTGGCCGTTTCACTAAAAAATCAGACGCTGAAAAACACTTAGGTGGATCAGTTAAGAAAGTTATCATCTCAGCTCCAGCTTCTGACGAAGATATCACTGTAGTTATGGGTGTTAACCACGAACAATACGATGCAGCTAACCACAACGTAGTATCTAACGCTTCTTGTACTACAAACTGTCTAGCTCCATTCGCTAAAGTATTAAACGAAAAATTCGGCGTAAAACGCGGAATGATGACAACAATTCACTCTTACACTAACGACCAACAAATCTTAGACTTACCACACAAAGATTTACGTCGTGCTCGTGCAGCAGCTGAAAACATGATCCCAACATCTACTGGTGCAGCTAAAGCTGTAGCATTAGTATTACCAGAACTTAAAGGTAAATTAAACGGTGGCGCTGTACGTGTTCCAACTGCTAACGTTTCTCTAGTTGACCTAGTTGTTGAACTTGACAAAGAAGTAACAGTTGAAGAAGTAAATGCAGCATTCAAAGCAGCAGCTGAAGGCGAATTAAAAGGTATCCTTGGATACAGCGAAGAGCCATTAGTATCTATCGACTATAACGGATGTACAGCTTCTTCTACAATCGATGCATTATCTACAATGGTAATGGAAGGTAACATGGTTAAAGTACTTTCTTGGTACGATAACGAAACTGGTTACTCTAACCGCGTAGTAGACTTAGCAGCTTACATGACTTCTAAAGGTCTTTAATTCTTAATTATATAAGTTATCAATGACAAAACGAGGGAGAGGGTTTGTTCCCTCTCTCTCTTCTTTCGTTTTAAAAGCAAATGTGTTAAGCTTTTGAGTGGGTTTTGTCAATCCTAACTAGTAGTCGGAGGGAAATCCAATGAACAAAAAATCAATTCGTGACGTAGATTTAAAAGGTAAGCGTGTATTTTGCCGCGTTGACTTCAACGTACCTATGAAAGAAGGCAAAATTACTGATGAAACTCGTATCCGTGCAGCTCTTCCTACAATTCAATATTTAGTAGAGCAAGGTGCGAAAGTTATTTTAGCAAGTCACTTAGGCCGTCCAAAAGGTCAAGTAGTAGAAGAAATGCGTTTAACTCCAGTGGCAGCACGTTTAGGCGAGCTTCTTGGTAAAGACGTTAAAAAAGCAGACGAAGCATTCGGACCAGTTGCACAAGAAATGGTTGCAGCAATGAACGAAGGCGACGTATTAGTTCTTGAAAACGTACGTTTCTATGCGGGCGAAGAAAAGAACGATGCAGAATTAGCGAAAGAATTTGCAGCTCTTGCTGATATCTTCGTAAACGATGCATTCGGTGCAGCTCACCGTGCTCACGCTTCTACAGCAGGTATCGCAGACTACCTACCAGCAGTATCTGGCTTATTAATGGAAAAAGAGTTAGAGGTACTTGGAAAAGCACTTTCTAACCCAGAACGCCCATTCACAGCTATTATTGGTGGTGCGAAAGTAAAAGATAAAATCGGTGTAATTCGTCATCTATTAGACAAAGTAGATAACTTAATCATCGGTGGCGGACTTGCTTACACATTCGTTAAAGCTTTAGGTCATGAAATTGGTCTATCTCTATGTGAAGACGACAAGATCGAACTAGCTAAAGAATTTATGCAACTTGCAAAAGAAAAAGGCGTAAACTTCTACATGCCAGTTGATGTTGTAATCACTGAGGAATTCTCTGAAACTGCAACAACTCAAATCGTTAATATCGATTCTATCCCTTCTAACTGGGAAGGCGTGGACATCGGTCCTAAAACACGTGAAATTTATGCAGATGTAATTAAAAATTCTAAGCTTGTTGTATGGAATGGACCAATGGGTGTATTCGAAATGACTCCATTCGCAGAAGGTACAAAAGCAGTAGGACAAGCATTAGCAGATGCAGAAGGTACATACTCTGTTATCGGCGGTGGTGACTCTGCAGCAGCTGTTGAAAAATTCGGTATGGCTGATAAAATGAGCCACATTTCTACTGGCGGCGGTGCGTCATTAGAATTCATGGAAGGCAAAGAGCTTCCAGGTGTCGTTTGTCTTAACGACAAATAAGTAGCAGCCAAAGAAAAAGGACGGTGCAAAGCATGCGTAAACCAATTATCGCAGGTAACTGGAAAATGAATAAAACTCTATCTGAAGCAGTTAGCTTCGTAGAGGAAGTTAAAGGCCAAATCCCAGCAGCTTCAGCTGTTGATGCAGTAGTTTGCTCTCCAGCTCTATTCTTAGAGCGCCTTGTAGCAGCGACTGAAGGAACTGATTTACAAGTAGGTGCACAAAACATGCACTTCGAAAAAAATGGTGCATTCACTGGCGAAATTAGCCCAGTAGCACTTAGCGACTTAAAAGTAGGATACGTAGTACTTGGCCACTCTGAGCGTCGTGAAATGTTTGCTGAAACAGATGAGTCAGTAAACAAAAAGACTATCGCAGCATTTGAACATGGTTTAACACCAATCGTATGTTGTGGTGAGACTTTAGAAGAGCGCGAAAGCGGAAAAACATTTGATCTAGTAGCAGGTCAAGTGACAAAAGCACTTGCAGGTTTAACAGAAGAGCAAGTTAAAGCAACTGTTATCGCTTATGAGCCAATCTGGGCTATCGGTACAGGTAAATCTTCTTCTTCTGCAGATGCAAACGAAGTATGTGCGCACATCCGTAAAGTTGTTGCAGAAGCTGTTTCTCCAGCAGCTGCAGAAGCTGTTCGTATTCAATACGGCGGTAGCGTAAAACCAGAAAACATTAAAGAGTACATGGCACAATCTGACATCGACGGCGCTTTAGTTGGCGGTGCTAGCTTAGAGCCTGCTTCGTTCTTAGGTCTTCTGGGGGCGGTAAAATGAGAAAGCCAACAGCTTTAATCATTCTTGACGGTTTCGGACTTCGTGAAGAAACTTACGGGAATGCTGTAGCACAAGCTAAGAAACCTAATTTTGATGGTTACTGGAACAAATTCCCTCACACAACGCTTACAGCTTGTGGTGAGGCAGTAGGTCTTCCAGAAGGTCAAATGGGTAACTCTGAGGTTGGTCACTTAAATATCGGTGCTGGCCGCATTGTATATCAAAGCTTAACACGCGTTAACGTTGCAATTCGTGAAGGTGAGTTCGATAAGAACGAAACGTTCCAAAGTGCAATTAAAAGCGTAAAAGAAAAAGGTACTGCACTTCATTTATTCGGTTTACTTTCTGACGGTGGTGTGCACAGTCACATGAACCACATGTTTGCTCTTCTTCGCTTAGCAGCTAAAGAAGGCGTTGAGAAAGTATACATTCATGCATTCTTAGATGGCCGCGATGTTGGACCAAAAACAGCACAAAGCTATATTGATGCAACAAATGAAGTAATTAAAGAAACAGGAGTAGGACAATTCGCGACTATCTCTGGTCGTTATTACTCCATGGACCGTGACAAGCGTTGGGATCGCGTAGAAAAGTGTTACCGTGCTATGGTGAATGGTGAAGGCCCTACTTATAAATCAGCAGAAGAGTGTGTAGAAGACTCTTATGCAAATGGTATCTACGATGAATTCGTATTGCCGTCTGTAATTGTTAACGATGATAACACGCCAGTTGCAACAATCAATGACGATGATGCAGTTATCTTCTATAACTTCCGTCCAGACCGTGCAATTCAAATTGCTCGTGTATTTACAAACGAAGACTTCCGTGAGTTCGATCGTGGTGAAAAAGTACCTCACATTCCTGAATTCGTTTGTATGACACATTTCAGTGAAACTGTAGATGGTTACGTGGCATTTAAGCCAATGAACCTTGATAACACATTAGGTGAAGTTGTTGCGCAAGCGGGATTAAAGCAACTTCGCATCGCGGAAACTGAAAAGTATCCGCACGTTACATTCTTCTTTAGCGGTGGTCGTGAGGCTGAATTCCCAGGAGAAGAGCGTATCTTAATTAACTCACCGAAGGTTGCAACGTATGACTTGAAACCTGAAATGAGCATTTACGAAGTAACGGACGCTTTAGTAAATGAAATTGAAAATGATAAACATGATGTTATCATTCTTAACTTTGCGAACTGTGATATGGTTGGCCATTCTGGGATGATGGAACCAACAATTAAAGCAGTAGAAGCAACTGACGAATGTTTAGGAAAAGTTGTAGAAGCGATTCTTGCAAAAGATGGTGTAGCACTTATTACTGCTGACCATGGTAATGCGGATGAAGAATTAACTTCTGACGGAGAGCCAATGACAGCTCATACAACTAACCCGGTTCCTTTCATTGTTACTAAGAACGACGTAGAATTACGTGAAGATGGTATCTTAGGTGATATCGCTCCAACAATGCTTACACTTCTTGGTGTTGAGCAACCGAAAGAAATGACAGGTAAAACAATTATTAAATAATTTGCTTATATAAAAAGGAGAGAATTTATTATGTCAACAATTATTGATGTTTATGCTCGCGAAGTCCTTGACTCTCGTGGTAACCCAACTGTAGAAGTAGAAGTTTACACAGAAAGCGGCGCATTCGGACGCGCTATCGTACCAAGTGGTGCATCTACTGGTGAACACGAAGCAGTAGAATTACGTGACGGCGACAAATCTCGTTACCTTGGTAAAGGTGTTATGAACGCAGTAAACAACGTTAACGAAGCAATCGCTCCAGAAATCGTTGGTTTCGACGTAACTGACCAAGCTGGTATCGACCGTGCTATGATCGAATTAGATGGCACTCCAAACAAAGGTAAACTAGGCGCTAACGCTATCCTTGGTGTATCTATGGCAGTAGCTCACGCAGCAGCTGACTTCGTAGGTCTTCCATTATACCGTTACCTTGGTGGATTCAATGCAAAACAATTACCAACTCCAATGATGAACATCATCAACGGTGGTTCTCACGCTGATAACAACGTAGACTTCCAAGAGTTCATGATCTTACCAGTTGGTGCTCCAACATTCAAAGAATCAATCCGTATGGGTGCTGAAGTATTCCATGCACTTAAAGCTGTATTACATGACAAAGGTCTTAACACTGCAGTAGGTGACGAAGGTGGATTCGCTCCAAACCTTGGTTCTAACCGTGAAGCATTAGAAGTAATCATCGAAGCTATCGAAAAAGCTGGTTACAAAGCTGGCGAGAACGTATTCTTAGGAATGGACGTTGCTTCTTCTGAGTTCTACAACAAAGAAACTGGTAAATATGACCTTGCAGGCGAAGGCCGTACTGGCTTAACTTCTGCAGAAATGGTTGATTTCTACGAAGAGCTTTGCAAAGACTTCCCAATCATCTCTATCGAAGATGGTTTAGACGAAAACGACTGGGATGGTCACAAATTATTAACTGAGCGTATCGGTGATAAAGTACAATTAGTTGGTGACGACTTATTCGTAACTAACACTCAAAAACTTGCTGAAGGTATCGAAAAAGGTATCTCTAACTCAATCTTAATTAAAGTTAACCAAATCGGTACTTTAACTGAGACTTTCGAAGCTATCGAAATGGCTAAACGTGCTGGTTACACAGCAGTTGTATCTCACCGTTCTGGTGAAACTGAAGATGCTACAATCGCTGACATCGCAGTTGCAACTAACGCTGGCCAAATCAAAACTGGTTCTATGAGCCGTACTGACCGTATTGCTAAGTACAACCAATTATTACGCATCGAAGACGAACTAGGCGAAATCGCTGTTTACGATGGTATTAAATCTTTCTACAACATCAAACGATAATTGTAGAAAATAATGACAGACCGTGAGAAATTACGGTCTGTTTTTTTAGGTTAAAATTGCTCACCTGTCATAATTGACATGAAATGTTTAAAGAAGCGGTTATAATCAAAATCAATTGCGATTTGATGACTCGGCCGATCAATAAATGGTTTAGATTCTCCTAAAGAGCGGAATTCTCCAATGCTTGTTCCTTGTGCATAAGATTCTGTCATGACAACGATAGGAGATTTGTGATACGTAAACATAGAGTTATCAAGTAAAGCGAGTATTGGCATTGTGTCATGAAAGGGGCTTCCCTTTAAATGTGGTAGGGCGTCTTTATAATATCCGTAGTAATAATGATCAAATAACGGTTTGACGAGTGGGGCTTTTCCTTTCGCTTCAATATACTCAGCCATTTCTGGCGTAATGATGGAATACTGGGTGACGTTTAATGGATAGATGTACATGTTAGGTGAGGATTGAAGGACTATATTAGCGGCACTAGGATCACCATAAAAGTTTGCTTCAGAAATAGGGGTAACATTACCCGGGTGTAAAAAGGCACCCCCCATTACGTAGTAAGATTTAATTTGCTTCATTAACTGTTTACATAGGATGAATAAAATTGCGAGGGAGGTAAGTCTTCCTAAACTTACAATGATTAATTCATCTTTATACTGCTCGATAAGAGGGATAACTTCGAAAAAATTCTCCATTTCTCCGTTAGTTACATTCCCCTTTGGAATAATTGGCCCGAGCCCTTGTTTCCCGTGTACATCTGTAAAAAAAGCAGGTGGGGCACCAGTAAGCGGACGCTCTGATCCACCAAATATCTTGATATTTCTATCCTTCGTTTCGTTCATAAAAAAATGAGCATTTTGTACGGCCATTTCCTTTGGAACATTGCCGTAATCAGCAACAATGCCGATGATTTCTATTTCATCGATGAAGAATGCTAGGAGGAGAGCCATCGTATCATCAATTCCAGGATCACAAAAAATAAGAACTTTTTTGGACATATGTTCACCACCTATCTTCTTTATGTATATGTAAGCGTAAGGATAAAAAGATTATTTTATTGAAATAACAACCTTATAAATTCAGAAAATAAAAACTTTTTATATTAGGTCAAGGTTTTTGACTTAATTTCTACGCAAAAATCCAGTCATATCAAGGTTGTAAGCGTCTAACATAGGCTGTTTTTGCTGTCAAGTTGATAAATTGCAGCTTTTTACAATTTATACTATGATAAAGATATTAACAGAAGATCGTATAAACATGAGGGATGATGAACATGAAATTTACAAAGATTCTTGTCCAAATTGCTGCTCTTTACGTTTTCTATATGGTTGGAACTTGGGTACAAGAAATATTAAATATTCCGATTCCAGGAAGTTTGATTGGGATGTTCCTCTTACTTGTTTTACTTAGCCTAAAAGTTCTTCCAGTGAAATGGTTCGATTTAGGAGCAGAAACACTCGTTGCTATTATGCCGTTTTTATTAATTCCGCCAACGCTTGGCCTAATGAATTACGGTGCTTTTTTTATGAGTAAAGGAATTTCTCTTTTCATTACAATTGTAGCGAGTACATTTTTAATTATTATTGTCGCAGGACATACAGGACAATATCTTGCGAATAGAAAGGAAAGAGAATCGAGATGAGCCAAATATTAATCGGAATCGGTTGGGTTCTTTTTACGGTGCTATTATACCAATTATCTAAAAAAATCTATAAATTATTTCCAACACCATTCACCATTCCAATGCTTGTAGCAACAGGATTAATGGCTTTCTTATTTATCATGCTTGATATACCCTATCAACATTATATGGAAAGTGGTGGCGGTTGGATTGCAAAACTGCTCGGACCCGGTGTTGTAGCATTTGCAATTCCTCTTTATAAACAACGTCACGTTCTACAAAAATATGTTGTACCAATTGCTGGTGGCGTATTAGTAGGTACAACAGTTGCCATTGCAAGTGATTTTGCTATTGCGTCACTTATGGGAACGGATAAAAGTTTAATTTTATCTTCTTTACCAAAGTCGGTGACAATGCCGGTTGCGATGAGTGTTTCAGAGCAAGTAGGTGGTGTACCGTCATTAACAGCAGCATTCGTTGTTATCGCAGGTATTACTGGAACGATTACCGGCCCGCTTTTATTAAAATGGAGCCGTGTTACAAACTCTGTTGGTAAAGGTATCGGATTTGGATGTGCTTCTCATATTATGGGTGTTATGAGAGCGATGAAAAATAATGAACATGAAGGTGTTATTGGATCGGTAACAATGACATTAACAGCAATTTTGACATGTTTGCTTGGACCTTTATTTGCAATGATGTTCATGTAATAGAAGAAAAGCGAGAGCAACCCTATAGCTCTCGCTTTTCTATAGAATTTATGCTACAGTTACAATAACTGAATCTTTGTAGGAGGTACGCCAAGTGCATACGTTATTATCAGTTTTACTTATTATTGTATCGATTTTAATGATTGTTATGGTACTTATGCAATCTAGTAATAGCTCAGGCCTTTCAGGTGCAATTTCAGGCGGTGCGGAGCAATTATTTGGTAAGCAAAAGGCACGTGGAATTGAAGCGGTACTAAACCGTATTACAATTGTTTTAGCTGTATTGTTCTTTGTATTAACAATTGGTGTTACGTACTTCAATTTATAGAATTGAAAGAAGAAGCGTTAGTAAGTTGTACTAATGGTTCTTCTTTTTTGTTATTTGAAAAAAGTTTCTAATTAGATTATAGAAATATAAATATGGTACACTAGATATAGAAAGAATACGACTAGATTACAGAAGAGAAAGAGGAGAAATACATGATGAAATTAGCATCTCCGAAACCATTTACATTTGAAGGTGGAGACCGCGCTGTTTTATTACTACATGGATTCACAGGGAACTCAGCTGATGTACGTATGTTAGGGCGTTTCTTAGAAAAGAAAGGCTACACTTGTCATGCGCCAATTTATAAAGGACACGGAGTACCACCAGAAGAGCTTGTTCATACAGGTCCTGAAGATTGGTGGCAAGATGTAACGGAGGCATATCAGCTTTTAAAAGATAAAGGCTTTGAGAAAATTGCTGTCGTTGGATTGTCACTTGGCGGCGTATTTTCTTTAAAATTAGGTTATACAGTACCGGTTTTAGGTGTAGTGCCAATGTGTGCACCAATGTATATTAAGAGTGAAGAAACAATGTACCAAGGTATATTGGCATATGCCCGCGAATATAAAAAGCGTGAGCAAAAATCACCAGAGCAAATTGAGCAAGAAATGTTGGAATTCCAAAAGACACCGATGAATACATTAAAAGCATTACAACAATTAATTGCTGACGTGCGTAACAATGTGGACATGATTTATGCCCCAACATTTGTTGTACAGGCGCGTCATGATGAAATGATTAATACTGATAGTGCTAACATTATTTATAACGGTGTAGAATCAACGTTAAAAGACATTAAATGGTATGAAGACTCTACGCATGTCATTACACTTGATAAACAGCGTGACGAGCTACATGAGGATGTATATAACTTCTTGGAGCAACTAGATTGGTAAGATCTAGTTGCCTCTTTTTTTCATAAGGAATTTTTTGTGAAAACTGTAAAAATCATAAGGGGAGTATTGAAGTTTCGCTTTATACATCCCCTATCTTTCGGATACACTAAATAATATAAGGTTTTAAAGGAGGTATTTTTGCTTGGAAGAAATCACACAAGAACATATTGATAAGTTGTTATTATTTATGAGAGAAGAAGCGTATAAACCGCTAACGATACAAGAGTTAGAAGAGGCATTTGGAATTGAAGGTTCTGAAGGCTTTAAAGATTTTGTAAAGGCACTTGTAATGATGGAAGAGAAGGGACTTGTTATTCGTACGCGTAGCAATCGTTACGGTCTTCCAGAAAAGATGAATTTAGTACGTGGTAAGTTAATTGGACATGCACGTGGTTTTGCATTCGTTGTACCAGATGAGAAGAAAACAGGAGACGATGATCTTTTCATCCCGCCTACAGAGCTAAACGGTGCACTTCATGGCGATACAGTATTAGCACGCCTTAGTTCCCAATCGAGCGGTTCGCGTCAAGAAGGTTCAATTGTACGCATTTTAGAACGCGGCACGAAAGAACTAGTTGGTACATATACAGAATCGAAAAACTTTGGATTTGTTATACCGGACAATAAGCGCTGGACGAGTGATATCTTTATCTTGAAAAGTGCATCAATGGGTGCTGTAGAAGGTCATAAAGTAGTTGTGAAAATTACGAGTTATCCAGAGAATCGTTTAAGTGCAGAAGGTGAAGTTATTCAAATTCTAGGTCATAAAAATGATCCAGGAGTAGATATTTTATCTGTTATTCATAAACATCATCTACCTTTAGCGTTCCCTGAAGAGGTGATGGAGCATGCAAACAGTGTACCAGAAACGATTTCAGAAGAAGATTTAAAAGATCGTCGTGACCTGCGTGACCAAATGATCGTAACAATTGACGGTGCAGACGCGAAAGATTTAGATGACGCTGTTACAGTAACGAAGCTTGAGAATGGTAACTATAAGCTTGGCGTTCATATTGCGGATGTAAGTCATTACGTCCAAGAAGGTTCTCCAATTGATGTAGAAGCAGCGGAGAGAGCGACGAGTATATATCTTGTTGACCGTGTAATTCCGATGATTCCGCACCGTCTATCTAACGGTATTTGTTCATTAAATCCGAAAGTAGATCGTCTGACATTATCTTGTGAAATGGAAATCAACAACTTAGGTGACGTTGTAAAACACGAGATTTTCCAAAGTGTAATTAAAACGACAGAGCGTATGACGTATGCTGACGTAAGAAGCATTTTAGAAGATGAGGACGAAGAATTAATTAAGCGCTATGAGCCGCTTGTACCGATGTTTAAAGAGATGGGGCAATTAGCACAAATCCTACGTGAAAAACGTATGCGCCGCGGTGCAATCGACTTTGACTTTAAAGAAGCGAAAGTATTAGTAGATGAAGAAGGAAAACCGACAGACGTTGTTATGCGTGATCGTTCTGTATCAGAGAAGTTAATTGAAGAATTTATGCTTGTTGCGAACGAAACAGTCGCAGAGCATTTCCACTGGATGAACGTACCATTCATGTACCGTGTCCATGAAGATCCGAAAGAAGATAAGTTAGAGCGTTTCTTCGAGTTTGTAACGAACTTCGGATATGCGGTAAAAGGACGTGCAAATGAAGTACATCCTCGTGCGCTTCAGCAAATTCTTGAAATGGTGCAAGGACAGCCTGAAGAGGTAGTCATTTCAACAGTTATGCTTCGTTCCATGAAGCAAGCACGTTACGATGCGGATAGCTTAGGACATTTCGGTTTATCAACTGAGTTCTACACGCATTTCACATCGCCAATTCGTCGTTACCCAGATACGATTGTTCATAGATTAATTCGTGAATACATCATTAACGGTAAAGTTGACAATGAAACACAAGCAAAATGGCGTGAAAAATTACCTGAGATTGCAGATCATTCTTCTAATATGGAACGCCGTGCTGTTGAAGCAGAACGCGAAACAGACGAAATGAAAAAAGCAGAGTATATGGTTGATAAGATTGGCGAAGAGTACGACGGTATGATTAGTTCTGTAACAAACTTCGGTTTATTCGTAGAGCTTCCAAATACAATTGAAGGTCTTGTACACGTTAGCTACTTAACGGATGATTACTACCGTTATGACGAGCAGCATTTCGCAATGATTGGAGAACGTACAGGTAACGTATTCCGCATCGGTGACGAAATTACCATTCGCGTTATTAACGTAAACAAAGACGAGCGTGCAATCGACTTTGAAATCGTTGGCATGAAAGGTACACCTCGTCGTAAGTTCAAAGATCGTCCAGTCGTGATCGAACAGCCAAGAACAGGTAGAAAGAAACGCGGTGGACGCAGCGAACGCAGTAATGAGCGCGGCGGAGAACGTGGCACAGGTAGAAAATTTGACCGTGGTGGCAAAGGAAGAGGATCAGCATCCGCATCCGCTAGCCAGTCGGGGAAAAAAGATGGTAACGGCAAGAAGAAAAAAGCATTCTTCGAAAACGTACCAGGATTCAAGAAGAAAAAGAAAAAGCGTAAGTAAGAAAAGAGTGGCTTCGCTTTGATGAAAAGCGAGGCTTTTTCTTGGTGGCTCGAGAGCGAGCCACTTTCGCTTTTTATTAACATTTGTTACAATAGTAAAAATAGAGGAGGGACGTTATATGCCAAAGGGTACAGGTAAGGTTATTGCACAAAATAAAAAAGCTTTTCATGATTATTTCATCGAAGAAACATACGAAGCAGGGCTTGTCCTTCAAGGAACGGAAATTAAGTCGATTCGCGCTGGACGCGTGAACTTGAAAGATGCATTTGCTCGTGTACATAATGGTGAAGTATGGGTTCATAATATGCATATTAGTACGTACGAACAAGGGAATCGTTTCAACCATGATCCGCTTCGTACGAGAAAGTTACTTCTTCATAAAAAAGAAATTGAGAAGTTAACAGGTGCTTCAAAAGAAACAGGCTATGCATTAGTTCCAATTAGAATCTATTTAAAAAATGGATTTGCGAAAATGGCACTTGGTTTAGCAAAAGGTAAGAAACAATACGATAAGCGTCACGATTTAAAAGAGAAAGAAGCTAAACGTGAAATTGCACGCGCGTTCCGTGATCGCCAAAAGATGTAATACAGATATTTACATTTGTAAAACGGCGCGCGTATGTTATAATAACTTATGTAAGATTGTTGCACATTGAAAAACAGCTCTTAGTAGCTATCGCGAAATTTTCTTCGTATGCTCCATTTTTATCATGGGGACGTTACGGATTCGACAGGGATAGTTCGAGCTTAGGTTGCGAGTCGAGGGGATCGGCCTCGTTAAAACGTCAAAGCCTATAATTGGCAAACAAAACAATCTTTCTTTAGCTGCTTAATTGCACTAAAGGTTCCTCCCTCCATCGTCCATGTGGTAGGGTAAGGGACTCAAACTAAGTGGACTACGCCGGAGTTCGCCGTCTGAGGACAAAGGAAGAGAACAACCAGACTAGCAATTTGGAAGCCTGTCGATAGGCTGAAGAGTTCGCGAAATGCTAATATATCGACTACACTCGTAGAAGCTTAAGTGCCGATATTTTTGGACGTGGGTTCGACTCCCACCGTCTCCACCAATACATATTTGGTGGTTTTTTATTTTGTATATAACAGGAAGCATAAGATGGCCGTTTTGGCATCTTATGCTTCTTTTAGTTTATGGCAAACTGATGCTGCCGATATAAAAGAGGGGCCAATAAGCCATCTCTTTAGTTTATATAATCACAATCATCTGTATGTATTGTACCTCAAACATATAATGTGGAGTGCTTTTTTGTTTGGGTCGTTTATTTCTCTTAAGTTGATATGCATTTGGTGATATCTCAAAAACACGTTTTATTTGCGTCAAAAAATTAAATATCCTTTCACAATTACATTTAATCAAGCTACCAATTGGGTTTATGCATATTTCCTTCGAATTTTGCTAACCACCAATAACAGTAAAGGGATCCCTAGCTCATATACGGGGAATGCAATTGGAATTACGAAAAACATGTAGTAATAATGGGTAAATGTCTGGATATTTTTAACTGATACAGCTATGATAAATGAAATAGGAGCAAGAACCCAAGCTACTTTTCGCCAATCCTTCAAATGAAACATTTGTGCTGTTCCATAACAGGCGAGAAACATGTATAACGCCAGTTTAACAAAAATACTAAAAAACCAAATAATAACAATCAAAATATCCACATTTTGAATGAACTCCATGACGGATATGTACCGGCTCAAATCGTAAACCGGATACAAAAAAACTGAAGGCAAATTCGGACCGAATGTTAAAATGACCGCTAATGTTCCGATCGTTACCATAAAAGCGGCCAGTCCTACTCCCCACATCGCTCGAGATGACGCTTGTTCTGGTTTGTCCATAAAGCAAACGAACATTGTCATCATGACAGCCTCTCCAAAAAATGCGGCTACAGGGGTATAGGAACCTTTAAGGATGGGAAGCCATCCAGAATCGTGATAAATAGGACGCATATAATCCCAATTCATATTTCCAACATTTAATAGAATTACAAACATTATCATTAAAAGTACTATTGGTCCTATGATTTCACTTAAGCGCCCAATACCTTCCACTCCACCTTGGTAAATAATAAAAATGAGCAATAACATAGCAGTAAAGACAATAATCCACAAAGGTGTATTATGAAACAAAGCAATAATAATGAACTCACCAAATTCACGAACGGTTATCCAGATTATCATGTACCATCCAAAGAAGTAGGGAATCACCAGTAGCTTTCCTAGCCATTTACCAAGAATGGTTTGACTAAATTCAATCAAAGTTTGCTTCGGATAAAGCGAACCAAGTGTGGTTGCCAAAAAAGTAAGAGCAATCCCAACACACCCTGCAATCAAGAGCGAGATCCATGCATCTTGTTTGGCAGTGCGAATCGTCGCTGGAATAACTAGAAGGAGTGATTGTCCCACTTCAAATGTAAACATCATCCAAAAGATTTGTCTGCCAGAGATTTTCATTGAATTTCTCACACTCTATATTCCTCCTTATTTTTTTATTTCATTTTTCTTTAACTGCAACGATGGTCCAGTCAGTCCTACTCGCCGAATAGTAAGCTTTGTATGAACAGAAACCTGCATTTTTCGAAACTGTTTACTCCAATTCTTTTTTATCCCTTTCCATTCGGATGGATATTTTTGATGAACGGCTTCCCCAAATCCAAAGATGTCGGTTCCATATTGTTTTTGAACCTTTTTAATAGTTTGGAGAGCTTGCTTTTCAGATTGTTTTTCCAATACATGTTCTAAAAGAGTAAGATTTTTTGGCTGTGAAAGATCTAAATTCGTATTGTTCTCCTGAATGGTTCCTTCACCAGAAAAAACAACGTCACACTTAATTGTGTCCCCTTGTATAGTAGGTATGATTTTTCTATTGATCTTTGTCATATATAAACTTGCTCTACCATTTCCTTCGGAGGCTGTTGCTGTAACTGTCTGTTTACTTAAACGATTTACTACCCAAAGAGTAGTTAACCATTCCTGCATGTTTAAGTATCCTACCAATTTGAAATCTTTGTTAAATATAGCACCGCCTACAATTTGAAACCCTTTGACCTCGTTTTCCCCTTTTTTATGAGACACATTTAGTTTAATAACAGGCAAAATCGGGGTGATTCCATCACTCGTACCAGCAATAAGAAAATTTAATAAAGACATATCTCCCAATGCCTCTATTTGCGTATGCTCTTTAAGTGCCCCAAGTGCCGGGATAGACTCTAAAGGGAGGGAGGCTTTCAGAAATTCTTTTGCAGTATGACCCTTTATTACAAACGCATCTGCTCGTAATCGAATATCAGGATCGCGGCTATATGCATCTAAAACTGGAGTGAGACCATGTTTAGCCAGTTTTTCTCCAATCAGTATTACACGCTGGTGCCCTCGAAAGATTTCTCTAGAAATTTTTGTTTGCATCATTTGCACAGCTTCATGCGTATCCCTTCCAGTTCCGGATTCTATAAAAACTGCTTTTCCTGCATTACTTCTTCCACTCTGTCCCATTCCCATTTTTGATGGGATGATAAACTGAGCGCTAATTTCAACCTTGTTATTCTTTGTTTGATCAAGTCCCCATCCTAATTCTATTGCTAGATCATTTAATTCTGTACGATCCCAGCAGCCCGTCAAGAAAAATAAAAAAACGACTAGGATTATACAAAGCGCCCTGTGCAGGCTCATTTTGTGTTCCCTCCCCGTTTCGAACCTGGCTGTTGTCCATCTGGAAAACGTATTTTATCTTCACCGGATACCATTATAGGGCGGTGCGTCATATTCCACCGTGGTGTTCGGAGCAAAACATCCTTTAAATCACGCGGAGTTTGAGGAGCAACTGGGCTTAGATATGGAATACCAAAAGAACGAATGTTAGTTACATGAATCAAAATTGCAAGGGTGCTTATTGCAATACCATATAGTCCAAGCATCCCTGATAATAACAGCATCGGAAAGCGTAGCATCCGGTAAGCTGTTCCCAAGTTGTAGCGTGGAAACGCAAACGAAGCAATACCAGTTGTCGCGACAACAATAACCAGTGGTGCCGAAATAATACCTGCTTGCACAGCAGCTTGTCCGATGACAAGTGCTCCCACAATGCTAACTGCTGATCCAACGGGTTTTGGCAGCCGAACGCCAGCTTCCCTCAAACCTTCAAATAAAAATTCCATCATTAGTGCTTCTATGACAGCAGGGAAAGGAATGCCTTCTCGAGCAGCTGCAATACTAATAAGCAAATTTGTAGGGATTAATTTCGGATGAAAGGTTGTAATAGCAACATAGAGAGAAGGAAGAAATAATGAAATGTTGATTAATACCAAACGTATCCATCGAATAAAGGTTGTGTAGATTGAGCGTTCATAATAATCCTCCGCTGCTTGCAGACCTGTCCAGAATGTCATAGGAACGATTAAAACGAAGGGGGTGTTATCCACTAAAATAGCGACTTTCCCTTCTAAAAGACTTGCACACACTGCATCCGGTCGCTCGGTGTTCTGGATTTGCGGAAAGGGAGAAAAAGGTTGATCCTCGATAAACTCTTCAATGAAAGCTGACTCCAACACCCCATCAATTTGAATTCGCTGTATTCTTTGACGAACTTCATCCAAAACGGAATCTGGAGCAATGCCCTCAATGTAGGCAATTGCCACGTCTGTCTGTGATAATTCCCCAATCGAATAGGGTTCCATTTTTAGTTTTTGGCTCCGAATTCTTCGGCGAATAAGGCTCGTATTGACTCTTAACGTTTCCGTAAAACCATCCCGAGGGCCGCGAACAGAGATTTCGGCAGCAGGCTCTTCAATACTCCGTTTTTCAAACCCTTTTAAATCCGCAATTAGGGCTTGACTCTCTCCATCTGTTAAAATAACGATATTAGCTTTCAATACTCCCTCTATAACATCACGAAGTTTAGAAACTGTCTTTACTTGAGAAACAGCAATAAGTTGATTTTGGATGATTTTTCTTGCTGAATCCACACTCTTTAATCCATCAGGCATACCTTCGAACATCATCGGTTTCAAAACAACCTGTTCTAAAACCTTGGTGTCTGTTAATCCATCTATATAAATAAAAAGAATTCTGGCTTGACTATTTATTAGAATTGGACGAAAAACAATGTCGGAACAATTTTCAAAAACTCGTTTCAAAACTTTTTCATTCGCAGATACACTCTGTTCAAGCTCACGATCTGGATTATTTTGAAGTAGCATACTTGCCTTCTCAAGTTCCTGAATATCTTTTTTCAAACGCTTTATCTTACGAAGTTTCTTCATCATACTACCCCATTTATCGAATGGTTTATGTTTTTTATAAAAAGTAGATTTTTTATATTTGGACCTTAAAGTTAATACTTCCTTGATAGCAAATTTTTATATACCTTCCCACCTAATAGTTTTGAATAAATAATGATTTTCAGCAGGTAAAATCATTTGTTTGCAAAATGCCGAGAAGAAAATACACCCTCGATATCTTTCTTAAAATTTCCATAAACAGGAGAATTATTCAATTGTTTATTTAAGTTAGTTAATCTACAAATGGGGAGGCACATTTGCATTTAGAGAGAAAGAATACGTTCTTTTTGTTTTGTAGTTTTATAAAATGCTTAAGTTGAGGACAGTCCCCTTGAAACAGAAACTGAATGAATAGATATTGATAATAAGCAGGTAGATACAGTCTACCTTTAATGATTACATAATATGTATTTAAATCTTCATATCCTTTGTGTTTCTATTCGTATCTATTGTAAGATTATATAGAGTTCTCCGAATAAGCCGTTATAATGGCCTTTTTAGGAATCTAATATCTATAAATTTAAAGTTATTTTTTTGAGATAATTTTTTATGTAACTAAGTTATATTGAAGTAGAGGTGAACCATCGGTGAGGCAGGTGTTAGTAATTAAGAATGAACGGTCTTTAGCAAAGAAAATCGTAAGCGGTTTAACGCAAGAGGGCCATTTCATTTTAAAACTTCACAATGAAAACCAAGGTTTAAATATAGTATATGAACAAGATTGGGATATTATCATATTGGATTGGGATTCATTAAGTGTATCGGGACCAGAAATTTGTAGACAAATACGACTTGTTAAAACGACACCAATCATTATTGTGACCGACAATATTTCTAGCGAGGATTGCATAGCAGGGTTACAAGCAGGAGCAGATGATTATATTAGAAAACCATTTGTGAAGGAAGAATTAGTAGCAAGAGTTCAAGCTATTTTAAGAAGAAGTGACTATAACCAGCAAAATGAGACAAACTTTTTTCAGTTTAAAGATCTCTTTGTTGATGCATCTAGCAATATTGTGAAAAAAGGTAGCAAAAATCTTTCGCTTACGAATCGCGAGTACGATTTACTTGTATTTTTAATTAAGAATAAAAATACAATATTAAGCCGTGAAATGCTTTTGAACCAGGTTTGGGGATATGACGTAGTAGTAAATCCGAATGTAGTAGACTTATATATTGGGTATGTAAGAAAAAAGCTAAAGTGCGAGAAAAAAGATAGATATATTCAAACGATACATGGCAGAGGCTATTCAATGATTGAATGATACAAATAAGATAATAAGATAGTTTCTGTGAAATATGAAAAGAAGATCGCTATCAGGCAATGAATTATGAAATGATTAGCTATTAATTGGCATTTTTTTTGCAGTAGACATCATGATTTATAAGGTGTCAATCTATCGGTTAGTACATGTGAAGGATGACTCTGGTGCGCATTAGTTGAGACCGAAAGTGCCTACTCGAAAAGACGATCAATATTCTCTGAAAAATAAAGGTCAATTAACACGCTGGACTTCACATATTACTTTTTATGCTTGATTTTATGAATTCAAACCATTCACAAGATTTTCACAGAATTAATGACTATACTTATTTACAGGATGTTCAAATGAAAATGATTATCAATAGCAGTTTGGGTACATAAAAGTTAATGTCTAATTTAATCTATCGATGTTATCATTTTCGAACTAAATTACATTATAAGGAGTATACGTATGAAAAAAACTATGCTTTTAAAATTAGTAAGTATTCTAGCAATTTTCACTTTAATGTTAGTAGCTTGCTCAGATTCAAGTAAGGAAACTTCGAAAGCTAATAAAGGTGATAGTAGTGATAAGCCAAAAACGGTTGAAATCACTGATGCTCATGGAACTGTTAAAGTCCCTGTAAATCCAAAAAATGTAGTTGCTTTAGATAATAGAACGTTTGAAACTTTAGCTGATTGGGGAATTAAATTAGCGGCTGCTCCAAAGGATATTATGCCTGCGGATTCAGCATATAAAAAAGATGATTCGGTTAAAAATATTGGGAATCACCGCGAACCAAATCTTGAAATCATTGCAGCGGCAAACCCTGACCTTGTAATTGTTGGTCAAAGATTTGCTGATCATTACGAAGAAATCAAAAAATTAGTGCCAAATGCAGCTGTTATTGATCTTAATTTTGATGTTTCTGAGAAGGCTACTAAGCCTGGAGAAAACTTAGTAAAAGGACTTAAAGATTCTACAACTACTTTAGGAAAAATCTTTGCTAAAGATAAAGAAGCTAAACAATTAGTAGCTGATTTCGATAAATCTATTGAAAAAGCAAAATCTGCTTATAACGGAAAAGATAAAGTTATGAGTGTTATCGTTACTGGTGGAAATATTGGTTTTGCTGCTCCACATTCTGGTCGCGTTTGGGGCCCTATGTATGAAATTTTCGGTTGGACTCCAGCATTAGAAGTTTCGAATTCTACTGCAGGTCATAAAGGTGATGACGTTTCTGTTGAAGCTATCGCACAAACAAATCCTGATTGGCTTTTCGTATTAGATCGTGATGCTGCAACATCTGATGCAGCTAAGTCAGCTCCTGCTCAGGATGTTATTTCTAAATCACCAGCTCTTCAAAACACAACTGCTGTTTCTAAAAAACAAGTTATTTATGCACCAGCAGATACTTACACAAATGAATCAATTCAGACTTATATAGAGTTATTTGGAGATCTTGCAAAAACTTTAGCTAAGTAGTGTAAAGGGGTACGAAACAGTGTCAAAAAATATGATTTCTAGGGTTGAGAATATTTCTCAACCCCAGTTTTATAATCAAAATAAAATATGGACAAAACCTTTTATAATAGCAGTTATAGTTGTTATAATTTTAGGGATTATATCACTGTTTACTGGAGTTTATGATATACGTGGACAAGAGGACGGAATGGAGATGTTTTTCATCACTCGTGTTCCGAGAACAGTTGCATTAATGCTTACTGGGGCTGCAATGGCGATGGCAGGGCTCGTAATGCAATTAATTACACAGAATCGTTTTGTTGAACCGACTACAACGGGGACTATTGAATGGTCAGGCTTAGGCCTGCTTTTTGTATATTTATTATTTCCTGCCCCGACTTTAGTTCAAAGAATGACTGGTGCAATCATTTTTTCTTTTATAGGAACTATGATTTTCTTTTTATTTTTAAGAAGAGTTAAACTTCGTTCTTCTTTGATTGTCCCGATTATTGGATTGATGCTTGGAGCAGTTATTTCTGCAGTGTCTACGTTTATGGGACTCCTTTTTCAAATGACGCAAAGTATTGAAACTTGGTTCGTAGGTTCATTTGCTACCGTTCAGGTGGGAAGATATGAATATTTATGGCTAATTGTTATCGTTACTTTGTTTATTTTTATGTATGCGAATAGATTGACTTTAGCTGGACTAGGGGAAGATGTCGCAACAAGCCTTGGGGTTAATTACAATAGAATTGTTCTTTTTGGGACTGGTCTTATCTCTGTTGCTGTTGGAATTGTTGCAGCTGTGATTGGAAACTTACCTTTCTTGGGATTAATTGTTCCAAACATTGTTTCCATGTTTAGAGGCGATGATCTTAGGAGTAATTTACCTTGGGTATGTGTGATCGGAATGGGGACAATCACTGCCTGTGACATCATTTCTCGAACAATTATAAAGCCGTTTGAATTACCTGTTTCTTTAATACTTGCAACAGTGGGAGCGGTCGTGTTTATTACTATTCTATTGAGACGAAGAAAACCAAGGAGGCTGCGATGATCACATTAGATTATAGAAATAAAGAAAATGTCGAAGTCGATTCTAGCCTTCATAATGAAAGTAGATCAGCTAGTGCTTTTCGTTCTAAGAAGGAAGCAAGACGTTATTGGATTGTACTGACAACATTGATTGCTTTAGGTCTCCTTTCTTCATATGGACTTTTAGTTTATAACAATCCAGTTCCGATAGATTCACCTTCTTTTATCCCAGTTGTTAAGAGAAGGATAGTAGCTATTGTTGCAATGATTATTGCTGCAGTTTGCCATAGCTTATCGACAGTTGCTTTCCAATCTATTACGAATAATAAGATTATTACTCCTTCACTTTTAGGTTTCGAATCACTTTATTCAGCAATTCAAACGAGTACAATATTCTTCTTTGGTGCTAGTGCATTAATAAACTTTAATGGAATTGGATCATTTTTATTTCAAGTTGTTGTGATGGTCTTCATGAGTTTGATACTTTATGGATGGTTACTTTCTGGTAAATACGGGAATTTACAACTTATGCTTTTAGTTGGAATTATTATTGGTACCGGGCTAAATTCTGTGTCAACTTTTATGAGGAAATTACTTGCGCCTTCAGAATTTGATATTTTACAAGCGAGATTATTTGGTTCTGTTAATCATGCAGACCCTGCATATTTTCCTGTTGTAATTCCAATGATCATAATTGTAGCATTATTAATTTTTACTCATTCTAAGAAGTTGAATGTTTTGTCACTAGGAAAGGATGTTGCTACTTCTTTTGGGGTTAAATATCAACCTAGTGTAATTTATACGCTTGTGTTAGTAGCTATTTTAATGTCTATCTCAACAGCTCTAATTGGACCACTTACGTTCTACGGCTTTTTAGTAGCAACTTTGAGTTATCAGGCGGCGTCAACTTATGATCATAGATATATTTTCCCAATGGCTTTTGCTATAGGATTTTTAATAATGACGAGTGCATACTTTTTAATGTATCATGTATTCCATGCTCAAGGTGTAGTTTCAGTTATTATTGAATTATTTGGTGGAATCATATTCTTAACTATAGTTTTAAGGAAGAGGGCTTTATGATAAAAATCGATAATGTTAAAAAGTTCTATACTGATAAGGTGAAAATAGGACCTTTGGATATTGAAATACCAAAAGCGGGCTTTACTTCTTTAATTGGACCAAATGGCGCTGGAAAGTCTACGACACTTTTGATGATCGGAAGACTTTTAGATATGGATGAAGGTCAAATCCAAGTAGCGAATATGGATGTTTCTGAATCCAAATCAAAAGACTTAGCAAAAGTTTTGACTATATTGCGACAAGAAAATCATTTTGTAACGAGACTTACTGTTAGACAATTAGTTGGATTTGGGCGCTTTCCGTATTCGAAGGGAAGGTTAACGAAAGAAGATGAAGTTATCATTTCTAAATATATCGATTTCTTAGATTTAACTAGTTTAGAGAATAGATATTTAGATGAGCTTTCTGGTGGTCAAAGACAAAGGGCATATGTAGCCATGGTATTGTGCCAAGAGACTGAATATGTGCTGTTGGATGAGCCTCTGAACAACCTTGATGTTGCACGTTCTGTTCAAATGATGGAGCATTTGAGACGTGCAGCTAATGAATTCGGAAGAACAATTTTGACTGTTATGCATGACATAAATTTTGCAGCGAAATACTCTGATAAAATTTGTGCTATGAAAGATGGACAAATTGCTGCTTTTGGAACAGTAGAAGAGGTTATGGACCCAACACTTTTGACACATATTTTTGAAACAAAAATAGAAATTATTAAAGGTCCTTATGGCCCAATCGCTGTTTATTAGTTACAAAATGAGTATGCAAAAAAGCTGCTGTCTATATTTTATAGGCAGCAGCTTTTTTGTGCGATTGCCTATGAGGTTGCATTTATAAAAAAGCTCTTTTACATATCGTGAATGTTATTCTCACATTTTTAAAATGTCGTAATCAAAAGGGGAGAAGTAACATTATGCTTACAGTGCGATTTTCGGTGTGGTGATATACTCGGGATAAGGCGGGTTGTATGTTGTATCGTTTTTTATCGGTAAGTCGATATTCTCTGTCGAATCGTCAATATATTTTTAGGGGGGCTAAAGATGATTGTGAAAGAACGACAAAGGCGAGAAATATAATTTAACCCACCTCCAATTATAATTTTGCTATAATAAATAAGTATTTACGTGAGGGAGAGTGTGAAATGAAGTTTAATATCGATCATTACATAGCTAGCGTTTTACAGTGGATATTGAATATAGCGTTAATTATATTATCTATTGTCTTATCTATCTTTTTAATTAACGAGACTATCACATTTATTCAATACATATTTTCAACAAAGGAATATACATCGTATAAATTGGTTGAGAGCATCATCGTCTATTTCTTATACTTCGAGTTCATCGCATTGATTATTAAGTATTTTAAGTCGAATTATCATTTCCCGTTACGTTATTTTATTTATATCGGAATTACGGCGTTAATTCGTTTAATTATTGTATCTCATGAGGAACCGATGGAGACGTTGTTATATGCAGGATCCATTCTTGTTTTAGTCATTGCTTTATACATATCGAATATGAGAGATTTGAGAAAAGAGTAGTAGTGCAGACATAAGTTTGCACTACTTTTTATGTCTTGACCTTCAAGTTACTTGAAAGTTTACAATGAAATTAGGGCGTTTGAAATTGAAAAAAATTGAGAAATTAAGTGAAGAGGTTTCTTTTACTTGGAGGTTATAGAAATGAATCAGGAATTGAAGTTACGTCCATTAGAGCGAGAAGATTTAAAGTTCGTACATGAACTGAATAATAATGCACATATTATGTCGTATTGGTTTGAAGAGCCATATGAGGCATTTGTGGAGCTGCAGGATTTATACGATAAACATATACATGATCAGAGTGAACGGCGTTTTATCCTACAGAAAGATAATGAGATGGTTGGATTAGTTGAGTTAGTGGAAATTGATTATATTCACCGTAGAACAGAATTCCAGATTATTATTGATCCGAATTATCAAGGATATGGCTATGCAGCAGAGGCGACGCGTTTAGCGATGGATTACGCTTTTTCTGTATTAAATATGCATAAACTGTATTTAGTTGTTGATAAAGAGAATGAAAAAGCTGTACACGTTTATAAAAAAGTTGGATTTATGGTAGAAGGAGAACTTCTCGACGAGTTTTTCGTGGATGGCAACTATCATAATGCGATAAGAATGTGTATGTTTCAGAAGCAATATTTTGAAAGCAAATAGTTAAATGATTTGGAAGTAATGTTGACGCTTCGTAAAACTGTATGCTAAAATCCCTTTTAAGTATTAAGGAAGGTGCAGAACATGCTTTATATAAAATTTGTAAAACTCATTAGAAAACTTTGCTCCGCACAAATGTATACGGTGAAGCGTTGTACGGAGCTTAATCAAGGGGCATAAATCCCCTATATTCATCGGCTGAATAACTTTTTGAAAAAAGTATAGTTTATCTATGCTTATTTCGTTATGGTTTTTCCGCTGGTGTATAAAATAGATTAAGGGGCCATAGACAATGCTTTGTCTATGGCCCTTTGTGTATATTATTCCGATGAGTCTTTACTGTAAATTGGAGTAGTATAGGAAAAACCACGAAGCAGAGGGCTAGTGTCGAATGACGCTATCTCTCTGCTTTTTTTAATTTCAGGAAAAGAGGAATAAAAATGAGTTTACTTAAAGTTGAAAGTTTATCACATAGTTTTATAGATAAAGTATTATACGAAAATGCTTCTTTTGATTTGCATAAAGGGGAGCATATGGGGATTGTTGGACAGAATGGTGCAGGAAAAAGTACGTTAATGAAAATATTGGTGGGGGAAATTATTTCTGATAAGGGGAGCATTAAGTGGCACCCTAATATTCAAATTGGACATCTTGATCAATATGCAGAAATTGATGGTAACTATACTATTTCACAATATTTAAAGCGAGCCTTTAATGATTTGTATGAAATGGAAGATAGAATGAACAAGTTATATGAAGAAAGTGCGATGACTGGAGATGAGAATCAACTATTGAAAGCGGCTGAAATACAAGAGCAGCTGGAAGCTCGTGATTTTTATTCAGTAGAAAGTGTAATAAATAAGGTAGCAGCCGGTTTAGGTATTGATGCGATTGGGATGGGTCGTGTTATTGGTGAATTAAGCGGAGGGCAGCGTGCAAAGGTAATTTTAGCGAAGCTTTTATTAGAGGAGCCTAATATTTTATTACTAGATGAACCGACAAACTTTCTTGATAAAGAGCATGTGGAGTGGCTTGCTAATTATTTAATGAATTTTGAAGGAGCGTTTATTGTCGTATCACATGATTTTGATTTTCTGGAAAAGGTAACTTCTTGCATATGTGATGTAGAGTTTGGAACGGTGAAGAAGTATTACGGAAAATACTCGGATTTTGTAAGACAAAAGGAGCATTTGCGAAAAGATTATATTCGTCAATATTATGCACAACAAAAGAAAATTGAAAAAACGGAAGAGTATATTCGTAGAAATATTGCTGGAGTAAATTCTAAAATAGCACAGGGACGTAGAAAGCAGTTGCAACGTATGGAAAGAATTGCGCCACCAAGTTTTACTCATAAACCGTCTATTCATTTTCGGGAACTTCCCATTTCAGTTCAGACAGTTCTTGAAGTAAAGAATCTTGAAGTTGGTTACGATTTTGCTCTCTTACCAAAGTTGAATTTTTCAGTAATGGGTGGACAAAAACTTGTTATTACAGGTTTCAATGGAGTAGGGAAATCTACTTTGTTAAAAACAATCGTTGGAAATATTGCTAGTATTTCTGGAGAGTTTCACTTTTCAGAGCAAATAAAGATTGGATATTATGAGCAAGATTTAAATTGGAGTAATGATTCTTTAACGCCGCTTCAAATTATTTCGGAGCAGTTTCCTAAACTGAATATGAAAGAAATACGCCATCATTTAGCTGCATGTGGTGTGAAGGATAAGCACGTTTCGCAAGAAATTTGTACGTTAAGTGGTGGTGAACAATCGAAGGTGAAACTGTGCGGATTATTACTATTACCTTGTAACTTCTTAATTTTAGATGAGCCGACAAATCATTTAGATGCAGAAGCGAAGGAAGCTTTGCAAAAGGCACTAATTAAGTTTAAGGGCAGCATTATACTTGTATCTCACGAAGCAAGTTTTTATCTTGATTGGGCAGATAGTATTTTTAATATAGAGACAGGATTAGTTAAGGGGGTGTGAAACGTATGATTGAAAACAATTGGAAAACGAAAATTATATTATTTTTGACCGCTCAAACGATTTCGTTATTCGGTTCATCTCTCGTACAGTACGCGATTATATGGTATATCACCTTAACGACATCGTCAGGGTTAATGTTGACCATTTCAACTGTTTCCGGTTTCTTACCACAAATTGCGATTTCTTTATTTGCAGGTGTTTGGATTGATCGTTACGACCGTAAAAAGATGATTATGTTATCGGACGGGGTTATAGCAATTGCTACATTAATTTTAGCAATTTTATTTTTAACAGGATATAAAAGTATTTGGTTACTTTTTATAGTATTACTCATTCGTTCAGCTGGGACAGGGGTACAAACGCCAGCTGTGAATGCATTAATCCCACAAATCGTTCCGAAAGATTACCTTATGAAAGTAAATGGGATGAATAGCAGTATTACATCTTTAATTATGTTTCTTTCTCCAGCAGCAAGTGCTGCAATTCTTTCTATTGCTAGTATTGAAACGACATTTTTTATTGATGTTATTACGGCTATGATTGGAATTAGTATTATGTTTATCATTCAAGTGGAGAGACATGTGAATGCAGAGAGTAAGCAAAAATCTAATCTACAAGGCATAAAAGAAGGCTTTGCTTATTTAAAAGAAAATATATTTATTAAAAGGCTACTCGTTTTATTAATCATTGTCATGATTTTAATAAGTCCAGCTGCCTTTTTAACACCTTTAATGGTAACTCGTTCTTTCGGTGCAGAAATGTGGAGACTTACTGCTAGCGAGATGACTTTTAGTGCGGGAGCGGCAGCCGGTGGCATATTGATTGCAGCGTGGGGTGGTTTTCGTAATCGTATGCATACAACAGCGCTAGCTTGTGCGTTGTATGGACTGCTTATGATTGGACTAGGAATCGCTCCGGTATTTATTATGTATTTAGTATTTAACTTTTTAATTGGTATAACAATGCCGTGCTTCAATACACCGGTTAACGTGTTATTGCAGGAAAAAGTAGAACCTTCCATGCACGGACGAATGTTTAGTCTTGTACAAATCGCTAATTCATGCGCGCTTCCTTTAGGAATGATAATATTTGGCCCATTGGCTGATATGTTTAGTGTAGAAATTTTGTTAATTTCAGCTGGGATATTCGTATTATTGTGTGCGATATATGTTGTAGTAAGCAAGGGATTTGAAGTATAAATATGTATGTTTGAAAAGGTTTGTGAGGCAATGCAAGATGCTTCGCAAACCTTTTTGTTTTAAATTTAGATAAATTTTTATTGTTAAACGATAAATAATTATTGAATTTTAATGTGTTTTTAGGTAGTATGATGTTAACAGTCTAAGGATAATTATATGAATGGAGGAGAATGTGAAATGATAAATAAATACGTAGTATCTATTTCTTTCATGATTTTAGCGATCATTTCTTTAACTATACATGCTTCAAATAGTAAAGTGGGGGCGAATGGGTTTCTTGAAGAACCTTTCTTTTTCCTAGTACCGATAAGTTATGTATTATTCTTGAGTGGTATTGGTGTATTACTATTTGAATTTATTGCTTCAAAGCTGAAAAAAAGTAATAGATAAAATGAAGTTTAAGTAGTGAGGGATCCATTAATCAGGACAAAATACTCACTATAAAATAGGAACATACTATATGGAAGAAAAATAATAAGTGAGCTGAATCATAATGAATCATTATTTTTATAGTGGTAGACAAGTGGGGGCAGCTATTACACTGGCAGGAGCTCAGGGGACAATTCATGCTGTGAATCAAGCAATTCAAATGCAGCAACAAGCATATTTTGCACAAATGATGCAAGGACCGTATATGTCGTACTCACAGCTTCCGATGCAAAGTGTACATTACGATGTGCAACCAATGGGCTTATTTTCTATTCCGTATGGCGGGACATATTTCTTATGAAAGAAAGCGACTGATTAGAGTCGCTTTCTTTCTTTATATTCCGCCTAGTTTCATTCCAAGGAATGCGAAGAGAATACCGATTATGTAAGTAGTGCTTATGTATAAAAGGAGTGTGCTACATTTTTTTAGATTGAGAAGCTGAACAGATTCTAATTTAAACGTTGAAAATGTAGTGAAGGCTCCCATAAATCCAGTACCTAATAATAATTGCCAACTTGTAGAGACACCGTTGCCAATTATATATCCGAGTAAAAATGCACCTGTTATATTAATGAGAAATGTAGCAATTGGAAAGGAAGTTTTATTTCTTTTTTTAAACCAATTGCTAATTGTAAATCGTGTAATCGCACCGAAAAAACCGCCTATTGCTACTAATAAAGCTTCCATCATAAGTGATCACCTTCCGTAAGGTGTTTCTTAATTAAGAAATCACCTAGTGTATAGCCAAGAGCAGACATAATGAGACCACCAAGTATGCTGCATGATACATATAAGAAAGCCGTACTCCATTCAGAATGATGGATTAATTGCACAGTTTCTACACTGAATGTCGAAAACGTCGTAAAGGAACCGATAAATCCAGTTCCAATGCCTGTGATAATCTGTGAAGAAAAGATATTTCTCCGAGCGATATACGTAGTTAGCCAAGCTAATAAGAAGCAGCCAGCTAAGTTAATAAGTAATGTAGCTAATGGAAATGAATGATGCCATGAAGTATGAATAGTAAGGCTTAAATAATAACGAGAGAGTGCTCCTAATATACCGGCAATGCCAACGATAATATAAATCAATATCTTCACCTCTTTAAAATAGTTTGCTCAAAAAAATAGACTCCTACCAGTATGTATACTGGTAGGAGTCATTAGCTAAGCAGCGATTATGGCGAACTCCATCGCCTATAATTATTACATATAGTGTACTAAAAATTTTATTGAATTTCCAGTGAAGAAGTGGAGTCGTTTTGTATATGTGTAATGGTTTAAGGTAGATAAAGATGCTTATAAACTAAATATAGTGATATAAGGTTTTCAATGTGATAAAATATTTCTTATGTCTGTCATTCAGTTTTTAGTTAACTGAAAATAAAGAAAATTTAGTTGTGTGTTTTAGAAAAGGGGCGTTTATTTGAAGAAGTTATTAAAAATAGTACTTATATGTATTTTGATAGGAGCTTGCATTTTAGGTGGGTTTTTAGCGTATATGACAATTACAAAAGAACAACCTGCTGATGTGATAAGCTTGAAGGTGGAAAATAATAAGGAGCGTGTATTAGCGTCTGAAAATGAGTTTAAAGTTACAACGTTTAATATTGGATATGGTGGATTAGATAAGGATCAAGATTTCTTTATGGATGGTGGAAAAGGATCTGGTTCAAGTAGTAAAGCGCAAACGGAAGTTAACCTAAAGAACATGCTTTCGTTTTTACAAAATGAGAATAGTGATTTTGCGTTATTACAAGAAGTCGATATAAAATCAATGCGATCATTTGATGTGAATGAGCATGAGTTTTTGAAAAAAGGATTACCTGATTATGCTTCATCGTTCGGAAAGAACTATGATACAAAATGGGTTCCCGTTCCAATTACAAGTCCAATGGGATATGCGGAGGCTGGATTAAGTACATTTTCTAAATATACAGTTCAAACAGCGAAGAGATTCCAGCTTCCTGGAATGGAGCCTTGGCCGAAGCGCTTATTCGATTTAGATCGAGCGATTGTTGAACATGCAATTCCTGTTAATAATGGAAAGCATGTTAGACTTGTAAACTTACATTTATCTGCGTACGATGAAGGCGGGAAAATTAGAAAACAGCAAGTAGAGTATTTAAAAGAATATATGAACAAGCATTATAAAAATGGTGATTACGTAATAATGGGCGGAGATTGGAATCAATTAGTTTCAAACGCTCAGTTAAGTGATCCGAAGTTTGTGAAAGAGCGTCCGGAATGGTTAGTAGAGTTACCAAAGGACTTTACTAATGGTGGCTTTAAGTGGGCTGTAGATCCATCTGTTATGACTGTGAGGGATGATGTGAAGAAATATGTGGAGGGTGAAAACTTCGTCACGATCATTGATGGCTTCATCGTTTCACCGAATGTGGAGATTGTAAATGTGCAAGGGAAAGATTTAAAGTTTGAAAATAGCGATCATAACCCAGTGAGTGCGGTATTTAAGCTGAAGTAATGAATTGCAGAAGGTGGGACTTTATATATGGAGTGGTTAAAGAAAACTTGTTTTTCTAACCTTGAGAAAGAATCACAGAAAAATCATTTATTGCTGTTTATTACGATTTGTAGTTTCTTCCTTGGGATAATCCTGATTGGGTATTACGGGTATATTTTTAGACCGAGTGTACTACCGTTTTGGATTTGTGGTATGTCTGTAGTTGTATTTGGAACAAGCTTTACATTTATAAAAAGTATGGAATCAGTGTATAAATATATCATGACATTTATGTTGCTTATAATGTCTTTCATTATGATACAAGCATTTAATGAAAGCCCGGCTGTATTTCAAATGGTTTACTTTACACTAGCGGTTTCACTTATTTATTTAAGTGAACGTCTCGTTATCATTCTTGGCGGAGTAGCGGTTGTGATCACATTTATTCTTTGTAGTTATTGGCCGGAGCAATTTTTTGCTTATACAGCCGCATCTGAAGCCGCAAACTTTGCAAGCTTGTTAGCAATCGTAACGATCGCTATGTGGGGTGTAACGAAGATTGGCTCTAATCTGTTAGCCCGCTTAAGTGATGAGAAGCAGGAAGTAATGAGGAAAGCTCAGGAGTTAGAAGAAACGCAAAGACTTATTGAGGAAACGGTTGTAAAACTAGATAGTAATTTCAATCATTTAAGACAAAATATGAATACATCGATGGAGTCGATGAGTGAAATTAATTTTGCTTTTGAAGAGGTGGCAGTTGGTACTCAATCACAATCAGAGATGATGCATCGTTCGGTGGAAGTATTGAATGAGATGGAGGGGAATATTGAACAAATCATTTCTCAAGTAAGAAATGCATCGATTCGTGTTGATGAAAGTTTAGAAATTTCAAAGGGTAGTGTACATACTTTGCGAAATTTTGAAGCGAATATGAGAAGTTTAAATGATGTTGTTTCACAATCAGGAATTATATTTAGAGATTTAATGATACAGTCGAAGCAAATTAATGAAATTGTAGATGTAATAACGAATATTTCAAGTCAGACGAGTTTGCTAGCTTTAAATGCAAATATTGAAGCGGCAAGAGCGGGTGAGCATGGAAAAGGGTTTGCTATTGTAGCGAATGAAGTATTAAAGCTGGCCGAAGAATCGAATCGTTCTGCGGGAAGAATTCAAGGTATTTTGAAGGAGTTTAGTAATCAAGCAAGTAAGGTGGAAGCGCAGGTAGAGAAATCAGAAAGAGTACAAGAAGAATGTAACGAAATGTTAGCAAGCGTTTTAACAAACGTAACGGATTTAGGAAAGTTCATTGATGCAATCAATGATGTAATGAGAGAAATCGTTGGTCATCAAGAAAGCTTCCAAGTTAAAACGACGAATATCGTAAAGGATGTTACACATGCTTCTAATGTAATTCAGCAAACTTCTGCGGCTACGGAAGAAGTGTTAGCAAGTGTGGAAGAAGAAAAACATCGAAATGACACATCAGTGAAGACGTTACATACTGTTAGTGAGCAAGTGAAGTTGTTAGAAGATATTTTAGAAAAGTAATATCACTTCAAAAGGGCACACTATGTGTGCTCTTTTTTCATTTAAACGAATACTTGAGCGGAATTTAATTGCTTTTCTGTTCGTTTTCTGCCAAGCTTAAGGAGATAAAGTGAGACTAATATCTACTTATTATTAGTTGAACCTCGCAAATAGCGGGATAAAATACTTCAAAGAAAGAATTATATAGGTGACGCATATGATCGAAGTTAAGACTTCTGAACTTAGTGATGGAGAATTTAATAGAGGTGTATTTGCAACTCGTGATATTAAAAAAGGTGAGTTGATACACGCAGCACCAGTTATCTCTTATCCGAATGAACAGCATGAACACATTGAGAAAACGTTGCTTGCTGATTACGCATTTGAGTATGGGGTAAATCATACGGCAATCCTTTTAGGATACGGTATGTTATTTAATCATTCATATACACCGAATGCGACGTATGATATTGTCTTCGAGAACCATACGTTTAACTTCTTCGCCTACAAGGATATAAAAGCGGGAGAAGAAATCTTAATCAATTATAATGGCGAAGTTGATAACGATGAGCTGTTATGGTTTGATAAGGAAAAAGAAGAGAACGAAAAGTAATTTATAATAAGTGATGAAAGGGAGGCTTTTACATAGGTAAAAGCCTCCCTTTTTAGTGATGAAAATAAAGTAAATATTACAAAAAAATACCACTTTATTTTCGTATGATATAGTAAGATACTGAAGGGTAGTGTGTTGAAAAAGTAATATATTTTACAAATTGTTGTCTTTCTGATGACATGTCAAGTTTAGTAGCCCATTTGGGTTGCTTTATTATGCAATATATATTTTAATATGAGTGGCACCTCTTATAAATTAAGAGGTTAATAGGTGTCTCGAATTGATTTTGGGTACACTGTATCCACCACTTTAGGTTCATTTCATGTATGTGGGGATATTATGGGCCCGTATAACGGGATAAAAAGAATATAGAAATAGAGGAATCGTAAAATGAATATGCAAGAGGTTTATGAATATTTAAGTACGGTATTGCCTGAAGGTCATGTGAAACAAGATGAAATGTTAAAGAATCATACGCATATTAAAGTTGGTGGAAAAGCTGATGTGTTCGTTGCACCGACAAATTATGATGAAATTCAAAAAGTTATTAAATATGCTAACGAATATAATATTCCAGTTACGTTTTTAGGAAATGGATCAAATGTCATTATTAAAGATGGTGGAATTCGCGGAATTACAGTAAGTTTAATTCACATTACAGGTGTTACTGTAACAGGAACGACGATTGTAGCACAGTGCGGTGCGGCAATTATTGATGTATCACGTATTGCACTAGAACATAACTTAACGGGTCTTGAGTTTGCTTGTGGTATTCCAGGTTCAGTTGGCGGAGCATTATATATGAATGCAGGTGCATACGGTGGTGAAATTTCGTATGTATTAACAGAAGCTGTCGTAATGACAGGTGATGGAGAGCTACGTACTTTGACGAAAGAAGCATTTGAATTTGGATATCGTAAGAGTGTATTTGCGAACAACCATTACATTATTCTTGAAGCGAGATTCGAACTTGAAGAAGGTGTATATGAAGAAATTAAAGCAAAAATGGATGATTTAACGTTCAAACGTGAGTCAAAACAACCTCTAGAATATCCTTCATGTGGTAGCGTATTTAAGCGCCCACCAAATAACTTTGCTGGTAAACTAATTCAAGAATCAGGGCTACAAGGTAAGCGAATTGGCGGAGTGGAAGTTTCTCTAAAACACGCTGGATTTATGGTGAATGTTGATAACGGAACAGCACAAGATTACATTGATTTAATTCACTTCGTACAAAAGACTGTTGAAGAGAAATTTGGCGTGAAGTTAGAGCGAGAAGTAAGAATTATTGGAGAAGATAAAGAATAAACTCTACGTATGAAACTGTGAATTATTTCAAAATAATATTTAGGTATTGTTGACAATTTGTTTGCGATTCAATATAATGGCTAATAATTTAACAAATAACATACGTTGAAAGAGCCCAGTAGCAGTTTGTCACTGTTAACGAGAGAGCTAGGGGTTGCTGGAACCTAGCACAAACAAACTTGCGAATTACACTCTGGAGTATCTTAGGTAATGCTAAGCGGATTGGCAATCGATATTATTGCTAAGAGTGGTATGAGTAGCTATGCTATTTATACAAACTGGGTGGTAACACGGTGAATAATCGTCCCTATGTCATAGACATAGGGATTTTTTGTTTTCAAAAAAATAGAGGGGATGAAAAAAGATGAACATTATTGATGAATTAGAATGGCGCGGTGCCATTAATCAACAGACGGATGAAGAAGGTTTACGTAAGCTAGTAGAAGAGAAAAAGATTTCACTATACTGCGGAGTTGATCCGACTGGTGATAGTATGCATATCGGACATTTGATTCCGTTTATGATGATGAAGAGATTCCAGTTAGCTGGTCATCATCCAGTTATTTTAATCGGCGGGGCAACAGGGACAATAGGTGATCCGAGTGGACGTCAATCAGAGCGTCAACTTCAAACGTTAGAAGTCGTTCAGCATAACGTGGATGCGTTAACAGTGCAAATGAAAAAGCTGTTTGATTTTGGCGGAAATAGCGAAGTGAAGATGGTTAATAACTACGACTGGACACATGAAATAAACATTATCGAATTTTTACGTGATTACGGAAAAAACTTTAGCATTAATAGCATGTTAGCGAAGGACATTGTAGCAAGTCGTTTAGATACAGGAATTTCTTTCACAGAATTTACGTACCAAATCTTGCAAGCGATGGACTTCCATCATTTATACACGAAAGAAGATGTTCAACTACAAATTGGTGGTAGTGACCAATGGGGAAATATTACGAGTGGTTTAGATTTAATTCGTAAGTTAGAAGGGCACGAAGCGAAGGTATTCGGATTAACGATTCCGTTATTATTGAAATCAGATGGTACGAAGTTTGGTAAATCAGCAGGTGGTGCAGTTTGGCTTGATCCTGAAAAAACAACACCGTTTGAATTTTACCAGTTCTGGGTAAATACAGATGACCGTGATGTCGTTAAATACTTGAAATACTTTACGTTCTTAACGAAAGAGCGCATCGATGAATTGGCAGTGAAGGTAGAAACAGAGCCTCATAAACGTGAAGCACAAAAAGTATTAGCGGAAGAAATGACGAAATTCGTTCATGGAGAAGAAGCGTTCCTGCAAGCTGTGAAAATTACAGCAGCGTTATTTAGCGGAGATATTAAATCGTTAACAGCCGATGAAATTGAGCAAGGCTTTAAAGAAATGCCAACATTCCAGTCTTCAAAAGAGACGAAAAATATCGTAGAATGGCTCGTTGATTTAGGAATTGAACCATCTAGACGACAAGCGCGTGAGGATATTAATAATGGAGCTATTTCTATGAATGGTGAAAAAGTAACGGATGTAGGTACGGATGTGACTGTAGAAAATTCATTTGATGGACGATTTATTATTATTCGTAAAGGGAAGAAGAACTACAGCTTAGTGAAGTTAGGAGAATAATTTGTGCGAAAGGATGGGAGTAGAAAGAATACTTCCATCCTTTCATATACACAATTTAGACATAAAATAATCAGTAAATTTAGATAATTTAAAGGGTTATATTATACATCTGCCGAATAAATAAGTTAGAGGGAATTACGGACTAAAAAAGCCCGAATCATGCAGGGCATGATTCGGGCTTCTATTCAGATTAGTAAGCTAAGCTGAATAGACCTTTAATGTGTGATAAGTAACGAACGTTACTTGCTTCTTTCATTAATGATGCTGGTAAGCCTTTAAGTGGAGTATTGCTTGCTCCGATTGTAGCAACAGCATCTTTACGTCCTAGACTAGCAAGTGTTCCAGAGTTTACAGGTGCGAACTCTTCGAATGCTTTGCCTTCTAGTGCTGCGTATAAGTTGTATCCAATTAACTCACCCATTTGCCAAGCGATTTGTGCAGTTGGTGGGTATGGACGTCCGTCTGGAGCGAAGACAACAGCGCTGTCTCCAGCAACGAATACGTTTTTGTGAGAAGTAGATTGTAGGTATGCATCAACTGTTGCACGACCACGGTTTACTTCAAGACCTGATTCACCGATTAGTGGGTTACCTTGAACGCCACCTGTCCAAACGAATGTGTTAGCAACAAGTTTTTGACCGTCTTTTAAGTCGATTTCGTTGCCAGCAACGTTTGTTACAGGAAGACCTGTTAAGAATGTAACACCGCGTGCTTCTAGGCTAGTAGTTGCACGTTCGATTAAGTGATCTGGTAATACTGGAAGGATTTTTGGACCTGCTTCAACAAGAAGAAGTTTAACTTCTTTTGGATTTACGCCGTGGCTTTTTGCAAGTTTAGGCATAATGTCAGCAAGCTCACCAACTAGCTCAACACCAGTTAATCCGCCACCACCGATTACGATTGTAGCATCAGCTTCGTTTTTCGATTTCGCGTATTCACGAATACGGTCTTCAACGTGTTTGTAGATTTTGTTTGCATCAGCAGCAGATTTTAATACCATGCTGTTTTCTTCTAGTCCTGGAATACCGAAGTAAGCAGTTTTGCTTCCTAAAGCAACTACAAGTGCATCGTAAGATAAAGTAGTGCCACCAGCTAGTTTGATTTCTTTGCTATCAACTGAGAATGACTCAACTGTTGCGATTTTAAGATCGATATCTTTACCTTTGAAAAGCTTTGTAAGTGGCATTGCAACTGCTTGCTCAGACACGTTACCAGCTGCAAGGCGGTGTAGTTCAGTGATAATTTGGTGCGTTGGGTATTGGTTGATCACTGTAACTTGTGCTTCTGATTTGCTGTAATATTTACGTACGTTTAAAGCGGCAAGAAGACCGCCATAACCAGCGCCTAAGATGACAATTTGTTTTGACATAGTATGATATCCCCCGTCTTTACTAATTGTTGTTATAAGTTAACTTATTTATTGTTACGTTCTGCACTAATTTGAAGATATGCGTTCACAAAGCGGAACATTTTTTGTGCTTGTGGGTCTTTTAATAATTTTAATAGACCGAACAGGCCGATAACTTCGTTGCTTTCGTCAGCACGATCTTTCGCTTCGATTGCAGTAGCAGCCATGCTTTTCACTGTATCTTTTACAGGTTCTACAAGCTCTGTGATTGCACCAACAGTGTCGCTTTTTAATACTTCATCGGTAGCAACAGTTTGAGCGAAGTCATAAGACTTAGTTAAAATGTTAACAAGCTCAGTTAATTTTGGAAGCTGTTCTACTAGTGTAGTTAATGATTCTTGTACCTCAGGTTTTAACAACTGATCAAGTACATCAAGTTGTCCTTGGCTAGCAGAAATTTGTACAGTTTCTTGTTCTGGCTTTGTTTGAGTCATAGTTTCTGGCATCTCCAATTCTCCTTTACGATAGCAATACTCTTATTTTTGATAGGTAAGATAGTAAACGTTTGCGAAACTTTATACAAAGTTTCACAAAACACAATAAAATGCCTTTAAATTTATGTCAGCAAGTAAGCTGAAATCATAAACCCAAAACCATAATGTCCTACCTATTATTTATGAACTGTCCGATACATGGCTTGTCCGCATAATGGAAAGTTCCTTTATCGGAAAGTGTATATAATATATATCCTATATTATATACTATATACACCTATGTTAACATAAAAATGATTCCTAATTATTTGATATTACGTGTATAACGTAGTACTGACAAGGCATGAAAGCGCATAAATTATTTTGTTAAGGTTAGAAATGTACGTATATATAAAGAAAAAAGGAAAAAANNTTTTTTCCTTTTTTCTTTATTCGCCTTCTGTTATTAGCATCGATGTGTTACCGCTTTTTTCAAGATGGCATTCGCCCCAAGTACAAAGGGAATCGAGAATGGATTCTAAAGACCAACCGTAGTCTGTAAGGGAATATTCTACTTTCGGTGGTACTTGATTGTATACCTTTCTTTGAATAACTCCATCTTCTTCTAGTTCGCGTAATTGCTGCGTTAACATTTTCTGTGTAATACCAGGCATGAGACGTTTTAATTCACTCGTTCTCTTTGTACCTTTCGTTAAGTGACAAAGAATAACGACTTTCCATTTTCCACCGATAACCTCTAAAGTCGCTTCAACGGGAATGTTATATTTCTTCATATTAAAATCTCCTTTGATGAATGTAGATGTCAGTTCTCCAACAAAAGAAGCTAAATCATTTAAATGTTACTAAAAAGTACCTATAGCACTTTAAAGTACGTACTTTTTATCATGTTGAATATGTTCCATAATAGCATACGTAAGAGGGAAATGAGTAGTACGGTACTAAAAAGTGCCTATGTTACTTTTGGGTACCTATCGTACTTTTAAGTGCGTTCTTCAAAAAAAGAGTGAAGCCATTCATAATAGCATATATGAGCAGTAATTTTATTTTGTAGAAGAAAAAAGGCCTTTTTTCATACTATTATGATTGGATTTCTCGTATTAAGGAGGAGTTCAATTGAATTCATATACAGTATCTTCTTCGGCAGTACAGACGAATCGGAGAAGTATGTTTGCTTTATTAGCACTAGCCATTAGTGCGTTTGGAATTGGTACAACCGAATTTATTAGCGTCGGTTTATTACCATCTATTTCAGAGGATTTACATGTTTCTGTTACAACAGCGGGTTTAACCGTTTCTTTATATGCGTTAGGAGTAGCGTTCGGTGCTCCAGTATTAACGTCATTAACAGCTAGTATGTCGCGAAAGACGTTATTAATGTGGATTATGATTATTTTCATTATTGGTAATGGAATTGCAGCGGTGGCAACAAGCTTTACTGTGTTGCTTATCGCGAGGGTTGTATCTGCGTTTGCGCACGGCGTTTTTATGTCGATAGGATCGACAATTGCGGCTGCGCTTGTACCAGAGAATAAGCGTGCGAGTGCAATTGCATTTATGTTTACTGGTTTAACCGTTGCGACTATTACAGGTGTACCAATTGGAACGTTTATCGGTCAACAATTTGGTTGGAGAGCCTCGTTTATGGTAATTGTGGTAATTGGGATCGTTGCTTTAATCGCCAACAGTATGCTAATTCCTTCTAACTTAAAAAAAGGTACGTCTATATCATTTCGCGATCAATTTAAGCTGATTACGAATGGGAGACTATTACTTGTATTTATTATTACTGCATTAGGATACGGGGGAACATTCGTAACATTTACGTATTTATCTCCGCTATTACAAGAAGTAACAGGATTTAAAGCAAGTACCGTTACAATTATTTTGTTAGTGTACGGAATCGCAATTGCAATCGGCAACATGGTCGGCGGAAAATTATCAAATCATAATCCGATTCGAGCATTATTTTACATGTTCTTTATTCAAGCAATTGTATTATTTGTTTTCACGTTTACAGCGCCGTTTCAAGTCGCTGGACTCATCACAATTATTTTCATGGGACTATTCGCATTTATGAATGTTCCAGGGCTACAAGTGTATGTCGTTATATTAGCTGAACGATTTGTACCTAGCGCTGTTGATGTGGCATCCGCGATTAACATTGCAGCGTTTAATGCGGGAATCGCTCTCGGTGCTTATTTAGGAGGCATTGTTACGAACTCGTTAGGATTAATTCATACAGCTTGGGTAGGCGGAATTATGGTAGTAGGCGCTGTTATTTTAACAGCGTGGAGTATGACATTAGAAAAAAGAGATCAAGTAAAATAAGGGAGAGAAAATATAATGAAAAATTTACAAAGTACAACAACATTGCATAACGGTGTAGAGATGCCTTGGTTCGGTTTAGGTGTTTTTAAAGTAGAAGATGGGCCAGAACTTGTAGAGGCTGTGAAATCTGCGATTAAAGCAGGATACCGCAGTATCGATACAGCTGCGATTTATGGAAATGAGAAAGCTGTAGGAGAAGGAATTCGCGCAGGTATAAAAGAAGCAGGCATTTCTCGTGAAGATTTATTCATTACTTCAAAAGTGTGGAATTCGGATCAAGGATATGAAACGACACTTGCTGCATATGAAGAAAGCTTAAAAAAATTAGAGCTAGATTATTTAGATTTATACCTTGTTCATTGGCCTGTAGAAGGGAAATACAAAGATACGTGGAGAGCGTTAGAAACACTTTATAAAGAAGAACGCGTACGTGCAATTGGTGTAAGTAATTTCCAAATCCATCATCTGCAAGACGTACTAGCAGATGCAGAAATGAAACCGATGATTAACCAAGTGGAATATCACCCTCGTTTAACGCAAAAAGAATTACAAGCGTTCTGTAAAGAGCAAGGTATTCAAATGGAAGCATGGTCACCACTTATGCAAGGTCAATTGTTAGATAACGAAACATTGCAAGAAATTGCTCATAAGTATGGTAAAACGACAGCTCAAATCATTTTACGCTGGGACCTTCAAAATGAAGTTGTAACAATTCCGAAGTCAACGAAAGAACACCGAATCATTGCAAATGCCGATATATTTAATTTCGAATTAACGAAAGAAGATATGGAGAAAATCGACGCGTTAAACGAAAATCACCGCGTTGGTCCAGACCCTGATAACTTTGATTTCTAAACATATAGTGGAGAAGAAGAGTGCAAACAGTTTGCACTCTTTTTTATTTTGTTTATGCATAAAAATTTTTTCTAACTAAATACTACTTATTAGTAAATTTGTTATTTCATAAGGGGTTGTAAACATGAATATAAAGCAATCGTTCAAACTTTTGGCTGTGTTTTTAAGTGTTTTATTTGTGTTATTTCCGCTGCAAAAAGCATTCGCGGAAGTTATGGATCATACAAAGTATCAGATGGATTGGAGTTATAGTAAGTCAAAGAAGAAACCAATTCGAACAGAGCTTATTAAAACAGCAGATGGTAAAATTGCCTTTTGCTTAAATGTAGATTTGAAATCTCCGAGCGGTCAAGATTTACCGGAAATGGGAAAAGTGGATATTAATGTGTACCGTGTACTATTAAATGGATATCCACAAAAGAGTCCACAAGAATTAGGCGTTTCTGATTGGAGAGAAGCGCATTATGCAACGCAGCTTGCAGTATGGAATGCATTAAAACAAATCGATATTAACGATTTAGATTTTCGTAATAAAAATGTAGAAAAGCTAACGAAAGAGATTGTTGCAAAAGCAAATGCTAGTGAAGAATTACAAGAAATTACGATGAGTGTCATACCATCAGAAGAACAAGAAGCAGTATTGAAAAATGATTTCTTTGAAACAGGTTTATATACAGTAGAAACAAATGCGAAAAGCGGAACGTATAAAGTGCAAGCAACAGGTGCACCAGCGGGTGCGAAGTTTGTAAATGAAAAAGGCGAAGCAAAAACGGAATTTAATGTAGGAGAAAAGTTCCGTATCTTAATTCCGAAACAAACACCAGCTGGTGGATTTAGCTTTAAAGTATTAGGGAATTTAACAAAGTTACAAGGGATTGCACATAAAGGTACACCAACAATTCAAAATGCAGTCGTATTACTTGAGCGCAGTGAAGAAAAAACAAGTCCAGAGTTATCGGTAAGTTGGAAAACAACAAATGGACATGATAATAATAAACCGCATACTCCAAACGAACCACATAAACCGAATCAAAAGAGATAACGAAAAAGCATTGGCTTGTGCCAATGCTTTTTTATATGAATAAAAAATTATATCAGGAAAATTAAATGAAAGATAATAACACTATTTGTACAGTATAAACTTTATTTCGGAATAATATAAATATAATAAAATTCTAACGTTACGATTAATAGATTATATTCACGAAATTGTAACATTATTCTAATTGAAAAGGCTATCTAACAAAGTAGAAAGCGTGTAAAATTCAGTTGGAAAAACTACCTATAGATGGTCATATATGAAGGAAATGTAAGATTATATTGTTATTCATAACTTTAGATGTATAGATGACAATACTGAAATATATCTTTTACTATTCTCTTTTTATGTAGAGAGAACTCATCACAAGTAGAGGGAAGTGAGGAGGATACAGTACATAAAAATTTTATAATGTAGGAAAGCGAATACATGGAGAAAAATGCGGTAGTAAATGATACAGGTGCGCGAGGTGTTAGTCTATTCATTAAATGTTTTTATAGAGATAATAGGATGCCTTATTAAATGAATATATAGGATATTTTTTCTAAATAAAGGAACAGGGGACACAGATTATGTCGAAGAAAAAGACGAGTAGGGTATTAGTGGCTGGAATATGTATATCTACATTATTATCGCCAGTAGCTTTCGAAGCATCGAAAGGATATGCAGCACCTTTGGAAGAAAATAAAGGTGGGAAATTAGAAGAGGTTACAGAGAATAAATTTGAGCAGAGAGTGTTTCAGTTATTGGGGAAAGGTAGCGTAGATGAAGAAAATAACCGTTTAAGAGTGAGTTGGAAACTGTCTGCGAATGAGCCAACTGGAATTTATGCAGGGCCAAATGAAGAGATTACAATTGACATAAAAGGAACGCAGTCTATTCAAGCTTTTATAGGAACGAGATCTTATGATGAAAAGGATCCGGAAGAGTTTAATTTAAAACCAGGGAAAAACGTTATTTCATCTCCAAGAGGCGGTATTTTATATTTTTATAATATGAATACCGAAGGGGAAGTAACAGCCTCAGTTACGAATGGTGGTAGTCACTTCCCTTTATTTATTTTAGGTAAGCATACGAAAAAAGATTGGGATGAAATGTTGAAGAAATATAAGAATCCTTATGCAGTTGAATTAAAAGGCGAGAGAAGTTTAATTACTACGAGTTATAATGCTGTTCAAGATCATATGAACGATACAGATCCGACAAAGTTAATGAAATTACATGATAAGATTATTCGTTTGGAAAATGCAGTAGCAGGATTATCTGAGGACGGTATTGGAGTTGCGAAATCTCCAAATCATTACGTTCAGTTTGTTGAAAAACGGAATCCTGATGAAGATGACTTTATGTTTGCAACAAATTATCATACAGGATATATTCCAAGCGCAATGAATAGAGTTTTAGATATAGAAGTGCTTGAAAAGGATGGCTGGGGACCATGGCATGAAGTTGGACATTTACATCAGCAAGAACCTTGGAAGTGGTCTAAAGTAAGGGAAGTCACAGTAAATATTTACTCATTAGCTGTTCAAAAGGCGTTAGGGAATCAATTAGAAATGGATGAGCACTATAAAAACTCATTTGAGTATTTAGAGAAGCCTAAAGCAGAAAGATTCATTGATGACATTAACCTTCTTACAATGTTTTGGCAATTAAATGTCGTTTATGGAGAACATTTCTATCCTAGGTTACATCAAGCTTATCGTTTGTTACCACAGAGTGAAATGCCTCATTCTGATGAAGAGAAAAAGCAAATGTTTGTGTATATGACATCAAAAGTGGCAGAGCAAAATTTAATTCCTTTCTTTGAGGAATGGGGATTGACGCCAAATGATGATATTAGAGAGAAAATAGAAAAATTAAAGTTACCTAAATTAGAAAAGGAAATCTGGAAAGCTACAGATAGTAATGATATTCGTGAGAAACAAGTTGAGCCGTATAAAGTTCCTTATGGTGAACCTGCTAATGAGGTGCAAAACCTTTTAGTTGGTACAGATTCTGACGAGAATGAAGCAAGTAAACTTGTTCGAAATTTAGGTGAGAATGTAAAAGTAACAGGAAAGATTGTATGGCCTAAATTAGAGAATGGGAAACAGGAAGTGTTAGTAGAAATTGAGGATGAGAAAGGAAATAAAAATTCAATTCCTGTCCAAGTTAATGGAGTTTATGATGACAGTATAGTTTTTCAAGGGCTTTCAGATGATGTAATGTCGACAGTGACACTTCACCACAATGAGAAGAAATTAGATGCAAACTTTACCAATAATGAGATACATTACCGTTTTGAAAAAGAAGAATATATGGGCTTAACGCTATACGATCGAAATGGGATTGAAAAGAAACGTGTATCAGCAGAAGGACAAGAAACAGGAAAAAGATTTGCGATGGAACTAAATGAATTGGATTTTGAATATGGTGATGTAGTAAAAGTATTCCATGCAGAACCAGGCCGTTTGAAGTGGTACCAAAATAATAAACTTGTAGATCAAGGGAAAGCTAAAAATAAAAAAGAAAAATTTTTTAAGATTACCCCGCAAGGCTTTGAATTAAAAGGTAGTTTACAAGAAGTAACGGTGAAACCACAGCAAGTAGTAGTAGGGACAGACGCTGAAAAACTAGATCCAAAAGCTTTTGTTGAAGTAAAAGACGGTGAAGTAATCGGCTTTGTAGAAAAACCAAATACAACAAAAATCGGTGAACAAAAAGTAAAAGTAGAAACGAAAGATCGATTTGGAAATAAGCAAGTGACGGAGGTTCCTCTAACAGTAACATATGGAGAGAGCCTACTTGTATATGGATTAAGCTACGGTACTGACGATATGAAGTCGATAATAACGTTACACCATGATACGAAAAAATTGAGTGCGACAGATACAAAGAATCTAATTCATGATTACTTTAAAGATGAAAAGTATTTTGAATTCACATTGTACGATAAAGAAGGAACAGTAAAGAAAAATATAGCGGTAAAAGGTTTAGAGAATACAAAAGCATTCGCTAAGGAAGTAAATGGACTTACATTTGAGTATGGAGATGTAGTGAAAGTATATCATGCGGAATCTTCTCGTTTACATTGGTATCAAAAAGATGTATATGTAGGCGAAGGAAAAAGTAAAGAGATAAAGGAATTAGTCTTCAAAATCACTGAAAATGGATTTGAAAGATTAGACAGCGAGCAAACAGTAAAAGCAAATCCGCAAAAAGTAGTAATCGGAACAAACAGCGAAACGCTAGACGCAAAGAAATTTGTTGAAGTGCAGGGTGGAGAAGTAGTAGGTTTTGTAGGGAAACCAGATACAACAAAAATTGGTAAGCAAACAGTAAAAGTAGAAACGAAAGATCGTTTTGGAAACAAAAAGGTAACAGAAGTGGCATTAGAAGTAACGTATGGAGATAGTCTTGTATACCAAGGGCTGGGTGATGATATTCGTTCTGTTGTAACGTTCAATCATGAAGATAAGCAACTACATGTAACGCATACAAATGAACAAATTCATAGTTACTTTAAAAACGAATTATATATGGGAATTACACTATATGATCAAAACGGAACGGAGAAAAAACATGTAACAGCAGAAGGACAAGAAACTTCAAAGAATTTTGCAGAGCAAGTGAACGGTACTTCCTTCCAGTATGGGGATGTAGTGAAAGTGTATCATGCCGAATCAGATCGTTTAATTTGGTATAAAAATAGTGAGTTAGTTGGAAAAGGAGATAAGAAAAAGTTTAAAGAAATTTCCTTTAAGATTACTCCGAATGGCTTAGAACAAGTGCAATAATAAAAAGAGGTTGTCCCAAAA